>QHXI01000111.1 GCA_003222895.1 Acidobacteriota bacterium | reverse complement strand
AATGATTAACTGATGCGATAACATAGATGGCCGAAATGGAAATGACCAGCGAATCACCAGAGAAACGCGAACAATCGTTGCTGAACTTGATCTGTCTGATCGCTGCGGCGATGTTTCTCGCGCTCGTCGCTTACAACTTGTTTGCGGCAGGCAGCATCATCAGCACCGACGGATTGTTCTTTACGGTGGTGCCTTTGCTGCTGGCATTTGTCTTCCTGGTCGTGCCCGGCGTCGACATGTGGAAGAAACGCAAAATCGCTAAAGCACTGGCCGCTTCATCCGAGGGCGGAGAAGTGATGGAAGCACTCGCTGACCCGCACGCTCTTGAGCCCGAAGAGGCAATTCACTTCGCCGGCAGCAGCCGATTGTTTCTTTCGGTTTGGATGTGGCTGCTGATCTTGACGGCCTTTGAAGTCTTTCTCGGCTACATTCATCTACCCGTGACTTACATGCTGGTGATTTTGATGGGAGCTTCACTCGTCAAGGCCGCGCTGATCGTGGCCTACTTCATGCACTTGCGATTTGAGCGCCTGAATCTTGTGCTGACAATCGTGCCGGCGCTGGTGATCTGTATCTGCCTGCTGTTGGTTTTCTTCCCGGATAGTTTTCGCGCCAGGAACCTGCGCTATTCCGGGCCGCCGCCGACACCCGAAGGAGCGAAATAGCTGTAGGAGTCATGCATTTGCAACACGCATTTCGAATTCTGGCGCTGGCGACTGTAGCGCTCCTGTGCTTGCTGATTGTGGCTGATTCAACCTACGCGCAATGCGTCATGTGCCGCGCCTCACTGGGATCAAACAGTTCGTTCATCAGAAACTTCAACATTGGCGTGCTCGTCTTGCTTATTCCGCCAGTGTCGATCTTCTGCACCATCTTCGTGATTGCGATTCGGCATCGCAAGTCGTAAGAGGTAGCGAGCGATAATTCGTGGAAGATATTGCACAACAACTTGGGATCGACATCGAGCGCCGCACCACGCGCGGCCGCGCCTGTCCGCGTTGCGGCGGCAAAATCATCCCTTCGCACCGGGCCGTCTATCAAAGCTCCGGCGATCCGAACGCTGTCTTTCCGTCATGGCAATGTGAACGCTGTGGATATGAAGAGCTAATCGCGCGGCCGATTAAGGCTGCAGCGAAACATAGCGCTCCGGCAGGCGGACCGAAGACAACCGCCGCCGGCAAAGTGGCTCCGTCGCCAACAGCGAGCATAAGTACTCCAGCCGCGGCTGCGCAAAAGCCGGCAGCTGCCCGCGCGATGCCCGTGATGAAAGATCGCAAGGGACGCGACTTGCCTCCGGACGTGATTAGGATGATGACCGAGATGAATCGGACGGAAGGCAATAAGTAGTAGATGACCGACTTCTATTCCGTTCTTCCGCATCTCAACGCCACGCTCAACGCTTCCAGTTTTATTCTTCTTTCGAGCGGTTACTACTTCATTCGTCGCGGTCGCGTGCTTGCGCATCGCCGTTGCCAACTATCCGCACTGACAGCTTCGGTTCTGTTCCTGATTTCGTACATTGTCTATCATCTGCATCATGGAACGACGCGGTTCGCAGGGCTGGGGATTGCGCGGCCAATCTATTTCACGATTCTGACGACTCATACGATTCTTGCTGCGGCGATCGTGCCGTTCGTGATTGTCACTCTGGGGCGCGCGCTGCGTGGCGACTTCCTGCGGCATCGCGCGATCGCGCGCTGGACGCTGCCGATGTGGATGTATGTTTCGATCACCGGCGTGATCGTTTACTTGATGCTTTATCATCTATATCCGTCCCGTTGATTTACGGTGGTTCATGCTGAGCCACAGATTAAGGCGGATTTTCACAAAAGGCGGGCGCGCGGACTGCCTCGTGGAGATTTATCCGCGTAATCTGTGGCTTGATCGTTCTTCCTCTGCGTCCTCTGTGGTTAAATGCCTGCTTGCCCATGGAAAATGAATTCGTAAATCCCAATGGAGGAAATGCGAACGCTGCGGTCGTAAAACCAAAGCGCCCTTCGAATCTCTGGCTCATAATCGTTGCCGCGCTCTTCATCATCGTTCCGTTTCTCACCTGGTACGGCACATGGTTCGGGCGGGATTTGTCTGATGACGACATCGCAAAGTATCTGGTTGACGAACAAAACCCGCGGCACATTCAGCACGCATTGCTTCAAGTTGAGGAGAAGATCGAGCGCGGCGATCCAAACGCAAAGAAGTTCTATTCGCAGATCGTTGCCGCGGCAAAGAGTTCGCACGCTGAAATTCGCAAGACGGCCGCTTGGGTGATGGGCCAGGACAATCGCTCCGAGGAATTTCATCGCGCGCTGGTTGATTTGTTGCCAGATAGCGAGCCGCTGGTGCGACGCAACGCGGCGCTGCAACTCGTGCGCTTTGGAGATTCATCGGGCCGACCTGAATTGCGCGCGATGACGCAACCCTTCGAAGCGAAGTCTCCGATCAGCGGGAGTGTCGTGAGCCTTTTGGCGCGCGGCGCGACAATCAAGTCGGGAGGTCTGCTGGCGCGAATTCGCGACGCTTCCGGAAATGTTCAGGAATTCCGTTCGCCGGTCGATGGCGCGATCAACTCACTGGCTGTGAAAGAAGGCGACGCCGTGACGGCAGGACAAACTCTCGCTTTGCTCAATCCCGACCTAGCCACGATTAATGATGCGTTGCGCGCGCTGGGTTATGTAGGAACCAAAGACGACCTGCCTTTGGTTGAATCGTGTGTGCAATCCGGCGCGAGCGCTGAAACTATTCAGCAAGCGACGCTGACAGCTAAAGCAATCCGCGATCGCGCGGGCCAGTAGTTCGACCGTGAGAGAGGACGCCACCGCCTATTCGCGCTGAGACACGAAAGATAGTACCCAGGGTCAGCCGGTAGCGGCCGCTTTCGCCCGTGTAGCGGGCGGAATGACAATAGCCCAGCACTTTAGTGCTGGGTGGCGATGGCAAAGATCGCTAGGCCGCTTTAGCGGCCGGAAGAGAGTTCACACGATTCGCGATGCACCGCCATAAATTCGGACTCGGTCTTCAGCAGTTTGATCTCTATGTGCATTTGTCCCGGATGCGGCCCATTTGACCAAACCTTCATCACGATTAATCCCGATTGCAGTCCAATCGATCGGAAGTCTAGCCGCGACTAATCAGGTTGCATTTCGACCAAGCCGCGATACATCCCAATTAATCTGAAATGCATTTCCCTCAATCCGGAACGCATCCTGATCAATCCGAAATGCATTCCTGGTAGTTCCGACTGCAGTTCAATCAATTCCAACTACAGTCCAATTAATTCTGCTTGCAATATTCATTACCAAAACTCTTTTTGTGTCTATAGTTTACGTGTGGAAAGTACGGCTTTAAGAAGTTTTGCTTGATTTATTGCAAATAACGGATATACTCCGCGCCCGAAACGAACAAGTACTCCGGTCTCAGCAAACTTCTCAACCTGGAGGATACCCACATGGCTCGTACAAGAAGGTCTTCTGCCGCTTTGGCGGCTGCCCGGCAAAGGCTTGCCGGACTTAACAAAATCATTCCTATTCCAAACCTCGGCCCGAACATCACTGTTCTAGCCTATCAAGGCGTGATCACCGACACCGCCAATCTCGAGGAATCGCACAACCAACTCGCGGCGCAGATGGACGATTCGTCCAATCGCTTCGATGAGCAAGAGAACCTGATGGCGGATTGGAACCGTCGAATGCTCAGCGCCGTCGAAGCGCAGTACGGCCCGGACAGCAGCGAGTACGAAATGGTCGGCGGCACGCGCAAGAGCGAACGCAAGCGGCCGAGTAAGAAATCCGGCGGCGGTTCACCGCCGAAGGCGTAGCTTAATTTCTAAGAAATTATGTGCGCGACTCTGGGGCGCGAGGCATTGCCGGCGCCCACAGCTTCTGCGGGCGTGCTCGCCAACTCTATATATCAAAACACTGAACACCGTCATGCACAGTGATGGTCAGCCTATGCCAATGGAGACATTCAAATGACTCGACAGCTAACACTATTCTCAACAATCGTCGCATTGACTCTCGTCTTAGCGTTCTCTTCTGGCTTTCTTTCAAGCTGCCGAAAACCTACCCAAACGGTTCGCATAGGTTACTTGCCTATCTATGTGGATCTGCCGTTGTTCGTCGCAAAAGACAAAGGGTTCTTCGATAAGAGGGGCGTCCAAGTCGAACTCGTGCGCTTTGCTTCGAGTCCCGAAATAGGAACGGCCTTGGTAACCAACAATGTTCAGGCAGGAGCATCGATTGCCTATTCAGTCGTGCTTGGCGTTGAAAGCAGAGATCCTGGCAAGATCAAAGTGTTTCTGGTTGATAGCGAGACACCCGAGAATTATCTCGATTCATTTGTTGTGCTTCGTGACTCTGGCATTAAGTCATTAAGTGATTTGAAGGGCAAGAAGCTGGCTTCCTTTCCTGGACCGACAGCCGTCACATTCTGCAAAATGGTGTTGGAAAAGAATGGAATCAATCCTGACAAGGACCTTAGTTTTGTAGAACTGGATGCCGCGTCCCACCTGAGTGCGCTTGAATCTCACACCGTCGACGCGCTTTTCACCTACGAACCGACAGCGACTCAAGCGGTCTTGGAAAAAAATGCGATCAAGCTTCTTCCAGGCGCGGTCGATCCATTATCTCTGCTATCTACGATGCGGTTGATTATATTCGCGCAAATCCTGCGGAGGCCAAGAGTGCCTTGAGTAATTACACGAGCGTCAAACCTCAGGTAGCGCAGGCCACGCCCAATATCCCGTTCGCAAAGCTGGGAGAGGTTGACCTCAACGCTTTTCAAAAGCACGCCGATATTCTTCAGAGCAGAGGTGTAATCTCAAAGCAGATCAATGCCAGCTCTCTTCTCGCTCCTAAGAGTTGGCTTGGTATGAAATAGAGACTATGCCCGAACCGTTGGTTCAACTTCGCCGGGTATCGAAATCCTTTTCCTCGCGCGCTGGCCTCCGCCAAGTGCTGGAGGACGTAGATCTCGATATTGCCAGCGGTGAACGGATCTCGCTAGTTGGACCTAACGGCAGTGGCAAGACGACCCTTCTGCGAATCATACTCGGCATCGAAAAACCAGATTCGGGATCAGTCTCTCATCACTGGTCCAACAACTCACACAACATTTCCTATATCCCACAAGACTATAGAAACGCTCTTTTTCCGTGGCTTCGGCTCAGCAGTAATTTGGCCCTCGCGAACGGCAGAACTCGCAAGAAACCAGATAATGAGGGGGAGTATGAGGCACTTGCTGAAGCTTTTAAGCTTCCGTTGGATCTATCAAAATATCCTTATCAGTTATCGGGGGGAGAGCAGCAGATCTTCTTACTCCTTCGGGCGATTATATCGAGGCCGAGTTTGCTGTTGCTCGATGAACCACTCTCGGCCGTCGATTTCGGGCGAAGACGTTTGATCCTTGAACATCTTGGCGAGTGGATTCCAAAAACAAAGACTACCTTAATCTTCGCCTCCCACGATTTCGAGGAGTCAGTGATGCTTGCCGATCGCGTGATCGTAATGGCGCGCAGGTCAGGACAGGTTAAAGCAACTGTCCCGGTTGACCTACCGTGGCCTCGTAGCCTCGAAATGCGAGGCGAGCCGCTGTTTCGGTCGTTCGTCGAACAGATAACTGAGGCGGTGATATGAGATCAGGAATCCTCGGCTGGGTGATAACAATCTTGGCTATAGTGGTCATTTGGGAAGGTGTGCTACGGGCGGGATGGGTGAGTCCGGCCGCGCTGGCACACCCATGGGAGGTTGCCTTGGCGGTTCCAAGAGTGCTTTCGCCGGAACGCTTGGGCGAAAATGGATTGACGCGAGGCAATGGCGCAGATGTTTGGTCAACCGTCTGGCGAAGCTTCTTGGCCTTTCTGATCAGCGTTCCCTGTGGAGTCATCGCCGGTTTCGCGATCTTTTTTGGCGGCCGTGCTAGCGCACCGGCGCAGTTTCTACTCGACTTTCTGCGTTCGGTACCCGCGACAGCTTTAGTTCCCGTCTTTTTCATTATCATCGGAACGGATGACACCACAAAGATCGCCATCGGTACTTTCAGTTCATCACTTGTAATTTGTCTAGCGACGATTGCGGGCCTCAGCGCGCGAAATTCAACGCGCATCGGCATCGCCAAGATTTTGGGAGTGACGGGGTTTCGCCGACTCATACTATTGGATCTTCCTGAAGCAGCCCCACATGTATTCCTTGGACTGCGCGCGGGTATTTCGCTAGCACTTATTCTCGTTGTTGTCGGCGAGATGTTAATCGGATCGAGCCGAGGTCTGGGAAAAGTGATTAACGACATGCGATTTAGTGACGACAAGCCGCGTATGTATGCCGCAATCCTAGTGATCGGCGTTGTCGGCTACGTCTACAACTTGGCTTTAAGCTGGCTTGATCGTCGAATCATTCATTGGAGGGGTGTGCAATGAACATTTGGAATGCTCTCACGAT
>QHXI01000054.1 GCA_003222895.1 Acidobacteriota bacterium | reverse complement strand
TCGTAATTCACGTTGCCGGTGATGTTCTGTTTTTCGATGCCGCCGATGCGATGCTCCATTCCCGGCGTGCCGGGAATCGCCCACGGCCGCGCCAGGGTGGCTTCGTCGCGCGCGTACGGCATGAAGTTGTTTGGATCCGTCGCAAACTTGACTTCGATTCGCGGCAGTTTTTCGATCGCAGGAACGGCCCAGGGCTCGGCGCCATTCGCGAGGTATCCGTCTGACAAGTAGAAAACAGGAACCATGTATTTGAACGAGAGCCGCACCGCTTCGATGGCCATATTGAAGCAATCGGCAGGCGTTGCCGGCGCAATCACAATCGCTGGGCATTCGCCGTTGCGTCCCCAAACTGCCTGAAATAAATCGGCCTGTTCAGTTTTGGTTGGCAATCCGGTTGATGGTCCGCCGCGCTGCACATTGATGATCACCAGCGGCAACTCCGTCATGACGGCTAAACCGATCGCTTCCTGCTTCAGGGCGACGCCCGGACCAGACGTTCCCGTAAGACCAACGTGGCCGGTAAAGCTGGCGCCGATCGCCGCACACACGGCGGCGATTTCATCCTCGGCTTGAAATGTTTTCACGCCGAAATTTTTGTGACGCGCCAGTTCATGCAGGATGTCAGAGGCCGGCGTGATCGGATACGAGCCATAGAACAAAGGCCGTCCGGCCAACTCAGCCGCAGCGACAAATCCGATTGCCGTGGCTTCGTTGCCCGTGATTTTGCGATAACGGCCCGGCGCGATCACGGCTTTCTTGATCGTGTAGTGCGTCGTGAAAACTTCGGTCGTTTCCGCAAAGTTATATCCAGTCTTGAGCGCGACTTCGTTCGCCTTCGCCAGTTCCGGGTTCTTCTTGAACTTGGCATTGATCCAGTTCAGGGTCGGATCGAGCGGCCGGTCATACAACCAGTAAAGCACGCCGAGCGCGAAGAAGTTTTTGCTGCGGTCGATCTCTTTGCGCGAGAGTTGAACGTTGCCTTTCAGCGCGTTCCGATTCAAGGTCGAAATCGGCAATTGATGCACGCGATAGCCGGCGAGCGATCCGTCCTCGAGCGGATTCGTTTTGTAAGCCGCACGCTCGAGATTCTCTTTCGTGAACTCGTCGGTGTTGATGATGATCGTTCCGCCTTCATCGAGGTCGGCCAGATTGACTTTCAAGGCGGCCGGGTTCATCGCGACCAGAACGTTTGCCTGATCGCCGGGCGTGCGAATGTCGTGACTGGAAAAGTTCAGTTGAAATCCGCTGACGCCGGGCAAGCTGCCGGCAGGCGCTCGAATCTCAGCCGGAAAATCCGGCAGCGTCGAGATGTCGTTGCCCATGATCGCCGAGGTGTTCGTGAATTGGGTGCCCGTCAACTGCATGCCGTCGCCAGAGTCGCCGGCAAATCGAATCGTGACGGTGTCCAGCTCTTCCAGTTGCTTGTCGGCGATTTCCACTGGTGGTTCTAAGACTGCGCTCATGATGTCCGTGAGTCCTTCTATTTCAGATTTGTTCAAACGATGAATGCTGAACGATAAACTATGAGTCCGATCTAATTCATCCTTCCGCGTTGCTCTTTACCCTCCATCAACCGTGTCCATCACCTGCGCCGGCAGCGGCGGCAGATTCATCGTAGTCTTCGGATAACACTCTGCCAGATAAGCGATGATGTCAAAGACCGATATCGATCCTTTCAACTCGCCATTTTTCACCAGCGGAATGTTTCGAAAACTCTTCTCGTTCATGAGACGGACGGCGTCGCCAATCGTTGCTTCCGGCGAAAGAGTTTCGACCGCAGGTTGCATCCAATCTTTAATCGGCGATTCCAGATCAACGTTCTCGCCGAGAATCTTAGTCAGCAGATCGCGCTCAGTGAAAATGCCGGCGACACGCCCGTCGTCGGATACAATCACGCATCCGCCCTCGTCGTTTTTCATCGCCTCGATGGCTTGTGAAAGCGGCGTGAAAGGCGAAACCGCAACGTAATCATCGGTCGGCAGGACGATTACTTTCTGGTCGCAGGCATTGGGCAATTGATCCATTTAATAGGGTCGAGCGCTCAGCAAATTATCGCGGCGAACGCAAAAATTATTCTAGCATACGAATCCGATTTCAATGTGACGTGCGGCACAACACATCGAACTTCACGGCTGGAGTAATTCGTTGACGGCCGGCGCCATCGCTCGAGCGATCCGTCGATTGCCTTCTTCAGTCAGATGCATCCCGTCCCAGCACAGGGAACCATCCCGCAAATCGACAGTTCGCCCCAAATCGAGATATCGAAGTTTCGGCTGTCCGGCGAAACGCGCACCGAGCATATTACGCAGCGCCTGCTGCTGAGCAACGTGCTTGTCGCTGATATACGGTTCGGTTACGACGAGCACACGCCTGCCTTGCTTCAGCGCGAGGTCGACTGCTTGAGAAATCTGATGGCAGTAAAATTGCCATTCTGGTGGACAGGCGGCGCCGTATGACTCAAGGCTTTGTTGGCCATTCTGAGTTAACGCACCGACCTGCTCTGGCAACGTCGGCGACGTTCCGATCTTGTTCGGATCGGGCGGGCGGAAGATCGTCTTCTGATTCTGTCCGGCAAGTTCCCGTTTCCAAACCGTGAGTTTGTCGACCGTCAGTGAAGGCAAGAGTGGAAAGTAACCAGTCCAGACGAACACCGGCGAGCGATGCCGATAGACAAGATAGTTCGGCTCATTAAGGTCGTTGTATCCGCTGTAAAGAACGATCGCGTCAGGCTCGAGATACTCGTAATCCTTCAGCGTGAATTTGAACGAGTACGCGCCATCGTTATTGAACCCCAGATTCAAAACGCTGATTCGAGTTGCAGGCGAAGCTGCGGCATCTTGCGCCAGCATCGTTTGCAACTGCGCCGGAAAATCTTGTCCCGCTTTCAGCCCAAAACCCCACGTCGTGCTGCCGCCGAGAATGGCGACGCGTTTTTCGCCCGGCTGTTTGCGCCCAAGCGATGGCCCACGATACCCGCGTAGATTAATGCCATGTTTGTAATGCAGGTAAAGATCGATTCCGAAAAGAATTGAAACGCAGATGAACGTGGAAAGTAGAGCGGTGAGAAGCTTGAGCAGAATCCGTCTCTTCCGCTCCAACTTGTTGGCCGGCTGGTCTGTGGTCTCGCTCTGCGTGGATGTTGAGGCGGAAGGCACGCGCAGAGTTTAATCCATTACGGCTGCGTCGAATATGCTGGAGTGACTTCAGTGCCCGACCATCTCGATCGCCATCACGGTCAGGTCGTCGAAAATCGGTAAGCCGGAGGAAAAGGCGCGAGCATCTTCGACCAAGCGACTGACCACACTCGAGGCGGAAGGTTGCGAGGCCTCAGCCAGGAAGGAATTCAAACGCCGGTGGCCGTATTCTTCGTTTGTGCGATCGCGCGCTTCAGATAACCCGTCGGTATAAAGCAGTAGGCAATCGCCTTTCTGCATTTGGAGATTGGCTGATTCGTATCGCTCCTGACAAAACATTCCGACCGGCAACCCCGTCGCCGCAATCGGCGACACGTCGCCGTTGTGAAGGAAGAGCGGCGCGCAGTGACCAGCGTTGCAAATCTCGACCCGGCCGTCCGGCGATGCTTTGCCGCAAACCAGCGTCGCGTAGTACGGCCGCATAGTCGTGTCGGCGAATAAGTGATTGGCGCGCTCGACTAGTTGACTTACGTCAAATCCGGATCCGATCAAGCTGCGAAAGATCGCGTGCAGCCGGCCCATCAAAAGCGAAGCCGCCACGCCTTTGCCCGAAACGTCGCCAATCAGAAAATAAAGATCGCCGCAATCCGTGCTCACCAAATCGCAGTAGTCGCCGCTAACCGGGCCGGCCGGCTCATAGTGATAAGAAACTTCCCAGCCGTTGAATTTGAAGTTCTGCTTCGGCAGGAGGTCGCCCTGGATCAGCCAAGCGCGATTCAGATCGTCTTCGAGTTCGGAAAGCTGTGCCGGCGTGAGGCAGTTCAAACATGTCTTGGCCAGCGGATCGACATTCATTGCGGCTTGGCCAATCAAGTCGTGACAAACCTGACAAATGCCGTAAGACTCCGGCTCGCTCAAGCGTTCGATTGCCGACGTGACTTCGCGCAGCAGGCCACTAAATTCAAAACTGTCGCGAGAGTCATTTGCGGTTGCTTCCAAACGTTGCCGCCAATTGATTAATTCGCTGCGAAGGTCGGAACTGGGAACCTGGATTGCCGCGCTCATTTGTGCTCCTCTTCCCTGCTGAAACTATACGACTATACCGAAGTGTATCTTAAGAATCTGTACGAATCGGCGACCGAAATTGTTCGTCAAACGAAGCAGATTTTAGGCTTCAAAGAGTCTTAAATCTATCCGATCCTGGCGACCAAATTCTGATGATGGAATTGGCAGGAAAAACAGTAAAAAGGCGGGTTACGTCGCGACGATCCGAGTTAGCGCGGCCAGGGTTTCGTCGATCTCAGATTCGGCGTTGTATCGCCCCACCGAGAATCGAATCGCTCCCCGGGCAACTTCGTAGGGAACATTCATCGCGCGCAACACGCCCGACACTTCACGAGATTCAGCGTTACACGCTGAGCCGGTCGAAACGCAAATTCCCGCTGCGTCGAGCTGCGCGCGAATATGTGATCCGTCCCTTCCTTCGAATGAAATGTTTGAGGTGTTTGGCAGACGCGTGTTCCGATCCGGAGTGCCGTTCAATTTAGCAAACGGAAATCGAGCGAGGATTTCATCTTCGAGTCGATCTCGTAGTCGTCGAACTTGTTCATGACCGTCGAAATCTTTCACGAGCTTCGCCGCGCGACCGAGCCCAGCGATATTCGGAACGGCTTCCGTCCCCGATCTTCTTCCTTCCTCCTGGCCGCCGCCGATGATGAACGGCGGAAGCTTTACTCCGCGACGAATGTAAAGCGCGCCGACGCCTTTGGGCGCATGAAATTTGTGTCCAGAGACGCTGAACAAATCGACCGGCAGATTTTTCAGATCGATCGGAATCTTGCCGACCGCTTGCACGCCGTCGACATGAAATATCGCATCAGAATGGTCGCGAACGATCCCGCCAATCTCTTCGATTGGAAACAGCACTCCGGTTTCATTGTTCGCCATCATGGTGGACACGATGCCAGTCTCGGGCCGCAAGGCTTTTCTTAGATCGTCCGTGTCGAGTTCGCCGTTTCGATCGACTTCCAACCAGGTAACTTCGCAACCGATCTCAGCCAGGTGCTCGCACAGGTTTCGCACGGCTTCGTGCTCGACGCGTGTGGCGATGATGTGACGACGCGTCGGGTTCTGCTCCAGAAATCCGCCAATCGCCCAGTTGTCAGATTCTGATCCGCAGGAAGTGAAAACGATCTCGCTCGGATCGTCTGCGCCCAGCATTTCCGCGACTTGCGCTCGCGCCGTTTCGACAGCTTTACGCGCTTCGCGACCCGCCGAATGGGCTGATGAAGGATTGCCGAATTCGTCAGTCAGAAAGGTCCGCATCGCTTCGAAAACTTCCGGTGCGACCCGCGTCGTTGCGTTATTGTCGAGGTAGATCATTGCCAATCAGAACTGGCGATAGACGATGTAGTCGCCGCTCCTCTTTATCACATTACAGTTCAGGCAGTCGCGCTCAGACGCAATCACAATCGAACCCGCCGGTGCGTGCGCGCCTTCGTCGAGATGAATGAATTGATTGCGGTCGCGGCCTTCAACCGTCGCATACCAAAGCGCGTGCACGTATGCCGGCTCTTGCACGTCGCTAAGATAAATCGGGCGATTGCTTTGACTCATGGCAACGTCGTACACGACCTTATAATCAGCATCGAAAACTAAACCGCGCTGCGGACCCTCAAGACGATAAGCGGATTGAAAGTAGATGACCTGCGCCGCCATGGCGGCAATCAGAACGGCCAAAATAAGTCGCCGCGCGAATGCCGAGAGCGGCAGCGGATCGGTTGCTGAATGTTTGGGATGCTCAAGCAGAAACTGCAGTCCAGGAATCATGAGCACGAGTAGGAAAACCGGATAGGCGACGATGCGTAGCGAATGAAACTGATCGGCAGTCAGCGCGCCCGGCACGATCGAAGCTGCCGCGCCGAAGATCACAAATCGCCACCAAGGTTCGCGCCAGTGCCGAACGATAATCAAGATCAAACCGAAGAGCACTAGAGCAAATGCTCCGATCAAAAAACTTCCAAGTGTGCCGTAGGCGTGATGTCGCGGATTGCCGTCGCCATTGAACAGCAGATTGATCAGGCTTAGGTCCTCGAAATATCGGCGAACAAACTTCGGCAAAATCTCTCGCCAGGGCGAATCGGGTTTGATATACGAAATCAGATAGAAGCGCTGCGTCAGCGCGTCCGGATGTTGCGACTTGAAAACGAATAATGGGAGCAGGGATAACGCGAAGAACACCCAAGTCCTAATCACGCTAACCAGCCGCGGCTGCGAAGTTGCGAACAGAACCAAGCCGCCCGCCAGCAACGGCCCAAGCAATCTTCCGATTGTGTACGTGTAAGTCAGCAACATCAACGTCGCGGCGATACTCGTGACGTTGAACCACGACCAGCTCTCTTTTTTTTGTGCGGCGTAGAGCGCGAGCAGAAACAGAACGACGGCCATCGGATAGAAGAATGTTTCCATCACCAGTCGGCTGACATCGAACAGCCACGGCGTGAAGATCGCAATTACTGCTACCAATAATCCGATGCTCTCCTTGCCACTGATCTTTTTCGCGAGCAATCCTAAAAACAAGCACGCCAGAAAAACCCACGATGCGCTGTAAACACGCGCGAAGTGAATCGTCGGCCTTACGACGATGAACGGAATCGCGAGCAAGTAAATCTGTGTGGGATTCGCGTACTGCGTCCAGCCGGCAGTGTAGACGGGAAAGAAAACCGGCAAAGTGGTTCCGAATTCATTTTTGCCGGTATGCGCAATCAAATACGCGTTGTAAGCAATCGCAGATTCATCGACGTAAAAGCCCGGCGGGTTAGTCTTGAGATCGCTAATGTAGAAAAGATAAAGAAGGACGAACCCGAGCGTGATCGCGAGGACGCGGACGCGACGCCACAGTTGGGACGGTTTGCGAATACTTTCGTTCGCTTGCTTGATGTTACCAGCATCAGTCATCGTTTCGCGCGAGAATATAGTTCAGCCGGACGTCGAGTCAACGCGAGTGTCAGAGGAGCGCCGACATTCTTGTCGGCGGTTCGCGAGCATCCTGCTCGCTTTCATTGCCCAACGCCGGCAAGATGCCGGCGAACCGCACGCAGGATGCGTGCGCTCTGACACCTCGTTCGACAAAGCTTCGGGCGTTTCGGCATAATCGCACCATGTCTCAAGTAAGTGAAAGCGTGGTGCTTGATGCACTTCGCCAAATCAAAGATCCCGATCTGCATAAAGACATTGTTACGCTCGGCTTTATTAAAGATTTGAAGATCGACAGTGGCGACGTTTCGTTTCGCATCGTGCTGACGACGCCTGCATGCCCCGTGAAAGCGGAAATGGAAAGCGCGGCGCGCGAACTCGTGAGCGCGATTCCCGGAGTTCGAACGGTAAGCGTGACAATGGATGCAGAAGTGCCGAAAGGCCGCGGAATCGGCGACAAGGTTTCGGTCCCCGGCGTCAAGAACATCATCGCGGTTTCATCGGGCAAAGGCGGCGTAGGCAAATCGACAGTCGCCGTGAATCTCTCGGTCGCGTTGGCGCTCGATGGTGCGAAAGTTGGTTTGATGGACGCCGATGTTTATGGACCGAACGTGCCGATCATGCTGGGAGCGGCAGAATTGCGGCCTGAAGTCGAGATCAACAAATTAATTCCTGTCGAAGCCTACGGCGTCAAATTGATTTCAATGGCTGTGTTGCAACCGGGCGACAAACCTCTGATCGTTCGCGGCCCGATTCTGCACGGACTGGTCAAACAATTTCTTTCGGACGTGAAGTGGGGCGAGCTGGATTACTTGATTGTCGACATGCCACCGGGAACCGGTGACGTGCAATTGAGTCTTGCTCAGCTTGTTCCGGTGCAAGGCGCGGTGCTGGTGACTACGCCGCAAGAGGTCGCTCTGATCGACGTGCGACGCGCGCTGCGAATGTTTGAAACGGTGGCCGTGCCCGTGCTCGGCGTGGTTGAAAACATGAGCTACTTCATCGCCCCCGATACTGGTAATCGCTACGACATTTTTGGCAAAGGCGGCGGCGAGAGACTGGCAAATTCGTACGGCGTTCCTTTTCTCGGATCCGTGCCGATGGGCATCGAAGTACGCGAAGGCGGCGATACCGGCGTGCCCGTAGTCGTTGGCCACCCGCAATCGCCGCAAGCTCAAGCCTTTCGCAAAGTTGCCGAAGAAGTCGCTCGTCAGGTCTCGATCGAGGCGATGAAACCAGAGCTTGTTGTTTTGAAGAAATCTCAGTAAGATGATTCGAAGGAAACGAACTTAATCAACAGCAATTTTCAAAGCAGGAGTTAACTAAGAAAATGTCAGCAAACCCAGCAACTAGCACCCCTACGCCCACTGTCGCACCGCAGGCGCCAAGTGTGAACTTGAATGTGACCGAACCCGCGGCGGCGGAAATCAAGAAGTTTATGTCGAGCGAGGAGGGCTTGCCCGAAAACGCTGGCCTCCGCGTCCGCGTTGTACCGGGCGGATGTTCCGGATTTCAATACAGCTTGAATATCGAAGAAGAATCGCGCCAGGGCGATTTCATTCTCAACGAGCACGGTGTGCGCTTGTTCGTCGACATGTTCAGCGCGCAATACCTGAACGGCGTCGAGATTGATTATGTTACGAACGTGATGGGTTCAGGCTTTACGTTCAAGAATCCGAACGCGACCGGAAGCTGCGGCTGCGGCTCTTCGTTCACCGCCTAAATCAGTACCCGGAGCAATAGCGACCGGAGCATGGCGATATTACAATGACTCGGCCTGATGCATGGCGTCAGGCCGAGTTTAGTTTTGCTGGAGTGCAGTATCACAGCCCGACCGTAAGGGAGGGCACATTACGCGAGAATCTTTACGAGTTAACCAGGCGAGCTGCGCTCCTCCTCACAGTCGGTTCTTGACACGTTAAGCTGATGGAGCTAATCGAAGCCCAAACCCCTGCTGAGATCGAGCTCGCTCGCCGACTCTTCCGCGAATATTCTGCTTCGTTGGAAATAGATCTCTGCTTTCAAAACTTCGAAAAGGAACTTGCAGAACTTCCCGGCGATTATGCCGCGCCGAGCGGTCGGCTTTTGTTCGCGCACTATAATGGCGCATTGGCAGGCTGTATCGCCTTGAGAAAAATCGGCGAAGGCATCTGCGAGATGAAGCGCCTGTTTGTCCGTGATCAATTTCGCGGCAAAGGTCTCGGACGCAGTTTGATCGACGCGATTATTTCTGAAGCGAAGCTGATCGGTTATCAGCGAATGCGTCTGGATACGCTGCCGCCGAAAATGAATGACGCGATCGCGCTATATCGATCGTACGGGTTTAAAGAGATTTCGGCATACTACGATAATCCCGTGCCGGACGCGATTTTTATGGAGTTGGATCTAAGAGAAACCCCTGACGGCTGATCAGCATCTTGACAGGTTCGTCTAGTTCTTGACTCGCTTCCGCAAAGCTTCGCAACTTTGTTCCCAGGCGGATGACTGCTGCCAAACAGTTCCATTGTCATAGACAACACACTTCAGCATCACATGCTCGACGACGGTCGAATTAGCAGTCGGAGGCGAACCCTGGACGGTGATGACTCGCGACGGAGTGATACGCGACCTGACGGTCAAAGTCTTTACTGAATTCCGAGCAACTTTTTCCAGGCTTACAAACTCATGCCGGCCAAGTTCTTCCTTCGATTTACTGTCGATAAGCAGGTAGTTCCATAGAATCGCCTTAATAGATTCACTTCCCTCGTTCTTAACTTCCACCGAATACATGAAGAACGGTGGGTCGCGATCACTTATGCCCGAAGCCTGGGCCGGAACGTTCGAATCGCTTGTACTACCGTTTGGAGAGTCACTCTCTGCTTTGAACGTGGCGTCCACGCTTGGACCGGATCCGATCCGTTGCCATTTATACTTAACAATCGTCACTCCAAGCGGCGTGTCATTCTTTGGCGTCTCCTGAACACAAAAGTTGGCAGCCAGGAACCAAAGCAAAAAGTAAGAAAGTATCGTCATGCTGTTAACCGTTTATGGCTTAAATGAGGACGATGTAGAAGTGCCGCCGCGAACCGTTCATGATGGCCAACTCTAGCGACGCAACAGTTTCCAACCGGACGGTAAGACAGCGGCCGCGAGCGCGATCTTGATGATGTCGCCGGGAATGAACTTTAGGAAGCTGATGAAAAACGTCAGCGCAGGTGAAGTGCGCATCACGAGTGAGAACCACATCCAACCGCTCAACATGATAACCAACGATCCGATCGCCATCGCGGCGGCCGCAGTTAGAAACTTGCGATCCCAACCGTGCTCGGCGAACGCGCCAGTGATGAACGCTGCCGCCGGAAACGCGATTAGATAACCACCTGTTGGTCCCATCAAGTGAAGCAGCCCGCCGTGGCCTCCTGAAAAGAATGGCAAGCCGCTCGCGCCTTCAACCAAATAAGCAATCATCGCCATCGCGCCGAGACGCGAACCCAGCAGGGCGCCGGTCAGAAGCACCGCGAACGTTTGGCCGGTAATCGGAATCGGCCCGATTGGAATCACGATTTGCGCTGCCAGCGCCGTCAGCAAGCTGAAGCCGATTACCAAGCCAACCTGACGCACGAAATCGAGCGGCGCGAGGGCGACTTCCAGAAGAGTTTCGTTCTTAGCAATTAATGTGCTCATTGAGATTCCTTGCTTGGTTCAAGGTTCGAACTTGATTCGGTCGCTACCGCTCCCGGTTCTGACACTGACCTCTGATCTCTGACCTTTGCTCTTCACGGTCGCATGCACAATACCGGACACGGCGCGTTGCGAATGATGAACTCAGCCGTATCGGTCAATTTCGGATCGCCGCCTGACCCCAGGGAAGTTGTAATAGCGACGAGATCCGCTTTGTTCCGGCCGGCGTACTCGACAACTTCCTCACCGAGGCCGCCATGCAAGCGCTGGAACTTTCCGCACTTACCATTCGCCTCTTGAAAAAATCTTTCGATGATCGATTGACCGCCGTCCGCCGGTTCCTCGTCCCCTTCGTTAAAGACACAAAGCGTTTCCAGATCGGCTTTGGTTTTCATCGCGAGTGACGCAGCGATCGACAGGATCTGTTTCGACGGTTCCGACAAGTCCGTCACATACAGCATTCGCTTGAACCGATCAATTGGCCGCGTCGTGCGACGTGGTCCATACAGGCGCGCGATGATCGTCGGGATTTTCGAATCGCGCGCGACTTGTTCGGCCACGCTACGGCCGAGAAAAAATTGCGCCACGTCCGAACGTCCATGCGAAGCCATCACAATCAAATCGCATTGGCGCTGCTTGGCCTGGCGCATGATTACTTCCGCCGGATCGTCACTATCCTTAGGCACGATCGTTTCGATCACGCGCACGGACGAGACGCCGGTCGGGACTGCCGGAAATTCATAACGCGAAGTTTCGGTGATGTGAGGATCGCCGCCGTGCGCGATGTGAATTGACTGCACGATTGCGTCGTACTGTGCCGCGACGGCCAGCGCGAGCGGAAACGCGCTGTTGGCCACCGCCGAGAAATCAGTCGGAAACAGGATAGAACGAATCATGACAGTAAGCAGTGAGCGCTTAAGCAGTTACTCACTCGAAACATTACTCACTGCTTACGCGTCACGACGCAATCTTACCCAACCAAAGCCGCGCGGTCTACTTTTCTCCGCCGATGCGCATTCCGTGGAACGAGCGCGCGACGAAGATCGTCGATATCAAAAAGAAGAGACCGGCGCAGATGTGAGTAACCATCGGACCATTCTTGCCGAAATATCCCGTCTCGCTGCCGATGCTCACGGCCAATTCGACCGCCAGCAATCCAAACAACGTGGTGAACTTGATGACCGGATTCATCGCGACGGACGAAGTATCTTTGAACGGATCGCCGACTGTATCACCAATGACAGTTGCGTCGTGCAGCGGTGTGCCTTTCTGTTTCATGTCGACTTCGACTACTTTCTTCGCGTTGTCCCAGGCGCCGCCGGCATTCGCCATAAATATGGCCTGGTAAAGTCCGAAGATCGCGATTGAAATCAGGTAACCAATAAAAAAGAACGGCTCGAGAAAGGCAAAGGCCAGCGTGGAAAAGAACACGCCCAGAAAAATATTGAACATGCCTTTCTGCGCGTACTTCGTGCAGATTTCCACGACTTTCTTGCTGTCGGCGACGGACGCTTTTTCGACGCCGTCGAGTTTGATGTTGGCTTTAATGAATTCAACCGCGCGGTAAGCGCCGGTGGTCACAGCTTGGGTCGACGCGCCCGTGAACCAATAAATCACCGCGCCGCCGGTAATCAATCCCAGCACGAACGGAGCATGAAGCAGCGAAAGACTCTCGGTGTTCTTTGTCAGCCCTTCCGTCAAGGCCATGATGATCGAAAAGATCATCGTCGTCGCGCCGACCACTGCGGTGCCGATCAAGACGGGTTTAGCTGTGGCCTTGAACGTGTTACCCGCGCCGTCATTCTCCTCGAGCAAATGCTTCGCGCGCTCGAACGCGACCGTCATGTTGTACTGGCTCTTGAGCTCTTCGACGATATTTGGTTGATGCTCGATCAGCGACAGCTCGTAAACGGATTGCGCGTTGTCGGTGACTGGTCCATACGAATCGACGGCAATCGTCACTGGTCCCATTCCCAAAAACCCAAAAGCAACCAGACCAAAGCCGAAAACAGCGGCGACATGGATCGTGCCGGAAGAGACCATCAATATGTCGAGTCCCATCGTGCTGATGATGAAGGCGATGCCCATCAAACCAACGATACTCAAACCCAGCCAATAAGCCGAAAAATTTCCCGCGACAAAACCCGACAAGATGCCAAGCGAAGCGCCACCTTCGTCCGCGGACTTTACGACTTCCTGAACGTGGCGGGACTTGGTTGACGTGAAAATTTTGACGAGTTCAGGAATGACTGCTCCTGCCAAAGTTCCGCACGAGATGATCGTGGCGAGCTTCCACCAAAGCGTGGCGTCGCCAGCGAGCACCGGAATAATCAGGTACGAGACGATGTAAGTCAGCACGATCGAAACGATTGAAGTAATCCAAACGAGCGACGTGAGCGGCGCTTCGAAATTCATGTCGCCGGCATTTTGGTAACGCGCTTTGGCGATTGCGGCGTTAGCGAAATACGAAATCGCGCTCGCGATGAGCATCATGATGCGCATCACGAAAATCCAAACCAGCAACTGAATCTGAATCGTTGGATTCGGAACCGCGAGCAGGATGAACGTGATCAGCGCGACACCGGTGACGCCATAGGTCTCAAATCCGTCGGCGCTCGGTCCAACCGAATCGCCCGCGTTATCGCCGGTGCAATCAGCAATCACTCCCGGATTGCGCGCGTCGTCTTCTTTGATCTTGAAGACGATCTTCATCAGGTCCGAACCGATGTCGGCGATCTTGGTAAAGATGCCGCCGGCGATTCTCAGGGCCGCTGCGCCCAGCGATTCGCCAATCGCGAATCCGATGAAGCAGGGACCGGCGTACTCGCCGGGGACAAACAACAGAATGAAAAGCATGATCAGCAACTCGACACTGATCAGGAGCATGCCAATACTCATTCCGGCTTTCAGCGGGATCGCATAAAGCGGATAAGGCTTGCCTTCCAAGCTCGCGAACGCGGTGCGCGAATTCGCAAAGGTGTTGACGCGGATGCCAAACCATGCGACGCCGTAACTTCCAGCGATGCCGACCAGGCTGAAGAGCAGAATCATGGGGACAGTCAGTGCGATCGGATGGCCCGGCACTGGCCGCAGCACACCGAAATACGCGACCACGATGATCGCAATAAACACCCAGAGGATCATGATGAATTTGCCCTGAGTGATCAGATAGGTCTTACAAGTTTCGTAAATCAGCTCGGAGATTTCCTTCATTGCGCGATGGACCGGCAGATTCTGCAATTGCATGTAAATCAACAGCCCAAAGAGCAATCCGAGTCCGCAGAACACGAGGCCAATGAGCAACAGCGTATGGCCATCGACACCAAGAAACTTGACCAGCGAAAGATCGGGAAGTGTCAGCGCAGCTTCACCGCCTTCGCGCGGAGCGGCCAGCGCTGCGGGTGCACCGAGTGCAATCCCGAGCACAACAGTCAGAAGGGTAAATACGCGGCGACCGAGCGTCGCGGCAAAGTTCGACGTTAAATTCACTGCTAAGAGAATCCTTTCGGTTCTTAACTTAAGAGGGGAATAAAGCCCGTTTGAAAAGCTGGATATTATGGCTGATTTGTTAGGGAACTGTCCAACGTGGTGACTCACGCTTCGGCGATTGCAGCTTCGGGCGTGAGTTCGGATCGTTTCCGTCCGCCGACCCATTTACGCACGGAATCGACCAGCACAATTACTGCCGCAGTCATAATCAGCGCCGTCAAAGTTGTGTTGATGTAACCCTGCGTCGAGGTCGCGGGGTTCTGTGATTGTGGCCAGAAGATGTCTCGGATCGATTGATAGCCGGCAACGAGAGTGGTCGTGGCAACAAATGAAAGTGGCGCGATCGTGACCCACGCGTAGCGCACTTTGCCGAGATTGATGATCACGGTTGTCGCGACACACAGAGCAACAGCGGCCAGCAGTTGATTCGCGATGCCGAACATGGGCCAGATCGTTGAGATCGATCCGCTCCAGATGAACGCGGCCCAGGCGACAACGACGGCGGCGCTGGTAAGAATCGATCCGGGCAGCCAGTTGGGCTCTTCGAGCTTTCGATACACTCGTCCCCCGAACTCTCCCAACAGAAATCGAGCGACACGTGTGCCCGTGTCGATTGTCGTGAGAATAAATAGAGCTTCGAACATGATCGCAAAGTGATACCAGTACTTCATCAATCCGGACAGACCCGGAATGCCGTCAAAGATTTTAGCGATCCCCAGGGCCAGCGTAACCGCCCCGCCGGTGCGGCCGCGCAAATTCTTCTCGCCTGATTCCGCTTGCAGTCGATCGATTTCCTGCGGCTGAAGATTGAATCCTGACGCGCTGTGTTCATCAACCATGCGGACATATTTTGCTTTCTGAGCATCGGTTGTTTGTTGCGTATTGATCGCAAAGTAATCGCCGGGAAATAGAGAAGTCGCCGCGATCAAAGCCACCACACCGACGACACCTTCCATCAGCATACTGCCATAGCCAATCATCCGCGCGTCGCTTTCTTTAGCGATCATCTTGGGAGTTGTGCCAGAAGAAATGAGCGAATGAAATCCGCTAATCGCGCCGCAGGCAATCGTGATGAAAACAAACGGATAGACTTTTCCGGGGATGACCGGACCACCGCCTGAAACAAAAGGTGTGAAGGCCGGCATCTGAAGGTTCGGATGCACCAGGATCACGCCGACAATCAAAACGGCGACAGTTCCGATCTTCAAATATGATGAAAGATAATCGCGCGGACAAAGCAATAACCACACCGGCAACACCGACGCGACGAATCCGTACCCCGCCATCAATAGAGTTACCTTGTGCGGCGATAAGGTAAACGCCGCCGCCCAGGATGAATCAGCTACACGCCCGCCAATGTAAACCGCAAACAGTAATCCGATTACGCCGATGATCGTCGCCTCAATAATCTTTCCTTTACGAAAGCGATACATGTAGAGTCCCATGAACAGCGCCAGCGGAATCGTGAATCCAACTGTGAATGTTCCCCAGGGCGATTCGGCCAGCGCATTCACTACGACGAGACCGAGACCTGCCAGCGCAATCACGACAATGAATAGGATCGCGATGCCCGCAACGAGTCCCGACAGCGGGCTGATCTCTGTGCGGGCGATTTCTGCGAGCGATTTTCCTTTGCGCCTGATGCTGGCTATGAGAATCATGAAGTCGTGGACGGCGCCACCTAGACAGACTCCGATCACCAGCCACAGGAGTCCCGGCAGAAATCCGAATTGCGCTGCGAGCACTGGTCCGATCAAGGGACCTGCGCCGGATATCGCCGCGAAGTGATGCCCAAACAAAACCCATTTGTTCGTCGGATAGTAATTGTGGCCGTCGTACATGGTCTTTGATGGGACTGGGCGTGAATCATCGAGCGCTAAAATTTTTGCGGCGATGAATGCGGAGTAGTAGCGATACGCGATCGCGATCACGCACAGCACTCCGACGATGATTGGCAATGCGTTCATGTGTCAGTGCAAAAGCGCGCCTATCATAGCTGCGCGTCATCGATTTGCGAAGCTTGGTCTTCAATCCTCGTTGGTAACGGAGAGTTGGTTTTCGTGGTTTGCCACAGCACTCATGAGGCTGAGCCTCTCATGAGTAAGTGAGGAATGGTTTCACGGAAAGGCAAAGCCTTTCCGCACTGTGCCGCGGCAGAGCCGCAAAGACTTCATTACGGGGATACCAAGCGCAGCGGAAAACACCGCGCACTTTCTTTGACTTCTCACTCGCAACTCATTTACAGTTGCGGCGCTCTTCAAATCGGTTGCGGAGATTTTGCCTGCAATTGAATCAAGTATTACCCGGCGAGACTTGCCAGCTTGATTAGCTTCAGGATCGATTTCCAAAACATATTTCGTTCGGAGGATTAGATGAAAAGAATTGTATTTTGCGTGAGCCTGATCGCTCTCGTCGCCGCCGGTTGCTCGCAAAAGCCGGCAGCCAACACAGGTTCGTCCCCGACGCCCAAATCAGCCGCGTCAACCACATCAGCATCGCCGAAGGCTGAGAAGAAAGCGCCATCGACGAATCCGGTTCCCGCCGACTGGATCAGGATGCACGATGACGCCAAAGGTTACGAATTCCAGGTTCCTCAGGGAACCAAGGATGCTCAGGATACCAAGGACGGCGTCGATGTTTACATGGCGAACGTTCCCGCGCCTTACGACATCGGCGTGATGGTCGTGGCTTTTAAAGACAAGACGCTCAGCAAGGAAGACTTGATCAAGAAGGCCGAGGACATACTCAAAGCGTTCGAAGAAAAGGACATCAAGATCGAACCGGCAAAAGAACTCAGTAACGATTACAGCCTGTCCATTTTCACTTCGACCGGGAAAGACGGAAAACCCGGCAAGGGCAAAATCCTTGTCGCGACTGACGTGACCGACAACTACATCATGTTCGTTGGCGGTGATGCCGACAAATTCGCATCGAATGAAAAAACGATCGACGAAATTTGGGGCAGCTTCGGCATGTACAGCGGCGGCTTCAGCGGCAATAGCTAAACGATCTCACATTGTAAGTTCGAAGCTCCTCGGGCTCCCACGTTCGAGGAGTTTCCTCTGTGCGCGCTTTCACCGTGTAAAATCCCGGAGGTGTTACTTTCGTAAAATCAAGAGCTTCAAAGTAAGAGACCATTATGAAGAAAGTTAAGCTATACGGATTTATTACGCTGTTGATTTTTGGCGCCGCAACAATTGCCGCCGCGCAGACGGCCGCCGCGAAGGCAAAGTCACCCGACGCGTTGGTAGCCGATTTGTACAAGGCTCACAACGCGAACCGCAGTCCTTTCTTTCAGACGCGTAGCCGCACGCGAATCTATCAGTACTTCGAAAAGGATCTCGCCGACCTGATCTGGAAAGATGCCGTGACTTCAAAAGGCGAAGTCGGCGTGATCGAGGGCGACCCGCTGTATGCCGCGCAGGACATGAAGATTAAGAAGTTCGCGATCGGGAAACCGACAATTGACGGAAACAAAGCGAAGGTCCCAGTGACGTTCGAGAATTTTGGTCAGAAGAAAACGATCGTCTTCGTGATGATTAACGGCAGCAGCGGTTGGCGAATTCACGACATCGATTACGGTGAACAAGGGACGATGCGAAGCTGGTTCAAAGAAAGTCGTTAACCGGGCGCAAGCAACTCGCCTCACAAATTCCTTTACGAAGGTCAAGCGCTGGAATATATTACGGCGCGAATATGCGTTAGCGCGCAAAGAGACTTGATCCCGACAAGTCATCTGATATGTCCAGCCTCTCGATTCTCAAACGCGGTCGCTCGCTGATCATTAGACTGTTTTGTGTCTCCCTGCTGACCTCGGTTTGTGGCGTCGGACCGAAGGGGACTGCGACGGCGGCCTTGCTGCGACAAGATCAGACGCAGACGACGATCAAGCCTCAATCTCCGGCCAATGAGGAATTCAAATTCGAAAAAGTCGATCTGGAATTGCTCGAGCAGGTGAACCTTCTCGATCGGCGATTTGAGCGAGAAGGGCTCGTGCTCGACGACCAAGCAACCGTCGCTTATCTCAATCGAGTGGGCAAATCGCTGCTGCCGCGCGGGCTGAAGCTTGAAAACGTTTCGTGGAACTTTCGCGCGCTGCGCGATCCGCAGCCGAATGCATTCGCTTTGCCCAATGGTTCGATTTACGTCAGCACTGGTTTGCTGGCCTTGATGGACAACGAGTCGCAACTTGCGGCGATTCTCGCGCACGAACTTACTCACGTTCTGCGCCGCCACTCTTATCTTCAGAACCGCAGCAACCGGAAGAAATTTTTGACGATGAACATTATTGCGGCGGTTGGCGCATATGCTCCGGGAGGCGTCGCGGGGGCCGTCATCACGATCGCCACGGCCGTGGCTCCGTTCATTGTAATCGCGACGATGTACGGATATAGCCGCGACCTCGAGCGCGAAGCCGATCTGAAAGGCATCGACATGATGCTGGCTGCTGAGTATCCGCCCGAAGAGATGGTTAACGTAATGAGGTTGCTGAATAAGGACATCGAAGGCGAGAACATAAGATTCTTCTACAACGACCATCCAGCGCTCGATGAGCGAATCAAGTATCTGAGTTCGTATCTCGGCGCGCGCGCAGACGTGGTGACTCCGCAGATGGAACTGAATCGGGAGAAGGCCGCGTACTTTCGCAAAATGGAACCAGCGATGCGCCATGATATTCAGTTGTCGATCAATGGCGGACGTTTTCGCTCGGCGGTTTTTCTGGCCGATCGTCTAGTCGACTTTTATCCTGATTCCGAGAATTTGTTCTGGCTGGCTGAGGCGTATCGAACGCTCGGTCCACGCACCGAGCAACTGGCTGAAAAGGAATTGACGAATAGCGCCAAGAAAGACGCCGCCAAAAAACGAGAGAAGCGAACCGTCGAGGAAGAGGAGCGCGAGCTGCTCGCTACGCCCGCGGGCCAGGAAAATTGGAAGCTGCATGAGAAAAAGGCTGAAGAGCTTTATCTGCAAGCAACGACTCGCGAGAACCCCGTCGCGGTGGCGCATCGAGGGCTCGGCATGCTTTACGAAAAATTGGGCCGGTCAAATGAAGCGGTCACTGAATACCAAAAATATCTTGAACTGGCTCCGGCCGCCCTCGACCGGGAACGAATTCAGAAACACGTTGAAGCCTTGAGGAGAACTCCGTAATGATATTCCCTGTTCGGCTGCGTAACTCGCGTAAACTTCGCATCGTTACTTTTGCATTTTCAGCGCTGCTATTCGGAGGGCTCTCACCGCTCGCGGCTCGCGCGCAATTTCTCCATCCGAAGATAACGAGCAAGGAAGTCACTGTACGAAAGATCGTAATTCTGCCCGCGAAAGTCGATGTCGTGCGCGACAGCATGAAAGGGCCCGAGGGCATGGCCGCTGAGTCAGAAGAGTTAAGCGGACGTGTTGAAAGAGCGGTAGCCGGAGTTCTCGGTGACCAGAAACACATCAACACGCTAAGCGCTCCAGCGTCGTCACCTGCTTCTGCAGACGCGCAGGGAAAATATACGGTCGCGGACATACAGACCAAGTTTGATGAGCTGTTGGCGAAGGTCATGAAGAAGCGGAAGGATGTAAAGAAAGGCCGCTTCTCAATGGGTGATGAAGTTCTGAATCTGAATGTCGATAAGACCGCGGACGCGATTGTCTTCATTCGCGGTCGAGGACAGAAGTTAACTTCCGGTAAGAAGACGTTCGTTATGCTGGTGGGCGGAATGCCGGCGTATTTGATAATGCAAATTGGAATCGTGGATGCGCACACCGGCGACCTCCTGGTTTACACGGATCCAGTGTTTGCTGGGGATCCTACAACCGCCGTCGATCGGTTGCGGAAAGCACTCGAAAAAGGATTTAAGAAACTTCCTGCGATTAGCCAGTAACATTTAATCCTCAACTCCCGCTTTTAAATCAGAATGCAGAATACGATGGAACAGATGCTCACCTGCCTCGCGTCTTACTGACAAACGTCCGGCATCGTACGCGCGCGAATTCAAACCGCGCTGCACCGATTCGCAGATGTCCAGGTCTTCCTGTTGAATTCGATCACCGACATTCACACTCGCGAGATTTCGTTCACGCGCAGCCTCCGAAACATCTGTGAAGTAAAAGTCGAAGATCACCTCGGTGCGATCGATTGTAATTGGACGCACCAGGTTCGTATCCAGCGCTCCTTCATAGAGATTCATCATGAAGTTGGGATACAGCCAGTAATAAAGAGCACGGCTGCCTTTGCGCGACGCGCTGACGTCTTCATGATCGCGGCTGAACATTGGGCTAGCCTGCAAACAAAATCGCTCGCCGTTTTCAATCGAGTAGTTGCTATAATCGAGCACGCTGTCCAACCCTTTGTGCAGATGCGGTACGTGATACCCGCCGTCGAGATAATTATCGACAAAGACTTTCCAGTTACAGCTCAGCTTGTAGCTGCGTCGCTCGAACCAATGAAGATTTGCGAGGTCGAGCTTCCGAAATTGCTCGACCAGATCTACGCCAAGAAATTCGTGAAGAGTAACCCTGGTCTCATGTGAATTACGACCTTCGTCGTTACCGACCCTTGCAAACACCCACTTCTCCCAAAAGTCGATTTCGATCGGAATCAAACCGTTTTCGGTCCGATTGAAACTGCACACGTCGTTGAAATCGGGCGTGCCTTTCAATTCGCCCTCGAGCGAATAGGTCCAGCCGTGATACGGGCAACGCATCTGATTCGCGTGACCCTCGTATTCGGTCATCACCGCGGCCGCATGATGACGACAGACGTTGAAGAACCCGCGCATTTGATTATCATTCCCACGAACAATCACGATTGGCTCGTCGCCGATTTCGGCGGTAACGTAATCGCCAGGTTTCGTTAATTGATCGAAGCGCGCGGCCATTTGCCACGAATCGCCGAGGACCGTTTGTTTCTCGAGGTCAAAGATCCGCGCGTCCGTGTACCAGGAAGAGGGAATGGTCGACGCTCTCGACAGCGGATTAAAGGCATCGTAAGCACGGATCAGATCTACGACTGATTTATTCACAGCGCCAATTGTAAAGGCTTTGCGGCGTGAGGTGCGGAAAACCTTTGCGTTCTAATCTCGAAACGGAATTCAAGGAGAGTGCGTCGCCACAAGTCAATTGCTAAGTCGGATAACAAGCGTTGTGTCAAACAGATGAGAACGGTTCAGCGGACTGGAGTTGCAAGAAATTGTCATCCGGTCTATGCTCCGTCGCCTGAGAGGGTCTTCTTAAGACTCAGGGCTCGCCCAACGGCCCTCAAATTCAAGCACACTAATACCCTGTTGCCAGTTGAAGTTCAATGGCAACCGGAAAACTTGATATGAATCAAGCGGCGCTAGCTAGAAAAGCAACAGCACGCTTTGCAAGACATCAACAGCAAAGTCGCCAAGCGAGACGGCGTCGCTTGCGCTTGCCATTGTTTCTGGTTGTCCTGGCGTCGCAGAGTCATCAGGCGCTGATTGAGCTGTGGCGCACGGTGGTGAATGAGTCTCGCCCGGCTCAGGCGGCGCGCAGGGCGGGGTTTGTATCTCACCGGCGAAGGCGGAAACTGCAAGGACAGTTGTCAACGCAGCAGTGAGACTCAATCTTTTTAGGGTTTTCATATCTTTCTCCTTAGTCAGAGTCAGGAATCGTTGTTGCGAGTTTTTCTACAGAAACCAACAAGGCGAAGCGATTTTCATAACCGCAGACCCACCGTTATCGAACAAGTTTGCGGGCCATGCTTCGCAATGCAAAGAGTTTATCATCTCAAGGAAAAGCGAGACCTCATATGAAGCTAGAACCCCAGTTAGTCACCCCCCAAACCGACACCGGCAGTATCACTTTGGCAGATCGGGCCGAACTTTCGTGCCACCTCGCCAAACAATTCGAGAAGGCTGGCGACTATGAAGCCGCGTGCGAAGCAGTTGACGAGTTTTGGCCGAATCGTAAAGGCCCGCCAAAACTCGAAGGACTTGAAGATTCGATCGCGGCCGAGGTTTTGCTCCGCGTTGGAGCTTTGGCTGGTTGGCAGGGCGCCAGCGATCAAACAGAAGACAGCCAGGAAACCGCCAAGAATTTGCTTACCAGAAGTATTGAGATCTTTGAAAGAGTTCGGGATTCGAGAGGTGCCGCTGAGGCGCGCGCGGATCTCGCGCTTTGTTATTGGCGTGAAGGCTCACTTGATGAAGCGCGAGTCAATCTACGGATGGCACTAGCGAGTCTGGCAGACAACGTGAGCGATCTCAGGGCAATCGTTCTCATTCGGGCGGGTCTGGTAGAAGTAGACGCAGAGCGATTGGATCAGGCTCTGCACTTCTATAACCAAGCCGCCTCTTTAGTTGAGCAGAGTCAAGATCACGCCCTCAAAGGAAGTTTTCACTTCGAATACGGTCTTGTTCTTAGACGCTTGGCTGCCCCCGAAAACCGAGAAGACTATCTTGACCGTGCACTAGTAGAATACGCAGCATCAAGCTTTCATTATGAGCAAGCGAAGAACATCCGGGCCGTCGCCCGGGTCGAAAACAACCTCGGCTTCTTATACTTCACGATTGGTCAATACAAAGACGCGCATTTCCATCTAGACCGTGCCCGGCATCTTTTTCTCAAGCTGAAAGATATAGGAACGGCAGCCCAGGTTGATGATACGCGCGCGCGAACCTTACTCGCGCAGGGTCACGTAGTCGAGGCTGAGCGTCTGGCGCGAGCTGCAGTCAGGGTGCTCGAAAGGGGCGATCAGCAAGCCATTCTCGCGGAAGCGCTCACGACTCACGGAATCGTTTTGGCGCGTTTGGGCCATCATCAGCGATCGAAGGCTTTGTTGGAACGTGCGATTAAGGTTGCGGAGACAACTGGCGATCTTCAGGGGGCGGGTCGGGCAAAGTTGAGCATCATCGAAGAGTTGGGAGACAAATTCCCCGCGCAAGAACTGGTCTCAGTCTACAGATCCGCGATTGAGCTTTTGAAAGACTCACAAGATCCCTCAACTGGGGGCCGCTTGATCGGTTGTGCCGGAAAATTGCTCGATTTGTTATTAGCGATGGAAACGAAAGCGCCAATGCCCGCTGATCACGGCTGGGAGGGTTTCTCGTTGAAAAAATTTGTGCGCAATGAAGAGAAGGCCATCATTGAACGCGCGCTTCGAGATGCCGAAGGGTCGGTGAGCAAAGCCGCTCATATGCTCGGCTTCAAACATCATCAGAGTTTGATCTCGTTATTGAATACGCGCCACAAGGATTTGATGAAGGCAAGATCAACAGTTCGAAAGCGAAGGCGGCACCTCATCGCTTTGCCGAAGCACGCTAAGAAGAACGCGTCACCTGCGAGCGAGTCTCGACCTGCTTCGCAGATTTCAGTGCTTCATGTCGAAGACCACGAGGTTGTAGCTCGGACCGTTGCCGAGATATTAACCAATCAAGGAATGCGAGTTGACTCCTGTATCAATGGCTCGACCGCGCTGAAGTTACTAAAAGGCGCAACGCACTACGACCTGATAATTGTCGACAATAATTTACCCGGACTAAATGGTTTGGAGCTGGTAATGCGAACGCGAGGGATCGCCCATCGGCGCGCGACACCAATTATCATGCTTTCAGGCGACGATCTTGAAAGAGACGCATGGCGAGCCGGTGTTGACGCCTTTCTGCGCAAGCCCGAAGCTATCGACAAAATTTTTCCCACGGTCGGACGAGTGCTGAAGGACCGTAAGCGCAAATCCAATTAATACTAGTTAGCGCGGCAAGCTGAAGTGCTTGCGAATCGCTCTCGATCAATCCCCATACATCCCCGTGATTTCCTGCGATCACACAGGCACACTAATTTTGTGCTTGGGATTATAGAAAGGTGTACTCGTAACCTTTGCCGGGACGCGATGGCGGACCGCTTCGACGGTGATCTCGATTTCGATCGTCGAGCCCGTCTTGGCGTCTTCGCGTTGTACAGTTGCCAGCGCAATCATCTTTTTCAAAACCGGCGACCAGGTCGTGGACGTCGCTTTGCCGATCTGTTTCCCGCCACTGAAAAGCGGAACCGCGACGCGCGACGCGATCGGTGAAACCGCAGGGGGTAAGCCGACAGCCTCATAGCGGCGCTCGACTTCAGTCCAATCGATTTCTAACCCAACAATCTTTTTCGCCGCACCCCGTTTGCTCTCTTCAATCAAAGCCTGCTGGCCTACAAACCGACTCTTGTCGAGATGAACCAGCCGGCCGAGACCCATCTCAAACGGTGAATACTTTTGGTCTTCAATCAGAGCCTTTTTACTGCTGTTGAAATCGATGCCGATTAAAAGGAGCCCAGCTTCGATCCGCGCGACGTCCAACGCCAACATCCCGGCGGGCTTAATATCGAATGGCCGACCGCGTTCCACCAGTAAATCCCAAAGATGCAACGCTTGATCAGCATCAACCCAAATCTCGTAGCCAAGATCTCCCGTATAACCGGTGCGCGAGATCTCAACCCGCACCCGGTCGATCGTTGCTTTCGTCGCCCGAAAATATTTCAGATTAGCAATGTCTGCGTCTTTGACGATTGATTTCAACAGACTCGCTGATGTCGGTCCTTGTAATGCCAACGCCGCAGTCGTTTGGGAAATATCTTCGATCTGAACGTCAAGTCCAATCGCGTTCTGAGTGAACCAACGCAAACTAGGATCGGCGGCGGTCCATCGATAGACGTTTTCTTCAAGTCGCGACACGGTTCCATCGTCGATCACCTTTCCATGCTCGTCGCACCACGGCGTATAAATCACCTGGCCCACCGAAACCTTGCGCATGTCGCGCGTGATCACGCGATCGACTAATCGCGTCGCGTCCTTACCGGTCAGCCGATATTTGAAGAGCGGCGAGATGTCGATCAGCGCGGCTGCATTGCGAATCGCGTTGTATTCATGATCGTGATGCGTCTCGTACGCGCTGACCGCGTAATAACCCGACCACTCGCGATAGTTCAGGCTCTCGCACAACGCGAAGGTTCGATCATGAAATGGAGTTCCGATTGGCATGACGTTACGTTGTCAGGGCGAGTGATTATAGTTATGCTGACAACCAGCGAGCAAGAAAACATTTTGGCCCCCGCGTCCCCCGCGTTTGTAATTTGAAGGAGGACGATATGAGCAGACGAGCAACTTATTTGAAGAAGAGCGCTTTATTTTTGATCGCGGTCATATTAATTGCCGGAGCCGCCGGTATCGCGCCAAGTCAAGATCGTGATTCTAGAAAAATGGCCGAGGCCGCGAAGGAAGCGCAGAAAGCTGCGGACGCTTTCACGGAGATCATGAATGTGCCTGAGAAAGCAATTCCGCAAAGTCTCCTGGACAAGGCCGCAGCGATCGCAGTTTTTCCGGATGTTATCAAAGCGGGATTTATCGTCGGCGGCCGCGGCGGACACGGCCTGATTAGTCGTCGAGTCAAAGGCGGATGGGGCGCGCCCGCGGCATTCGATCTGGGCGGGGGGAGCGTCGGATTGCAAATCGGCGCGACGAAAACCGATTTTGTCTTGCTCTTCATGAACGACGAAGCGCTGGGTGGTCTACTGAAAGACAAATTCGAGATCGGCGCCGAGGGAAGTGCGGTTGCCGGGCCAGTGGGCCGCACCGCAGCGGCTTCGACTGACGCGTTACTAAAGGCGCAAATCATTTCTTATTCGCGCAGCAAGGGTTTGTTTGCCGGCCTGGAAATCAAGGGAGTAGTAATCAAGCCCGACGATGATGAAAACGTTGCCGTATACGGCATGAAAGCCCGCGAAATCCTGTCGCCGGCTCAACCATGGTCGATGGCGAAAATGCCAGCGGAAGTCAGAATTTTTCCGCGCACGTTGGCGCGATATTCGACAGGACGCTAGGGGCGAGACAGACCACGCGCGATTAAGCGGCATTAGTGTCGACAAGTTTGCAAGTGACCTAATTCAAGAGGAGTTCAATGAGAAAATATCTAACGCTTTCGATCAGTTTCATCCTTATGCTGGTAGTCGTGTCGGCATCTTTCGCCCAAACAACTCGCGAGCGTAGCATGAAGAAAGCGCGCGCAGCCGCGGACCAATCTGCAAAGGCAACGCGTGTTTTTGAACAGATTATGGCGACACATGAACGATCGATTCCGCGCGACTTACTGGATCGCGCCGAAGCGATCGCTGTGTTTCCCGGGGTCTTGAAGGGCGGCTTCATCGTGGGCGGGCGCGGTGGCAGCGGCGTAATCAGTCGACGCGTGGCTAATGGTTGGAGCGCGCCGGCGTTCTTCGATCTTGGCGGCGGCAGCATCGGATTGCAGATCGGCGTTGCTTCGACTGATTACATTTTGCTCTTCATGAACGAGCACGCAGTCGATTCACTGCTGAACGACAAATTTGAGATCGGCGGCGAAGGAAGTGCGGCGGCTGGGCCAGTCGGAAGATCCGCGAGCGCCTCTACCGATGTGAAACTCAACGCCCAGATTCTTTCTTACTCGCGCAGCAGGGGAGCATTCGCGGGTCTGGAATTAAAAGGCGTCGTGATCAAGCCCGACAATGAAGACAACCTCCAAGTCTATGGCATGACTGCGCGCGACATTCTCACCGGCGCAAACAAAATCTCAATTGAGAAAATGCCTCAAGGCGTGCGCGTGTTTCCTGAGACACTGATGCGTTATTCAACGCACAAGTGACAGGGTTTGCGCAGCCTGATATCAGAGCTAGCCCACGGGTGATTGCGATAATCTTTGTGGTGCGCCGGCCTAGCCTAGCGCCTGCATAAACCTCTTGAAATTCTGAAGTCTTTCTGGAAGAGCGTTTGTCCCGCCATTCACAGCCTTAGTGACGCTCGTCACGGTGGCGTCGTTGGCGCCACGATCACAAATGGCCCAAATATTATTGGAGTTAAAAAAGAAAGCTGCGGAAGCCAGAGGATACTTGGTCGCTACGAGGTCAGCGTTAGCGACGCAGTCTTCACCTACGAACTTGGAAAAGCTGGTGTAATTGTTCTTGCCGGTCAGTTGTATATAGCCGCGGCCGCGGAATTTGAATCCGTCGCCGGACGCTTCATCACCATTCCCCATTCTGTTGGCGTAAACGCGGCTGCCGATCTTCTGGGGATTGCGCGCATAAGCATTCACGTCCACGTTCTTGAAGTATTTTGGAAATACTTGCAACAGGCGCTGCGCGCTGTAATTTAGATTTTCAACCGTGGCAGTAAATCCGACTGACTCGACTCCGCACTGCGCCAGGAAGTGAGCGAGCCGAAGATTCGTTGTGATTCCGAATTCAGCCGCCGTCGCGGGAATTTGCGCGATGACCGCATCCGGAAGTTTTCCGGAAAGACCGCCAAGATTCAACCGGCCGGTCGCGGCCGGAGTTGCGCTTGCCGCGCTTGCGCCCGCTGAGCCACCTGAACCTTCACCACCAACGTCGGCTGTGGCGTTAGCTCCAGCAGATTGCAACGCCGCCATCGTTGCCGGTCCAACCATCCCGTCAGTCTGCAGTCCTTTACTTTTCTGAAACGCTATCACCGCGGCCAGTGTACCTGGACCAAAGGTTCCATCAACACCTTTCGGATCGAACCCGAGGTCCTTCAGTTTCTGTTGCAGATCCTGCACGGCCGGACCGGATGAGCCTTGTCTTAATATGGGCATGAACTACCTCGTTTGCGTTTTCTTGCCTTGAATTATTGTCCGGGTTTTCTAGCCACGGGTGGAGTCGGAGGCGGAGACGCCTGACCACCGCCAGCTTGACCGCCCGCTTGTCCACCCATCGGGTTCTTGTATTCGTAGCCTTCTCTCGCTGTATCTTTCTGATTGTCCGAGTTGATTACTACTACATCCACCTTGCCAACCGAATGAGCAGGAACAATCGCTGTAATCGAATTGCTGGTGGATGCGATGTCCTTCGAATCAACATCAACACCGCCGAAAGTTACTTTCACCGGCGCGGAAAAATTTTCGCCTGCGATCGTGACCTTATTTCCGCCTTTTGTCGGTCCTTCCTTGGGGGAGATGCCTGTGATCTTAGGCCCGGATATGTGATCCTTTCCCTTCTCGGGCGGAGACAAGATGCTGTCGAAAATCTTTTGTAACTTCTGCCCCGCTTGTTCGGTGAACATACCGATTAGCGCGGCGACGGCGGCAAAGCCAACCGGACTGGTGTTTTCAACCGTCGCGCCCGTCGAGAAGAATCCGCCTCGAAGCACCAGATAGAAAATAAATGCCAGGCCCGCCCCGATGAACGGTAGGGCTGCGTAATAAGCGCTCCAACTCCAGACCGCGCGCCTGCTCCCAACATAAAAGACGAAGGATCGAAGACCGTGCATGAGGCTACCCAGCGCACCGGCGAGCAAGACGATGAGTAATAGGCGATCTTCATCATACATGCAGCCACACCAGCCGAAGACCTTCGCCGGAGCTACACCCTTTCTCACCTTACCATCTTCGTCATAGCAGGTATCACCGCTTATGCCCTTCCCGGCACAGGCCGAATTCGGTGATGCGCTGGGACCAGCATTAGAGACGGCGACGTTTGTATTAGCGACCGAAGCTGCATTTGAGTTGGAATCCGCGTTCGCCCCCACGTTTGCGTTCGTCTGCGAGTTGGCGTTTCGATTGGCCCCCGCGTTATTGGCCTGGGAATTAGCGTTCGAGTTAGCCTTCGCATTAGTGTTGGAATTTGCATTCTTGTTTTGATTAACGTTCTCGTTCGTGTTCCCATTCTGATTAGCGTTCGCATTGGCATTCTTGTTAGCTTGCAGCTCCGACGGTTTTAGCGGAGGCCAAAGAGCGACGAGCGCCCAGATGACCAGTAAGCTTACCGCCATCAGATAGACTGTAATGACTGTAATTCCGGCCACACCAATCGCGGACTTGCCTGGCCCTTGGATCTTTCCGGAAACTTGCGCGTCATCATCAGACATTGTTTGACTCCTCGCGGTTCTATTAGATTCCAATCTCATTCGAAACTTCGGTGATTGGGCGAGGGCTCACTGCAACAAGCGGAGACTCGGTTGTTGCTCGTCAAGCCAAGCATGACCGATACCACCAAGCGAAATCTAGCGTGTCGAATGGATAAGGTCGCCAGTCACACCCGTCCGGATTCAGCGGGACTGATGGGTCTCCGTTTCTATCTGAAGCCCAACACCTTGGTTTCATTATCTTCAACAAAAACGGCTGTGCTTACGTCCCATATGGGATGCTTTCCGTTCGCCAATTGCGCCGCAATAACAGATGCATCGGTGGTGCCTTCGGGAACTTCGGCTAAGACCAAGTCAGGTGGAACATCATCGGCAGGATCAACTTCCGTGAATTGCGCTAAGTTCATGTGCTTTCCGTTTTCGACAGGAAGTTTATTCAAGCTGGTGAGTTTGCAGAACTCGCCATTTTCTACGGTGCCACACGTGAGTCGGATCTCATCCAAGGTAGCGCTGCCAGAAACTTTATGTTCAATCATTAACTTACCCCTTTCCAGGCTAGCTATTGAATGCCGAGAGCCTGCATTAACTTTGTTTGTTCTTGCTGACGGTTTTGGCTCTTCGTGGCTGCCGCGCTTTTCTGAACGAGCGCGCGAATGCGATCCGTATCAGTAGCCGTACTTGGCAGCGTGACTCCCAAATTGGTAAGAGCCTTGTTGACTTCGTCACGAGCCATGGCTTGCTTTTGCTGATCGTCGGATTTGAGGTCCTTAGCTAATTGCGTAATTTTTTGGCGTATCCTCTTCGAGTTATCAAACTCGGACTCGCTAGCCACGCGTATTTCTTCCGCGTCACTGGCCGTCTCCTCAGCCTTGGCCGCCGATTTCCCGGCATCCTGAACCAGATTCTGAAGGCCGTTTTGAAGGGTACCGGCGTAGAAGTATTTCAATAAGTCATTGTATGCCTTCTTCAGCGAATAGGTTTCGACCGACACCGACATTCGGTCGTCAATAACGGTTCCAATCTCGGCACGAGCCTCGCGCATTTTAGAAATAATCGCCTCAATCGATTTGTCCTTAAAGATATTCTCGTCGAATGAACGATGGAAAGACTTACTTCCTGTTAATGCGATAGCAAGGATATCTTTTACCCGCACTCCTTTCGCGATGCCAGTGGCAATCGCGGTGCCTGTTTCCAGCGAATCGAACAGGATGTTTTCAGTTGCCCTCCGCCGACTCAATTGAATCTCGAAGTCGAAGTAGTTACTATCGATCAGATTTCTCAATTCTTCGACGATCCTGTTTCTTCGCCTCCGCGCGGTTTCAAGATCGTTATTGTCATACGCGGTGAAGTAGTCGTCTTCGAATCCTTCGAGCTTTTTGGCTTCATACGAAATCAGTACTCCCATCTTGTCGGGTTTTTTGGGGGTGTAAGGACAACCGGTAAGAAAGACCGTAGTAAAAACCAAAAATAGAGCAATAATGAATTTCATAATGAGCCTCCTTCCAATCTCACAATCGGTAAACGGATTGGGTTGTGCGTCGTTCGGTCCGTAATTCAGATGTTCTTACACCAGATTTTCCCAACCATCTTTCTGAATTCATCCTTGACTGGTTCTACAGATTCTTCTGGATCGACGAGGGGATTGCGGTGTGCCCTTTCCGACACCACTAAAAGCGAATGACTCAAAGCAAACCCTTAACCACCCGGCGTGTAATAGCGGCGTCGCGACCGGATATAATTGAAAGGCGGCGATGTCGCGTTCGTTTCGTGAGAGCGCGCCGCGCGCGCGCAGAAGGTACTTGGGACACGCGGCTTATACTCCGGCTGCCGGGTCGTGTCAACTCTTATTTCTGCGTAAGGTGTTTCATACAGTCAAGAAACGCTTAGTTGCATGATCAGTCGCAAACCCCTAAATGGGGCCTTGCAAAATCTATTACTTAAGCGTGACATCTACTAACGCACTAAGATGACGCAGAAAATATCAATCTGGACCATTGGGCACTCGACGCTGTCGTTTGATGACTTCGTTGAACGATTGAAATCCTTTGAAATTGAAGTCCTGGTCGACGTCCGCAGCTTTCCCGGCTCGCGCCGCTATCCGCATTTCAATAAAGAGAATCTCGCGCAGTCATTAGCTGCAGCAGGAATCGAATATCTTCATTTTCGCGAGCTGGGCGGCCGCCGCCGCCCGCGTTCGGATTCACAGAACATTGCCTGGCGCAACGAATCGTTTCGCGGCTACGCGGACTACATGGAAACCGACGATTTCCCGAAAGGCATCGCGCGATTGCTTGACGTGGGGCGCGAGCGGACCACTGCAATCATGTGTTCTGAAGCCGTCTGGTGGCGTTGTCATCGCAGCATGATCTCTGATTACCTCAAGGCAAACGGGGTCGAAGTGATCCACATCCTGGCGCTGGGAAAGTCGCAAGCGCATCCTTTCACTTCGGCTGCGGCAATCGTTAACGGACGGCTTTCATATCACGGCGTGTTGGAAAGTGCGCAGTGATTATTGATAATGGGTACAAGATGTTTTTGATCCTGATGAGAAGGAACTTAGTTCGATGAACCTGGAGATTACTGACGACGAGCGCGATTTTCTCAGCGAATTATTCGAAGAGAAGCAAAAGCACATGATCCAGGAAATCAATCACACCGACACGATTGATTTCGAGCGGATGCTGAAAACGAAATTGGAAGTGCTGGAAGGCTTAATGCGAAAGATCGGGCGGAACGCACCATAGGCCCCAGGAATATTCTGAGCGTGAAATGAGTTTGTTAGATCACACAACCCATCGCTGTGAATCATGCGATCGCGAAACCGGCCACGTGATCGAGTATATAGACGCGAACAACCAGCAGCATTATTTGTGTTGGGAATGTGTCGAACGGCACGAGAAGCGCTTCAATACGAAGCCCGGTTGGCGAAGGTCGAATCGGCCGCGACGATATCAACGACCACTCGTAGCTTCGTGACGAATATCAATAACGCTGCTTTTCAGTTATGTCATGAGTCGCTTCCCACTTCTGATTATCACAACCGAGTAATTCGTCGGCTTCCTTAGGTCCCCAACTTCCCGCTTCATAATTTGGAAAATTCGGAGGCGGCATCACGCTCCAGGCCTGCTGAATCGGCTCGACGACTGCCCATCCGGCTTCAACCTGGTCTGCGCGTTGAAACAGCGTGGCATCGCCGACCATGCAATCGTGGAGCAGACGTTCATAGCCGGTACTGGAAGTCTTGCCAAAATAATCTTCGTAGTCGAAGTTCATATCGACTGAGCCGATGTGCATAACCGAGCCGGGCACCTTCGCGCCAAAACGCAGAGAGATTCCCTCGTCCGGTTGAATGTGCATCACTAGACGATTAGTGGTCAGCCGATCGATTGACGTTTTGCGAAACGGCACAAACGGTGGGCGTTTGAATTGAATCGCGATTTCCGTGTCACGCGCCGCAAGATGCTTTCCCGTGCGCAAATAAAACGGCACGTCCGCCCAGCGCCAATTGTCGATCAACAGTTTCAAGGCGATGAAGGTCTCGGTCATCGAGTCACGCGCGACGTTCGGCTCGTCGCGATAGGCGGGAACCTTCTCGCCGTCGATTACTCCCGCTCCGTATTGACCCCGCGCAACTCGTTTTGCCGCTTCTTCCGGCGATGGTCGTTGAATCGCATGCAGGATCTTCGTTTGCTCATCACGCACCGCGTCGGCTTCGAAAGAGATTGGAGGCTCCATCGCGGTCAACGTCACCAATTGCAGTAAATGATTTGGCACCATGTCGCGCAATGCGCCGGCCTGATCGTAATAGCCGCCGCGCTGTTCGACGCCGACCTTTTCAGCCGCAGTAATCTGCACGCAATCGATGTAGCGCCGGTTCCACACAGGCTCGAAAATGGTATTGCCAAAACGAAAGATTAGGATGTTCTGCACCGTTTCTTTGCCGAGATAATGATCGATGCGATAGATCTGACCTTCATTCAGCACTTGTTTGATATCGCGATTTAGTTTCCGCGCCGATTCCAGATCGCGGCCGAAAGGTTTCTCGATTACGACGCGGCGCCAAAGGTTTTCCGCTTCCCCTGTCAGGCCGGCCGTGCCGAGTTGCTGCACCACCGGCGCAAAGTACTGCGGCGCGGCGGCAAGGTAGAAAAAATAATTCCCATTGGCCTGTCGTTCCTGATCGATTCGTTCAAGCTCCACCTTCAATCGCGCAAAAGTTTCTTCGTCCCCGAAATCACCTGTGAGGTAGTAAAGCCGTTCCGCCAACCAATCCCAGCTTGGCGAATCGATCTCCTCAGTCGCAAATTCGTCCATGTCGTCGCGCAGACGGCGGCGAAATTCTGCCGTATCAAACTCGGCGCGCGCGACTCCGATCACGGCAAAGTTGTCCGATAGCAAATTGCTTTTCTTAAGGTTGTAGAGTGCAGGAATTAGCTTGCGCTTGGTGAGGTCACCGGCGGCACCGAAGATGACCATGATGCACGGCGGATTTTCTTGTTTGGTAGCGGCTGAATCCATCTTAGGCTCCGGATTTCGGTTCAAGGTGACCGCCGAACTTCTTGCGCATCGCCGATAGAATTTTCTCCGCGAACGTGTGTTCCTGGCGCGAACGAAAACGCGTGTATAGAGCCGCGCTAAGAACTTCCGCCGGCACGGCTTCTTCGATCGCTGCCTGAATGGTCCAACGGCCTTCGCCTGAGTCCTGCACAAAGCCGCTGTAGCTCGCCAGTTCGGGATCTTCAGTCAACGCCATCGCCGTCAAATCAAGCAACCACGACGACACCACGCTGCCACGGCGCCAGACCTCGGCGATGTCAGCAATATTCAGATCGTAGCGAATCTCTTCCGGCAACTCTTTAGAGTTTGCGTTGCGAAAAATATCGAAGCCCTCGGCATAAGCCTGCATCAATCCATATTCGATCCCGTTGTGGACCATCTTCACAAAATGCCCGGCGCCGGAGGGACCGCAATAGATGTACCCATCCTCGGCGGTGCCGCTGAGAGCTTCGCGGCCAGGAGTGCGCGTAATATCTCCGCGACCGGGCGCGAGAGTCTTGAAGATCGGGTCGAGATGCACGATGGTATCCTTCGGCCCGCCAATCATCATGCAGTAGCCGCGCTCAAGTCCCCACACGCCGCCACTGGTGCCGACATCCACGTAATTGATGCCTTTATCTTTAAGCGAACGGGAACGTCGCGCGTCATCTTTGAAATAAGAGTTGCCGCCGTCGATGATGATGTCGCCATTATCAAGGTGTGCGGCGAGATCGTTCACAGTCTCTTCAGTTGCGTCACCGGCGGGAACCATAATCCAAACTGCGCGCGGCGTGTTTAGCTTCGCGATAAAATCCTCGAGCGAATTCGATCCGGTTGCGCCTTCTCCGGCAAGCTGCTTCACATTGTCGGAGCTGAGATCGAATACCACGCATTCGTGCCCGCCGCGCATCAGGCGACGCACCATGTTCGCGCCCATCCGGCCGAGACCAATCATTCCAAGTTGCATTATCGATTCCTCTTATTGATTCTTCGTGTCTTGGTGTCTTTGTGGTGAATACTCCTGAACCATTTTCAGCACAAAGTCCCGAAGTCACGAAGAGTTAGGCAAATGCCTGTTTGATCGCTGCTCCTAACCTTCGAAGTCCTTCACCAACATCCACTCCCAAATGCACCCGCAGCGCACGCCGGCCAAGTTCGTTGAGCACGTCAAAATCGCCGCGCGCCTGCGCTGCTTTTACCACGCCGAACGTGTATTTCTGATCCGGAACGGCCAGATCATTCGCGTCATCACAAGTGATCTGCAGAAAGATACCGCTGTTTGGACCGCCTTTGTAGGCCTGTCCCGTCGAATGCAAAAACCGCGGGCCGAACCCTAGGCAGGTCGCCACGCGTTTAGCATCTCGTATCGATTCGCGAATCGATTGCAGAGCCTGCTCGTGCGCCTCATTCATTTCTATGTAAGCGAGCAGCGCAAAATAATCGCCTTTGCTTAATCGATCAAGGTGCGCCTTCAAGTAACCTGGTAAAGATTGAACTCTAGCCGCTTGCTTTAGTTCATTTTCATTACGCCGATCGGCGAACAGCTTAATGCCTTCAGCCTCAAACATCGGAGTCTCGGCCGGAAGCGAACCCTTGTGTTCGTACTCGTCAGTCAACTTCCGCGTCGCTACTTTACTCGCTTCGACGTCCGGTTGATTGAAGGGATTGATTCCGATGATCGATCCGGCAACGGCGGTCGCTATTTCCCAGCGGAAGAATTCCAGCCCGAGGTCGTAAGCATCGCGGAGGGAAATGCGAACGACCGGATGACCGGCGCGTTGAATCGCATCGAGCTGCTCACCAAAGTTGTCAGCGTCGCCGTCAAGCTTCAGATATATGAAAACACGATCAGCGCCATAGATTGACGGTGCACCCAGCGGCTCTCGATCCACTGGAATCAGTCCTTTCCCGATCTTTCCTGTCGATTCGGCAATCAATTGTTCCAGCCAAGCGCCGAGATCATAGATACCAGGCGACGCGACGATCGTGATCTTGTTGCGACCACTGTTGTGAGCTACTCCAAGAATCGCACCGAGCATCACGCCGGGATTGTTCATTGGGCCAACATCAGGTCCGCACGCGGCAACCATTTCGTTTGCGCGATCGAGAAACTTCTCCACGTCGATTCCCATCGCCGCCGCCGGGGCGATTCCGAAATCCGACAACGCAGAGTAACGACCGCCAATGCTCGGCACACCGAGGAAAATCTTTCGAAAGCCGTCGCTTTCCGCTTCCCGCCGCAGTTTTGAGCCAGGATCAGTAATCGCGATGAAATGACTGCCGGCGCGATCGCCGATAACTTCTGTTGCGCGCGCAAAGAAATATTGCTTGAAGATGTTAGGCTCGAGCGTTGTGCCCGATTTGCTCGAGACGAAGAACAAAGTGTTGGCGAGATCGACCTTGTTTTCAACGGATTTGACTTGACCTGGATCGGTTGAATCCAGCACGTGCAGCTCAGGGAAGCGCTCGATCCGGCCGAACGATTTCGCCAGAACCTCCGGGCACAAACTCGATCCGCCCATGCCCAGCAGAAGCACGTGCGAGAATCCAGCGTCTTTAACCTCGGCGGCGAAATTCGGAAAGCGACGAATGCTTTTCTTTTGCTCGGCGACAATCGTTAGCCACCCCAGCCACTTGTCCTCGTCGCCGTTGGTCCACAACGAAGCTTCGCGCGCCCACAGCCGCTTAACTTTGTCGTTTGCTTCCCAGTCTTGGAGAGCTGATTCGACCGCGCGCGACAATTCAGCCGGCAGTGAAAACTCTTGCGGGTTGGGTTCGAAGGGCATGTGCGCCTCGTCGAGGACTCTAAGACGCGTGAGCTGAACGCGTCGTGACTAAATTGCGGAGGCTTTCAGTGTAAGGCGCGCGGGCGACGCCGCGATCAGTAATGATCGCTTCGATCAACTCATGCGGTGTCACGTCGAACGCAAAGTTGTGAACGCCAACGCCTTCAGGGGTGAGTTGATGATCGCGCACGTGGGTGACTTCCTTCGCGTCGCGCTCTTCGATCGGGATGCCATCGCCGGTTGCGGTCGAAAGATCGACTGTCGAGATCGGCGCCGCTACATAGAAGGGAATGTTGTGTTGCTTTGCGAGCACCGCAACCATGTAAGTTCCAATCTTGTTTGCTGCATCGCCGTTCGCAGCGATGCGATCCGCGCCGACAACCACGCAATCGATCTTGCCTTGCTTCATCACATGGCCGGCCATGTTGTCGGTGATCACCGTTACCGGAATGTTGTCTTTCGCTAATTCCCAGGCAGTAAGACGCGCGCCCTGAAGAAACGGGCGAGTCTCATCGGCAATCACAGCAACGCGTTTGCCCGCATCGATGGCGCCGCGAATTACTCCGAGCGCAGTCCCATAATCTCCGGCGGTAGCCAGCGCGCCCGCATTGCAGTGCGTCAAAACAGTTGCGCCGTCGGGAATCAGTTCGCCACCGAATCTTCCCAACGCGCGGTTCGATTCGATGTCTTCATTGAAGATTGCAATAGCCTCGTCGGTGAGGCGATTCTTCACTTCTTCAACGTATGTAACCTTTTCAGATTTCGCTTTCGCGATAACCTGGCGCATGCGTTCCACGGCCCAGAAAAGATTGACCGCGGTTGGTCGGGTGGCTTCCATGACCTGGCACATGAACTTGAAATCATATTCAAGATCAGCGACCGAGGTTCCTACCGATTGATTCGCTCCTAACGCCAGGCCCATCGCTGCCGACACTCCAATTGCCGGCGCGCCGCGCACGACCATTTTCTTGATTGCGTCCGCGACCTCTTCATACGAGCGCAGTATCAAGTACTTTTCTTCATTTGGCAGCAGGCGCTGATCCAACATGCGGACGCCTTCGCTGGTCCATTCGAGTGTTTTGATCATGAGGTTGAAATATTACTTGAGGCGGTGCGGCTTCGCAAAAGCCTTTGACTTTTTTCGCGCGCGCATTTACTCTCAGCGCACATCGTTGGAACCAATCGTTCCGAGTTCTTTTCATCGCGTTCAGGTGCCCCGCATAAAAGCGGGGAGAATAGGGAAGCGGGTGAGAATCCCGCGCGGTCGCGCCACTGTGAAGTTCGTCGCCAGTCTCGAGCGATGAACAAGCCAGGAGACCTGCCTTGACGCTGCAGCAGCTTTTGAATGCCCGCGAAAAGGTGTTCAGGCAGCACCGGGACTTTCCTTTTCGAAATAGATCCCGTCGCCAGCCTGTCGCCTTCGCGCGGCAGAAGGTGACGGGATTTTGATTTTTGGGATTCAGGAAAGGAAGACGACCCGCCGGGCTCGGATGAGTCCGCGTAGCGGACGAACGACCATAGCCCAGCGATTCATCGCTGGGTTAGAGTTCATAGTAAGCCTTTCAGTCCGCGAAGCGGACGACAGAGTTTTACCCGATCAGTCACCAGCCGATTTTCTGTCGCCCGTTTCACGGGCTTTGCACAAAAATTCGGACGTTGATCCCAGCACTAAAGGTGCTGGGCTATTTTCGTTCGTCCGCTGCGCGGACTCGAATCGGTTGCTCCATATCTTGCTTGTAGCAATTGCAATTGGGTTGGTCGCATCTTGTTCGCGCCAGCTCGCTCCTCCGTCATCATCCGCAACCCGCGAAGTCACCGACGAAGCCGGCCGTCGCGTCGTTCTTCCCGTCAAAATCGATCGCATCGTTTCGCTCGCGCCGAACCTGACTGAAATTGTTTATGCGGTCGGCGCGGGGGATCGCTTAGTTGGCGACACGACTTACTGCGATTATCCGGATGCTGCGAAGAATGTCGCAAAGGTTGGCGACACGATGAATCCCAGCATCGAACGAATCGTGGCGTTGAAGCCGCAAGTGGTTTTGGTTTCGACCGCCTCACAACTCGAAGCATTTACCAGCCAACTCAGCGCACAGCAGATCGCCGCCTACGTTACGAACCCGCAGAGTCTCGACGACGTTTTTCATTCGATTCAAACGCTCGGCGATTTACTTAATGAGCACGAGCATTCTGCCGGTATCGTTGCCGCATTGCGAAAACGCGCCACTGCGATCGAAGCGGCAGCCGGAACTGGCAAGCAGGTCAAGGTTTTCTATCAAGTTTCCGGCGAACCGCTGTACACGATCGGACGCGACGCGTTCCTGACTGATTTGATCAAACGCGCCGGCGGAGCCTCAGTGACAGCGGATGTGTCCGGCGCGTTTCCCCGATTCAGTGACGAAGCGGCGCTGGCTGCGAAGCCCGACGCGATTATTTTGCCGACCGGCGGATCCATGGGAGAGGGAAACTCAAAGGTGGTGACCGCCCTCAAGAACTCGCCCGCGGTTTTGAGTGGTCGGGTCTACAAAATCAACGGCGATCTTCTTTCCCGTCCCGGGCCAAGACTCGTCGATGGTCTGGAAGAAATCGCGCGCGCGCTGCATCCGGAGGCATTCAAGTGAGGTCGCCGATCACGCGCATAACTTTTTCGCGCACGCTGATCATCTGCGTATCGCTGCTGGTGATGCTCGCGGCGATTGTGGTGGTCGCGTCCGTAATCGGAAGTCAGCGGCTGCCCCTTGCGGGATCATTGTGCGCGCTGACCGGAAAATCAAACTGCGGACTAACTCCGGAAGAGCACGCGATACTTTTTGATCTTCGTCTGCCGCGCATCCTGCTCGCCGGCGTCGTCGGTATGTCGTTGGCAGCAGCGGGTGCCGCATACCAGGCCCTGTTGCGAAATCCGCTTGCCGAGCCATATCTGCTCGGTGTGTCAAACGGCGCGGCGGTGGGAACGATGATGGCGCTGGTTTTTTTCGGCGCCCACGAATGGAGCCGGCCGGTGCTGGCTTTTGCGGGCGCGCTGTTGGCGACGGTCTTCGTGTATTACCTGGCCCGCGGCCGCGCGGGCACGACGCCGGAACGTTTGATCCTGGCCGGGATCATCGTCACCACATTTCTTTCATCAGCGATCGTTTTCTTGACGGCGCTCATGGACGCGACGCGAATTCGTTCGTTCACCTTCTGGTTGCTTGGCGATCTGTCGGGCGCGACTACGAGTTCTCTAGCGTTGACCCTGGTGGTGGCCTTAATCGGAGTTGCGTTGCTGGCTGCGCATGCCCGCCCGCTCAACCTCATGATGTTGGGAGAGCGCGATGCTTTCGACTTAGGCGTGGAGACTGGCCGCGTACGCATAACTGTGTTCGTAGCTGCGAGTCTGCTGGTCGGAGCATCAGTCGCCTCGGGCGGATCTGTCGGCTATGTCGGATTGGTCGTCCCGCACCTCGTCCGGCTTTCTTTTGGCGGCGACAATCGCCTGGTGATTATTGCGGCGGCGCTGGCGGGCGCCGCGTTCGTGATCGTTGCCGACACTGTCGCACGCACAATGATCGCGCCGCGCGAATTGCCGGTGGGCGCGATCACCGCGCTGATTGGCGCCCCACTGTTTATTTATTTGCTGCGAAAGTAGCGCAAATTGCTAATTCGCGAACCCGCAAGTTAGCAGCTTCCGCCACTCGTAAATCGATGCGTAAGAAAACTCTTTTGAGTTGGAGCAGCGGCAAGGACAGCGCGTGGTCGCTGCATGTTCTGCGTCAACAATCTGAGGTTGAAGTCGTCGGACTCCTGACAACTGTCAATCGACTCTATCAACGCATCGCGATTCACGCGGTGCGAATAGAGTTGCTGCGACTACAGGCAGAAGCCGTGGGGCTGGCTTTGCACATTATCGAACTGCCGTATCCCTGCACTAATGCTGAATATGAAGCAGCGATGGGAAAATTTATCGCAGAGGCGAAGCGACTGGGGATTGAGTGCATGGCGTTCGGCGATCTGTTTCTCGAAGACATCAAGGAATATCGAGAAGCAAAGTTGTCCGGAACTGGCATTACTCCCTTGTCGCCGATCTGGCGGATGCCCACGGATAAGTTAGCGAGAGAAATGATCGCTGGCGGTTTGCGCGCCGTCGTCACTTGTGTTGACCCGCGACAACTCGACGCGAGCTTTGCCGGACGTGAATTCAACGAACAGTTCCTGAGAGATCTTCCTGCGAACATCGATCCATGTGGTGAGCGAGGAGAGTTTCATACCTTCGCTTTCGACGGGCCGATGTTCAGAACGCCCGTATCAATCAAGGTGGGCGAGATTACCGAACGGGAAGGTTTTATTTATGCGGATTTGCTGCTCTCTGAAAATTCTTACGAAGCGAGCAAGTCGGCCGCGAAAGCAGGGATTTGAAAGATGTTAGAAGCACGCAAAATCACCGTGAATTATGACGAGCGCGAGGCAATTGGCGGCGTTTCGCTCACCGCGACACCCAAAGATGTTGTCGCGATCATTGGGCCGAACGGCGCCGGCAAATCGACTTTACTGCGGGCGCTCAACGGCAGTGTTGCTCTGTCTGCGGGTGAAGTGCTCCTCGATGAACGTTCAATCAAATCGTATTCGCGTCGCGCCGTTGCGCGACGAATCGCGGTTGTGGCTCAAGAGGCCGAACTTCGATTCCCGGTAACGGTGATGGAGTTCGTGCTCGGCGGACGCTTCGCCTGGTCCAACGCCTGGGGCTGGGAGACTGAGCGAGATATCGAAATCGTGCAAAAGACTTTGCGCGAGACTGAGCTTGATGGCTTTGCGGATCGTTTGATGAACGAATTGTCCGGTGGAGAACGGCAACGCGCGGTGCTGGCTCGTGCGCTCGCCACGGAAGCGAAATTTCTCTTGCTCGATGAGCCAACCGCCAATCTCGATCTTGCGCATCAAGCAATGATGCTGAGACTGGTGCGCGGCCGGTGCGATCGAGCGGACACTGCGGCGGTGGTAGTCACTCACGACGTGAATCTCGCGGCTGAATTCGCGACGCGAGTAATGCTTTTGAAAGATGGCCACACGATCGCCGTCGGATTGCCTGAGGAAGTCTTAACAGTCGATCTGCTCAAAAAAGTTTTCGATTTGCAGGTATTGGTGGACGCGCATCCAGTTAGCGGCGCGCCGCGAATTACCCCGGTGCATACTCAAGGATGAAGGATGAGGGATGAAGGATGAAAAAGTTTCTGTTATTAGCACTGCTGTTTTCCATGGCCGCGATCTCTACGATCGCTCAGAGTTCGACATCGATTCGCGGTCGCGTGACTGACGAGCGTGACGCAAATGTTGCGGGCGCCGAGGTCTCGCTGCGATCTCGCGCGGGTGTCTATCTGCTGGCCGTCAGCGACGACAACGGCGAATACTCGTTCAAGTCGGTTCCGCCGGGCGACTATGTCGTCGAGGTGAAAGCGAAAGGCTTTGCGACGTTCACTTCGAAATCATTGCATGTCGACCGCGGACAATCACTGGCGAACGACGTTCAGCTTTCAGTCGATTCAGTGAGCGAGAATGTTGTAGTTACCGCGAATGGAACTGCCCAGCGCGTCGATGAAACTTCCAAAGCGATTAGCTCGCTGGACGAGCAAACGATCGAAGCGAAGCGTGAGTTGAGTTTGCCGGAAGCTCTGCGTGGCATTCCCGGCGTTCGTATTCAGCAGCAGGGTTCCTACGGCGAGCTGACAACGATTCGTTTGCGTGGTCAGCGAAATTTCGACACCGCGATTTTGCTCGACGGCTTGCGCGTGCGCGATGCGTCCGACATCAACGGCTCGGCAGTTTCATTTGTGACCGATCTATTGCCGGTCGATCTTGATCGAATTGAGATTCTGCGCGGATCCGGTTCGTCGATTTACGGAACGAACGCCATTGGCGGAGTCGTGAATCTCGTAACTCAAACCGGAACTGGCGATCCGCATTTTGAATTTGGATTTGACGGCGGGAGCCTTAGCTTGTTTCGCGAACGATTGAAAGGTTCAGCCGGTTTGGGACGGCGCAGCGGGATTAGCTTTGGATTGACGCGCATCGATGTGCGCAAAGGCGTCGATGGCAACGATGAATACGGCAACACGGTCGGCACGGCGCGTTGGCAATTCAATCCGCGCCCATCGTTGTCGATCAGCGCAAACTTCTACGGCACGATTTCGAATGCGCGGCTGAACGACAATCCGTTCGCGTTGCCGGCGGCGTTCAATCGAGGGCTGTATCCCGCAGCCAGCGCCGGCGTGACTTTCCAACCTGACTTCAACAATCCGGATGAAGGGCGGCGCAACCGCGTCCTTGTCGGTTCGGTCAAAGTCGTTCAGCAAGTAAATGACAAGCTCTCTTATTCAATTGCGTATCAGCACGTCGGGACGCGGCGTCGCAATTACAACGGCGATCAGATCGATCCAAAGTTTGCGTCGTTCTATCCGTTTGGCGACTTCGCATTTCAAAGCGTGAACAACGGAAGTACTGACACGATCGATGCGCGAGCAAACTTGCGGATGGGCCGTCACACCCTGGCGACGGCGGGTTTCGAGTACGAACGCGAATCAATCTTTCAATCGTCCATTCCATCATTCAGCGCCGTAAATAACACCACCGATCGACAACGGACTGCCGCAGTATTTGCCCAGGATCAAATCTTCCTGCTGAACGATCGCTTACAAATTTCATTTGGCGCGCGCGGACAGTTCTTCAAAGTGCGGGCGGCGGATCGGCCTGGTTTTCTGGCGAGTGTCAATCCGGAAAATTCTTTAACCGGAGACGGCTCGATCGCCTACTTCATTCGATCAAGCAACACGAAATTGCGCGCGCACGTCGGCAATGGGTTTCGCGCGCCCTCGCTATTCGAAAGGTTCGGGCAAGGAACATTTGCGCAAGCAGGGTTCGTGCGCTTTGGCGATCCGACCTTGCGCCCCGAGCAATCGATCGGTTTCGATGCGGGATTCGATCAGCGCCTCGGGAACGATCGCGCGCGCGTCGGCGCAACCTATTTCTACACACATTTGCAGCGAGTGATTGCTTTTAAGAGTTTCATCGTCGATCCGCTGGGCGTCGGACGCTTCAGCGGTTACCTGAATCAGCCAGGCGGCATCTCGCGCGGCGTCGAAACCTATGCCGAGGCCGCACCATGGCGGAACGCGAATCTGCGCGCATCGTACACCTACACGAACAGCGATCGCTTCGTACCGTCGGCCGGCCTGCAACCTGAATACGTGATCCCGAAGCACTTGTTCGGGTTTGATTTCAATCAACGCTATCGCGCGTTTCAGCTCAACTTCGATCTGAATCGCACCGGCGCCTATATCGCACCCGTCTTCGAAAGCAACTTTCCGTTTCGGATGGCCGAGCTGACTTTCTCTGGCTACACCAAAGCCGATCTGTTTGGAAGTTACGAGCGAAATATTTCTGAGCGAGTGGCGATGACGTTATTTGCGGGCGCTGAGAATCTCTTTGCCGCCCGATATTATGAAAATGGTTTTCGCGCTCCAGGATTTGTGGCTCGTGGCGGCGTGAATCTTCGTTTCAAATAGACCTCGCCAAATTGAAAGAGCGCAGGCATTGCGCGAAGCGAGGAAACAATGGCCCTCGCGCAAACGCTTGCGCTCTTAAAATTCAACTTGATCGCGGAACGAAATCGAACCTAGTCTCTTCCGCCCAACGCTCCACCGGCCAGGAAGATCACACCGAGCAGAATATGGATGATGTGATCGACTTTGCCGAGCATCAAGAGCGTGCCGAGTGCGAACATGTGATCGGCGCCCGTGCCCAGGAACCAACCGCATATTCCCAGCAGCAGATAGACAATTCCAAAGATAATGCAGAATCCGCGCGCGGCGCCTGCTGATCCAGCAAAGCCGAAGTACAACGCGATCGCACCTGAGACGATATGCACGAGGTTATGCGCCGGACTAAGATGTGCGCCCAACAGATGCGGAGCCACGAAACCGGCGATGCCCACAATTACGAAGACGACGCCGAGGAGCTTACAAACTGTCTTTGCCATTTTGCCTGGTTCCTCCTGTGAAACCTTAAGATCGCGCGGCGCGCCGTCAGCAGCGCCGCATCATGCGAGGGGTTGTTCGGAAACGTGCGGATTGTACATCAAACTGAGACGATAATCACAAGATTTCTCATTCACAGTTTGCGGATTCATCGACGTGTTAGTCGTTTGATCTTTAACACGCTCGGAGTATAATGCGCGCAAAATTCGGGAAAATCAGTCAAGGGGGTAGCGACTATGAAGTCTTATGTCGCTGGGTTGCTCGTCCTCGCCTTTAGCTCGGGGATAATCACTCAAGGCCAAACTCCGCCTCGAGCCGGTAACAAAGCTGCAAATAAGCCCCGCAGTGACACGATGAAGATCTGTCAGGGCGTTCCGGTCCCTGAGGGTTACGTGATCGTCGCGTACCTGACGTCGGCCGTGTGCCCGCACGGCGCCTACATCCTGAAGAAACAAGATCAATATGAGAGTTCTCTGGCGATTAATGGCGACGCGCGTCAGATGAATGATGCGAAGGAACCCTCGCGCGCTACAGCAAAGCCAGTTACCTCGACAGCGCCACGATCGAATTCGTCACAACCGGCCAAGCCCGCGTCGCAGCCGACATCAGAGTCTGACCAATCGTCAGTTGTAAACGCTCCACAATCTTCATTCGCCACCCGACCTCGACGAGTCGGCGTTACCGAGCCGCAACCAGTGCAGACGAAAGACCCGGTACCGACGCAGCGAATCGCGCCGACCCAGGAACCTACGCTAATCGGCAGTCAAGTGGCGCCGGCATTACGCCCGCCAACTTTGACAAACGCGGGAAGCAGAACGCAGGACGCCTCGCCTCCAGAAGACGCCGCAAAATCAGCCGCTACAGCTCAACCTACACCGGAAGAAGTTGATGAAGATGACGTCGTTCGCGTTGATACGACGTTGGTCACGGTGCCGGTGAGCGTTCTGGATCGACAGGGGCGTTTCATTCCAAACCTGAAACGGGAAGACTTTACGATTTCGGAAAACGGCGTCGATCAATCCATCGCTTACTTCGAGCCGTCAGAAAAACCGTTCACGGTTGCGCTTCTCCTGGATACTTCGGCTTCAACGCATTTTCACTTGTCCGAGATCCGAGAGGCCGCGATCGAATTCGCGAAACAATTGCGACCACAGGATCATGTGCTGGTCGTCAGCTTCAATGATGAAGTCTTGTTGCTGACTGAAGCCACGAACGATCTGAATCTGATCGAAAGCGTGATCGAAGTGAATGCCAACACCGGTAGCTCGACGCGTTTGTATGATGCGGTTGCGCTGACGATTCAGGAGCGGCTGAACAAAATCAAAGGACGCAAAGCGATCGTGCTGTTCACCGACGGCGTAGATACTTCGAGTCAACAGGCGACCTATCAATCCACTCTGAAAGAAGTTGAAGAGTTGGACGCGCTAATCTATCCGATCCAGTACGACACAAGTGATTACCGGCGCGCGATGCAAGGCACCGGCGCTGTAACAGTGACTACAACTCGGCGCGGAGTGTTCGGCACGACAACGTCTCAGCAGACGTATAACGTTCCGCTTAACAACGGTGTCCCGCTGCCGGGCACGAGCAAGGCCGATTACGATCGCGCGGATCACTATCTGCACTCGCTGGCAGACAAAACCGGCGGACGACTTTATCAAGCGAACAACACAGCGCAGCTTGCCGAAGCGTTCACGCGAATTTCGGAAGAGCTGCGCCGTCAGTACACGCTTGGTTATTACCCAAAGAGTTCGAACGCTTCTGATGGCGATCGACGCCAGATTCGCGTTCGCGTTAATAGACCGAATGTCGCCGTGAAAGCGCGCGACGGCTATGTAAAGAGTTCGGCCCCGAACTCGATCAAGTAGTTGCATCCTGAATTAATTTTGCCCGAGTCCTTGCTGATGAAGTATGCCTGACGAAGAGAGGAAGGGTTATCATGTTGCAGAAACTTTCATTCGCCGGATTGCTGATCTTGATCGCGGCCGTCACCGCGAGCGCTTACACGCTGGTGTTTCGCGACGGCCGGCGCATCGAAATACCTGCCGAATTTACGATGACGAAAGTGACGTTGACCTACGAACTTTCCCCGGGATTCAATCAGACAGTGTTGCTTACGCTGGTCGATATTCCGGGAACTGAACGCGCCAACAACGAAACGGCCGGCGGCTTTTTCAAGCACACTCCGGAAGAACAGCCACAAAGCGCCCCGGCTCCAGCCGCGCGCGCGCGCGTGACGCTTACCAATCGCGACCTCGAAGCCATCAGAGCTCGCCGGATCGAAAGTGAAAAACTGTACGAGCAACGACGGGTCGAGTTGGGCTTGCCATCTGTGGCGCAAACTCGCGAGCGTAGAGAGGCCGAAGAATTTTCGATGCTCGAACGAGCCCGCGACAAGGCTGATCTCGAAGCGCGCGACCAGGCCTACTGGCGCGGCCGGGCGAGAACGCTCAGAAGCGAGATCGCGACTAATGATGCGCAGGTAAATTTTGTCCGCGCGCGGCTCGGCGAGGTGACGCCGACGGGCGTTACGGGTTTGGTGCTCGAATCGCCTTACGACATTTATGGTCCACAAACTGCGCCGAACATTCGCGGCACTGGCGTGGGAGTAATCGGCGATGGCCGCACTGTGCCGCAGTATCCGAATCGCGGGCAAAGAAGCATCTATCCAAACATCTATGGCAATCCGAACATCTACGGTTATCCGAACGTCTATGGTTATCCGAATATTTATGGCTACCCAAACATCTATGGGTATCCGAATGGATACCCGGCCGATCCAAACTCGCAAATCAATACAGACGAACGGACAAGTTTGACGCAGCGTCTGGATGACTTGCTCGCGACGCGCGCGGCGCTTAATGCGCGTTGGCAACAGTTGGAAGACGAAGCGCGCGATGCGCGCGTGCCGCAGGTTTGGCTGGAACCGTAACAAAGTTTCAAGTTTGAAGTTTCAGGTTTCAAGTTGTTCGGACGGACCTGAGGCTCTAACATGAAACTTGAAACATGAAACCTGAAACCAACGATTGGGAAACCATCATCGGGCTGGAAGTTCACGCCCAACTCAGCACTGAATCGAAAATCTTTTGCGGGTGCTCGACGCGTTTTGGCGACGAGCCGAACTCCAATACGTGCCCGGTGTGTCTCGGTTTGCCCGGCGCTTTACCGGTCTTGAATCGGCGCGCCGTGGAATTGGGAATGCGAGCCGCGCTGGCTTTGGGTCTTCACATCAACGAGCGATCGATCTTCGCGCGCAAGAATTATTTTTATCCCGATCTCCCGAAGGGTTATCAAATCTCGCAATACGATCAGCCGTTTTCCGCGAATGGCACGCTCGAAATCATGACCGCGGCTCGTGACGAAGGCGGCCACGCGCATGATTGGAAGCCGATGACCATTCAGATCACGCGTCTGCACCTGGAAGAAGACGCGGGCAAAAACGTGCATGAAGGATTACCCGATGTCGATCGCTTTTCTTACATCGATCTGAATCGCGCGGGCACGCCGCTGGCTGAGATCGTGACTGAGCCAGACTTTCGCTCTTCGTGGCAGGCCTATGATTACGTCAATCACGTGCGGCGTGCGTTGCATTGGGTCGGCGCTTCTGAAGCCGACATGGAGAAAGGGAATTTGCGCTGTGAAGCGAACGTTTCCGTGCGCCGCAAAGGCGATACGACCTTCGGAACTAAAGTCGAACTGAAGAATTTGAACTCAGTTCGTTTTATGCAGAAAGCGATCGAGTTTGAAGTCGAACGTCACATCAAGACTTTGGAAGAAGGTGGTCGCCTGGTTCAAGAGACGCGTCTGTGGGATGAGCGTTTGAATGAAACCCGGGCGATGCGTTCGAAAGAAGAAGCGCACGACTATCGATATTTTCCCGAGCCTGATTTACCGCCGCTGGTCGTTACGAAAGAATTTGTCGAAGACGTTCGCGCGTCGCTGCCCGAATTGCCGGGGCCTCGCGCGAAGCGATTCGCCGAAACATACGGATTGTCCTACGCGGACGCAGGGCAACTAACAAGCGATCGTTCGTTGGCGGATTACTATGAAGCGGCGGTTGAAGCCAGCGCCAACGCGCGCGCGACGGCGAACTGGATTCGATCAGAGTTAATACGGGAACTGGAAAACGCGGGCATCACGGCTGACGAGTCGCCCATTCCAGCAAGCGAACTTGGCGCTCTAGTTCGCATCATCGACGAAGGAGAAATCAGCGGTAAGCAAGGCAAAGATGTTTTGGTCGAGATGTTCGCGAGCGGGAAATCGGCGACGGCGATCGTCGAAGAGCGCGGACTGGTGCAAGTCAGCGACACCGGCGAAATCGATCGGGTGATTGATGAAGTGATCGCCGCGAATTCCAATCAGCTTGAACAATATCGATCAGGTAAAGAAGCCCTGTTCGGATTTTTCGTGGGCCAGGTGATGAAAGCTTCAAAGGGCAAAGCTAATCCGAAAGTCGTGAATGAGCGGCTGCGCGAGAAGCTGAAAGGTTAACGGAGCGCGGACATCCTTGTCCGCAAAGCGTGCGCAGCACGCTAGGATTTTTGTTCGCGCTTCGCGCTCATGCGGACAAGGATGTCCGCGCTCCAATTAGCATGAACCTCAAAAACAAAATCGCGATCGTCACCGGCGGCACGAAAGGCATCGGCCTCGGCATCGCCGAAGCCTTGCTTCGCGAAGGCGTTTCGGTTTGCATCAGCGCGCGACATCAAGACGAAATCGATCAAGCCGTTGATCAGTTGAGTCAACTAAGTGGCGGACGCGCGATCGGCTTCGTTTGCGACGTGCGCGATTACGACCAAGTCAAAGCTCTCGTCAATCACACTTTGAAAGAACTCGGCGGCCTCGACATTCTCATCAACAACGCGGGCATAGGCATTTTCGAAACCGTTGAAGAGACTTCGCCTGAAGATTTCCGCGCCGTGCTGGAAACAAACGTCTTCGGCGTCTTCTACTGTTGCCACGAAGCGATTCCGCAAATGAAGCAGCGTGGCGGCGGCTACATCATCAACATCTCTTCACTCGCTGGTGCGAACCCGCACCCGCGCATGGCCGCTTACAATGCGTCGAAGTTTGGCTTGAACGGTTTCAGCGAAGCCTTGATGCAGGAGGTTCGTCACGACAACATCAAGGTCAGTTACATCATGCCCGGGTCGGTGAATACTGAATTCGGCGGCGACTCGCCGGGTGACGAAAAGAGTTGGCAACTAACGCCCGCCGACATCGCTCGGGTCGTTATCGATCTCCTGCATCATGACGATCGTTCGTTAGCGAGTCGCGTTGAAATTCGTCCCAGCAAGCCGCCGAAGAAATAAATGCGAGCCGTAGTTCAGCGCGTCACCCGCGCGAAAGTCTCAGTTGATAACGAAGTGATCGGCGAGATCGGAAACGGTCTCGTCGTTCTTGTTGGGATCGCGCGCGACGATACAAAAGTAGAAGCCGCCTATCTCGTCGATAAAATAACCAACCTGCGCATCTTTGACGATGCAGATGGAAAGATGAATCTTTCGGTTAAAGATGTAAACGGTGCTCTGCTGATCATTTCTCAGTTTACTTTATATGGTGATGTGCGCCGGGGATTGCGGCCTTCGTGGATTGATGCCGCGCCGCCGGAAGTTGCCGAACCGCTCTACGATTTCTTGGTGCGGCAGGCGAAATCGGCAGTCGACGAAGTTGCGACGGGAAAATTTCAGGCTATGATGCAGGTCGAACTGGTCAACGATGGACCAGTGACGATATTGTTGGATAGTAATAAATTGTTTTGAACTAGAGTGTCAGAAGCCCGGGCGTTAGCAAGGGCTCGATTGTGAATCGGGCCCTCCCTTACGGTCGGGCTTCTGACACGCGACGCACACGCAACAACTCAAGGAGAATCTGAATCGTGAACAGATCGAAACTCTTATTAACACTCATCGGCCTGCTATTTCTTGCATTCACCGCCTGCAATCAGTCGAACTCAAATACGGCAAGCAAAGACGTCAATACAAGCAACACCGGCGGCAATGCCAAAACCAGCGTCAAGCCGCAGCCCGATGCGCAAGTTGCCGTGCTGGAAACGGCCGACTATGGTCGCATCGTGATTGAACTCTATCCGAACGTCGCGCCGCAACAGGTTGAGCGGTTTAAGAAACTCATCAATGAAAAGTTTTATGACGGCACGGCGATTCATCGCATCGATCCAAACCTCGGAATAATCCAGGGCGGCGATCCTTTAACCAAGGGAAGCGATCAAGCGGCGTGGGGCACTGGAAATTCGCCTTATCCGAACGTGCCGGCTGAATTCAGCGACATTCCTTACGAACGCGGCACGATCGGCGCGGCGCGCACGAACGACATCAACGGCGCGAATTGTCAGTGGTTCATCACGCTCAAGAAACAGCCGGCGTTCGATAAGAAGTACACCGTGTTTGGCAAAGTGATCGACGGCGTCAAGAACGCCGAAGTGATCATGACCGCGCCGACGCAGAAGGGCAGCACCAAGCCGGCGGACAAGGTTGTGATTAAGAGCGTGACACTGCAGCCGAGATCGAATTTTCCCGCTTCGTAGGAATTGAATGGAGCGCCTGCATCCCTGCGGGCGGTTCGCGCGCATCCTTGCGCGCATAAACTTTATGAAAGCGAAACTCCCACAATCGCAGTCGCAACTTGGGTGGCATAGCCGCGGCTATCTTCCTCATTTCGACGGCGGCGAACTCGCTCAATTCATCACCTTCAGATTGCACGATTCACTGCCACGTGAGGTGTTGATTCGTTGGAAAGAAGAATTGAAGACCGCAACAACCTCAGAGGCAGAGTCAATCATGCGTCGGCGAGTTGAAGCGGACCTCGATCAGGGCCACGGCAGTTGCTATTTGCAAGATCAGGATGTCGCCGCAATGGTCCAGAACGCGCTTCTGTTTCATGATCGGCACAAGTATCGACTCATTGCGTGGGTGGTAATGCCTAATCATGTGCACGTGTTGTGCACTCCGTGCGCGGGACAGTCACTTGCCAGCATCATGCATTCAGTTAAGTCGTTCAGCTCAAGTGAAGCCAACAAGATGCTTGATCGTTCAGGTCGATTTTGGCAGAAAGAATATTTCGACAGATATATTCGTAACGCACGGCAGTTTGCGAAGACTGTCAGTTACATCGAAAACAATCCCGTCAGGGCGAATCTTTGCGACAGGCCCGAGGATTGGCCGTTTAGCAGTGCGGGGTTTCGAAAGAAATGAGCGCAGGCAAGGATGCCTGCGATCCGCCCGGAAGGATGCGGGCGCTCCAATCATCCGACTTTCGGAAACAGAATCGGCAACGCCACTTCCGCAGTGAACATGCAGCGCGCGTTATGACCGCACAGCGGTACGACCACGACTTGATGCCGGGCGTTATACTTTGCTTTCACGTAAGCAGCGAAAGCCTGGCCGCGAGCTAAACGCGTCGGACCCTGGGCCATTGCCGGACACGACGAATCGAAACCCGCCAACGGCAACACATCCAATTCACCTAACAGATAGGTCACCGGACGCGAGGCTAACTGCTTCTTCAATTGATCCTCAGGGATGTTCGCGGTGTACCCGGTTCGGTTCTTAAGACCGTATGGCCAGTTGTCATAGGTCGTGCAGTTTCGCGCATCACCGAACGCGCGCAGTTCGTTATTGGCTCCCGACGGGCGCTCCGCGTCAAGATATGAATAGCTCGACGGATTCGAAACAACATAAGTGATCGGCACCGAGATCGATTCGTGAATCTTGTTTCCCATCTCGTAACGCGTAACGAATTGGCCGCCGGCAGAATGCCCCGAGATCACGATCGCTTTCAAATTCGGAAAGTTTTCTGTTCGCGTCAACTGGCGGACGATCTCGTCCATGAAATCGTAAGAAGTCAGCTTCGCATTGTTTGTCGCGACACCGCCCGATCGCCAACTGTCGCCGGCACAGGGCCAATTCACTTCGTTCGGCGCCAGTGTATCGCGACAGCCTGTGCCATTGTTCGAACCAAACCGCGGCGAGATCACGATTGTGTTGTCGAACGCGCCGGCCAAAAATGTTGCCGCCAAACTGGTCCGAAAGTAATTGTCGGCATCTCGGCCCTGGCCATGAACCACGATCAGCGCGCGAACGATTTGATCGTTCTTCTTGTCCAGCGGATAGGTGCTGTAGACAAGCGCGCGCGATTCAACGCCAAGGTTTACCCAGCGGGCGCAATCAGGCGTGGCTTTCGTGCAAGGGTCGACGGCGTAGACGGGAATGCAAACCAGCAGAAACGTCAGCAGAAGAAGTATGCGCATGGCGCGGGAGAATATAGCCTTGAGAAGTCATAAGCAAGACTGATCATAACTTAGTCTTTTTACAAATTCAGGCTTCATAGAAGTGGAAATGAAATCTGAACCAGGAAGCGGTTGTCCGGTAGCCGCGTTGACGCGGCTTTCCCAGGGTTATTAGACCGGGCGTTTCACGCCCGGAGTGAATCGCTGTACTGAAATTCCCGAGCCCGTTTCAACGGGCTTATGACCAGGGCTTTAGCCTGTTGCTGAAGCTGTGAAATTGCTGAAGCTGTTGATGAAAGCACGCTGGAAGCGCGCTAAAGTTCGGCGTTCTCGGCTGACCGCAGCGCCAAAAGCGCTGGTCTATGAACCCTTCGGGGAAGCCGTCTGAAGACGGCTAGCAAACATGACGATCAAATAGTATCGTCGCGAGTCTTCGATTGCTCTTCCAATTCGTATCGATCGCGATCGCGGCGCTCGAGCTTGCCGAGAAAATCCAACTCTTCGTTGTCTTCCAGACTCACGCCCATGGCTTTCGCGTTCTCTTCAACCATCGATTGATCGGGCGTAGGATTATCTCCTGCAAAAGTTTCCGATCCGCTCTCGTTCACATCTTCCCAGGTTGCGTCCAGGTCGCCGCCGGCGTCGGATGGCGAAGCTGAAGTATTGTTGTGCAGACGTTGAGCCAGCAAATCGGGATCCTTCGGCGCGTGCGAAATTTCTTCTTCCATGAATTCCTCTATGTCAGGATCGGGCACGAATTCAGGATTGTTGCTCAGATAGTTAAAAGATTCCGGCGTCTTCTTTGGCATGATGACTGCTCCTCAAAAAGTTTTGCGCGGACGTGCCCTGCACATCCTGATTCGCGACTGCAAATTCTGATTGAATCGTTAACGCGACTATAACAAATGAACTATCACAGCAACAATCACGAGCGGCTGTGACTATAATCACATTTTCGTCACGACACTCGCTTGACGATCGAGTAAGCCAAACCTAAACTGAGACTTGAAACTGACATCAAATCCTGCTTTGGTCGCGTCGTCGTCGGATTTGTCGCGCGATCCATCGAATAACCATGCCAAATAACTTATTCAATTCTCTGCAAACATTTGCTCCGGCCAGCGGCAAGACGGGTGAATTTTATTCTCTGCCACAGCTTGAAAAAGAAGGTGTCGCGCAAGTTTCGAAGCTGCCGGTGAGTATTCGTATCGTGCTCGAATCAGTGCTGAGAAATTTCGACGGCACGAAGATAACCGAAGACGACGTGCGCGCAATTGCCAATTGGCAGCCGAAAGCTGAGCGTACGGAAGAAGTGCCGTTTACGGTCGCGCGCGTGCTGCTTCAGGATTTCACTGGCGTGCCGTTGCTGGTCGATCTTGCGGGCATGCGATCGGCGGTGGTCCGATTGAATAAAAACCCCGGCGTGATCGAGCCGCTCGTCCCCGTCGATCTCGTGATCGATCACTCTGTGCAGGTGGATTTCTCGGCGACCGGCGATGCGTTCCGCAAGAACATGGAGATGGAGTTCAAGCGAAACAATTCGCGCTATCAATTCTTGAAGTGGGGCATGCAGGCGTTCGACGGCTTTAGCGTGATTCCGCCGGGCATCGGAATTTGTCATCAGGTGAATCTTGAATACCTGGCGAAATGCGTCTGGGAGAAGAACGGAATTTATTATCCGGATAGTCTGGTGGGGACCGATTCGCACACGACGATGGTCAACGGCCTTAGCGTCGTCGGTTGGGGCGTCGGCGGAATTGAAGCCGAAGCCGCGATGCTGGGCCAGCCCGTTTATTTCTTAACGCCGGATGTTGTCGGCGTGCACATGACCGGCCGTCTGCGCGAAGGCGTGACCGCAACGGATCTCGTGCTGGCGGTCACAGAGATGCTCCGCAAAACGAAAGTCGTCGGCAAGTTTGTCGAATTTCACGGTGCAGGCGCAGCGTCGCTCTCGGTCGTCGATCGCGCGACAATTGCGAACATGTCTCCTGAGTACGGTGCAACGATGGGCTACTTCCCGCCCGACGAAGAGACGTGTGCGTATCTGAAAGCGACTGGGCGCGATCACGAGCAGGTCGATGCCGTGCGAAATTATTTCACAGCTCAAGGCCTGTTCGGCATGCCGCGCAAAGGTGAGATCGAATACAGCACGCTGGTCGAACTCGATCTCGATACCATCGTACCGAGCGTTGCTGGGCCGAAGCGGCCACAGGATCGAATCGCTCTGCCGGATCTAAAAAACAAGTTTATGGAGTTGCTCCAGCAGGACGCGAAGAGTGGCGGCTATGGCAAATCAAGCGAAGAGATCGCCGCGCGCTATGCCGCGGATATCGGCGCCAGTGAACATGCATTGGCGGTTGTCGTCGGCGGAGGACAGCAACATTCTGCTTCCGCGCCGGCGCCATCTGGTAACGACGTCACGCCGCGCGAGACGAGCGTGTGGACTGAAACTGAGATGATGAACAATCGGCCGACTCCCGATCGTGTCGCAGAAGTTCTGCCGGAAGAGTTTCCAAAAGCGCACGTCGATCTCGGCCACGGCGATGTTCTGATTGCCGCGATTACCTCGTGCACCAACACCTCGAATCCAAGCGTGATGTTGGCCGCGGGGTTACTGGCCAAGAAAGCTGTCGAGCGCGGATTAACGGTCCGGCCAACGGTCAAAACCTCTCTGGCGCCGGGCTCGCGCGTTGTGACTGAATATCTAGAAAAGACAGGTTTGCAGCCTTATTTGAATCAGCTCGGTTTCAATCTCGTCGGGTATGGCTGCACGACGTGCATCGGGAATTCCGGCCCGCTCGATCCCACGATTGAAGAGATCGTTAACGATCACGATCTGATTGCTGCGAGCGTGCTTTCCGGTAATCGCAACTTTGAAGCGCGCGTGCACCAAAGCATCAAAGCGAACTTCCTTATGAGTCCGCCCCTCGTCGTCGCGTTCGCGCTCGCCGGCACAGTCGAAAAAGATCTGTCGAAAGAGCCTCTTGGGCAGAATGACAAAGGCGAAGACGTTTACTTGCGTGACGTCTGGCCCAGCTTGGAAGAAATCGGCGCGATGATGCGAGACGCGCTCGACGCTGAGACGTTTCGAAAACTTTACGGCAACTTCGCTGAACAGAATCCGATGTGGAATTCGATTCCATCTACGAGCGGGCTGACATATCAATGGGATTCCAACTCGACTTACATTCAGGAGCCGCCGTTCTTCGAGGGCTTTGGCGCCGAGGTTGGCGAGATGGAGGACCTTCACGCCGCGCGCCCGCTCGCGATCTTTGGCGACTCAGTCACAACCGATCACATCAGTCCAGCCGGCGCAATAAAAGCGACTTCACCCGCGGGAGTCTACTTGCAGCAGAAGCGCGTCGAGGTGCAGGACTTCAACAGCTACGGCTCGCGTCGCGGCAATCATGAAGTGATGATGCGCGGCACGTTTGCGAACGTGCGCATCAAGAACTTGATGGTTCCGGGCACGGAAGGCGGAGTTACTGTCCATCAGCCGGACGGTGAACGCATGAGTATTTACGACGCGGCGATGATATATCAGGAAGAGAAAACGCCGCTCGTCGTGATCGCTGGACAGGAATACGGGACGGGATCTTCACGCGACTGGGCGGCGAAAGGAACGCGTCTGTTGGGAGTGAAGGCCGTCATCGCGCAAAGCTTCGAACGCATTCACCGCAGCAACCTTGTCGGCATGGGCGTGCTGCCTTGCCAATTCAAAGAAGGCACGAATGCGGCGTCACTTAATCTCGACGGCACCGAGACGTTCGATATCACCGGACTGGTTCCATCTGATTACAATTCGGACGGCTCAGGCAATAAGTTCGAAGTCACGCCGCGGATGGACGTGACGCTCACGATTCATCGCGCCGATGATTCTTCACAGGATGTGCCGCTCACACTTCGCATCGACACGCCAATCGAGATCGATTACTACGTGCACGGCGGCATTTTGCCGTATGTGCTGCGGCAGTTGCTGGCGGGGACGACGGGGTTTTAGATTTTCGCGTTTGAAACGTATGAGCTTGGAAGAGCAGTTTGATGCCCTAACTCTTGAAGCCTTGCAGAACTTTGTAAGAAGTGGGCAGGAAGAGAATCTGTCTCTCGACTTCAAAACCGCCAACACGCCGGACTTATCCCATGCAGCCGATAGAAAGAATCTTGCCAAGGCGCTTTCAGGGTTCGCGAATTCGAGTGGTGGCTTGTTAATTTGGGGGATAGTGGCTACGAGAAATGCCGACCAGATAGACTGCGCTTCCGATTTCCGAGAGATTAATCCTCTTCGATTGTTTCTGACACGCTTGAATACACTAACGGGTGAAGCTGTCTCGCCAATGATTGACGGCGTGCGACACAAAACTCTCGAGGCAAATGCTGATAGTGGTTTTGCAGTTACGCTGGTTCCTGAAAGTGAATCCGGACCTCACATGGCAAAGTGTCGTGAGGATCGACACTACAAACGTAGCGGCGATAGTTTTTACCGGATGGAGCATTACGATCTTGAAGATATGTTTGGCAGGCGAAGAAGGCCCAAACTTGAGCTAACGACGCGTCTTGAAAGAGGCGGACCCGCTACAGAAATCGTACTTGGCATAAGAAACATCGGCCGTGGCACCGCGAGAGCGCCGTACCTTGCATTTAGCGTGACCGAGCCGTTTAGACCGGCAGAATACGGCTTGGATGGTAACGGCAACAACGGACTCTCGAAACTTCATTACGGCCAGGGGTTGAGATATCGCTATGGATCAACCGGAGGCCTTGTTATTCATCCCGGGACGATCCACGAAGTGACAAGGGTTAAGCTCCCAGGTTTCAATCCGCGACCAGAAATGCTACCTAATCGAGACATCATCATTGATTATGAGATCTCAGCAGAAGATACTCGAATATTTCAAGACTCGATTATTCTGGGTCGCGTTGCGCCGGAGTGAGTCAACGTCGAAATGATGTCTTAGAACCAACCGTGCTAACATTTCGAGACGAGGAATCAGCAATGACTCACGTCGCAATCGAATTACCCGAAGATATTGCCAGCCGCCTCGCCGGACAAGGTGAGTTGTCGAACGTGACGTTGAGAGCGTTGGCTGCGCAGGCTTATCGCGATGGTCAGTTGACGCACGCCGAGGTGCAACGGGTGTTGGGGTTCAAGTCTCGTTGGGAGACGGATGCGTTTCTCAAGCAAGCTGGTGCCTATCTTGATTACACTGAAACTGACCTTGAGAATGATCTTGTTTCCTCGCGACAAATCTCACCTTCCTAATGGTCGTATCCAATACTTCTCAGTTATTTCTTTCGTTGATTAGAAATTCGTGTGGGCTGAAAATCTCTACTCCTTCGTACGTCTTCAGCACAAGTACATCCTTGTCGTCGGTGATAATGCAATCGCAACTGCCGGCAATTGCCGCGGCGAGGATGTTGTCGTCATCGGGATCGCGGCAAACAGCTCTTTCAAGCTTCTGGGCGTTGGCGACCGTCATTCCTGAGCGAACAACTCCGACGGCCTCCGCAGCCAATTCGGGCGAATAATCGAACTTCTCAATCAGTTTCTCCTGCAGTTCGTTGAGAATGAAGTCCGAGGTGTAGAGGTCGTGACGTACGGCGCAGTGTTCGAGTAATTCATGACAAGTGCCGCGCGCGATGAGGGCGGCGATCAAGACATTCGTATCGAGAATGATCTTCACGACACAATGTCGAAGACATCCTGGTCGGTGAGGTCCTTGCCCTGTGACATCAGGCGCTCGCGAAGACTACGAAATCGCCGTATGAAGAGGTAGTCCGCAACGGCCTTTTCTACTAATGCACTTTCCGATAAGCCGTCTTCGTTAGCCGCATCGTTAAGAGCGCTCTTAGTGTCATCCGGCAGGTTAATTGTAATCGTTTGACTCATCTTCAATCTCTCTAACCGCCTGTACGAATGGAATAGATTCGTCGTTTGAGGCTCTTGCCTCATCGTATGCTTCGATGGCTTCGGTTTCTTCGTCCCCGTTCATGATTCGGATTATAACAAATCCAACTGCATGAGCCTCCCTCACGGTCGGGCTACTGCCACAAAGATGCGGACAAGGATGTCCGCGCTCCGCTATCGCTCCAACGCCTTCCGATCCCAGTTCCCCAAATTCGCACCTGCTTCGTACGTACTCTGACAGAAGTCCATCAACGCATCTTCCGGTGAAGTGGATTGTCGAACGGCGTCGTATGGTAAGAAGAATTCCTTCACCTCTAACGAATAGAAACTGGCCGCGGGTTTGACCTTGGCTTCTCCGAAACCTGCGGGCTCGGGTGCGGCGTAAGCATAGAACGCGGCCTGGGTGCCGTTGCCGCCGGGCCAGAAGCCGTGACTGATCACTTCGTGTGAATAAGCTTCCTGCGTTATTTGATCGGCGCCTTCGCGCGGCGGTGCGGGCCGGCCTGAGAAGCGCGTCACCGCATGATCGAAGCTGCCCCACCAGAAATGCACCGGGCTCACTTTGCCGACGAAGTGCGCCCGAAACTCTTTGAATACCTCGTCGATGTTTACGAGCGCGCGCCAGAACCGATTGACATAGTCGGCGTCGTAAGACTTGTGCACTTCATCCTGTTCGAAGTGAATCGCTTCCCGCACTGCCGAGAACGGTGACGGCACTTCGACCGGCATGGTCCAAATCTTTACGTCTATGTCCAATCCATGAAGCGCGCCCATCAACTCTTTATAGAAATCAGAGACTGTCTGTGGACGTAGATCAAGCGTCGTCAGCGCGCCGTCGCTGCAATCGATGCGCAGCTTGTGATCGATAAAATCGAATTCGATTTCGAAGATGCGATCTTCATAAGGCATGGGGGAAGTCGTCAGCCCGCGCGCCGAAACATAGAGCGTCACGTTCCACCAATGATTGACCAGCGGCGTTTGTTTCATCCGAATCTTGCCGACAATTTGCGTCCACATGTGAACGGTCGCGAGCGTGTCTTGCCATTCTTCCAGGATGAGTTCGGGCCAAGTGTTCATGTGGCTAACCATAACCGCATTGCGCGAACATAGCCACAGATAACACAGATTTACACAGATCAGAATAATTATCTGTGTCGATCCGTGTTTATCTGTGGCTTATTTTTTGGGCTTAGACTTTCCGGTTTCCACAATGCTAGATTGTTTCTCAAATCAGACAAGGAAACGAAATCATGTCAACACCACAACCGCAAACCACGCCGCGACGTTATCAACTATTCATCGACGGACAGTTCGTCGATGCCGAATCAAGCAAGACTTTCGCGACGCCGAATCCTGCAACGGGCGAGACATTCGCCGAAGTTGCCGAAGCTGACAAAGCCGATGTCGATAAAGCCGTCGCCGCCGCGCGCAAAGCCTTTGAAGGGAAATGGTCGAAGATGAGCGCGCGCGATCGCGGCCGTCTGCTCTACAAGCTTTCGCAGTTGATCGAACGCGATGCGGCACAACTTGCGGAACTGGAAACGCGTGATAACGGCAAGCCGATCAAAGAATCGACTTATATAGATTTGCCGGGCGTGGTTGAAAACTTCGAATACTTCGCCGGCTGGTCCACGAAGATTGAAGGCGAAACGATTCCGGTGCCGGGTCAGATGTTCAATTACACTCTGCGCGAGCCGGTCGGCGTCTGCGGCCAAATCATTCCGTGGAATTTTCCTCTGTTGATGGCGGCGTGGAAACTTGCGCCGGCGTTGGCGGCGGGAAACACGGTGGTGTTGAAGCCTGCCGAACAAACTCCCGTTACGGCGCTTGAACTCGCGAAGCTGATTCAAGAGGCAGGTTTTCCCGAAGGCGTCGTCAATATCGTCACGGGTTATGGCGAGACTGCCGGCGCGGCACTCGCTTCACACAAAGACATCGACAAAATTGCGTTCACCGGATCGACTGAAGTTGGAAAGCTGATCGCGAAAGCAGCGGCAGAAAATCTGACGAAGGTTTCGCTCGAACTCGGCGGCAAAGCCCCAAACGTCATCTTCGCCGATGCCGATATCGATCAAGCGGTGAACGGCGCGATGATGGGAATCTTTTTCAATCAGGGTCAGGTGTGCTGCGCCGGCTCGCGTATCTTCGTCGAAGAGAAGGTCAAGGATGAATTCCTCGGACGATTCAAGGAAAAAGCAGAGAAGGTCAAGGTCGGCGATCCGATGGACAAGGCGACTTTGATGGGGCCGCAGGTTTCGGCAGAGCAATTGAATCGGATTAAGAGCTGGTCACCGCAGCTCGACCCTCAATTTCAGAACGGCTATTTCTTCCAACCAACGATCTTCTCTGACGTTGATAATAAAATGCGTGTGGCCCAGGAAGAGATATTCGGCCCGGTCTCAAGCGTCATCACTTTCAAAGACGATGATGAGCTGATTCAGAAAGCGAACGATACGATCTATGGATTGTCGGCAGGGATCTGGACGCAGAACATCACGCGTGCGCATCGTTTCGCGAAAGCGATCAAAGCCGGCGTTGTCTGGATCAATACATACAACATGATGAATGCGGCGTCGCCGTTTGGTGGCTACAAGCAATCAGGTTACGGCCGCGAAATGGGCAAGCACGCGCTCGATCTTTACACGCAGGTGAAGAGTGTCTGGGTTGATCTCTCAGGCAAGCCGATTGGTTGGTTTGGGAAGTAAACTATCGGCACTTACCAAGAAGTTCGAAATATCTCTCGCGATTGATTCCCCCGCTTCGCAGGTTGTTCTTAATGATGAAAACTGGAATGTTTGTGTATTTGGGAATAACGATCGGACGAAGAACTCCGCGTTTGGTGTAGATCATATGGTCGCCCTCTTCGCGAGCTAGCCCAAAGCCATCTTTCTCAAACACGCATGCGAGTAATCGGTAGTGGACCGGCTAAGCTTCGGCATAAGAGAGTGTGAGAGGCATGGTGATCCGCTTAGTGTGAATTAATTTTGGGCCAACTAGGGTGTGCTGGCGTCGTGAGAAGCCGGACTCTTCCAGAATCTGATTGAGTGAACCTTTCCGGGCGGCCTCCTCAAGAAAAAGGCGCACGGCCTCTTGCAGATTCGCTAACGCCTTACGTTCAGTCGGGGCGCAAGAAGAGATGTCTAGTTCAGGCGAGTGCGCAACGAACATTTTTCCTTCTTTGAATAGTTGGCTCGTGAACTCTATTTTCATCGCGGCCAGTATAACATTACGGGACGGACATCGAGCTGACCTTTCAACGGCGGCTGGTAGTATTTCCTCGCGTCGCGCTAAATTCATCTTCCCCTGCTTGAAGTCTTCTCGTTTCGAGGACCCAAAACACGATGAAGTCCTTTCTCATCCAACTCGGTGTGTTCGCTTTGCTCGTCGCATTTACAGCGTTGGCAGCGTCTGCGCAATCGCCAAACACCGCGTCGATGATCGTCACTGTCGTCGATCAAAATGGGGCGGTGGTGCGGGGCGCGAATGTTTCGGTTATGAACACGGCAACTGGAGCTGTGCGCGAGGTTGTTTCCGGAGAGACAGGTTCGGCGACGATTGCCGCGCTGCCACTCACGGGTGAGTACAAAGTCAGCGTGACGATGAGCGGCTTTACTGCCGAAGACGTGACGGGTCTCTCGTTGCGCGCGGGCGAAACCGTTACCGTGAAGGTCACGCTGGTGGCGAGCGGCGGCACCAGTCAGGTTACCGTTTACGGCACAACTGAGGGTGTGCGCACGACTCCGCAAATTGGTCTTCCGCTCGGCACTGAGCAAATCAACGAGACGCCAATTCTCGGACGCAAAACTTCGTCGCTGCCGCTTCTCAATTCGGCGTTTCGCCAGGGAAAGGGAACGGGAGACCTCTTCGTCAATCAGACCTATTTCATCACCGGTGTTGGTTCGCGGCGAGCAACAACGTTCACGCTCGATGGCGCGAGTAACGACGAAGGATGGGGCCGGCAGACGCAAATCGCCACGATACCGATCGGCGCGATCCAGGAAATGTCAGTGCTGACCAATGCGTTCTCATCCGAATTCGGTTGGACCTCCGGGCCGGCACTAAACATCGTGACAAAATCAGGCACGAATGGCCTGCATGGCGAAGGATTAGTCTTGGTCCGTCCCGGTGGTTGGCAGGCAAAGACATTTTCGAGCAAAGGTTTCTGTCCACCATCGGTACCGACTTGTATAACGCCGGCGACGCTGGTCGCGATCAATCCAGTGGACATCCCGGATGCGTTGCAACAGGTCTCGGGCTCCATCGGCGGGCCAATCAAGGAGGACAAGACTTTCTTTTTCGGAACGGCTGATTACACGCGGCAGAATCGCAGGACCTATTTGTCGTCGAGCTTGCCTTCGTTTGTCTTGCCGGCGGATGGACATCTTGATTACACGGGACACTATCGGCAGTTTCTTTTTGACGGAAGAATCGATCACAAGCTCACGTCGAACCAGACGTTGATGTTTCGGTTCAATGTCGATCGATTTTATGATGACAACCCGCAGGATGCTGTCGGCGGCACGAACGCGCCCAGCGTTGCACGCAAATATTCGCGCCGTTCGTGGACGTTTCAGGCCAATCACACAACCGTCATCGACAAGAACCTGCTCAACGAAGCGCGGTTTGCTTATCTGCATGGCGATCCGGTCACTCTTTGGGAAGCGCAGACGCTCTCGACTACTTACACACGCGGGGGCGCTGTGCCGTTTACCATTGGACAGTCGCGAGCATCAAATCTTTGGAGTCATCAATTCCAGTTTGCCGACACAGCATCGTGGTCGCGCGGCAAACACTATCTTCGCATCGGCGGAAGTGTGATCCATCACAACTCAGGCGGCTTTGGCAGCGAGCCCGGCACTGCGATTCTCGGCACGTTCACTTTCAGAAACACGACGACAGCGCCGTTCGGTCAGTTGACCCTGGCCGATGTGCAGAACTACCAGCAGCCGATCGATTTTGGGATCAGTCGCTACGATCTGTCGCAGTGGTTGTTGACGGGTTTTGTCCAGGACAGCATCCACTTACAAAAGGACGTCACGATCGATGTGGGGCTTCGATATGATCGGCAGACCTTGACGGATGCCAGGAAGAACTTCGCGCCGCGCTTTGGTTTTGGTTGGCATCCGGGTGGCAGCTCGCGCACCTCAATTCGCGGCGGCTACGGCATGTACTACACGCAGATTCAATCGAACTTAGTCGCGAGCTATCTGGTGAACGGGCTGGATGGATTGACGACCTACACTGCGGTTGCCGGACAGACGGGCTTTCCAACTTGCCTGACTTGTGTTGCGGTGAACGTCGATCCGAAGACGGTGCCCACCAATCAATTGCCCGCGCGCGACATCACCATTCAGGCCGGTCGCCGCGACTTTTATCGCGCGCAATTCGCGCGCTACGGATTGAACTTCGATCTCTTGCCTTTCTATCCGGATAAGTTAGTCAACCCGCGCAGTCAGGTGATTTCGATAGGCGCTGAGCGCGAGATCGCGAAAGGATTATTTTTAGGAAGCGATTATGTGCACCAGCACTTGAATAACATCAATCGCACGGTCGATCTCAACGCGCCATCGATCTTTGATCGAACGGCGCCGGGCCAGGTGAGAACAGTCACCGCGGCGAACTTGAGCCGGCCGATCTTCCCAGCGAATGGCGGCGTGCGCCAGGTTAATGTCTTGATGAATCTGGGACTAGCCGATTACAACGGACTGCAAATGAATTTCAGTTATCGTGGTAACCGAAAAATATTTGCGTCGGTCAGCTACACTTTGTCGAAAGCGACGAACACCAGTGAGCCGGACGGCAACGGCATCAGTCCGAATCAGAGCATCATGACGCGGCTCGGTGAAGAAGAACGCGGACCCAGCGTGGTCGACCAACGGCATCGCGTGGTCATCACGTTCCTCTACCATTTTCCGTTTCAGATTACTGCGGGGACCCTCGCGCAATTTGCCTCGTCGCGTCCGTTCAACGCCACGACTGGCGTCGATAACAATGGCGATGGCTTGAACAACGATCGGCCCGTCATCAACGGAGTTGTAGTTCCAAAATCAGCGTTTCAAGGCACGCCCACGTCAGACGTTTCTTTTTTTGTCGAGAAGCGTTTGCTCAAGAGTGAACATCGCAACATCATCCTGCGCGTCGAAGGCTTCAACATCTTCAATCACGCAAACATGCTCGGACGCGGAGTCACGACGTACGGTGATGCGGCGACGCCGGCGACTACGTTCGGACAATTCGTTGGCGGCGTGGGACCGGCAACCAACGCGATACCGGCATTCGCTAATATCGATCCGCCGCGAATGTTTCAGTTGCAGGCGAAGTTTGTGTTCTGATGTTCAAAAATTGGTCCACAGATTACGCCGATTACACAGATTGAAAATGACAGTCTTTTCTGCGGAATCTGTGTAATCTGCGGATAATTTCTGTCGTTATGAAACGAATCCTTATTATTGCTTCGCTTGCCGCGGCGCTCATTTCAATCAGTTGTTCGCGCTTTCATAACGCGCCCACTGATTCAAAGGACGCTCGTTACGTCGTCATCTCGCCGATTTACAACGAAATCATTTGGGCACTCGGCGCGCATGACAAAGTCGTCGGCGTCGATCTCTCAACGACGTATCCTCCCGAAGTTAAGAAGGTGCAGACGGTCGGTTATCATCGCGCGCTCAGCGCTGAAGGAATTCTTTCGCTGCATCCGACCGCAGTCATTCACGACAACAACATTGGCCCGCCGCAAGTCGTACAGCAGCTTCAGCAGTTGAACATCCCGATGAAAACGTTCGCGGCGAAGAACGATTCTTTCGACGGCACGAAGGCTTTGATTCGCGAGATGGGAGCATACTTTCACAAAGAAGCGCGCGCCGAAGAACTCTGTAACACGCTCGATACCCAACGCGCGGCTTCGCTCGAGAAAGTGAAGCAGTACAGCGATCGTCCACGCGTCGCCGTGATTCATTTCGGCCGAGCCTCAAACGTGTATATGGTTGTCGGCAAAGGCGGCGGCGGCGACAGCGGCGGCGTCAGTCAGATGATAGAACTTGCCGGCGGACAGATGGCGATCGAGAACAAAGGCATGCAACGAATGGAATCGCCTGAGATAGTTGCGCAAGCAAATCCGGATGTGATTCTGCTTACAGATTTTGGTTACGACCGCCTGGGTGGATCGCTCGATCAGATCAAAGCTCTGCCGGGTGTCGCGACCTCGAACGCCGCCAAGACGGGTCGCATCTTTCGAATCGAAGAAAACGTGCTAAATTATTTCGGTCCGCGCTCAGGCGAAAACATCGCGAAAGTCGCCGCACTAATTCATCAAAAGTGACCAAACACCACGGCAACCGGGTAGCGCTGCTCGTCGCGTTGAGTTTAATTACGCTGCTCGTTCTGGCCGCGTCCATTCGTTACGGCGCGATCGATTTTTCAATTGCAGAGATTGGACGCGCGTTCGCTTCGTTCCTTCCCGGACATCCTGAACCAACTTTAGATCAGCGAATTTTCCTTGAGTTGCGCGGTGGTCGCTGGCACTTCGAGAGGTGCGCCTTTTGGCTCGGCGCTTTTTTTCGTGCTCGGCGGTGTGCTTCACATAGGCACAAGTTTGTGGAGTTTGCCAATCGCTGCCTGTATCGGCGGAGTTATTTCGACTTATCTTGTGTTTCTGCTGGCTCGCCCGCGCGAAGACGGACGCGCGTCAATCGTAATGCTGCTGTTGACCGGGCTGGCAGTGAATGCGCTGTTTATGAGCGCGATTGGTTTTCTGTCTTACATCGCCCGCGATCCGCAGGCGCGCTCGATTACGTTTTGGAGTCTCGGCACCTTGTCCGGCGCAAGCCGGAAAGCAGTCGAGATTGTCGCTGTTTCGACAATCGCCGGAACAATCATCGCCCTGCGCTATGCAAAGCAACTTAACGCGCTGATGATTGGCGAGGAAGAAGCGACGTATCTGGGCGTCAACGTCAATCGTTTGAAATGGATCATTCTCTCAGTCAACGTAGTCATCGTTGCGGTTGCCACAGCGTTCACCGGCGTCATCAGTTTCGTTGGGCTGGTCGTGCCGCACATCCTGCGGATGATTGGCGGCGCGGACAACAGATACTTGATTGTCGGAAGTGCGTTGACAGGCGCGACACTTCTGACGCTGGCCGATCTGATCGCGCGTTTGTGCGTTCGCCCTGCCGAACTGCCAATCGGCATCGTGACTTCGGCAGTCGGCGTGCCGGTATTTATTTTTCTGCTGCGGCGACGGCGGTACGTGTTTTGATCGTGTCAGAAGCCCGCGCGTAAGCAAGGGCCTCGCTCGATAAGTGGCCCTCCCTTACGGTCGGGCTTCTGACACAAATACTCGATGCTCCAAGCGACCAACATCACTTTTCGCGTCGGCGCCAAGCCGCTCATCTCAGCCATTTCGGCCTCGTTCGCGCCCGGCAAACTTCACTTAATCATCGGGCCAAACGGAGCAGGGAAGTCGACGCTGATCAAGGTTCTCGCACGCTTGCTGCGACCGCAAACCGGAGCAGTTAAATACGAACAAATCGACGTCCGCGATGCCGCGGAAGCTGATCTCGCGAAACGGCGCGCCGTGCTTTCTCAGGCCATCGAAGTTGCCTTTCCACTGACGGTTCGCGAAGTTGTGATGATGGGACGTTATCCACACTTCGGCAGCCGCCCCGGCCCAATCGACGAAAAAATTGTTGATGAAGTGATGGCGCATTTCGATGTGACGGAATTCACCGATCGTGATTATCAAACGCTTAGCGGAGGCGAGCGCCAACGCGTTAACTTCGCGCGCGTGTTGGGGCAACTTTGGCGCGACGGCATGAACGTACCGGGCGACGATGACCATGAAAAGCCTTGCCGTTATTTGTTCCTCGATGAACCGCTCACCTTTCTAGACATTCGTCATCAGATCGATTTCATGAAGAAGGTCCGCAGCTTCTCTGACGCTCCTGATGTGGTTACGGTCGGAGTCGTGCACGATCTGAATCTCGCGGCCCGGTTCGCGGATCAGATCATTCTGATGAATCTTGGACGAGTTGTGGCGACTGGTTCTCCGGCCGAAGTACTCACGGCGGATCGCATTCGCGATTCGTTTGGAGTCGAACCCTCTTTCGTTCCCTCGCAATCCGGCCTCTATCTGGTCTTCGACTGAACGAAAAAGCTGTAAACTGCAATCGTGAGCCCGCGCAACATTACTAAGCGAAACGCCTTTCGCTTCATCATCGCCTTCGGCATCGTCAGCTTGCTGGCCGACATGACCTACGAAGGCGCGCGCGGGATCATCGGACCGTTTTTTCAGAACCTCGGCGCGACTGCGGCAGAAGTTGGATTCATCGCAGGCTTCGGCGAAATGATTGCCGCGAGCCTGCGTTTATTTTCCGGGAAGCTGGTCGATCGAACCCGCGCTTATTGGACCATCGCGATCCTCGGATATTTTCTGAACTTGGTAGCGGTGCCGTTTCTTGCCTTAGCCGGGAATTGGCAAGCGGCTGCGTTGCTAATCATTGCCGAACGCACGGGCAAAGGTTTGCGCGGACCAGCCGTCGACGTTTTGCTTTCGGAAGCGACCGAAGTCGTTGGCCACGGTTGGGGATTTGGGCTTCACGCGGCGATGGACCAGGCGGGCGCCGTGCTTGGGCCATTGCTGGTAACGCTTATCGTCGCGCGCACTCATAGGTTCGAACCGGCGTTGCTGTGGTTGGCGGTGCCGGCGGCCGGTGCGATGCTGGCGCTGATCCTGGCGCGAACTTTTCGCCTAACCAAAGACAAACCCGCGCCGGTAATCAAAGAGGAATATCTGCCGAAAATATTTTGGATTTATGTGATAGCGGCCGGATTATTAGCGCTGGGTTTCATAGACTTTCCGCTGCTCGCCTATCACTTTCAGAAAACTTCGGCGACGAAAGCTGAAGTTATTCCGCTCTTGTATGCATTTGCGATGGGATTAAGCGGGCTAACAGCTCTGATGTTTGGAAAGTTGTTCGATCGATTTGGCATTCAAACAATTGTGTGGGCGATCGCGATTTCGATGCTGGCGTTGCCGTTCGGTTTTCTGGGCGGACATACCGCCGTTTACCTGGCGGTCGGATGTTGGGCCACGGGCGTTGGTGCGCAGGATGCTTTGCTGCGGCCTGGCATTGCGAAGATCGTTTCAATGAACAAGCGCGGCTCGGCGTTTGGATCGCTGAACGGAATTTACGGAGTGCTTTGGTTTCTAGGCAGCGCCGCGATGGGTCTGCTCTACGATCGCTCGATCGTCGCGCTGGTTATATTCGGGATCACAGCGCAAGTCACCTCGGGAATCTTGTTCATCTGGCTGCGCAAGCCTTTGGCTGCGGCCGCGAAATGAATTTTGAGTTAGCTGAGAAGTGAGACGACGCGTTCGACAATCGAATGAATAGCCAAGAGGATCGAAGAGTTCGTCGCGAATGCCGCGCCAACGGTGAGCAGAAGGGCGAGCGCCAGCAACGGAAATATCCTTCCTTGCACACGATAGTCAGAGCGCGGTTCGCAATTTGATGATGCGAGTTCCAGCAGTCGACGGACGCGGGCTTTGACTCCGCGAGTTTCATCGCCAACCAGAAACGCCGCCAAAGGAAGTTCCGCGTGTATTCCCACTGGAATCATTCGCGCGATTCTAACCAGCGCTGAAGCGAGGTTGAGCGCGACCGCGGGACTGGTTTGTGCCGCGTGCTCATCGGCGGCAGCTTCTGCCGTCTCAGCCCACGCGCGATCGAGCGATCGACCGAACGGCGCGATCATTAAAGCGTCGCGGCAGGCTCTCAACAATCCACGTTTCAGATTATCGCGCGCGGCGAGGTGCCCGCATTCGTGCGCAATCGCTGCCGCCAATTCTTCGGCGCTTAACGATTGCAGGACTTGATTGGCGATAAAAAGGCGCGGCCGAATTGTGCCAACGACAGCGATGATCGGAAACGAATGAGGAATGCGAAACGCCGGCACGTCAATGCTGGGCAATTTGATTTCTGTCGCTGCTGCGAGCCACTGCCGTCGCAACGCGCGGGTAGCGAGATACGATCGACATGCGCGATTAATCGCAAAGGCGACTCCCAACGCTGACAGTAGCGCGAACGCTGCGAGCTTGGCGCTGACGACTTCTGAAGTTGTGCGCGGCTCATAGCCGACATAAGCCGGAAGCAGGAAAAAGCCGACGAAAATAAATGCCAACGCCGGCGGCGCGATGCGAACCGCGAAGAGAACTTCGGCGCGCGCCCTGGCTGAACCCCCGCCGGTCAACCGATCCAGCGCTCGCCATGCGAAAGAAGCGGCCAGAGAGGCGATCGCGTTCACGGCCAGAAAGGCCGCCAGCGCTAAACAAATTCCAAGTAAGACGTACATCTAATCCACTTTCCGCCGCAGCTCGCGCCTCTTCTCTTTAATCAGGCGATCCAACTCATCCAGTAATTGACGATCACGTTCGCTCACAGTATCAACAATGCACGCGAGCACCGGTTGAACTCCTTCCGCTTCCGGGCCAAGCAGCCCATCGATCACGTCTTCGCGAATGCCATGCTCGAATTCTTCACGCGAGACCGACGGCGAATATAGAAACGCGCGTCCGTCCTTGCGACGATCGAGCAGCCGTTTCTTGTAAAGACGATCGAGTGTCGTCATCAGTGTCGTGTAGGCGATTCGTTCTTCGAACGCGAGATAGATATCGCGCACGCTGACTTCGTCGCGCTGCCAGGCTTTATCCAAAACCTGTCGCTCTAGTCTGCCGAGCGCGAGCGAAGCAACTTCACTCGGACGACGAAATCCACGAAGAAGGAATCGAGGAGCTTTCATTTATGCGGGATATTTTTGCGGATGAACGAGATGCTGTCAATGTGTGTGGCGCTTGGCAGAATAGGGTGAGGGGCCCAGTAATAAGACTCAAACAGCTAATACAACCGAAATCACTTTTTCGATTGATACAGCCCGCGGCACCCGCTTCTCTATTGACGGTCGCTCGCGATCCTCATTATCGTGCGAATCACAAGACGGAGAAGAAATGAAATTTCGATACAAGAAAATCGCCAGTGACGTTGATCCGAAAGGCTACACATTACACCCGGTGATTCAGGTTACTCTTCGAGACGGAAACCGGGCGATCGACCTATGGGCCTTGATTGACTCTGGCGCGGCGGACTGTTTGTTTCCTAGATCGATTGGAGAGGCGTTAGGAATAGACATCGAGTCGGGCAGATTCAAGAATTACACGGGTATCGCACGGCAGTCCGTCGTGGGATACGTTCACAAGATCGAACTTAGAGTTCAAGGAATGTCAGAATGGGTTAAGATCGAAGCTGCCTTTATCGATGCTCAAGTAATACCACTGTTGGGCGAGGGAGGTTTCTTCGACAGCTTTCAAATTGTATTTGAGCGGTATCGCGGAAGATTCGAGGTGAATTCACGCGCCCGTTACAGATTGCGACATTAGCGGAATGAAAGTCGTGTTGAATGGCGGGACTCTGAAGAGGACAGCGTTTTCAAATCCCTTCGCCTTGGCATCAGCCAACGCTTCGACAGCATCTCGTCCGCTGCCGACAATAGTCTCATTACCGTCGGATTCAACGACCGCGATCCAACGGTCCTCGTATTCTCTCATGGCTTCCACGAAAGCCATTTGTTGTTCTTCCGTCTGAATCATGATGAGTTCGCCGAGATAAACCCCCTATCGAAAGCTCGTACTTTCATTAGCATCGTATCCTGGAAACCGCGTTTTTCTGCATCTTCGATCGCTTCAACCGCATCCTTGCCGCTGCCTACGACGATCTCGGCACCATCCTCTCACGGCTGCATCGGGCAAGCCTGAATCGCGCATAACTGCCAGACCCCTTCGCGCTCGGTGAAGACGCTGATGATCTTGTATTGCCCCGCGAGCTCGCGACCGTTGTAAAGCCACGTCGCGGAATCGCGCGCAGTGAGGACCGCGGTGTTGCCAAACACGCGCACGCTGACTTGCTCGCGCGAGATGTGCTCTATCTTGAGATTCCCCGAGGTCACATCTGAAATGAATTGCGTTTTGTCGTCGCCTTCAAGCGGATAAGTAAAAAAGAAATCGTCGGACATGATGCGATCCAAAGTTGGTCCATCGCTGCGCATCATCGCCTTCACCCAATCATCGTTGAGTTGACGGACGTGCTGCTCGATGTCGATGGTCGATTGCGGTGCTCGTTGTGGCGATGCATCCATGGTGGACCCTCAGTGAAATCAGTTTGCTTCTACGTCAATTCGAGCGGTGAGTCAATAGTCGATACGTGTAACGAAATCGGGCTGGCTGCGTCTGGTTGTTTTCCAGCGGAACGGTTGTCGTAATTCCGGCGCAAGGAATGTCGTGCTTATTTAGGCCGATGTCGTTTATAACGACACGATATGGAATACGAATCAGATCAGTTTTCGATCATTTTCACGGAAAGTCAGTGATTACAGCGCTATTTACGCGAGTGGCATGTTCATTGCCAACCTTATCCGCGGAGGTTAGCGAAGATGAAACTCAATAACATGAAAAATTTTGGAGGCGCAATCCTGGGACTCCTGTTGTTCTTAGGCATCACTTTAGTGTCGAGCACAACGGCCCAGGCACAGTATCCTTATCAGGATCAGGATTACTATCGCAGACAACGTCAGTACGAACGTGAGCGACAGGAACGAGAGCGTCAGCTTCAGCTCGAACGCCAGCGACAGGCGAGTCAGGGCGGATGGTATGACCAGTATGGCAACTGGCACTCGAACAGCTCTAACAACCAGGGTTATTACAACCAAGGTTACTACAACCAAGGTTACTACAATCAGGGTTCTAATCGACGCGGACGTAACGCCGACAACTATGGAAACTACGGCGGTTCGTATCAGATGCGACAGACGGCGCTTAATGCTGGTTACAATGCAGGCGTAAGAGCTGGCCGCGACGATCGCCGAAATGGTCGCTACAATCCGTACGGCCACGGCGAATACCGCAGCGGCACGAGAGATTTCAACTCGGGTTACGGTGACCGATCTGCATATCAGCAGTACTTCCGTGAAGCGTTTATCAACGGATACGCGGACGGTTATCGCGGATACTAAGATAAGACTTGAGTCATAACTGCGGCGCGGGCAAAGAGGCGGGAACTGATGATAATCAGCACTCGCCTTCTTTGTTTGTTGTCGGTAAAAAAGCCGCGACTTCGTCTTTTCACGGAATCGTCACGGCAATAGCTCTTTAATAACAGCACACAAGCAGCGCCCCGTTTTGTCGATCCTGAATTTATTCGGATAGGACTATGCCTAAAAAGATTCTCGTTATCGAAGATGATGATGTAATGCGCGAGTTGATGCGCATGACGCTCGAGCAGAATGGATACGAAGTAGTCACCGCAGCCGATGGAGTTCACGGCTATGATGCTGCGCTCTTCCTGAAGCCTGACCTCATTATCACAGACATTCGCATGCCGGGAGCTGACGGTATTCACGTCGTTCGCCGCGTACGCGATACCGACTCCCTCGCCGAGACTCCAATCCTCGTGATGACGGCGTTCGGTACCGGCAGCGCAACATTCTCTTTGCAGCTCGGCGCGAATGCGTTTGAGCCCAAGCCCGTCGACCAGCGAAGCCTGCTTTCAACCGTTAAGCGTCTGCTTGGCGAGCGCGACAGCTTGAAAGCGGCATAACGCTACATTTCTTGCGAAGCTGATCCGCCGACCATTTTCGGGCGCGATCAGCAGCTCACCTTTCGTCCCACTCCAACCTCCGCCATTTACAGTCTATTATTCGGAACTGGGCCCGGTCCCGATCCGTTTAAATTCAGTTCCCTGTAAGTTCTGCAAAAAACTTGAAACCTTTTACGGCGGGAGCTCACTAACACACCGAGTACACGATGAAACGGCTGGCGGCACGCGACATAAGCCTGGAAGGCCGGCCCGGTGCGTTTACAGGATCTCTGATGAATAGTTCAGCAGACCTCGTCACGCGCGCGTGCCAAGGCGATCACGAAGCATTTCGATTGATCTTTGAACGGTACTCGCGACCGGTGATTAGCTTTATCTACGATCAAGTCAGCGATCGAGAGTTGGCTGATGAGCTGACGCAGGAAACTTTCGTGCGCGCTTATCGCGGGCTCAAGTCGCTGCGAAAAGAGACGAAGCTTTCCAGCTGGCTGTTTGGAATTGCTAAGAACGTGGCCCGCGAATCGTTGCGAGCGCGCATTCGGCAGAACCAGCATATCGATCTTGATGACAAGCAGGTGCTCGATCTGAGCGACCAGAGCCCGGTGCCGTCGAGCCAACTGCTCGACAAAGAATTCAACGATGTCGTGCAGCGCTCGTTGGCATCACTCGATGAAGACAAGCGCCTGGTGTTCACGTTGAAGATTTTTCACCAGTGCAGCTATGAAGAGATTGCGGAGATCACCGGCTTCTCGATCCCCAAATTGAAAACAGATTTACATCGCGCGCGCGCCGAGATGCGCCAGCGCGTCGGGCAATACGTGAGGACGTAGTCATATGAAGTGTGATGACTGTCTAAATCTTTTGGAAACCTATCTCGATGGTGAAGCCACCGAGCGCGAAGCAGAGCAAGTGAGCAATCACTTGATGGCGTGCGCCGCCTGCGAAGACAAGCACGAGGCGCTGACCGCTGAGAATGAAATCTACGTTCGCTACGATCGAGAGATTCAAGTTTCGCCGGCAATCTGGAGCGGGATTACCGCCAGCATCAATACCGAAGAGCGACCAGCTCAACGCGCGCGGAAATTCAATTTCGCCGAATGGTTGTCAGGTTTGTTCGCGATTCCTCGCTTCGGATTTGTAATGCCGACTGTAGCTCTCGTAGCGATTGCAGCCGTGGTTGGGTTGGCGTATTGGAAGACGCGGCCGCAACGGCCGCCAATCAATCGGACAGCCGTTGTAACAGGCGCCACACCATCGCCGATAACGGGCGGAGACGAAGTCGCGGCGAAAACGCCCGACGCTGGATCGCAAAAGCAACCGAGGGAAAGTCAGCCGTCGATCCAGCTTGTCGCATACAACGCCAAGCGGCCGTCGATCAAAGTTTCGCGCTCAACCGATCAATCCGATGTGCTGCCCGATAATGATCCGGCAAACAGCGACATCGAAGATCGCGACACGGCCAGTCACCTCGAGCAGGCGCAGAACCTTTTGACCTCGTTCAGAAGCATTAAGTATTCCGATACGGATGAAGAGGTCGATGTTTCTTACGAGAAGGCTGAGTCAAAGCGGCTCTTGAGCGAGAACGTTTTGCTTCGCCGTGATGCCGAGCAAGCCGGCAAGTACCCGGCAAAGTCGATGCTGGGAAGTTTGGAACCTTTTCTGATTGACATTGCAAACTTGCCTGACAAGGCGAAGCCGGCCGATGTTCGTCAGATAACCGATCGCGTGCAGAGAACCGAAATCGTTGCTGAACTCCGTGGCTACTAATATTTTGAGAGAACCCCTGAAGGAATGAAAAAGATGAACTACTTAAGGAAACTAAATTCAATGACCAAACCACTTGCTGTCGCAGCGGTGTTGCTGCTTGCCGCCGGTACGATTTATCAGGCCGCAGCGCAACAGTTCTCAACTCGCCCCAAGGCGAACCGGTTCACCCAGCAAGGCAGCAACGCTGCAGCGAATGCGATGTTCAGCGGCGCACGCGACCTGATTGATGACGCGCAGTGGTCCAAGGCCGAAGATCAATTCTCGAAATACATCGCGGCGTACCCGAAAGAAATCAATCTCGATGCGGCCATGTACTGGATGGCTTATTCGCAGTACAAACTGCGCAGGTTCAATCAATCAAAAGACACGATCGATCGTCTATTGAAGACTTATGAGAAAACCGGCTGGCGCGACGAAGCCGAGTTGCTTCTGGCTCAACTTCCCGGCGCCGTCACTGTCAAAGTCGATCCGGTGACGGTTGATCCGGTCGGGCAGGTTTCGCCGGCGGTTAACATTGCGCCAGTCGCTGTGTTGGTAGGTCCGGGAGTCGCGAGTGCGGCGCCGGTAGCTATTTCTGTCGCCGGCCAGGATCCGGTCGACGTGCAAATCCGCACGCAGGAGATTCAGGAACGCATCGCCGAAGCGCAAGCGCGATCGCAGGAGCGAGTCCGCGAATCGCAGCAGCGAATGCAGGAACGCATGGATGAAGCGCGCGAGAAGATCAAAGACAAAACCAAAATCGATTTTGATTTCGACTTCGATTTTGATTTCGACGGAGTTGGCAAGGGAATCGGCAAAGGTAAAGCCGGCGACGACGATCCGTCTGAATTCAAGATCGTCGTGCTCCAGGCCTTATTCGAAAGCGATCCCCAGCGCGGCATGGCGGTCGCGACTGAATGGCTAAAGCCGAACTCAGGACAGACAGTTGCCTGCAGACGCGCCGCGTTGACTCTTCTTGCGCGACATGGAGGCAAAGCAGTCACACCGATAATTCTCAGCGTTGCTCAGAACGATCCCGATCTAAAAGTTCGCGCACGGGCGATTTCGCTGCTGGGTGCTATGAACGATGAGAGTGTGGTCGATGCGCTACGCGACTTTGCCTTGAACTCGCAGCAATCCGAAATCTCCGAAGCGGCGATTTACGCGCTTAGCCAAAATACCGGAGCGCGGGCCGCAGGCGTTCTGGCAGACATCGCGCTCAGCAACAAACCGGTCAATCTTCGGAGGACCGCAATCTCGAGCATCTCGGCTCGATCGGGTGAGCCGGCGGTTGATGCGCTCTTTAAGATTTACGATTCGGCCAACGACATCGAGATTCGTAAGTCAGTAATATTGGGATTGTCGCGCCGCAAGAGCGATCGCGCCGGTGCACGGCTGCTGGAGATCGCCAACTCCTCGGAAAACGTCGAGTTGCGCAAGGAAGCGATCCGCGGCATTGCGCGCCGCGGAGGAGAAACCGCGGTCGACACGCTCATGAGGCTGTACGATTCGGAAAAGAACGAAGAGCTGAAAGACACCATCATGAATTCTTTCGGATACTTGAACGATAAACGAGTCACCAACAAGCTCATCGAGATTGCCAAAAATCCCCAGACACCACTTGAACGCCGTCGCCGTGTGGTTATGTTGTTAAGTAGCCGCGGCAAGGATCCCGATGTGATCGCGTATCTCGAGCAACTCTTGAGGCAGTAGCGGCGACATCCACCTGAGCAAAAGGGCGGATTGCTGATACCAGGCAGCCGGCATCACACAATCAATCGCTTTCACCGACAGAAGCGGAGGCTCGCGGTGTACAAACTCATCAAGCTAGCTTTACTGATCGCGCTCGCTCTTACTTTCTTCGCCAACGCGGGAGCACAAACGAAGAACTTCACGCCCGTCGAAGGCGCGAGTCTAAAAGCGAAGATCGACAACGCAATCACTCAAGGCAAAGCAAACGCGCAGGGCGGACGCTTTTGGGTTGGCTATCAATTCGAAGTGCGTTCCGGTGTCGCAATCGATTTCGAGATCGTCGACGCTAGCGGAACGATCTCGATTTCGAATGACGGCTGGTCGATCATGTCTGATTCGCGCTATGAAACGCGCGAGTTGGGTGTGTTCTTCTTCTATGAAACTGCGCGCGACGCCTTCACTCGCGCCGAAGTTTACAACTTGCGCCGCGAACATCAGTACGGCGGTTATCCGGTTTATTGGGCCAGCCATGCGACGAACGAAGAAAGTCTCAACTACCTCAAGTCAATTATCGATTCCAACTCGCCTGAGATGAATCGCCTCAGCGATCGCGCGGCCTTCGCGCTGGCTCTGCATGACGATGCGCGCGTCGAGTCGCTGCTCACGGAACTAATCAAGAAGCCGGTCGCCGAGTCGATTCGCAATCGCGCGATCTTTTGGTTGGGTTACACGCCAGAGAGCCAGGGGAAGAATGAATTTCTCGCCGGCATGGTGCGCAACGATCGTGAATCGAACGACGCGCGGCAGCAGGCGATGTCCGCGCTGGCCATGAGCCGCGCCGCGCCGACTCTACCGTTGCTCGAAACTCTTTACGAGACGATGACCTCGCGCGATTTGAAGCGACGCGCGCTCGGAGGGATCGGGCGAAACGACAATCGCGATGGCGCGGCAACTTACCTGATTCGCGTGGCGGAAAACGGACCGGAACTCGAACTAAAGAAGAGCGCGATTGCGAATCTTGGCCGCGTTGCGGGCGAGAAGAGCCTCGGCGCGCTGACCAACACTTTGGACTCAAATCCCGAAGTCGAACTTCAGAAACAAGCAGTCATGGCCATCGGCCGGCGTCCGAAGGATGAAGCCGTGCCGATCTTGATCCGCGCGGCGCGCAATCATCCGAGCGCCGAAGTGCGCAAGATTGCCGTGCAGATGTTGGGCCATACCGGAGACGAGCGAGCCATCTCGTTCTTCAAAGAGTTGCTCGCAAAGTAATCACCCGCGGTTGAAATCAGCCGCGAGAAGACGGGGGAAACAAAATGAGCACGATAAGCTGGAGACCTCAGGATTTAACTTCAACTCAAGCTGCAAACCTTCTGCGTGACGAAGCTTTCGAGAGCCGCCTTAGCTTTCTGCGAGACGTCGCGATCGAACTGCTGAATGCGGTGGAGAGCCTGCGCTCGACAACTACGGCCAACGGCAATCACAAGCTGGAGCTGTACGAAGAGGTGCGCAAGTTCGAAATCGATTTGATTCGCGCGGCTTTGGTTAGGACGGGCAGCAATCAATCGCGCGCAGCGCGGCTGCTCGGCGTCAAGCACACGACGCTGAACGCGAAGATCAAGCGCTACGGCATCTCGCTCGAGACGAGCGGCAGCGAAGAAATCGCCGCTTGATTGCGCGCGCGGCTTAACAACTTTGCCTCGACATTGTTAACGACGAAGAATTAACAAACGCGACGGCGAAAACGTCTTTTTTAAGGAAACCATTTTCGGTCAAATGCGTTCTAGGTGAACTAAGCGAAATATTTCTGCATGAAATTTCAGTCTGCCTCATTGCTGTTAGTTCTGTTCGCGCTATGCGCAACCGCGTTTGCTCAACCCGCGCCGGCTGCTAAAGCGAGTCCTTCCTCTTCTGTCAAAACAAATGGCAGCGGTCGGCCGTCCGTCGTGTTGCCGCCTGAGAAAGCCAACCCGGTGAAGCTGCCGAAGTTCGAAAAGCCGCCGGTCATCGACGGAAAAATAGACGAAGAGATTTGGAAGAGCGCGATGGTCCTGAAAGATTTCTATCAGGTTCAGCCGGGCGACAACATCGCGCCATCGAAACCGACGGAAGTCATGCTCGGTTACGATGCGAAATTTCTCTACATCGCATTTCACTGCTACGACGAACCCGACAAAGTGCGCGCGGCAATTTCGAAACGCGACAATATCTTCAACGACGATTACGTCGGCATTCTTTTCGATACTTTCAACGACGGGCGCAAAGCTTATGAATTCGATTTCAATCCGTTGGGAATTCAGGCCGATGGAAGCTGGACCGATAACGGCGAGGATTTTAATCCCGACGTCGTGATGGAATCGAAAGGCCTGATCACAAACGACGGCTGGACGGTCGAAGTGGCGATCCCATTCAAATCGCTGCGCTATGTCGCCGGCAAAGACAAACTTTGGGGCGCGCATTTCTGGCGGCGCATCAAGCGCTTTAACAACGAGCTGGATATGTGGATGCCACTCAATCGCGATGTCTCCAGTTGGCTGGCCCAGGAAGGTCACCTATCGGGATTGGATGGCATCTCGGCTGAACGCACTCTGGAATTGATTCCAAGCTTGACGCTGTCGGAAACCGGAAAGCGCAAAGCGACTTTGTCTTCTGCGCAACTCGCTACGGGCATGCTCGATCCCGGCCGCATGGTGAACGACCCCATCAAGTTCGATCCCGGCCTGACCGGCAAGTACAGCATCACGCCGAATGTCACGCTCGACTTTGCAATCAATCCCGACTTTGCTCAGGTCGAATCGGATCAACTGGTCGTGACCGCGAACCAACGCTTCCCGATCTTTTTTCCTGAGAAGCGGCCCTTCTTCCTCGAAGGCATCGACATCTTCAACACAGCAATCGCGGCGGTGCACACGCGCACGATCGTGGATCCTGATTTCGCCGTGAAGCTTACCGGAAAGATCGATCGGAACACGTTCGGCTTGATGGTCGCGTCAGACAATGCGCCGGGAAACTTCAGCCCGGAAGAGCGGCTCACCGCTAACCCGCGTTTGATCGACCGAAACGCCTCGGTCGGAGTGTTGCGTCTGAAGCATGACATTGGGAAGAAAGATTCGTTCATCGGCTTCCTTGGCACCTACCGCAAATTCGTCGATCAATATAACGAGCTGGGCGGTTTCGATGCGAAGCTGCGCATCAACAAACAGACAACCTTCAATGCGCAGGCTTTGGTAACGCATTCACGTCGCAACTTCTTCTATCCGGATTTGGGCCAGTCGCTCGATCGAGTTGAAAACGGATTTATCTATGCGACCGACTACAACATGTCGGGCCGCCATTTCAGCTACGATTACTCGACGGTCGGCCGCACTCGTTATTACCGCGCCGACGTGGGATTCAATCGGCGCGTGAATACGAACAATCACAATCTCTTCGCTCAGTACCGCTCTGAGCCGCATCCGAAAGCCTTCCTGGTTAATTGGCGCGTCTATAACGCCTTCGGCACGAACTTCGATTGGCAGGGCCGGATGCAGAACTACAACAACGAGGCGCAGATGCAATGGAATTTTCCGCGTCAAACCTCGATCGGTGTCGGTGTGGACATCGGCTACGAGCGCGTCTTTGAAGAAGAGTTCGGTCCTACGCGAAAATTCTTCGGCACGAACTGCGCGATCAAGAACACCTGCACGTTCTGGGGAGATGATGCCGAGCGATCCTCGCCCAACAGCGGTCTGTATATCTTCGTCCAGTCAAACGTAAACAAGAAATTCAATTTTAACTTCTTCGCCGACCAGGCTTACAACATCACGGATTACGACTTTGGCGCTGGTCCACGCTATCCGCGCGCCAGCATTCCCGCGGTTACCGCGCGCAACGCGAAAGCTGCTGGCCTTTGCGGCAGCGCGACTCCCCCGGCAGTTTGTCTCGCGCCGCAGGATCCCGGCCCGGGCAAATTCTTCAACTTCAGCGGCGGCATTACGTATCAGCCTTTGACTCCTTTGAATATCAACTTCAGCTATAACAAGCAGCGCTTGCGCCGCAACGACACCGGCCTGCTGGCGTTCGATGAAAACATTGTATCGGTGAAAGCGACTTATCAATTCACTCGTTTCGTCTTCGCGCGCGGCCGCGTTGATTTCGATTCAATCGCGTCGAACTACAAAGGGCAGTTTCTGTTTGGCTGGACACCGAATCCCGGCACCGCGCTCTACATCGGCTACAACGACGATCTGACGCGGAATGGTTTCAGTCCATTCACGGGCCAACTCGAGCCGGGCTTTCGTCGCAACGGCCGCACCTTCTTCATCAAGATGTCCTATCTATTCCGCAAGAGCTTTGGATGAGCGCGTGACCTTCATAGCCAGGGGTGAGCGCGCGGCGCGACATCCCCGGTAAACGAGAATTCAAAACTCAAAACGCAAGTTAACAACTTAGGCTACTGCAGGAAATCTCCCGCAACAAAACAGAACAAACGTTACTCCCAAAGCGTAAAAGGGAACGATATTTGAAGCAGCGCCGTCTAACTGCCCGAGCATCGAACGACGGCATTTAACAACCGTGACAAGTGACAGGCGATGAGTGACTGGCGATGAGTGATGGTGACAAGTGTCGCGCTGCTGACCAGAAGGTAAGCACGCGGTCGCGCCACTTTGGATCGCTTGAGTTTTGAATCGCTCCCCAGAAGGGCACAAGAAAAGTTCTCGCACCGCTTCAGGGTGCATAATCGATTGAATCGCTTACCAGGGGTGACGCGTGCTTGCCCCTGGCTACTTTATTTCACGCTGCTCGCGTAGAGAGAGTCTCCCTCTTCCTGTGGGAGAGGGAGACACTTCGCAAAGTTAAAAACTTGAGCTACTCACGAATGATCCTCAAGCGTCTCACGGTTGTCGCTTGGCTGCTGTGCTTATGCGTCGCGGCGAGCATCGGCGTCGCTGCTCAATCGAGTTCGACAAACAGTTTAAGCAAATCACCCGCGCCCGCGAAGCATCCGGTTGTCATCCCTCCCGAGAAAGCCAAACCCCTGAACGTTCCTCGCTTTGATAAGCCGCCCGTGATCGATGGGAAGCTCGACGATGAAGTTTGGAAGCAGGCGGCGGTATTCAAAGACTTCTATCAGACTAGTCCCGGTGACAACATCGCGCCTTCGAAGCCAACCGAAGCGATGATCGGATACGACTCGCGGACGCTTTACCTTGCGTTCCATTGTTATGACGAACCGGACAAGATTCGCGCGAGCGTGGCGAAGCGCGACGAAGTGTTTGGCGAAGACAACGTGCGCGTGTTTTTAGACACGTTCAACGATCAGCGGCGCGCGTACGTATTAGGATGGAATCCGCTCGGCGTGCAGGCCGACGGGATCATGACTGAAGGTTCGGGCACAGACTTCAGCGTCGATATCGTGATGGAATCGAAGGGGATGATTACCAGCGACGGTTGGACGCTGGAGGTCGCGATTCCATTCAAGTCGCTGCGCTATGAAGCGGGCAAGGGAAAGCTTTGGGGCATTCATGTTTGGCGCAACATCGATCGCTTCAATGACGAGATCGATTCATGGATGCCCAACTCGCGCGACATCTCTTCACTGCTCAGTCAGGAAGGACACATGACCGGTCTGGAAGGGATCTCGACTGAGCGCACGCTGGAAATTATTCCCAGCGTGACGGTGTCCGAGACCGGCAAGCGAGTCAACGCGCTGACGGTCGCGCAGCTCGCCGCAAATCCGAACGCGTTCGATCCCGGGAGGCTGCTCAATCAACCGCTGAAGTTCGATCTTGGTTTGACAGCGAAGTACAGCCTGACGCCGACGGTCACTTTGGATCTCGCAATTAATCCTGATTTCGCGCAAGTCGAAGCCGATCAAACTGTGGTGACGGCGAACCAGCGTTTTCCGATCTTCTTTGAAGAGAAGCGCCCGTTCTTTCTCGAAGGCATCGATATTTTCAGGACGCCGATTCAGGCGGTGCACACGCGCTCGATTGTCGATCCCGATGTTGCAGTAAAACTTTCCGGCAAGCGTGGCAAGAATACTTTCGGGCTGTTGCTGGCGAGCGATAACGCGCCCGGCAACTTCACCGAAGAAGAGCGGCAGGATACAACCACGTTCCCGACGATTCAGCGCTTTCTCGACAAGAACGCTTATATCGGCATCCTGCGTTTGAAGCGCGACGTGGGGAAACAATCTTATGTCGGCTTGTTGATGACCAGCTATAACTTTATTGAGAAACACAACCAGCTCGGCGGCATCGACGGCCGTTTTCAGATCAGCAAACAAAAGACGTTTACGTTTCAAGTGCTTGGTTCAACTTCGCGTCGTTGTTTTTTCGAGCCCGGGAAAGATGCGCAGCGGCCGGGACCATCCGACGGTTGCTTCGTTGGTTACGATCCGACACCGGCGAATCCAACGCGGCCGGGCCAAACCAACAGCTACTATCGCACGGGCAATGGTCTGGCTTATCAGATCAGGTACAACCGCGACGGTCGCCATTTCTATTACGGTTTGAACGGAAATGGCCAGACACAGAATTACCGCGCGGACGTGGGTTTCACGCGAAGGCTCAACACAAACTTTGAAGGCGGCTATATGGGCTATAACTCTGAGCCGCATCCGAAGCAGAAGTTGATAAGCTGGAGCGTCGGCGACAACTTTGGGATTAATTTTAATTGGCAGGGGCTTAGTCAGAACTTCTATCACGAGACCAACGCGAACCTGAATTTTCAGCACAATACGAATTTGAATTTTGGAGTTGACGAAGGATACGAGCGGCTGTTTGAAGAAGAATTCGGGTTGAAACGAACGGCAACACGCGCCGGCGCATTCTTTGGGTCGCCCGAGCGTTCGACGAAGCAGTACAGTTTCTACTTGTCCGGGAACACCAAGCCGAGCCAGAAATATTCATTCGATATGTCTTTGAGTTATGGATGGAATTCGTTTGACTATGATTTCGGCGCGGGCCCGAAATTCATTCGCGTGAGCCCGGCCGCGCTCGCAGATCCAAACGCGGCGCTCGATCCGGGTCCGGGTAAATCATTCGACATAAATTTCAGTGCGAATTATCAGCCGACTAAACCGCTCAACATGTCTCTGAGTTGGGAACAGAGCAAGCTGAGACGTAACGACACCGGTTTGTTGGCGTATCAGGACAACATCTATTTGTTTCGCACGACATACCAATTCAACCGCTTCACGTTTGTGCGCGCGCGCATCGACTACGACACCCTGTCATCCGGCGCCCGCGCCCAATTCCTTTTTGGCTACACACCCAATCCCGGCACGGCGTTTTATGCTGGATACAACGACGACCTGACGCGCAACGGCTTCAGTCCGTTCACGGGACAACTCGAGCCGGGCTTCCGCCGCAACGGCCGCACCTTCTTCATCAAGATGTCTTACCTGATTCGCAAAAGCTTCGGCGGGAAATGAGCCCAACTTGTCTCGAGTGGTCAGTACCATCCGCGTCAGCGGATGGGATCAAGGAGTTAATTGAGGCAGCTCCCGATCCCATTTGCTTACGCAAATGGTACTGACTGCTCTTTGCGCAACTTCGCAATTCACCGCGTAACTTCCTCGCCCGCTGCGGCGTATTAAGTCGAGCGTGCTAAACTACGCCCTTGCCCGGCATTCACTTGAAATGGCTTTACCAAAATCTCGAATCCCTGTGAAATTGATTTTTTTGTGCCTGGCCGTCCTTTTATTGATCGGGACGACTGCGTGCAAGAGCGATTATCCCGCCTCGGGAAAAGCGGCGACCAGCGATCCAAAAGCACAACCTCGTCAGGTGAAAACCGTGAAAGTCGCCGAGGTGCCAATCGGCGAAACCGTCGTCGTCAACGGCAACCTCGCGGCCTTTGATCACACCACGGTGGGCATGAAAGTGCCGGGCCGTCTGCAAACAATTTCAGTGGATCTCGGCAGCGTGGTTCATAAGGGCCAGGTCATTGCCCAGCTTGAACCGCAGGATTACAAATTGCGCGTGCAGCAGGCTGAAGCAGCGTTGGCCCAGGCGCGCGCCCGGCTGGGTCTGTCGCCCGATGGCGCAGACGACCGCGTCTCGACGGAAGAAACGGGAACGGTGCGTCAGGCGAAAGCAGTTCTGGAAGATGCGAAGTTGAAACGCGATCGGGCCGCGAAACTCGTGCAGCAGGGAATTACTCCGCGGGCTGAATACGACACCGTCGATTCGGAATACAAAGTTGCGCAGAGCCGTTATCAGGATGCGCTGGAAGAGATTCGCAACCGCCAGGGATTGTTGGCGCAGAGACGTTCGGAACTGGCGCTCGCGAAACAGCAACTCGCCGACACGATTGTTTACGCGCCGATGGAAGGCGTCGTGCAGGAAAAGAAAGCCAGCGTCGGTGAATATCTGGCGGCGGGCGCGCCCGTCGTCGATATGGTACGGATCGATCCGCTGCGTTTGCGAGTCGATGTTCCTGAGCGCGAATCTCACAACATCAAAAATGGACAAAGCGTGCGGGTGACGGTCGAAGGCGATCCGGATTCCTATCTGGGCTACATCAAGCGTTTGAGTCCGACGATCACTGAACAGAATCGAATGCTTTCAGTCGAAGCTGACGTCCGCAACAACGGCCGCTTGCGTCCCGGCGCGTTTGTGAAAGCTGAGATCGTAACGAATCAAACTGCCAGTGCAGTCACCGTTCCGCCAAACGCAATCATCACCTTCGCGGGCATCGACAAAGTGATCATCATTGAAGGCGGCAAGGCTCTCGAGAAAGCTGTCACGTTGGGACGGCGGGGAAGTGATTGGGTCGAAATTAAAGCCGGCGTGAATGTTGGACAAGCAGTCGTGGTCGATCCGGGGAATTTGCAGTCGGGACAAGCCGTCACGGAAAACTAGTGATGGTGGTTACGGGTAACAGGAGAACCGCGTGATGTCACCACAACTACCAAATGTCGCGGAGGAATTGCTTAAGACGCCGCTCACCGTGCAGCAGCGCCTGGAACTCATCGGCGAGCTCTGGGACGGTATTCCTGATTCAATCGATGCTTTGCCTGTACCCGAATGGCATCGAGAGGAACTTGGGAGACGGCTAGCTGCGGCGGATGCAGATCCTGACGCTGCGATTCCGTGGGAAGACATTAGGCGGAACCTTCGCGACAAATCATGAGCCTGGCGATTGCATTCAGGCCTGAGGCTGAACCTGACGTACTCGCCGCGCATGATTGGTATGAGCAGCAACAATCTCGTCTGGGATCTCAGTTCGTCGACGCGCTGAGCATCCTCCTCGATCGAATCAAAACCATGGCGGGAATGTATGTACTTGTCTTTCGCGATGCCCGTCGAGCAAAGCTCAGAACGTTTCCCTATTTGATTTATTATCGAGTATTGACTGATCGAATCGAGGTTCTTGCGGTGCTGCACGGCAGCCGTGATCCGAGACTTTGGCAAGAACGCATAAACTAATCTTCCATGCAAAAGCTCGCCGAAATTTGTATCCGCCGCCCCGTCTTCGCCGCGATGATTATTTTGTCGCTGGTTGTGGTTGGCTCGGCGAGTTACTTCAAGCTCGGCGTCGATCGGTTTCCCTCCGTCGATCTTCCCACGGTCAGCGTGCGCACCAATCTTCCGGGCGCTTCTCCTGAAGAAATCGAGACGCTTGTCTCACAGCCAATCGAAGAAGTCGTCAACACCGTCGACGGCATAGACAATCTGCGTTCAGTCTCAGTCCAGGGCGCCTCGATTGTCATCGCGACTTTCAATCTGAATCGCGACATCGACACGGCCGCGCAGGACGTTCGCGATCGGGTCGCTACGGTCGTTCGCGATCTACCTCCCGACACCAAGCCTCCGGTGATTGCGAAGTTCAATAACGACAGCACTGCAGTAGTCACGATTGCGCTTTCGGGTCAGCGCTCGATTCGCGAGTTGACTGAATACGCCGACAAAGTCGTCAAGGTGCAGCTCGAACGCGCGGGCGGCGTCGGTGAAGTTGATGTCGTCGGCGGATTGGATCGCGCCATCAATGTGTGGATCGATGCCGAACGGTTGGCGGCGTACAAGATTCCGATCACCCAGGTGCGTGACGCTCTGCAACGTCAGAACGCGGACGTGCCGGGTGGCAACGTAGAGACTGGCAAGCGCGAATTGGTTTTGCGAACGTTGGGCCGTTACACCGATCCGCGGGAGATGGAAAATCTTGTCGTCGCCAATATCAACGGCTCGCCAGTGAAGATTCGCGACATCGGCCGCGTTGAGGATGGCACGAAAGAGCAGCGCTCGATTGCCCGTTTGAATGGAACGCCGACGGTGACTTTGGAAATTCGCCGTCAATCGGGCGCGAATACCGTCGAGGTGATCCATAACGTCAAGCAACAATTGGATCGGGTCTCGGCGCAACTGCCTTCGGACATCAAAATCGAAGTCATTCGCGATCAGGAGCGCTACATCGGCGCGGCGCTGCACGAGATCACCCGTCACCTGATTCTGGGAAGCATCCTCGCAAGTCTCGTCGTTTTGCTTTTCATGCGCTCGTGGCGCTCGACTCTGATCGCGGCGGTCGCGATTCCGTGCTCAGTGATTTCGACATTCGGCATGATGCGAGCGATGAACTTCACGCTGAACGGCGTGACTATGCTCGCGCTCGTCTTGATGGTCGGCGTCGTAATCGACGATGCGATCGTCGTGCTGGAAAACATCTTTCGTTTCGTCGAAGAGAAGCGCATGACGCCGATGCGCGCGGCCAAAGAAGCAACTGCCGACATCGGGCTCGCGGTCATGGCGACGACATTTTCACTGGTCGTGATCTTCTTGCCGGTGTCGTTCATGTCGTCGATCTCCGGACGATTTTTGTTTCAGTTCGGCATCACCGCGGCGGTTGCGGTGCTGGTGTCGCTGCTCGTTTCATTCACTTTGACGCCGATGATGAGCGCGCGCTTACTGCGAACGAAAGACGCGTCTGCCGGTCACGCGCATGACTTTCATCATCACGACACTGTTTCGTCGGCCGGTTCGCGGCGCGGCTTTTACGCTTTCATTGATCGCTCGTACACCTGGCTGCTGCGACTCGCGATGCGACATCGATTAGCCGTCGCCTTGATTGCGATCGCGGTGGCGCTGTCCAGCATTCCGCTCTATCGCGTCGTCAAACAAGAATACATCCCGAGCGACGTCGATGAAGCTGAGTTTGACGTCAACGTGAACGCGCCCGAAGGCACGAACATCGACGCGATGGACGCGGCGATGGTCGCGATCGAGAAAGATTTGATGTCGACACCCGGCGTTCGCCTGATTCTTTCTTCCTCAGGCGGATCATTTTTGGGCGCAGTCAATAACGCGGGCGTCTATGTGCGAATCGCGCCGCACGAAGAGCGCGTGTTCTCGCTCACGAAACTGTGGAACGCAATTCGTGCAGGTCATCCGCTCGAGGCATTCAAAGGCAATTACACGCAGCGCGACGTAATGCAGGAGGTGCGGCGCCGCTTGCAAAAGTACGCGCCATTTCGATCCAACGTTCGCAATGCTCCTTCATTCAATATTGGGGGCGGCAACTTTGATATCGATTTCGTTTTCCGCGGGCCGGATTTGCAGATGCTATCGAAGTACGCCGACACCCTGCGGGAAAAAACTTTGAAAGAAATCCCGGGTATCGTCGATGCGGACACGACTTTGAAATTGGATAAGCCTGAGCTGCGCGTGCACATCAACCGCGATCGCGCAGCGGATTTGGGAGTCGACACGGCAGACATTTCCACGGCGCTGAGATTGATGGTTGGCGGCGACGATCGCGTCTCGCGTTTTCGCGATCCATCAATGAATGAAGATTACGATGTTCAGCTTCGCTTGAGCGGTCAGGATCGCGCAGACGCCGCGACCATCTCTCGTTTATACGTGTCTTCGTCGCGTGGCGGGTTGGTTCGCGTCGACAATTTGGTCGACATCAAGGAAGACATTAGCCCTTCACGCATCGACCGTCTGGATCGACAACGTCAGGCGTCTGTTCGCGCTGGGATCGCGCCGGGTTTCGCTTTGGCGGATCGCCTGGATGCTTTGCGCAAAGCAGCGGTTGACATGAAGCTGCCCGCGACGTATTCAACGATCGTTGCCGGACGCGGCCGCGAATTAGAGAGAACGTTCGTCGAGTTCCTTTGGGCGTTTCTGCTCTCGATCATCTTCATGTACATGATCCTCGCCTCGCAATTCGAGAGCACGCTTCACCCGCTCACGATTCTGCTCAGCCTGCCGCTTTCGGTTCCGTTTGCGTTGCTTTCGTTATGGCTTTTGAGCGATACGTTGAATCTTTATTCGGCGCTCGGCATTCTCGTCCTGTTTGGCGTGGTGAAGAAGAACGCGATCCTGCAAATCGATCACATGAACAATCTGCGCGCGCTCGGAATGGAACGCGATGCCGCGATCGTTCAGGGCAATCGCGATCGTTTGCGGCCGATTCTGATGACGACGCTGGCGCTGGTTGCCGGCATGGCGCCGCTGGCGCTCGGCACTGGACCGGGTGCGGAAGAGCGACGCTCGATCGCCATCGTGGTCATCGGCGGACAATCACTTTCGTTGTTGCTGACGCTGATTGCGACGCCGGTCGTTTATTCGTTGCTCGATGACATGCGCGCGACCGCGAGATGGCGAAGGCTCGCCGCCGCCACGGGAAGATTTGCGGCGCCGGTCACGAGGGTGGTGAGACGAATGGCTCCCACGCGACGAGGAGAACACGCCGTCGAAGCCGAGAATAATCCTGTCGTCCCGGCCTTACACACCGACGATTGAAAGCGCCGCACGTGCAGAATGCAAAAGCCTTGGGCCAACGGCCCAGGTCACCTCGCCTAACCCGACTAGATAATCTTATTACTATTGACAAGCGCGCACGCTCCAAATACTTTTACCCGGTCGTTTCTGTCTAATCAGAAGGAGAAGAACATGCCGTCTAACTCCGAGTCCCGACTGACTGCCGCCCCTATCTTGTCGCTTTTGCTTCTGCTGGCTGCGGTGATCGCGTGCAGCTCGGGATCATCAGCTAAAAAATGTTCAGCGACGCTGAATAACGATGGCAAGACATTTGTCGGCGAAGGCGCATCAACTGACGACGCAACACGTTTTGCCTGCAATAAATATTGTCGCGAAGCCGATCCCGGTTACGAGGCCATGTACGGAGTTTGGCTGGACTCACCGGCGGGAAAAGCCGCCGGCCGGCCTTCAAAAGAAGAGGCCATCTTCAAAGACAAAAAGTTAATGGACTATGTGACGGTCACGTGCGCGAACGAGTGTCTGGCGAAAATCAAAGACGGCAAAGCGAAAGTGGAAACAAAGTGCGAGTGACCGTCTCTTAATCGCCGCTATTTGATCCGAAACGTCGCCATGTCCGCGAGCGAGTTGCCAATGATCGCGTACTCGCCCGCAGGTAATGGCTGAAGCGGACGAAGCTGCATGTAATTGATGAAGAGAAAACGATTCGGACCCGCCTCGACGTGTAGGCGTTTCAATATTATTCGCTCCAGGCGAATGTTATCGCCATCAAATGGCGCATAGCCCCTACGCCCTTTAATCACCGAAATCTTCAGCGAGCGTTCCGACTTACCGCCCGCCAGTCGCACTAACTGATGAGGTGGGGGATCCATTCGATCCGCGACGAACACAAAGAAGTGCAGATTCTCATTCGTCAGAACTTTTTCCGCTCTGCGTCCACTCACCCGCACACGGGTTACCCGATCTTCGCTTGCCGGCTGAAAGACGTTGACGGAAGTTGTTCCAGCTTCGAATGGCAACGCGATCAAAGTGTTGTTGGCGGAGAGATAATAGATTTTCGTAAAGTCCGCCGGCGGATCGGGAGATGGTTCTTGACTGATTGAGCGAACAGCGGGATTGCCGGCAGAAGCAAACCAGAGTGAGCAAACAGCGAGAGTGAAAGTTAGGAGCGTCACCACTTCAAGATCTATTTGGCTTGCACCAGTTCGTCGGGGACTTCTTCCGGTAGCTTCAAAACTTTTTCCCAACCGGAATTGTCGGCGCGCATTTGCGCCGTGAGATCGTCGCGCAGCGCTGTCAATCGATCGCTCAGGCGCGTTGGATAATTGTGAAGATCGGAAAAGCGTTGCATCTGACCGGCGACGAAGGCTTTCTGCTTTTCGATCGAAGGAATCGGTGAATGCTGTCCGTTCTCCCAGAACGGTTGCAGCAGGCGCTCAACATTCACCGCGTCTTGAATTTCGATCTGCTCGTCATCCAATCCCGTTACATCCGCCAGGTAATTTCCGCGCGCATCGATCCCCCGAAAAACTTGCAGGTTCCCGGGCAGCGTCGTTTTGTCGAGCGAATTAGAAGCCTTCAGCGTCGCTCGGCCGTCGATTACGCAGGCTTTGAATATCACGCCGGCGACATTCTTAACTTCGCTCGAAAGCTTTGTGCCAATGCCAAAACCCGCGGCTTCCGGGAACTCTCTGATGATGCGCTTCAACTTTTCGACGTCGAGATCGCCGGTGAGATTCGGACGCAAACCATGCAAGCCGTTCGCTTCGAAAAATTCCAGGCACCATTTTCCAAGTTCCGCCAAATCACCAGAGTCAACGCGAAAACCTTTGAATGCTTTGCGGCGCACGTCACTTGATGTCGCGGCCATCGCCGCATGCACCGCGCCCATGTAAACATCGATCGTGTCGAGCAGCAGCGTCGTGCCGTTTGGATTCGCGTCGAGCCAACGTTCGAATGCGACTTGCTCGAAGTGTTTCGGTTGGCCCGTGCGCGACTCAATCTCCGGCTCGTACATATATTCGAGATAGGCTTGCTGCCAGTAATGCGCTTCGGTGCCGACCGCGGGAATGTCGAGGCGATGCGCGGCTTCCATATTCGAGGTGTCGTTGAAGCCGCCGATGAAAGCGTAGGTAGCAATGTCAACGGCGCGTTCGATGTCGCCATTGCGCCGCAAAGAAAAATCAGACAGCCAACGCTTGCCGGCGGCCATGCGAAACTGCATCGCGGTGCTGGCGGTCGTCATCGGCAGATCGAAAGCATGTTCGAATTTGATCTCCTGCGCCTGTGTCAGGCCGAATCTGCCGGTGATGTCGGCGATTGGTTGCTGCGGAAACATGATCGTGCCGGGCTTAACCGCGCGAATGCTCCCGGCGAACTGAATATCCTCAATCGCTTTCGCGAATCGTTGCAGGCCGCCGCGATCCTGTTCGAGAAAACGCAGGCGCGGGCGATCGATTTGACTGTCAACCAGCAGACGAATCAGGCGTTCATGGCCCAGCACCGGCGCGAACGGCAGCTTACGCTGCGTCACATAGAACGTCGCGATCATTTCACTCAACGGTTTATCGTGTACGCGCGCCGCGTCTTTGTATGACGCATCGCCCATCGCGGCGTGATAACGATCGAAGTTCAGCGTGCCCATTTGACCTCGCATGATACTCCCGGGCCATCGTTGGCCCAAAATTCAAATTGACGGTCAGGCCTTCTCGAACCTCGATTTCAGTAGTATTCTTAGGCCGATTCCCCTTCAACTCTTCCCGCTTTGATCGCGTCGCGTGAAGCGATTTGAGACCTAAAAGCTTTCGTCAAAGGAGAGAATGAAATGAATGCCGTGAAGATCGTTAAGACTGTGGTGCTTTCATTTGTGGTCGCCGGAGTCATGTTGTTGGGGGCCAGTCAGACATCATCAGCAGGAAACCGCTGCACCGATCACTGCGCCGATCGCTACAAGGTAGCAAAGGATGCCTGCAAATTAATTCCGTTCAAGACTGAGCGAAAGATTTGTGAACGAAGAGCAAAGGAAGCGAAGAACGATTGTAAGCACCGATGCCGTTGAATCAGTCCGCGTAGCGGACGAGTGAGAATAGCCCAGCGCTTTAGGAACTTGGTTCAGCAAAAGTCAGAGCCCGCGAAGGGGGCGACAGTTTCTGTCGGCCCGTTCGCGGGCTTCCTTTTGAGGATTGCGTCGAGTCCCAGGGATGCTGTGCTTGAGCCCGGTGATCGCTGATCGCCGCCTTGGCGGGGATCAGTCCCGCCTTGGTGGGGATCAGTCCCGCCTCGGAGGGGATCAGCGCCGCCTTGGAGGGGATCAGTCCCGCCTCGGAGGGGATCAGTCCCGCCTCGGAGTGGATCAGTCCCGCCTTGGCGGGGATCAGTCCCGCTTCGGCGGGGATCAGTCCCGCCTCGGAGGGGATCAGCGCCGCCTCGGCGGGGATCAGTCCCGCCTCGGCGGGGATCAGTCCCGCCTCGGAGGGGATCAGTCCCGCCTCGGAGGGGATCAGTCCCGCCTCGGCGGGGATCAGTCCCGCTTCGGCGGGGATCAGTCCCGCTTCGGCGGGGATCAGTCCCGCCTTGGCGGGGATCAGTCCCGCTTCGAAATGGATGATCCATTCCCATTAGACTTTAGGAAATTGGCCGAAAAGACCAACTTCCGGGTAGGCCCCACCTAGGCTCGTTCTTAACTGTTTCGGTTGATTGGCGGCTGATAAATCGCTGGGCTATTCTCGGAATGTCCGCTTCGCGGACTATCAAACCTTTAGGACACGCCTGCGGCCTTCGCTGCATCGCCAACAACTTCAGCTCCTGCCGAATCCTTCTTTCATCGCATCAAGCACGGTGTGCTTCACACAATAATCAGTTGCGAGTCCGCCGACCCAAACTTCTTTCACGCCTTCTTCGCGCAGCAGGTCGGCCAGATTCGTGCCATCGAATCCGGAATAGCCATCGGCGCTTTCGTCGATGCCTTTCGAGATGATCGTGATGCGCGGATCATCGCTTAAGTCGGGATGGAATGCAGCACCCTGCGTTCCCTGGACACAGTGAACGGGCCACGTTCCGCCGTAAGCCGCGAAGTGTTTTGTCTGCGCCGGATGCCAGTCGCGCGTTTTGTAAACCGGTTCGCGGCGATCGAGAAATTCTTTGATGAGATTGTTCAGCGGCGCCACGACTTCATCGCCGTGGGCCACGGCGAGTGAGCCGCCGGGGCAAAAATCATTCTGCACATCGACCACAATCAGAGCCTTCTTCTTTCCGTCGTTCATGTCATTACTCCCGCATAGTTAGATTAGCTCTGACGCGTTACGGCTGCAAACAGCAAAGAAATTTATTGACTTTGCCCGCGATTCTCGATAGAAGCATGTCCGCCGAGCGAGTCTATTCGGCGCAACCAACGAAAGCCAGTGCCCACCCGATGTGACATCCAGAGGAGGAGTCCAATGTCAAAACAAATCCGCTTCGCTCTTGCATTGATATTTCTTGCATTCATCGTTACTCAGGTTCAGGCCCAGCCGGCAAACACTGATGCGCTGCGCTGGCGATACCTTGGCCCAGTGGGCAACCGCGTAACTTCGATCGTGGGAGTGCCGGGTCAGCCTTTTGTTTACTACACGGGCTCGGCGTCTGGCGGAATTTTCAAGACGGTCGATGGCGGCATTCATTGGGAAGCGATATTCGACGCGCAACCTGTTTCGTCGATTGGCTCGTTGGCGATTGCTCCGTCTGATCCGAACGTCGTTTGGGCCGGAACCGGCGAAGCGTGGATTCGCAGTCATATCTCGGTAGGGCAAGGAATCTACAAATCGATTGATGCGGGCAAGACCTGGAAGCTGATGGGGCTTGAGAAAACCGGTCGCATCGGTCATCTAGTCATCGATCCAAAAAATCCTGACATCGTGATGGCCTGCGCGGTCGGCCACGCATACGGACCGCAGCAGGAACGCGGCGTGTTTCGCACGACTGATGGTGGCGCGCATTGGGATCGTGTTTTGTTCACCGATGAAAACAGCGGCTGTTCAGACATCGTGATGGATCCAAGCAATCCACGAACGCTGTTCGCGGGCATGTGGCAGTTTGAGATTCACACCTGGGGCCGGGAGAGCGGTGGCCCGGGCAGCGGTCTCTATATGTCGCGCGACGAAGGCGCCACGTGGAAGAAGATCACCGGCCATGGATTGCCGACCCGAATGACAGGCAAGTACGCGCTGGCAATCTCGCGCTCAAATTCCAATCGCATCTATGCCCTGATCGAAACCGGCGACGGCGTTCCTTTGAAAGGACAAGAAACCGATCGCGGAAAACTCTGGCGATCGGATGATGGCGGCGAGAACTGGCGGCTGGTTAGTTACGATCGCAGCATGGGCGGACGCACGCATTATTACTTTCGCGTCGAAGTTTCGCCTGACAATGAAAACGAAGTTCACTTTCTGACCAACCCTTACAACATTTCGTTCGACGGCGGTGAGACGATGCGAGCTCTCGGAGGTGGGGGCGGTGGTGGCGGAGGTGGAGGGTTTGCCGCAAGTCCGGGCGGGGACAATCACGACATTTGGATCGATCCCACAAACTCCAGCCGGATCGCGATCGCGAACGACGCTGGTGTAAGTATTTCAGTTACTCATGGTCGAAGCTGGCAACGAATCCAACTTCCGAACGGGCAGCTTTACCACGTCACGACCGACAATCAGATTCCTTATTACGTTTATGGCAACCGGCAGGATGGCCCCTCGTATCGCGGACCCAGTCGCACCGGTGGCGGAGGTGGTTTTGGTGGCGGCGGCATTCCGCGCAGCGCATGGATTAACGTCGCTGGTGGCGAAAGCGGATGGTCGACTCCCGATCCGGTTGACAACAACATCGTCTGGTCCAGCGCGTCGGGCTCAGGCAGTGTCGGCGGCATCGTCGAGGTCTATAACATCAAAACGGGACAAGCCCGCAACGTTGAAGTCTGGCCCGACAACGCCAGCGGCAATGTCGCAGCTGATCTCAAATATCGATTCGTGTGGACGATGCCGCTGACGATCTCGCCGCACGATCACAACAAGGTTTACGTAGGCAGCCAGTTCGTTCATCAAACCACGGACGGCGGTAATAGCTGGCAAATCATCAGTCCCGATCTAACTTTGAATGATAAAAGCCGGCAGGGATTCTCGGGTGGCTTAACCGGCGACAACATCGGCGTTGAGTACGCGGGTGTTGTCTTCGCGATTGCCGAATCACCGAAAGAAGCCGGAACGATTTGGGCTGGCACGAATGACGGCTTGGTTCAGATTACTCGCGACGGCGGCAAGGACTGGACGAACGTCACGAAGAACATTCCCAACATGTTGGCATGGGGAACGGTGAGCAACATTGAAGCGTCGCGCTACAACGCGGGGACAGCGTACATCACCGTCGATGGTCATCAGGTGAACAATCGCGATCCGTGGATCTACAAGACGACGGATTTCGGCAAGACCTGGAAGTTGATCACCAACGGCATTTCCAAGTCGATGCTGAGTTATGCGCATTGCGTGCGTGAAGATCCGGTGCGTCCGGGCCTGCTGTACGTTGGAACTGAAAATGGAATTTATGTTTCGTACGACGATGGCGCGAACTGGCAGCCGCTGCAAATGAATCTGCCGCATGCTCCGGTTTATTGGATCACCGTACAGGAGCAGTTCAACGATCTGGTGATCTCGACTTATGGCCGAGGCTTTTGGATTCTCGACGACATCACGCCGATTCAGCAGATGACGAGCGAGGTGACTAACGCAAATGCTCATCTGTTTCCCGTGCATGCGACTTATCGCTTGCGCGGGATCACTGTTCCGTATGCTTCAGCCGACGATCCGACGGCGGGACAGAATCCTCCGTATGGCGCGTCGATTAATTATTATCTGAAGTCGGCCTCTCGTGGTGTTTCAATCAAGATTGTTGACGCTCAGGGGCAGACGATTCAGACGATTCGCGGCACCGGCAATGCCGGCATGAATCGGGTCTGGTGGAACCTGCGTAACGAGCAATCGAAAGAAGTTCGCTTGCGCACCAGTCCGCAGTACGCGCCAGAAATTCGCGTCAACGCCGAAGGCTGGCGGGCGCTGCCGGAAGGCGGACGCATGACGATGCTGATGCCGCCGGGAACTTACACCGCGAAGTTGACTGTTGATGGGCAGGAAGTTGGGACTCAACCGATCAAGGTCTCGATCGATCCAAACGCGGGCGGAAACGACGCGGACATTCAAAAACAAATTGCCATGCTGATGGACTTGCGCAAGGATTTGGAATCGGCTGCGGATATGACCAACCAGATCGAGATCATTCGCGCGCAGCTAAACAATCTTCGGCAACTGGTTCGCGACGCAGCCCTGAAGACGGCCGCGGACGATCTGGAAAAGAAGCTGACCGACATTGAAGACAGGCTGATTCAACGTAAGTTCAGCGGTCAGGGTCAGGACACGACGCGCTATCCGACGCAGTTAATCGGGAAGCTTACCTATCTGGCCGGAGATGTTTCGGATGGCGACTATCCGCCCAACACACAGGAGCAGGAGGTGCAGTCGATGTTCGAATCGCAACTCGCATCTTTGCGCAAGCAACTCGATGCAGTCGTCAGCGGTGATCTAGCAAACTTCAATCGCATGCTACGCGATAAAAATATCGGGAATGTGATTGCGTCTGGGCAGTAGGGATCGAGCTGCTACGGAGCGGAGCGCGATGACTGAGGTTATTTAGCGTTTTTGCCCAGGTCGCGCTCTAACTCCGGCAGTTTGTTTTGAACGATGTCCCAGACAATATCTAAATCGACTTCGAAGTAGTGGTGGGCGAGGATGTCGCGTAGGCCGGCGATTTTCTTCCATTCAATGTTTGGGTATTCGACCCGAATCGATTCCGGAATCATCTTAGCCGCTTCGCCAATGATTTCCAGATTACGAATTACAGCGTCGAGTGTTTTAGAGTCTTCCGCCAATCCGTTTCGCGTCATACCGGCCGTGTAACGCTGGATCTTGGCTGCGGCGTGGCGGATGTCTTCGAGGTAGACCTCAAAATCCCGGGGCATGGATAGCCTCTCTTAGGATCGCCTCGCGCAGTTTCGATTTAATACCGTCAGCGAGGACTAGGTCAACGGGTCGATCGAATAACTCCTCAAGGAACAGTTTCAAGTCCATGTAGGAATCAAACGTTTTCTTTTCAAACTCGACTATGAAGTCCAAGTCGCTTTCAGAGGTGTCTTCGTCACGAGCAGTTGAGCCAAACAGACTTAGACCGCGAACGCCGAACGATCTGATTTTCGCTTCGTTCGCGGCCAATTTTCTCACATAGAATCTCCGAGAGCAAAACTTGATGTCGTCGGTAACGGGTTCGGCGATAAAGCTATGGACGATGTGTGTGATGACGTAATAACCGCCATCGCTTCCTTCATATCGAGGGAGAGATATATTTCACCAACTCTTGGAAAATAGCTCACTTCACTTGCCGGAATAATGCCAATACAGACTTCCTCATCTTTGTCCTGAAAGAAAAACTCATTTGCTTCGTTGTTATAAGCGGCACTCATTTATATATCCTTCCATTTGTTTAGGGGTTCTTTTGTCGCAATGGTAGCAGGCTCCACTTATGTAGTCATCCTTTCTCGGACAGCTCAATCAACGCCTTCAGCACTCGCTCTTCCTTAACATCATTCAACGCTTCATTCGCTTGATCTAAGCGATAGCTCGACAACTTCTCTTTCAGCTTCGTCCACGGCTTTGATCGATTCGGATCGGAAACGATCTGCACGCCACGATAGAAATGCGAGAAGTCTGAGCCCCAGCAACCGCGCACGTCCAGATGTTTCTTGTTTAGATCGAGGTGTGGATTGAATGAAGTCTCGCCGTGATCGGTGTATTGGCCAACGATTACAACGCGACCGGCGTCGCGAACAAAGCGCATCGCCTGAACTGCCGCGTCGGGCGTGCCCGTCGCTTCAATCGTCACGTCAGCGCCGCGACCGTCGGTTCTTTCCAAAACCCATTCCAATCGTTCGGCAACTTCGCGATTCTCAAAATTGAGCACGTCTGACGCGCCGACTTCGGACGCAGCTTCCAAACGATGATCCGGCGCTCCGATACACAAGACTTTCAGCGCGCCGCGCATTAACGAAAGAATGATCGCATTGAGGCCGACCGGCCCTGAACCGAGAACCAAAACCGTATCGCCAATCGCAATGTCGCCGCGCTCGACTGCATGTAACGCAGTCGGCAAAGCGCAGCCTCCCGCCATGAATGTTTCGGCGTCTCCAACGAGCCGAATGCAGCGCGTTCCGGGCTTCAAATAAACTTGTTCAGCCCAACCGCCGCACAAACCGTCATCGAATCCGTAAGTGATGCCGTAAACTTTTCGCTGCGGACAGCGCGTCGTCGCTTTCGCGACCAGACAGTACCAGCACGCATTGCAGGTTCGATGCACGTCCAGAAACGTGACGCGATCGCCTTCGCGAAACGCCTGGCCTTCAACGTCGAAAATATTTCCGCGAATCTTGCTCAAGCGGCCGACCGAAACATGACCGGGCACTAGTGGATAAGGCACACCCTGAAGACGTCCTTGCTGCAGATAAACGTCGGTGCCGCAGACTTCTGAAAGTTCGACTTCGAGCAAAGCAGAATCTGGTTCAAGTTGAGGTTCAGGAACGTCCCGAATTTCGACTGAAGCGTTTGGATTTCGGATGACGGCGACGCGCGGCATGAACTGGAGGGTAAAGGGAAAAAGCGAAAAGGTGAAGTGTGTCAGAAGCCCGACCGTGAGGGAGGGCGAATCTCGCAAGTGGCCCTCACTGACGGTCGGCCTTCTGACACTTTGCTATCACCCAACATCGCCGAAGAAAGCGAAGCGCATAACGCCTTTAATAATTCTCGTCATCGCGCCTTCATCCGGCGGCGCGAATTGATTGCCGGTCGAGCGGCCAAAGAACCGTTCGCGATATTCAACCGATTCAAGAAACGCCCGCACCATCTCGGCGCGCTTGGCGCGATTGAAGGCCTGCGAATCGTCACGCATGTCTTCGCCCGGCTGGCTGAATGAATTCAGCTTCGCCAGCCAGAAATCGTATCCGCTGAAGTTGTTGTCAGGCGCATCGTCGGGATTGCGTCGCAGGTAACCGTAATACTGCATCAACACAAATGCGTCGTTGTAGAGCTTGTTGAAAACAGAACCGCCTTCAATCACGCTCTTCAAAGCCGCGGCTCGTCCGGCAGTATCGCCGCTGCCATAAGCCGAGATCGCCGCGTTGCGCTCGGCCGTCGTTGGTGTGGCGCCGCTATTTGCGAACAGCGCATCGACGTAAGTCGCTGCTGAAACTCCCGGAGCGAACGACGGCTTCGAAGTAAATTCAGGACGCGTCACGAAATCGACAAGATAATTCTGCTTATTCGTGTTGAGTTGATCCTGCCAATTGCCCTGACCGACGATTACACCGTCGGCGATCTCGCGCTGATCGCGGAGAAACACGGTGTAGCGCGGGACCGTTTTGTCGTTGCCAAACGCGGCCTTGTGCGCGCGAATCAGGAAGTAACCAGTCTCCTTGAATTCGATCGAAAGGAAGAACGCCGTTGAAGTGTCGATGCGCTTGACCTGTCGACATTGCGCGTTGGCGCCGCAACTCTCGATGTTGTTCGTCCAAAAATCCTGACCTTGTAGATCGCCATCGCGATACAGAAAATCGTGATAGTGCTGGCCCACAAACGTTCGTGAAATGTCGATCGGATTGCTGTTCGTCTCCGGTGTGTTATCGATGATCTGAAGCGTGGCTGCGTTTGGCGAACCAAGCGTGCCATTCGTCGGATTTTGCAATAGCAGGGTCGCCGATTCCGTCCCTTCCGTGTAACCGTCGTCGCTGATCAGCACCTGGAACGTCTTCTGAGTTTCGTTCGGCGCGAACACGAGATGCGCGATCACGTAGGTGTAATCGCCTTTCTGTTTCGCGGTCGCGTCCGCGCTTCCAACATCGACTGCTGCGGTCGTACTCGTCACACCTCCTCGGATGACCGTGACGTTAACCGCCGTCACCGCTTCCTGAACGGCATACGTGGTCGAGTTGAATTGGAACACGGCCGTTGGAGTAGGCGTGGGCGTGGGTGTTGGTGTAGGCGTCGGCGTTGGCGTTGGACTAGGTGTCGGAGTGGGCGGAGGCGCTGTGACACACGCCGCATTTCCGACCAGTCGATAGGCTTTACCGGTAAAAGGATCTTGAGCGCCTGTCGAACTGGTCGTGTCAGTCGACGATGACGACAACAAAGTACTATTACCATTGCCTGCAAAAGTGCGACCGACTAAAGAGCCGACTACGTCTCCAACTTTCGGGTTTGCGACTTTATCGGCCGATACAACGATCGTGATGATTCCTGTCACCTGGTTGACACTCGACTCGGCATCGGCGGCGCCGATCTTGTTCGGAGCGGCGGTATTCGCGGGAACTGCTTCAACCGTAGTCACAGTTCCATACTCAAACGAAACGACGGGCGTTGCGGAACTGTCGGTGTTCATTCCGACGTAATACGAACCGGTGAATGGCGTTCCGCCTGGAGTCACCGGATCGCACACGGCGCACGGAACCGGATAATTCCAGATCACGCGCCATTGACGGTTGGGTAGCAACGTGCCGAGGTTCGCTACTCTTAACTTGAACGAGATCTTTTCCTTTCCACTAATCACATTGTCGGCAACTCGTACTTCGGTAACATCGAGGTCGGCATTGCCCGGAGCAGATTTTTGATCTCCCGTTGGATCGATTACTTCCTGAAGACCAGTGCATTGTGACTCGCCTATCGGCACGGACTTCACTTCGTTGCTGCCGCAGGAAGTTCCCACGGTGTTCGTCGCGCTGACTCGATAGAAGTAAGTTGTATTCGCGTCAGCCGTCGCATCGTTATAGCTGGCTGCGGTTCCTGAGCTTGCCAGAAATACTTCACCGCCACTGACGGTTCCCCGGAAGATCGAGTAATTCGTTACTGCCGAGCCTCCGTTGTCGGCCTCAGACCAGGTCAGCTTCGCGACGCCGCCGTCGCGACCGACAGTTAAGTTCGGCACTCCCGGCATCGTCGGTTGCGAAGGTGGATCGCTGGCTGCTAGCAAACGTTTGCCGCCTGACTGCCTGGCAATCGTTATCGAGATCGATGCCGATAAAGTCCAGAAGATTTCGATGAGGCGGCGATCCGCCGCCAAGGTGTATGCCGTTGCGTTGCACCGGATCGTTCGGTGTCGCATCTGATACTTGCCAGGTGCTGCCGCCATCAGCCGTGGTTGCTACATACAAATGCCATAACCCGGGAAAAGCTTTGTCGTCGGGAGCTCCTGCTGTGGTTGAGCCGAGGAAAGCGTACGCAGCGCGCTCATCATCGCCGGCGACAATCGCCGGAAAGGCTACCGCCTTAATTCCAACCAGCGAGCCAACATCAAAACTGTTCTTCCAGGTAGCGCCGCGGTCGTCTGAGACCGACACACCGGCGATGCTGTCACCGCTGCCAAAAGCTGCGTACACGCGGCCAATGGGTTGCGGATTTAGTCCGCCGGTATTAACGACATTGCCTCTGCCGACAGCGACTGCTGGATCGCTGTGCGAAGTGTTGCTCCCGGGAATTGATCTAAGTGTCCAAGTGACGCCATTGTCCTGTGACACGACCATGGTCGTTAGGTTGTTGCAGGCGCGGGCCGGAACATAAACGGTGCCGTCGGGTCCGACTTTTGGATGACCGTGGATACCGGCGCAATTAGTAACGTCACCTCCATAGATCTGCACGCCGGGGCCAAAGGTCAGGCCACCATTGTCGCTGCGCGCGCAAAAGGCCGCCGCAACGATGTCTTGTGAGCAGTAATAAATTGCATCGGGATAAGCGACGCCAGTCAGGGGCGCGTGAAAAGGTCCGGCTCCAATCGCCTGATGGTCGACGCCGGAGGGAATGCCGCCGCCCTGGCTCGGAGTCCAATTGTCGCCGTCGTCATCAGTGAATGACGTCAAGCTATCCTGTCCAGTAAGTTGCGATGCAAAGGTCCGAGCCACCTGAGGCGTGGCGGTGTTGTATCCATGATCCGTAAATAGAATCGGATCGAGACTCTCCTGATTGTTAGGCGCGCTTTTGTCTTCCCAGGTAGATTTCTGCGCGTTCGCTGGACAGCTATCGTCGAAGGTCACGCGAAGAGTCGTAAGATCCGAGATGTACATCACTTTTCCAGTTTTCCAGTCAGCGCCGATAGATGGTTCGCCCGCATCGAGTCCCTTGCCGGCGGTGATCAAGCTCTGCTGCGGGTAATGATTTTGAAAACGTGGAGAGAGTCCGCTTCCTGATGGCGCCGGAGTCAGACCGGGAACCACCGTCGCCGTACCGTTGTAAGTGTCCTGCCCCGGTGTCACTACCGCGTAAGCTACGTGAACCGTATAAAGACCGACACCCATGTTAGTCGGATCGAGATAAGCCGTTTCATCAGTTCCCGGTTGGCCGCCATTCGTTCCCGACGCGGCTACCTGACCGCTGAGGTCCCCTTTGTGAATGTAGAGATCGTAGTCGTGCGATCCGAGATTCCAATCAACTCTTACCTGGATGAGCTTTCCGTTCCAATCGCTTTGATTCCCTAAAACGTTCAACGCATAGCTGTCGCAATTTTTCGCCGGACCACTGTCGATGCACTGACCCTCGCCGCCGGTCGCGCCTGTAGCCAGGGTTGGATCGCCCGCCCATGCGGTTGATGCCCCAAGCGTCGCCGCAATAGTTCCGGATGAAGGCGATGCCGCGCGTCCGCGAAAGATGGACGTCGCGGAGACGATCATTAGTGATGCGATGCAGATGACGAAAAACCAGAGAGTGTGATTGGCTCGTGTGTTCATGAATGGCCTCCCGGACGTCTGACGACGAAATGGGGCCGACTTAACGGCCTGAAATATTTGGGGAGAGTTCGTATTTATCTTTTGGGGGATTATCGACGCTAGGGGTTGAGAAAAACTTGAGAAATCAGCGGGGGAAAATCGCCCGCGAAGTTGTCATGCGATGAAAACCAAATCGCAAGACTCGAGGGGAAGGGCGCAATCGAATCCGCCCGTTAGCTAACTAAAAACTTCCAGGGGGTTGTTTGGGGACTGAGGTGGATTGAATCTAGCACTCATGAAATTTTGTTGTCAAAAGCTTACGAGCATTTGAAAAAAGTCGCCTCTCCGAGTGTCTCAGACTCGGAGAGGCTTTCAAGTGGGGCGGGTTGAAACTCAATTGCAGCGTTTTCAGCAGACTGACGCCTTGTATAGTCGGCAACTGCGAAGACGTGCCGCTGCTTCCGCTTCCGCTCGGCGCCATCCCCGCCGGGAAGTACTGCTTGCTCGTGATGTTCACTTGCGTCGGACCATTTACGAATCCGGTCACGTGATATCGATAAGTCTTTCCCGGAGTCAACGCGCCGCTGACGAATTCATGCGGCCCCAAATTGCCGGACGATGAAAGCACGCGGCCTTGATCGTCGAGCAGCGATAGATCGAGATCGGGGAGAGCACCGGCCGAAACCGGGAATGTATCCATGGTGCCGTCGACGCCGAACGAGTTCGCCTTAGAGACAAACGGAATATCGACATAGTCCACACTGCCGACGAGTTCTGACCCGGCACTGCCGACCACGACGATTCCCGAAAGCGTGTCGGTTTGTGAGCTAAAGCGGACGTCCGTGGGTGGCAATCCCGTGCCCGCACCATCGCCGGGCTGACTGCCGTTGACTGCGACGGGTGCAGTACGAACGCGCGCGGTGACGTTTGCGGTGACCGTGAACAGATGTGAATAAGGATCGCTAAACTTCAGATGACGCGCGGTCGACGTGGCGCCACTGCCCAGCGTCTGGTTGTAAACGAAAGCCGCCGGGTTCGATTGTCCATCGCCGCCATTGTCCGCGTTAATGACTTTGACGGTCGAATCAGAGATACCAACAATGCGGTAAGTGATTGGACCATAGGCGGTGCCGTCGGGCGAGGAGATGCCGTTGTTCTTCAGCACTTGATCCATTTCGAACCCGCCACCAGCGATAGTTGGATTGGCGATCGTCACTGTAATCGAAGTAGTGACATCCTGAATCTGGCTGTTAACCGCTGTGCCTGCGCTCAAATCTGAAACACCGCCCTGGCGATTTGCATTGATCGATACTGCCCGCACGGCATATTCCGTGTCCAGCATTTCGTTGAAGCCGTTGTTCGTCGTGGAACTCAGTCCCGCCGGCGCAAAGAATTCAGCTGTGAAGCCCCTGTCTTCGTAACTCGTCGTTGCGTCCGTTACATAAGCGACGTGGCTCCAGCCATTGGTTGACGGATCACCGTCGAAGTAAGTATGCAAAGGTGCGCCGGTAAATTGCCGCTGGCCGGCCGTTCCGACTTTGCGCTTGAATACTTCGTAAGCCAATGCACCGGAAACTGGTTGCCACGATACGCGCAGAGACTTCGCTGAAGCCGGCTCGACGCTGACCCCCTGCGGCGCGGTCAAGTGCAGCTGGTCCGCGGCGAATTGCGGCACGCGCGTCGAAATCGTCTGGCGACCGCCGACCAATGAATCGGCATTGATGCCCATTTCATGCGAAGCGAAGACCTGCCAAATCAGCGCCTCGTGTTGTCCGGGCGCATCAAGATTCGACGGATCGGTTGAGTAGAGAATTCGATCGGCTTCGATGACCGCGTCGCGGAATTTCACGAACGTGTCTGGCGCCGTGAGTCCTAATAGATACAGCGAGCCGAGGTGCAGACGCTCCCAGGTTTCCTGCCCTTGAGAAATCTGTCGCGTCGGCGCGCCATCAAGAAACGCAGGCCGTAGATATCGAAGCTGCGGCTCTGCGGCCTTCATCAAATAGCGCAAGTCCCACATCGTCGCGACGTAGATCTCGCCGTCACGATGCACTTCAAAGCCATTGCCGCCGCGCGTACCGAGCTGCGAATACTTCAGCGTGTTGTGTACGGAACGAATCCAGGCAACCAGGTTCGCGTCACAGCCAGTATCCGCCGCAAAGATTTCGCAATTACGGACGGCTTGGCGAAGTCTGGCGCCCTGAGCTACGTACTCGCCGATCGCTTCGGCATCGGTAATCGTGTACGCCCACAGGTCGGCCTGCGCTTCGTTCAGCGCGCCACCCTCGTTGCCTTCCAAACCGGCAATCGGAGTTGAGATCGAATGTGTGCCTTCGTGATAGACGACGGCGCCGTCTTTTCCGAGATCGTTGAACAGATAGCCATGGCCATAAACGGTCGGATTCACGATTACGGTTTGCGGGCCCGCGGGCGTATCGACGGTTTCACTGGCCGGAACCGAGAATGCATTATCGAATCCCAAAGCTGACCGCTCAATCGTGTCGGGACTGGTCGTATCGATGCTGGCTTCACTGGGAAAATGCGGGAGAGCCACCAGCGGACGATCGCTGTTTGGGAAGTTGTCCGGGAAATCGCCTTGACCGATCCGGTTGTGAACCGCGTCATCGCGCCGATGCAAGTCGGTCATGTATTCCAACAGATAGTTGACAAAGAAAAAGATGTTCACGTCATCGATGTGCTCAGCCGGTTCGGCCAGGTCGTCAGCTTCGTTGGGTTGAGCTTCGAGCGGAGCATTGTTCGCGCGGAAGTGCCAGGTTCCCTGGGCCGCCTGCGCGAACGGTTGCTGAATCGCGAGCACGTTCTTAACCAGCGCGTGTGGTCCAGTCATCGTTCCCAGCACGCCCGTCGCATTCGTGCCTTCGTTGTAATTTCGCAGACTAACGCGCAGCAAGCCCTCGGGCTCGCCGTTACTGTTGAGCTTCAACTCGCCCGTATCGGGATTCGCCATCACCGGATGATTCGGATAGATGTCCGCCGTGTAAGGAAGTGTTGGCGTCTGCGAGTGCACCTTGTTCTCGCGGAACAGAATCTGGCCGCTGTTCGCATCAACCTGGGTGATGTAAAGGCCGAACGGATTGCGCGAGAACGTAATCACGTTCCAGGCCAACTTGTAACCATCTGCAGTCGGAAAGATGTTGAGTCTCGGCGCGCGCAAAACCGGCGCGATTTCCGCCTGCAGCGCATCCAGCGCGGGCGCGAAATATTGATCCGTGCCTGACGGTCGCGAGAGTGCGTACTTCGCGAGCGCTGCTTGTGCCGCAGCAGTCGCCGCATCGGCGCCGAGCGAAGGCGCGCCGGCAACGGTCACATCGCGAAACGTCGAACCCATGACCATGCGAATTTCTTTGTTCGCGGTCATCACAAAACCCAGACCGCCGTCAACGACGTTTGCGCCGCCAACGTTTTGCTGGAACTTGACCATGTACCCGCCCATTCCTTCTTTCTGATCGACGAGTGTGAGCGAGGTCGGATCGACGCCGAAAAGAGTCGAGTTTGCAGCCACGAAAGTTCGCGCGACATTTTCGGGCGTGTCGTTTGAAGCGCCGGTGTGAAATCCCATCATCGCATCCGGCGAGCCCGCAAACGAATTCCAACGCACAGTCGTCTGGCTGCCATAGTTCGACTTGAACTGATTCAAGGCAGCAGCCTGGGCCGATGTGGCTTTGCGAACCGCTCCCGCCGTCGCGTTCAAATCAAAGTTAGGCGCGCCGAGGTTGGACGGATCGAACTTCGTTCCGCTGGCGCCACGTGACGGTAACATCAAGAACATCGACGACGCCGCGACGCAAAGCGGCAACGCAATCATCAGAATTCGCGCCCGATAGCTTTTTCGTTTCATCTCAACTCGCCTTTCGCAGATAAGTTTTTTGGCCTTCGCATGATGGCCACCTTACGAATTCCGCCTTGAGGAATTCTTGAGAGAACAGCTCATGTTCAGGGGGAATTGTTTCGACAAGAAAAACGCAACAGGGATGAAAGCGACTCGCGATTTCAAAAGTGAAAGCCGCGACCTGATGCGACAGCGCGTCCCGCGAGAACGCGCCGCCGCTCAAGTCCAAGACTCACGGCTTAATCAACTGCGACGTGATCGCGTTCAGCAGCGGATTGTAAGTCAGGCTGTAGACCATGCTCGTGACTGTAGTAGTCGTACTACTACTCCCTGAAGTTCCGCCACTGCCTCCGCCGCCAGATGAACTACTGCTTGACGTTCCGCTGGCCGAACTTCGAGCTACATTACCGATGACGTTGAAGGTCACTGTGAATGCTTCGTTGCTCGGGTTGTTGAATTTCACCGTGCGCGCTGCTGAAACTTCGTTGGCAGTCAACGCGTTGTCGGTGCCGAGCTTCGTGCTGTAATCCCACAAAGCGCCCGCGCCAGTCTTGCCGTTATCAGCATTCGCCACGGTGACTCTGCCGCTGGCGGACGTGATGCTGGCGACTTCAATGCGCATCGGTGCATAGATTGTCGCGGTCGAAGTGTTCTTGATAGTCATGTCGTACTGACTGACACCGCCCGAAGATCGAACATTGGCAGTAGCAAAACTGACCATCGAGGTGACCGATTGCTCGACGTTCGGAGAGATGGTGAACGAAACGGACGCGACCGCCGAAGAAGCGAGTCCGTTGATTCGCTGACGCACGTAAGCGGTGTGCGCGCCCACGACTAAGTCAGAGCCGCTCAATTGCAGCGACCAGGTGTTCGCGTTGACGACATCACCTAGCGCCGCGAGTCGTGGCGCGGTGAAGTTCGGATCGTCGAGCGAAACTTCGACTAAGCCGTTGAATTGCGGCGAGCCGTCGCCAATCGTGTAACTCAAAGCACCGGCGGCGTCGACCTGGATCGGCAGGCTGGTCGGGTTGGGCGCGGTTGTTCCCGCCGATGGCGCCAATGGACCGCGTTCAGTCATCGTGTAGCCGGTGACACTGGTGAAGAGCGTGCCTACGGCCGGATTGCCCAGCAAAGACTTCGGAATCTTCATCGTGATTGTTCCGGGCGCCGTTGCGGTGTACGAGCCCTGTACCGACAACGAATTCGTCAGGTCCGGGTTGTAGGTTATGTACTTCTTGGACGTGCTCGAATTGATCGAGCTAAGTGTGCCGGTTAGGAACCGCGCCGTGCCGCCGCGCACTTCGGCGCCGACCCAGTACACCGTGTTGCCTGAGTGCATTTGTGTCAGATAAAGCACGCCGTCGCCGCCCGATAACGCCGGAGCCGAGGCCAACGCAGTCGTTGTTAAATCGGCGACCTGCATGTTGACGGTCACCGAAGTTGAGTCGTCGCTGAGCGAAACCGACTTCAGATCGAGTGCCGGAATGTTGCTGCCGATGACCGCGCCGTGATCCGGGAACTTTGCGTCGGCCGCATCGTCGCGATCGAAGTTCTTCGGTGTGAGCGTGTGTGTTCCACTCAAAGTCATCGAAGTCGTTCTGATCGTGTCGCCCGCATTCGGCGAAGCGATCGTCACGTTGCCGCCCGTGGGCGTCAGCGATCCAACCGAATTGATTAGACTGGCGCCACCGGTTTGCCGGGCGATCATCACGTACGGCGCCGGCAACTGGTTTGTGCTGTCGTTGTAAGTGATGTAGGCCGCGCCCTTCGAATCGATATCGATCGACGGGAACTCGGCAAAGCTGCGATCGCGTGGCGTACCGCTCAAAGTCGCGATGTCGCAGTCAAGACCGTTGAGGCAAATCTCTCCCGTGTGAATCGTGTTCTCGTTTACCTTGTTTGTCGTGAACGACGGATAGTTGTCCAACGCATTCAGTGTCTGGGCCATGTGAATGTCCCATCTGCTGTTCTCGTTGTTGCCGCCACTCGTGTGATACCAAATTATATCGAGACGTCCGGGATCACCCGCAACGATCCACGGCATGATGTTCATGCCAGTCATCGAGAATGGATTCACCTGCGCCGGTGGCGTCCAGTGTTCTCCGCGATCGGTTGACGCCGCCATCTTGATCGTCGAACCATCCGACCAAACAACGTAAAGGTTGCCGGCCTTGTCGATGCTCAGGACCGGGAAGACGGTCGCCACGCTCACGCTGCCGAGAGTAGGAATCGTCAGATTGTCGACGATGTACGCGGGCGTCGGATTTGTGTCAGTGACATCCGCAATGCGCATGACTTTGAGCGTGCTGCCCGTGTAGTAAATCTGGTAGAGCAGGATCGCCTGCCGCCCGTCGCTGAGCGTGCGCTTCGTCTTGTCGACCTCGAGCGGACCAGACTGGCCCACGTCACCAATCATTTGCGTATGCCAGCTCTTGCCGGCGTCGGCAGTCTTGGCGATATGGAAGTTGTGGGCACCGTACTTGACGGCGAGATTGCGGACAGTTGAATACGCAATGCCATCGCCGAAAGCCGCGATCCACTGGCGATCGTCTTCGGCACCGTACGGATCTTCGCCTTGGCCAATGCATACCAGCGGATTGTTCCGATCGAGCGGAAAGGTATTGCCGTTATCTTCCGATACTGCCGCAGTCGTGCATCCGGCTGAAAGGTCCGAGTAATAGAGCCGGTTCCGATCGTCAAAGTCCATGTGCGTGTCGCCACCACCCGGACTCGTCACTGCGTCGCGCACGATGGGCGTGCCGAGCGGAATAAACGTGCGTCCGTGATCAGATGACTTCCAAAGCAGGCTCACCGTCGTGCTGAAGCCGAATGGCGACGACACGAAGATGTTGTCCTGCTTATCGACGCGGATGAATGGCTCACCACCGACGGCTGAGAAATCAGCCAGCGTGTTGTGCCCAAACGTTGCCGCCGGCGGCGGTGTCCCGTTTGGCGTCGGCGTCGGGCTCGGTGCCGGTGGCACCGCCAACCTAATCGTACCCGCGTAAGGCACATCAGGTTGTACGTCGTAAGGCACGACGTAAATTGTGTAGTTTCTTGCGCCCAGCAATCCGTCGAACGCGGCCACCTCAGGATTCGTGTTACCGGCGCCCTTGGCAGTTCGCGGCCCAGTTGCGTCGGGCTGGTAAACGTACAGGTCGTAATCGCTCGTGTTGTTCCCCTGAGTTGAGCTTGTTGAGTTGCTATTGGTCCAACCAGCGTTGACGGTCACCACATAGTGGTTCGTGTCACCAGCCGGAATCGAAACTGTCAGCGCGAATTGGCCGCAGTTTCCGTTGATGCACACCGGTGGATTGTCGCCGGTCGGCGAAGACGGATTCGAGACCGAGAACGGACCGCCGCAGAACGGAATGCTTGCGTTTGTCGGCGATAACGTGCCCGAGGTCGCGCACGCGGGCGTCGGCGTTGGAGTTGGAGTTGGAGTAGGCGTCGCCGTCGGAGTCGGAGTTGGCGTTGGCGTCGGAGTTGGCGCCGCACCTTCCACCTCGACTATGAAGTGAGCAGTGTTCGAACTCACCTTGCCACGCGAATCCGTTACCACCAGCTTGACGTCGTACTCGCCGCCTTCCGTAAACGTGTGCACGATTACTGGAGCCGTTTGAGTCACATCGTCGCCACCATCATTAAAGTTGAAGGTGTAACTGGCGATGGTGTCGATCGAATCAGGATCGTTCGAGGCGCTGCCATCGAACTGCACTGTGAGTGGCTTGTCACCGTGATCGACATCAGCAGTCAAATGCGCTACCGGCGCGGTGTTCAGCAGGCACAAGTTCGCGGGACGCAGCGTGTAGCTGCCGCCGCCGGTACTGTCGGGAATGGTTTCGTTCGTGCCGCCAGTGCCGGGCAGAGTCGAAGGCACAGTCGCACGCACGCTGCCGAGCATTCCGGTGATCGCATCACCGGGGCCCGGATTGTTGATGAGCGACTTCGGGATCACTAGAGTGATCGTGCCGTTCGGGTTTGCGTTGCTCGCTGAATCGAGCGTGCCCTTCGTCGTGAACACGCGCGCTGCGTTCTGCGGCACGCTGGTTACGCCCCAGGTGAATGTCGGAGCGGCCCCGTCCGAAGTAACCATCGAAACGAAGTAGTCTTCCGAAGCGCCACCCGTCGCGTCAGTTGGCGGATGCTGCAGCACACCATTCTTCGTTACTCCAAAGCGAACCGCCCAACGCCATCCTGGCGGAATGTTCGAGAGATCGCCGACCTTGATCGTGAATTGAATCTTG
>QHXI01000006.1 GCA_003222895.1 Acidobacteriota bacterium | reverse complement strand
TCTTTTCCAGGGTCTCCGCATGCAGGACAGCGCCGATCAACAACCGGTAGTAATAACATCGGTCTATGCCGTATAAGCCTAGCAACAAAAGTAGCCCAAAGAGAACGATGGCAATCACGGCTGGATTTGCCATCATAAACGCTGGGTCAATTGAAGCATGTCTGCGGAAAGCAAAAGTAAGACCGATTGAAAACAAAGGGACGGCGATTAGAACACATCCCTCACACTTTTCGGCTCGCGACAACGATGTCTTGGGGGTCTTTGACATAGCTCGCCAAATGAAAAAAACGACAAGAAAAACAGAAACGGCGATCAGCGAGAGGATTACGTGTGCGTAGGTTATCGGAATGCTTGGAACATCTATGTTGCCGGCGAAGGCTACGCCTCCGCCCATGATGGTTATGACAATGGGTATGCCGAATCCCCGAAGTTGTAGTAAGAGAGTGTTGAAGCTCCGAGCGTTTTCTAGAGCCTGCTCCCATTCTGTCAGGTGAGGGTTGGGACGTCTCATTTGAGTGCTCCTTCGTGCGGACATTAACCTAGTCCTCGCTACTGCTTGTGTCAATCTTCATTCTTAAGAAAGCAGTGATCACATGCTGTCGTCTTGGGTTGCAATCATTGAATGGGGCTCGCGGTCGCTTGTGACCTAGCCAAGTTGCGATTCCGGCTGTAAATTTGAAGGCCGTGAGCATTAGCGTTGGATATTTGTTGACAGCTTCGTGGGTTAAGTCAACAATTCGACATCAACGTCGCTTATTTTTCAGGAGAACGAATGTCAGCAAGCATACGCGTCTATTTTGCCGGTCCCTTATTTACGCAACCCGAATGGCAATGGAACTCAAGGCTCGCGGGTGAACTGCGGCGATTGGGACTAGATATCGTCCTACCTCAAAATGAAGCTGAGCCAATGCTGAAAGGTCTAAAGAGTTTTGACCCCGAGGCATTGTTCTCTTCAAATACAATGGAAATAGAGATGGCCGATATTGTTTTAGCGATATTGGATCAAGCAGATCCAGATTCAGGCACATGTTGGGAATGCGGGTACGCGTTTAAGGCGGGACGACCCATCGTAGGCTTAAGAACCGACTTCCGTCCAGCGGGTGACGATGCAACTCGACCTGTGAATCTGATGCTGGCCCGAAGCTGTAGAGACTTTATTTCGGTTCCGCCAAATAGAATTGATGATCTCGCTTTTGTGGCTGAAGAAGTCGCGAGAGTAATAGGTACTGTTCTTGAGATGGAGACGATATCTACCGCTCTAACCTCTTCGTCCCCCTAGCCTAAAAAAAATCCAAAAAACTATTGACAGGCCCGAATTAGCGGCGTAGTATGCGCGAAGTGGAGCGAAGTGGAGTGAAGTGGCCGAAGCGACACGAACCAAACTCAAAGCTGGCGCAAATCGCAGAACCGTCCCCACTCGTCTCCGGAATCAGTCTCAGTGCTTCGCGGAAATTACACAGCACGAATCGATTCCAAGGGCCGGCTGAAAGTGCCGACTCTTTTTCGGCGTTACGTTGAAGAGAAGTACGGCTCGGCGCTGTACCTGACCAGTTTGACGGGTGAATGCGTACGCATCTATCCAATGCAGGAATGGGAGGCCATCGAACAGCGGTTGTCTTTGTTGCCTTCGATGGATCCGGCGCGACGCAAGTTCCTTAATAGAACGAACTACTACGGACAGCAGTCGTCGATGGACACGCAGGGGCGGGTTTTGATTCATCCGCTGCTGAGAAAGAGCGCAGCGGTCGTCGGCGATGTCGTAGTCCTCGGTTATTTGAGCTACCTGGAAGTTTGGGAGTCGGACAAGTTCCAGCAGCGCATGCTTTCCGATCCTTACACAGAGGAAGACGAAGCGGCGATCGCGCGATTAGGAATTTGAAGGAGCGAGCAGTTAACGGTAAGCCAATGAGCAGATGTGAAATTCCTAAAGCAGCTAGCAGCGCAGGATCAGATCGAACGAATCAATTTGCTGCTCACTGCTAACTGCTTACAACTCACTAGCAGTTGTTCTTTGAACGAGATCACGGGGCGGTGGTAATGGCAATGGCCTTTGGGGGGCAGGGGCCTAACAGTCAGAAAGGCCATCGCCCCGTGCTACTTCGAGAGACGATCGAGTTGCTCGCGGCAAAGCGCGGCGGATGGTTTGTCGATTGCACGGTAGGCCTGGGCGGGCATAGCGAAGCAATTTTGCAAGCATCTTCCGACGCGCAAGTGTTGGGAATCGATCGCGACGAAGAAGCACTCGAGTTGGCGAGGCAGCGATTAGCGCTTTACGGCTCGCGCTTTCGCGCTGTGCATGCTGACTTTCGTGAACTTACGCGGGTCCTCGCGACAGCGAAAGTCAGGCAAGTGCACGGTGTTCTTGCCGATCTCGGTGTTTCGTCGTTGCAGTTGGATTCGCCCTCGCGCGGATTCAGTTTCCGGCACGAAGCGCCGCTTGACATGCGCATGGACATGTCGAGAGGTGAAACCGCAGCAGAGCTTCTCGGTCGTCTTTCGGAAGTAGAAATTGCGCGGATAATTTTTGAGTACGGAGAAGAACGCCGCGCGCGCCGCATCGCTCGTTGGATTGTTGAGCGAAGAGAACGCGGCGAGCTAATTCAGACGACGCGCGACCTCGCAGAGTTGGTTGCACGCGCGGTCGGGCCAGATAAAAAACGGAGGATCCACCCCGCCACTCGCACGTTTCAAGCGTTGCGTATTGCGGTCAACGCCGAACTTGAAAACCTCGATCGTTTCATTTCGGAAGCCGTTGACCAGTTAGAACCTGACGGGCGTCTTGCAGTAATCAGTTTTCATTCGCTTGAAGATCGAATCGTCAAGCGGACGCTTTTAAAGCTTTCCGGTCGCTGCCAGTGTCCGCCGCGCTTGCCGAAGTGCCTATGCGGAGCCACGAAGGCAGTCGAGATTTTGACGCGACGCCCGCTGGTTCCGAATGAAGCAGAGATTGAAAGCAATCCCAGAGCGCGCAGCGCGAGACTGCGAAGCGCGCGAAAGATTTGATCGATTTCAAACTTGAGATCTGAGATTTGAAAATGATTCGGCGACTTCCTTCGAAACAGCCTAACGCGATTATCACCCATAGTCGGGAGCAGAGCCCGATTGCGCGCTTGGTCTTGTTGCTGCTTTGCGGACTCGTTCTTGCCAGCGGGTTCGTTTATGCGGGCGGCAAACATTTCGCTGCGTTGCGACTCGGCTATCAAACAGAAAAGTTACGGGCTGCGCTCGATAACGCGCGCGAAGAACAACGACGTTTGATGCTCGAGCGCGAGACGGCGTCGAGTCCGGCACGGCTGGAACGCGCGGCGCGTCAGCTCGGAATGCAGCCTTTGCAGCCGGCGCAGATCGATCCGCTGAAGCAGATCGAAGTCAGAGAAGCAAGAGTCGCCGCGAACGAAGAGCCTGAGCAAAAGAAGACTGCGAAAGTTGAAGCGAAACCGAAATCGAATCCGCAGGTTCGGATCAGATAAGACATCGCTTATGTGATCAATTGTTCTGGAGAAGTTAATGCCCCGTCGTGCTACCGCCATCGAAGTGCCGCGAAGCGGGAACTCGCGACGCCGGATTCTATTTGTCACCCTGATACTGGTCGTCTGGATGCTCGCCGTGGGCGCGCGACTGGTTCAGCTTCAGATTGGCCGCCACGACGAACTCGCCGCACGCGCTCGCAATCAACAGTTAAGTTCAATCGAAACTGCGCCGACGCGCGGACAAGTTCTCGACCGCCAGGGCAGGGAACTCGCGCGCAGTCTCGACACCGCATCTTTCTACGCCGACCCCAGCGAAATTCATGACGTTAACGACGCCGCGAAACGAATCGCCGCGGTCACCGGGCAGGATCCGGCCGATTTGGCGAAACGTCTTGATGAGGCGAAAGATTCGAACAAGAAGTTTTTCTGGATCGTGCGCCGAGTTGAACTTGAGCGCGCAAGTAAGCTGGACGCGCTCGAGCTCGACGGCGTTTATTCACGCAAGGAGCCGAAACGTTACTACCCTAACGACACGCTGGCGGCCCACGTGCTGGGGTTTGTTAACACGGATGAGATTGGTTTAGGCGGCGTCGAGCAGTCGTATAACGAAAAGATTCGTGGCGAGGCGGGCAAAGTTTATCTCGAAGTCGATCGCGATCGTCACGCGTTTGAGAGTTACGAGGTGCAACCGCATCCCGGCCAGACGGTCGTGCTCACGATCGACCAGGTTATTCAGTATCGCACTGAGCAAGCGTTGAGCGCGGCGGTCGAGCGCACGCAGGCAAAATCAGGAACTGCAATCGTAATGGATCCTCGCACCGGTGAAATTCTCGCGCTCGCGAACGCGCCGACATTCGATCCGAACCAGCCGGGAGCTAATCCTCCTGAAACACGATCGAACGGCGCGCTGCAAAGTATTTATGAGCCTGGTTCGACGTTCAAAATCGTCGCCTATTCGGCGGCGATTGAAAAAGGACTGGTTAAGCCAGACGACAAGATTGATTGTCAAATGGGTTCGATCACGGTCGCCGGCCGCCTGATTCACGATGGTCATCCGTATGGCGTGCTTACAATCGCTGACGCTCTGGCGAAATCGAGTAACGTCGGCGCGATCAAGCTCGGCCTGATGGTCGGCGACGAATCGATGTACGAATACATGAAGCGGCTCGGCTTTGGATCGCGCACTGGGATCGATCTGGCGGGGGAATCTCCTGGCATTCTGCGCGCGTTCAGTCGCTGGCAGCCATCGTCGATTGGATCGCTCGCAATCGGACAGGAAGTTGGCGTGACGCCTTTGCAGATGGCGACGGCATATTCGGTTTTGGCCAACAACGGAGACTGGATCAAGCCACACATCGTGCGCGAGCTGCGTAATCCGGACGGCGCCATAACTTTCCGGGCGAAGATCGAAAGTCGTTCGGCTTTGAAACCTGAAACTACTGCGGCGCTGCGCACAATGATGGAAGGCGTGACGTTGCGCGGAACGGCCAAGAAAGCACAGCTCGAGGGTTACACGGCGGCCGGCAAGACAGGCACGGCTCAGAAGATCGATCCAAAAACGCACGCGTATTCAGCTACGAAGTTCGTCGGATCTTTTGTTGGCTTCGCGCCCGTCAGCAATCCCGCGGTCGTGATCATCGTCGTGATTGATGAGCCGCTCGGTTCATATCACGGAGGTGATGTTGCCGCACCGGTCTTTCGTGAAATTGCTGAGCAGATTCTGCCGGAGTTGAACGTCACGCCGGACACTGAAATCAAATCGGCGCCGCCAATGGTTGCGCAAGTCTCAAAGCCTTCGCCGCAGCAAGTGAAAGAAGAGCAGGTGCAAATTCAGCAACGCGAGGCGACTTTGCCGAAGGTCGTCGCGGCGCGCAGCTTCAGCGGCGAAGCGAGCGAAGTTGTTTTCACTGTCGCCAGCAAACGCGGTGCGTTGATGCCCGATCTCCGCAGACAAAGCGTTCGCGACGTGGCGCGGATGTGCGCGCAGCTTGGATTGCGGCTTGAAGCGCGCGGCGAAGGATTCGCAACTCAGCAGAATCCCGCGCCCGGCAGCGAAATCGATTCGGGCCAATTGGTGCAAGTGGATTTTACGAGACGCAATTGAGTTGGGAACCGCCTGCGGGCCAGGCCGTGTCAGAAGCCCGCGCGTAAGCAAGGGCTCGGTTGCGGAAGTTGCCCTCCCTAACGGTCGGGCTTCTGACAGATAATGGCAACGTGGACATTAAAACCGCAGCAAGTTTGATGGGCGCGACAACTGAAGCTTTACGCGCCGAGTTGTTTGACAAAGAAATACTTGATTTCTCGATCGACTCACGCACGGCAGAAGCGGGCGAACTTTTCTTTGCCCTGTCGCAACCCGACTACGAACGCGCCGGATTCAACGGCACGTTTGCTGACGCGCACAACTTCATTGCCGGCGCGTTTGCGCAAGACGCGGTCGCTGCTGTCGCTCGACGCGAGCGCGTTCAAGGCGCCGATGACATGCGATCATTAATCGATCGTTTGCTGATCGTCGATGACGTGATTGCGGCGCTGCAAACGCTCGCGCGAAAAATTTACGAGCGGTGGGCGAAACCGGTAATCGGTATCACGGGCAGCGCCGGCAAGACAACAACGAAGGAGCTAACGGCCCATGTGCTGTTGCAGACGGGACATCGCGTACTAAAAAGCGAACGCAATTATAACAACAACTTGGGTCTGCCTCTTTCGGTCTTGCAAATGGTTAGTCGAGGCCGCCGGCCGGACGATTACGATCTGGCCGTACTTGAGATGGGAATGTCCTCGCCCACGCACGAGATTCGACGTCTCGTGCAAATCACGCCGCCCGATGTCGGCGTGGAATTGATGGTCGCGCCCGTGCACCTTGAACACCTGGGCACGATCGAAATGGTCGCCGCCATGAAAGCCGAATTGATTGAAGGCTTGAAACCCGGCGGCGTTGCAGTGCTGAACGCGGATGATCTACTTGTGATGGAAATGAAATCCAAAACGGAAGGGCCGGTGCTCACTTTTGGTTTGGAGCATCAGGCTGATGTAACGGCCACCGAGATCGACACCTCGCGATTTGGTTCCATTCGGTTTCGCTTGAACACGCCGATGGGTCAAGCCGCGGCGGAGCTGCCGATGACCGGGCGCCACAATCTGATGAATGCATTAGCCGCGTCTGCGATCGCGACGGCTTTGAAAGTTAAGCCGGAGTTGATCGCGAACGCGCTCAAGACTGCAAAGCCGCCGAAGATG
>QHXI01000029.1 GCA_003222895.1 Acidobacteriota bacterium | reverse complement strand
ATCGATGCTCGAAGTAGCATCGCAGGTCATCACGGATCTTCATCCATCGATCGACGTTCTCAAGCACGTCGTAGACCGACACCGGGAAGTCTTTGAGGCAGTCCAGAAGAGAGATGGGGAGCTCGCGTTTTCGGTAATGTCGAACCATATCATCGACGTGAGAAATCGGCTGGCGAAGAGTTCGGCGCAGGCCAAACAATAGGGAAAGTCGACGTCAAAGAGAACTTGAGAACTGCGTATTGAAGGCCTTGGTAGAGCAAACGTGGCTCGAACCCCCTGACCTCCGCATTACACTGAAACGAAAGTCAGCACTGGTAAATCATTGAAACGATGAGTGTTATTGGTGGAGCAGAGGGGGATCGAACCCCTGACCTCCGCATTGCGAACGCGGCGCTCTGCCAAACTGAGCTACTGCCCCACGCGAAAACCGATACTACATTTTCAAGTTTCGACTTTCAAGTTTCAGAAACAGCACGGCACTTCGCGAAACTTTACGGCACTGGCTTATTTTCAAACCAAACGCAACCAGTACCAAACAGCAAAACAAATAACCACAAGGACGCGGAGGAAGCCCAACCGCAACTAAGAATTTGCCTTAGACTGCGCTTTAGCAATCCGGCCCGCGACGCGCGCGTTATTTTCCAGCAACGCGATGTTCGCGCGCAAAGTTGTTCCTCCGCTCGCTTCAGACATACGCGCGAGTAAGAACGGCGTCACGCCGCGACCGGTGATTTTCTGCCGCTTCGCTTCCGCCAAAGCATCTTCCAGTACGTTGTTCAAAATTGAGCTTTCGACCTCTGCTTCGATCGGAACAGGCACCGTGACGAGCAGAGCTGACGGCAATCCGAGTTCGCGCAGCGATCGGAAAAGCTCTAAGACTGCATCAGGTGAATCGCAGCGCGCATCGATCGGCAGTCCGCTCTTTTGTGAATAGAACGCCGGCATCTCGTCGCATTGATAACCGACGACTGTCACGCTGTGCGTCTCCAGCCACTCGCGCGTCGCCGGCAGATCCAAAACGATCTTCGCACCTGAGCAGACGACAATCATTGGCGTCTGGGCCAGTTGTGGCAGATCGGCTGAGATGTCCGGCAGAGACCCCCGATGTACGCCGCCGATTCCTCCGGTCGCAAACACCTGAATGCCGGCGCGATGCGCAATCCACATCGTTGATGCAACGGTTGTTGCTCCCTTCCATTTTCGCGCGATCGCGATTGGCAGATCGCGCGTGCTTAACTTCTTGATATCCTCCGCGTTCGCGATCTGTTCAAGCTGATGCTGATTCAGTCCGACGCAGAGTTTGCCATCGAGCACCGCGATCGTTGCGGGAATGGCACCCTGTTGCCGCACCAGTTGTTCGAGCCGCTGTGCTGTTTCGATATTTTGCGGCCGTGGCAAGCCGTGAGCGATCACGGTTGACTCAAGCGCGACGACTGGTTTGTTTGCCGCCAACGCCGACTCAATTTCAGGATGAATATTAAGAAGTTCCTTTGTCATTACTTAACCAGCCTGAAAAGCGTTCCGCCCCTGCTTCGCTTAATCCATTGAGTGTCGGCGTCGATCATGCTGGCGCGCGCGCGAATGTTAGCGACGCCGCGGCCGGATCTCTTTTTCGCTTCCCCTTCGTCGAATCCGCGGCCGTCGTCTTCAATCTGTAATTCAAATTGATGGGCGTCGGAAAGTATCGCGCTCATCTTAACGTGCTTCGCGCCCGAGTGACGACAGACGTTGCTCAAAGCCTCCTGGGCAATGCGATAGATTTGAATCTGAGTGCTGGATGGCAGGTTGAGTTTTTCATCGAGCGCATCATCGCAAGTGAATTCATAATCGAATTTGCAGTCAAGCGACGCGTGTTCGACTGCGTGCGACAAAGCGAATTGTAAGGCGGCAGAGAGGCCGACATTTTCCAAAGCCGAGGGGCTCAAGTCTTCGCAGATGCGCCGGACTTCCTGGGAGATCGATTCGATCTCATGCCGCAAGGTGCTCGGCGCGGAAGGCGCGCGATTGGGACGCACGTTTGGATCGCGATTGATGGGAAGTTGATCAACCAGCAACGCCAGGTTTCGCAAATCAGCGAGAGTTTGATCGTGTAAGTCTCGCGCGATTCTCCGCCGTTCTGTTTCTGTTTCATTTGCGAGTTGCAAACGCGCATTTGCCAACTCGCGATTCGCGGCCGCGAGTTCCGCGCTGGTGCGATGAATTCGCCGGTTCTGAAAATATCCCCAACCCAACGCAATCAACGCCAGCAGTAACAACACGCCGAGGGCAGTCGATGTCCATGGAAACGGCGCCCGCGCGACACTGAATTCAAACGAGAGCGGCGTGGCAGGCGTGAGGTCTTTTGTGAACGCGCGCGCAACAACTTTGTAGGTGCCGGGCGAGAGCTTCTCCATTGTGAACTGAGAATCATGAGCGAGCTTCTCGCGAATAATTTTTCCCGAGCTGTCATAAAGCGCAAACGCATATTGAAATTGTTCAGGGAACGTGCGGCTGCTAATCGCCGTGACGTCGAGCAACAAACTATTCTGCGGATAATCGAGCTGAAGGCGTTGCTGCAGCTCGCTTTGTTGATGAATGCGCTGGCCAATCACGCGCGCGGGCAAAACGGTCGGCGTAACGTGTCCGGGTTCATAGCGGACGACGCCGCGGTTCGTTCCGACGATCACGTTTTCAATTCCTTCTTTCGAGCTTTCAGACAAGACGGCGAACACGCGCTGTGAAGGTAAACCCTGTTCGATGTCGAAACGCGAAACGACTACGCCGAATTGATCGTCGAGTGCAACCTTCATCAAGCCATTTCCTACCGTCGCGCACCAGACTTGCTTTGCGTGAGCGTTGTCGGCGCCAATGCTCAAACTGCGCGCGTTAACTCCCGGAGCGATGTCCTTCAACTCGCCTGCTCGAAACAGAAACAGCCCTTTCGCCGAAGCGATCCACACCTCTGATCCATCAGCGAGCATCGACCAGACGGCATCGCCTTTTAGTTTTTCGAACGCATTGTCAATCGTCGTTTGGTTGCCATCGAAAAAGAAAACGCCGGCGGTCGCGGTGCCAATCAGCAAGCGATCGTTTGCGTCCTTACCGAGACTGGTTATTTCGCGCAGGTGATTGTCGGCGCTTGCTTCGGGCCAAACCAGCGTGCGCTGCGAGCCTTGCAATCGTTCGACTCCATAGCCGTAGGTGGCGATGTAAGTTGCGCCAGCGACAGTTGCGATCGCGCGGATGTTGTCCTGGTCGGATGAAGCAGGCAGCCGCGTGAACGTTGAATCTAAACCAGATGAAGAAGCAAAGAATCCGCTGGCCGTAGCGATCAAAGTGCGCCCGTTATTGTCTTCGGCTAACGCGTAAACTATGCGCCTGCCGATTTCCGGAATCATGGCCCACTTCTTAGAACCGTCTTTGACATACAGACCAGCGTTCGTTCCCGCCAGCAAATGGCCGCGCGAAGTTCGTAACAGCGCCCTTACGTAATTCCCGTTAGCTTCTTCGCTGACCGCCTCAGCTCGCATCGCGTTCGGATCGTAACGGCAGACGCCTTTGTCGGTAGCAAACCAAACAACTTCTTCCAGGTCCACAAAGATGCCGGAGATGTGATCGGAACGCAGCGCGCCGCCGGTGCCCTCGAAGGTGAACTTCTCGATCAGTTTTCCATTTTCAAGATGAAAAGCGCCGCGGCCATCGGTTGCGATCCATAAATCGTCGCCGCGGCCGCGCACGATTGCGGTTACCGCTCCGGTGGGAACGTTTGCCTTGTTCGGCTTCAGTAGATCGCTGCTATCGAACAACCCACTTTCTTCGCCGCGGGCCTGCGCGCCGGCCCACAAATGGCCTTCGCCATCGGTCGCCAACGCGTTTATGAAATAACTGCGCGGCTTGCTGACGACTTCTTTCGCTTCACCATTTTCGATCGTGATAAGGCCGCGGCTCTGCGTGCCGGCGTAGAGCTTCGCTCCGACCATTGCGAGGCTGGTGATCTTTAATGGTCCAGGATGATCCTTGTCCGAGCTTTGCAACGGCTGATTCAGCAGAGTTCGAACATTGAAGGAACCTGGCGTGCCTTCGCCCTCGCGCATCTCGCGACTCGCATCGCGCTTCACCTGACAATCGAAAACCTGTCCGCTGTCACTGGCCATGAATACGCGATCGCGTTCTGATGAAATTATGGCGTTGATAGCCACGCCGGAAGTTTCTTTAATGAGATCGAACTTGCCGTTCGCCATGCGTGCCGCGCCATTATCCGTGCCGATCCAAAGCGCGCCGGAATTATCTGTCTTCAACACGAGCACGCGACCTGCGGGCAGACCCTCAGCATTGATCGCGTTCGTGCGGCGGCCGTCGTAACGCGCTAGTCCTCCATCAGTCGCAAACCAGGTCACACCAAATTCCGTCTGCGCGATCGCGTGCGTTCGATCCGACGGCAAGCCATGAAACGAAGTCACCGCGCCCCATTGATGCAGATTCGGCGGCGGCGTCGGCGAAGGAGACGGCGAGGGCGCAGGCGTTGGCGAAGGTTCAGCCTGGGGCGTCGGCTGTTCACTTTGCGAGAAAGTGCGGGACAGTACCCCTGCATTAGACGAGAATACTAAAGATAAGAGGAGAGCGGCTCCGCCGCAGCACGTTGCGGTAAGCCTGCGACTTACCGGCATAGTTTTGGATTTCTTGCGTCGGGGCTCAGCCTCGATGGATTTCCATTTCAAGATCGCGTGACGGTAAGGCCGAGCCTCACCGCCTGCGGCAGAGCCGAATTGCATGTCGCACCTTCGGCGCTTATAGAAAAACCCAAAACGCGAAAACCACGCCCTGACGGACGTGGCTATTTCATTTCCGCTCTTCGGGCTTTGATGCGCGTTCACTCTCACATTGCCTATCGCTTTGTTTTTCCCACTTCCCGCTTCTGCTCTTCAATAAACTTCTTCCGGTCGCGGTCCAGCCATCCCTCCAAATCTACCGCCGCCTTCTCCAATTCATCATTGTTCAGCAGGCCGCGCCGCAACGCTTCAAAGAACGCGCGCGTGCGCACGTTGTAGGCGAGCTTTTCGTAAGCCTCGTGTTCGGTGCCTTCGGGTATTGAGACGAAGAGTTTTTCGTAGAGTGTGGCCAGACGGCTCTCGACGCCGCGCAAACTCAAGCTGCATTTGCGGGCGATGGCCCAATTCGACAAACCGAGCGCGAGATAGTAAAGCGCTTCCGCTTCGAACTCAGTCAGGAGCGGACGCTTGAACGAGTCCTTGAAAGCTGGATCGATCATGTCGGCGCCGTCTTCCAAAACGGCGGCGACGAAACGCAGGAAGCGCGACTCGGGATTGTTCTTATGAATGAAACCGTAGGCCGGTGGCGGATCGACTGATTTTACGATCTTGCGAATCTCGTTGATGTAAATCTCGTGCGGAAACTGCGTCCAGAAAATGATTCGCGCCGTGGGAAAGTCGCGCCAGATCGCGCGCGCGGCTTTCACGCCGGAAAGCTTGGGCATCTGAATGTCGAGGATGCAGACCTCGGGTTTATTTTTCAGCGCGAGTGTGACCGTCTCTTCACCATCGGACGCTTCGATCACCGGTTGATGCGAAGGAAAATCGCGCTCGAGTATCTCGCGCAGGTAAGCACGCTGGGCCACGTTGTCTTCGGCGATTAGGATCGACATGCTGAGCGGATGATACTCGAAAGCGAAAGGTCGCGTCAGTGTGGCTCGCCACACTTACGCGCGCGGCTGGGGCCGATGCGTTCGAAGGTGATGCTTGGCTTCGTTAGGAGCCGAATGTCTATAGCTACAAGCTACCTCCAAGATTCAGCGAGCTCCTTAGGAGCGGTATGCGTGTAAACGAACCAACCATTTCGCCCCTAAAGGAGCTCCACTTCCAAATTAACGGCGCGATCTATAGATATCTCGCTCCTACCGGAGCGAAGAGTAGTCTGCGCTGCCAGGCTCAACGTGCATTAACGGAGCGAAGAAAACTGCTTCTGTGTTCACAACGTTTGTGATAAATCTCTAAACATGAAACGTCGCACACTTGCTATCGCACTGATTTCGCTTTTCGTTATTTCCATTTTCGCGTCGGCAATTCCCACCGTCGCGCAACACACCGCTCAACGGCAACGCACGACGCAATCGGCGCAACGCACCCAAACATCGACGCGCTCGACGCGTGACGAAGCGCTGTGGCAACGTGCGCTGGCCATTCATCGCCGCGCGATTGTGGTTGATACGCACAACGACATCACGACGCCGATGACGAATGATGATTACGATCTCGGCGGCGATCCGCCGTATCCCTATCGCACGAGCATCGATCGCATGAAGAAAGGCGGTCTCAGCGCGATTTTCTTTTCGCTCTATGTCAAACCGTGGTACGTGCAACACGGCGGCGCGGCGCGGCGCACGCTCGACATGATCGATTCAGTCTATCGAGCCGCCGAACGCCATCCGAACGATCTGATGATTGCCACGAGCGCGACGGATATTCGCCGGGCCAAAGCGCAAAACAAGATTGCCTGCCTGTTGGGTATCGAAGGCGGACACGCGATTGAAAATTCGCTGCCGACGTTGCGCGAGTTTTATCGGCTCGGCGTGCGTTACATGACGCTGACTTGGAACAACACGAACGATTGGGCTGACGCGCGCGGCGACAAGACACACAACGGTCTGACGGACTTTGGCAAAGAAGTTGTGCGCGAAATGAATCGGGTCGGGATGCTGGTCGATATCTCGCACGTGTCGGACAAGACGATGAGCGACGCGTTGGATGTGTCGAAAGCGCCGGTCATCGCTTCGCACTCATCGGCGCGCGCGTTGAGCAACGTGGCGCGAAACATTCCTGACGATTTGCTGAAGCGCATTGCGAAAAACGGCGGCGTGGTGCAGGTGAATTTCTACAGCTTGTTCGTCGATCAAAAGACTGTCGCGCCGCAGAGTGACGAACGCAACGCGCGTTTGAAGGCACAACAGGAGGCGCTGACCGCCAAATATGCTAACGATCCTGAACGTTTGTCGGAAGAGAGCGACAAACTGGAAGCCGCAAATCCTTTGCCGCCGCTGCCGATTTCAAAGCTCATCGATCACATCGATCACATTGTGAAAGTTGCGGGCATCGATCATGTCGGGATTGGGCCGGACTTTGACGGCGCGAATGATTTTCCGGAAGGCGCGCGCGATGAATCGATGCTGCCGAACATCACTTACGAACTGCTAAAGCGTGGCTATAGCGAGCAGGACATCGACAAGATTCTCGGTGGGAATTTTCTGCGCGTGTTTGCGCAAGCTGAAATGGTTGCGCGCAAGATGAGCCGCACGATTAGCGGCGGCGGGAGTACCCGACGCATTAATAAGTAGCCACAGATGAACACGGATTTCACAGATAAGAAAATACAGATAAGAAAAATATAGCCACGAAGAGGCACAAAAGGCGCAAAAGGAAAAAGCGGTTTTAGACCTTTACCAGCTCCTCTTTTTTTGTGCTTCTCGTGCCTTTTTGTGGCTGATTTTCTTTTTTGTTTTTATCTGTGTCTATCCGTGTAAATCTGTGGCTAATACATCAAGGCTCACGAATGATTCTTTCTTGCCGGAAAATCAAACGTGAGCCTTTGGTGTGGACAGCACCACTCGTTAACGGCGCGTCTGCTCGTTTTGTTTGGCTTCTTTGTAGCTGCCGCCGTCTCCGCCCTTGCTGGGATCGAATCCGACGTCGCGCTTTTGGCCGCCTTGCCGATCGCCGCCGCGCTGATAGTCGCCGTGTCCGCCGGCTGCGCGATCACCCTGAGGGTTACGTCCCGGCGCGTGTTGACCGGTGCCTTCGCCCGTGCCTTGCTTCATACCCTGGTTTCTTTCTCTATCGTCTGCCATAAGTTCCTCCCACTTAGTTAGTTGATTGAAAAAGTTAAGGGCCGGTCGGAGCAGCCCGCATGCATGCTCGTCCATCAACCTCCATGCCGGTGACGATCGCTTGAAATTGCGCGAGGAAACTCGGCTATGAATTCGAAGTCATCGATCAAAATCGTACACGTAGGCATAGAACCCGAACAGCAGTGAAGTTGTGATCGATATTTTGTCCGTGCGCCGATCCCAAATTGAGCATCGAAGCTTTGTTTTTGCGCTATACTGCGCGGAATTTGATGAAGAGAAAGCCACAGATGAATACAGCTGGACACTGACAAGATTGATCGACTATTTAGCTGTGAAAATCTGTGTATATCTGTGGCATTTACTTGATGGAGGAGCTTATGAAAAGAACCCTGATGTTGAGCGCAGTGATTTGCGCGTTGCTCGCCAGCGCGATTTTCGCCTTTGGTGATATCGCCCGACCAAAGCCTTCACCGGCCGAAGCGAAGATCATTTTCTATTCCGGCCTGACGGTCGTTTCGGATCCGAAAGCATACGAGGCGAAGCTGCAAATTTCGCAGGACACGTTCAAGCGAATGGAGGAAGCCGCGGCGCACGATGGCGGAACTTCGCTGTCACAGAACATCATGCACAGCTCAACTCGAACGATCATGGCCGGGCTCTTCATGTTTCTCGCGGTATCGTTCGCAGGGGTTTGGTTGGCGAGATCGAACCAGTGCCGCAATCACCGGAGCGTCGCCGCCGCGTTGTTGGTTGCGGTCGTACTGGGAATCGGCGCCGTGATCGTGCGCGCGAACGCCGGACCGCCGGGATACATTCGCTGGCAGAATCTGCCGCAGTCGCTGAAGGATGGCAAAGAAACTGTCGGCGGCGTTCAGATCGAGCTGGTTCCCGGCGACGACAATATGAAGCTGATCATTCCGCTCCGTAATCAGAAGCGACCGGACGAAGAGTAAGTCAGTACCACCTGCGGTAGCGGGTGGGTAAATGCGGGCAGGATGCCCGCGGACCGCAAGCAGAAATGCGTGCGCATCCGAATATGCAGCGAGCTGAAAACATTTCGATCACCGCGTGGCCGCGCGCACGAGCGCGTGAGCGAATGCGTATCTCCGCGAAAACTTTCGCGGCGATTTTGGTTTGCAGCGCGATCATCTCCGCGGCGATGGCGAGTTGGTTGCCATTACAAATGTCGATCGTGACAGTATTTCTGTTTGCCGGGCCGCACAATTGGTTCGAAGCGCGTTATTTCCTGATGCGTCTGCCGGCGCGCTTTGGCCGCTCGCGAAACTTCTTCATCGTGGCGTTTGCGGGAATCGGGTTGTTGACGCTCGCGTATGTTTCGCTTCCCGCGTTCTACTACGCCAATGTTTGGTCGGGCGCCAATTGGCCTAACGCAATTGCCGTATGGAACACGGCGATGGTTCTGTGGCTCAGCGCGCTCGTCTTGATGCGGGCCAGGCAAAAATCGAATCGCGATTGGTTTTGGGTTCTGCCAATCGCATTCACTTTGTGCGCGCTCAATTGGCTGTCGCCTGAATTGTTCAGTCTGGCGATCGTTTACGCGCATCCACTCGTCGCGCTCTGGTTTTTGGATCGGCATCTCCGGCGCACCAAACCTGAATGGCTTTCAACTTACCGTCGCTGTCTGATGTTTTTGCCGCTGGTCATCGGCGGAATGCTTTGGCAGCTTTCGCGCACTTCACCACTTGCTGACGATAACGGATTGTTCTGGCGAATCACACAACATGCCGGCGCGGAACTCTTGCCAAACGTTTCGAGTCACATGCTTGTCTCGACGCACGTATTCCTCGAGATGCTGCATTACGGAATCTGGATTGTCGCGCTGCCTTTGATCGGAGCCACGGGCGCGATTTGGAACGTGAAGACGATTCCGATCGCCAGTCATACGCGCGGCTTTCCGAGACTGATCGCAGCGATTTTGGTTTTCAGTTTATTTCTTGTCGCGGTGCTTTGGATGGGTTTCTCATTTAACTACACCATCACGCGCGATATTTATTTCGCAGTGGCGATCGCACACGTGCTGGCCGAGGCGCCGTTTTTGTTAAGAATGATCTAGGTTCGGATTTGGATTTCCTACCGGTGCTGGGAGAAATCGAATAAGATAATCACGTTATGCAGGAATCAATTCGCGCCATTGTCACTGAGGGAAGAATCCAGCCTTTGGAAGATCTTTCATTGCCGGAAGGCACAGAAGTAATCGTTACTGTAGTGTCGAACGGCGACAAGTTCTGGCTGGATGCCAGCGGACCGTCTCTCGAAGCAATCTGGGACAATCCAGAGGACGATGTTTATGGCGAGCTACTCGAGAGGTAGTGTCGTTCTCGTTCGATTTCCATTTTCGGATCTCGCCGGCGCGAAAGTCCGACCTGCGATCGCTGTCAGCACTCCTCACCAGTCACAAGATATTTTCATAGTTCCACTTACAAGCAAGATCAATCGCCTGCAACCGGGCGAATTCGTAATGCAAGACTGGCAAGCTGCAGGGCTGAATGTGTCAACGGCGGTAAAGCGAGGCATCTTCACTATTCATCAGGATCTGATTATTAGAAGAGTCGGATCGATTTCTTCTGTGGATGCGATGAGTTGGCGAGATCCTTACGAGCGTAGCTTGGGTTGTAAGTAATGTCCCCTTCCGAACTCTGGCGATTTCTTCCCATCGGTTATCTCTTTACGATTGCGATCGAGACGCCGATTCTTCTCGTTGGTCTATCCCGTCGACACTCACTCAAACGCAGGTTCGCGGCGGGCGTCTGGCTGACTGCGTGTACTTATCCCATCGTCGTACTCGCCATGCCACTCTTGTTCGCGAACGCGTCACGCACGATCTATTTGATCGTGGCCGAGACGTTTGCGCCTCTCGCTGAGTGCGCTTTGTTCTGGCTGGCTTACGGCAAGATGGAAGAGTTAGGAAAGCGATCGATGTGGCAGGATTTGGCAACGATCGTCCTCGCGAATCTTGCTTCGTTTCTCGGCGGTGAAGTACTGAATGCTTACAGCTGGTTTGGATTGTTCAGGTAATCGCTTTCTGCTGCTGCTTCAACAGCCCACGCTCGAATTGATGAAAATCGCGCTTCAGATGCGCTCGATATGCCTCACCTGCACCCGTTGGATATTGTTCGGGATGTTTAAGCATGCGATTGATGATTGAAATGTGAGTCGGCCAATAGCTCTCGAGATTTCTCGTGTGGTTCTGTTCGTGTCGTCGATGATAGGCCAAGGGCTTTTCGACGAAAGCCAATGGATGCCGGGCGAGCGTTCGAGCGAAGAATTCCATCGTCTGTCCAAACAAAAAATCTTCATCAAGGAATCCCACGCGGTCGAAAACTTCTCGCCGCACCATGACGCAAGTGGTGAGCAGATCGAGGGGCGGAAGCAGTTCACCCGTTGGCTCTGCAACAAAACGGCAGCATTCACTCTTTACAGAATCAATGCCGTCCCATCTTTCGCGGCGAGCGCTGGCTGAAAGTGAAGTTGATCCACCGTCCTGTAGCTGAACGTAATCGCATCCAATTAATCCTGCCGTAGGAAACGCATCGATTGCTTTGAATTGCCAAGCCAGTTTTTCCGTTTCCCAAATATCGTCGGCGTCGAGAAAGGCAATCCACGGTTGCGCGCTGGCTTTCACCGCGACATTCAATGCCGCGGCCATGTTGCGTCTGTTCAACTCAAACACTTTCGCACCAAGTTCAGTGGCAATTTGCGAAGTGCGATCCGTGCAAGCATCGGCTACGACAAGGATCTCAGACGCGTTCACCGTTTGTGAGTGCACACTGGCGATTGCGTCTGCAATGAATTGTTCTTCGTTATGAGCGGGGATAAGGACAGAGACCAGCGCCGGATATTGCTTCATGTTGCTCTACGGTCGGCCTATGGCCTGCGCTAAGCGGCGTGACAAGTCGAAGGCGAGCCGAAGCAACTCCCGCCGCAACATTGTGTATTCGTGCTGCAGGGAGCACCATTCGGAAGACAGCTCGCGCTTTGTGCCGGAGTTGGTGCGCTGATCGACATTATCACCGGCAGGGCCAATGCGGCCGGCGCATATTTCAAGACCAAATCTCGTCGTGAGACCGAAGGAGATTTCGTCGCGCGCTCAACCAAATGAAATTTTTGTAGTTGCTTGACTGCCAGCCAAACCAAATCCGAATCGATGTTCGTTCTTAACTCTTGCTGAATTGACCGCGCTGCTTCCGTCGCACTTGTCTTTCCATCGCAGAGTTCCCACACCAGCGCCGCTGTCTGATTAAGGCAATGAGCCTCATCGCGTTCTGTGTCGTAGACGAGAGTCTCGTCGTCCAATTCGCGGATCACCAGATTGTCCCTGAGAGCACGTGGCAAGCGGGCAGCGCTTTTCATTCGGAACCCCTTGAATGGATTGGAAAATCGTTCTTTTCTTACGCTGGTTTTCGGTTCAAGTCAATAGAAAAACAGTCGCTTGGAATGTTAACCCGGAAGTTACGGATGAAGCGGCTCGGCTTGCGCTGCGGTTGGGGCATTCACTTGAGCCGCAACGACGGCCTGCGCGTTCTTTCTTCGGTTCATTAGACAAAAGCCAATGATCAAAGCCGCGGCCGAGAAGACGAGCAGGATCAGGGCTACGATGACTAACAAGACAAATATGACCGCGCCGCCGCTCGGCACGGGCTCTACATCAAGGAGCAACCTGGGAATCATTCTTATCCTCGAGAACGCGAACCAGCATTTCCGGATCGATGTTACCACCAGATAACACGATGCCAACGCGCTTTACCGACCCCGGAATGTTCTTTGCGAGCGCAGCCGCTGCGGCCGCCGCTCCTGATGGCTCGACGAGAATCTTCATGCGAAACAACATGAAACGAATCGCGTCGATGATCTCATCGTCGCTGACGGTCAAGATCGCATCGGCGTTCTTTTGTGTAATCGGAAACGTCAAAGCACCGGGAATCTGCACACGCAAACCGTCGGCGATGGTTGGAGGCGGCGAAATCTTTACGCGCTCGCCTGTTTGAATCGATTGCTGCGTGTCGTTCGCAGTTTCCGGCTCGATGGCGAAGCATTTTATTGAAGGCTTGATCGATTTTGCGGCGGTGCTGACTCCGGCAAACAATCCGCCACCGCTGCAAGGCGTCATGATCGCCTCGAGGTCGGGAACTTCGTCCAACAATTCCAAACCACACGTGCCCTGGCCCGCCATGATCAAGTAATCGTCGTACGCGGGAACCATTACGAGGTTTTCGCGCTCAGCGATCTCGCGCCCGAACGCATCGCGATCGTCTTTGTGGCGATTAAAGAAACGAATGTCCGCACCGTATCCGCGCGTGGCGGCGACTTTCAATTTAGGCGCGTCGTCGGGTAGACAAATAACCGCGCGCGTACTGGCTTCGCGCGATGCGAGTGCGACGGCTTGCGCATGATTGCCGGAAGAGACGGCGATCACGCCGCGCTTCTTCTCATCATCGCTGAGCGAAAGAATTTTGTTGGTTGCGCCGCGGGCTTTGAAGGCGCCGGCGCGTTGCAGGTTTTCACATTTGAAGAAGACTTCGCAGCCGGCAACTTCGTTGAATGAGCGCGAGGTGATCACCGGCGTCCGATGAACGCGGCCGGCGATGCGCGCGGCGGCTTGTTTGATTAGTTCGAATGTCAGCATGGAACTCGGGTTGTGGCTTGCCACCTGATGTGCGGAAAGGCTTTGCCTTTCCGATCTGACGCTTTATCTTTTTTCGAGCCTATGCCTCGTCATTAAGTTGAGGCGTAGCCTCAAGTCCTTATTGATCGCCTCACGGAAAAGCAAAGCCTTTCCGCATATCAAGCGGCAGAGCCGCGTTAGACAACAACCGCGGCCGTTTCTACTTCATCTCAAACACCTCGGCAAAGCGCTCAGCGATCCGATCTTCGACCATGCTCATCTCCACTTCGCGTCCCAGCAACTCCTTCAACGAAGTTACCGGCTCGCCGTCGCACGCGACGATCAAATCGAAATAGCCGAGATCCGCATTCACGTTCAACGCAAAGCCATGGGTCGTTACCCAGCGCGCGATATGTACTCCTATCGCAGCAACTTTTCCACGCGTCGTGTGAACGCCCGTCAATCCCGGAACGCGAAACGATTCAATGTCGAAGTCGCTCATCGTGCGAATCAAAACTTCTTCCAGGTCGCGCACGTAGCGATGCACGTCTTCACGATCGGGACTGAGATTGATAATCGGATAGCCGACGATTTGGCCCAATCCATGATAAGTCACTTTGCCGCCGCGATTCGTTTCAAACACAGTCACTCCGCGCGCTTGCAAAAATTCATCGTCCGCGATAATCGCGCCCGGCGCAGAACGTCGGCCCAGCGTCAACGTGTGCGGATGTTCGAGCAGAAGCAACGTGTCCGGCTGTTCATTCGTCAAAACCGCGAGCTCGGTTTGTCTTTGGATATCGAGCGCAGCCGCGTATTCGACTCTTCCCAGACGTTCGACTTTCAAAATTCGCTTTCGCATGCTGGGTCAGAACCGCCTGCGATAGCGGGCGGGCATTTTCAGCAGGATTGTAGCAGCGCCATGTTGCCCTCCCTAACAGTTGGGTTGCTGACACGATCGCGTGTGGATAGGGGGACCTTGCGTGGAGACAGTGCGCGACTGACAACTCCGAACTTGACTGATATAGACGAATGCCGCAGGCTTGAGGCAAAAATATTGGTGGGTGTGAATATGAAAAGATTTATCGTTTCAATTTGTATGCTACTGGTTTTGTTAACCACCGCGTTCGCCCAATCGCGCTCGCGCACGACGTCGCGCCGCGGCACGTCAAAGACCGCCAAGCCGGCAGAGACTGCGCCCGCAAATCAAGCGAAGCTTGACGGCGCAAACAAGATCGCCGATCAAGTCAAGAACCTTACGCGATTTTTGTACGTGCTCGGCGGCGTCGCGAAAGGCATTGAAGACATCGACGTCGCGGCAAAGAATGGTCAGGCCTCTCCGACAGCCTTGCAGAAAAACGATCAGAACAAAGCGGTCGTCAAATCGAGTTTGGAAAACGTTCGCGTTGGATTGGACCAGCTCGAGATTTATTTTCGCAGCACGCCAGAATTACAAGGCTATTATGTGAAGTTGGTTGGTTCAGCATCGGGTGCTGCCGACGCTGAAGCGCAAGCCGCCGCCGGTCATTTCGATC
>QHXI01000166.1 GCA_003222895.1 Acidobacteriota bacterium | reverse complement strand
TCGCGCATGTCTGCTGATGCCGGTTTGCGTTCGCAGCGGATACGCCGTGTTGACCGAAGATAATCAAGTTATCCGCTTCGATGCGAACGGCAATCAGCGGGCGTACAAGCTGATCCTTGCGACCACTCAGGAAAAAGATTGGCGCGTCCACGTGCGCGGTTTGCAGGCCGGCGACCAAATGAAAGTATCCAATCTCGAGCTGATTAAGTAGCTGTCTGCACCATCCATTCGAAAAGGCCGCTTACTGGCTATCGGAGAAAGTAATGAAAATAGGCATCCTCACTGGAGGCGGCGACTGCCCAGGTCTAAATGCCGTTATTCGCGCCGTGGTCCGCAAAGGCATTTTCCACCACAAGGATGAGTTCGTGGGATTCCTGGAAGGCTGGCGCGGTGTGATGGAGGATCATTCCACCAAGCTCACGCTCGACAGCATCGCCGGGATTCTTCCGCGTGGCGGTACCATTCTGCGCACTTCGCGCACCAACCCGGCAAAAAAAGAAGGCGGAATTCAGCAGTGTCTGGACACACTGACGCGCCACAAAATCGACTCGCTGGTGGTACTCGGCGGCGACGACACACAGTCGGTTACGTATAAGCTCGACCAGGCTGGATTCAAGGTCGTCGGTATTCCCAAGACTATCGACAACGACCTCAGCGGCACCGACTTTTGCTTCGGCTTCGATACCGCAGTCAACATCGCAACCGAAGCCATCGATCGCGTACACACCACGGCCGAAGCTCACAACCGCGTGATCGTGGTCGAGGTGATGGGCCGCGACTCCGGCTGGATCGCCATCTACAGCGGCATTGCTGGCGGCGCTGATGTCATTCTCATCCCGGAGCGTCCGTTCGATCTGAATGAAGTCGCCGAGACCATCCGCCAGCGTCATGCGCGCGGACGCTACTTCAGCGTGGTTGTAATCGCCGTCGCCGAAAAAGGCAAGAAGGACGAGTTCGGCCATGTGCGCCTCGGCGGCGTCGGCACCATCATCGCGCAGGAGCTTGAAAAGCGCACCGGCTTCGAGACGCGCGCAGTCGTCCTTGGGCACATCCAACGCGGCGGTTCGCCCACCGCCTTTGATCGCATGCTGGCCACTCGGTATGGCATTGGCGGCATCGATGCCGTCCACCGCCACGATTTCGGAAAGATGGTGGCGCTGCGCGGAACCGATATCGTGACCATTCCCCTTAAGGAAGCTCTGTCGCGGACGCGAACCGTTGGCCAAGACCTGATTGATGTCGCCATGGGGTTAAGGGAACCAGTGAACAAATCGGTGTAAGTCGGCAAGAATAAGCCCAGTGGCGACGGTGCCGATGAGGAGCGCGGGTTGCCATTTTGTCGGTAACCTTTTCCTCATACGCCCAATCTTCGTTGCACCCGAAGCCTGATTGGAGTAATCTCGCTTCCCTAAAACAACCGGTAGTAACCGCTACAACCCTCAGCCCCCTGCGCGAATCTGCCGAAGGGGGTTTTATGCGCTCGTTCCACCTGAGAAGTCGTGCTTGTCCGGTTCTTCTGCGTCGACACATTTCGACCGCAGCTTTGATCCTCTCTGTTTCTTTACTGATGTGCGCTCCTGAATCCGATGCAGCGTCACGCACTGCCGCCGTGCTGCGCATTGAGGTGACGGTTGTTCCGACAGTGCAGTCCACCCCAGCTGCGCCATTGCACCCTGCCCCATCCGGAGCCATCGTCTACAGCTTGCAGCCAGCGAGTACGCAGTCCACAACGCAAAAAACCCTCCAGCAGATGCCAACGCCGAAACTGCAAGAGCTACCGAATACAGTGAGCATTGTGAATGATGGAAAGTCGTGTGTGTTGGAGACACTGACTGTTATCGGAGAATGATTTGAGCGGTTCCGTGGAAGGTATATCCGAAATCCTGAACAGCTCCAAAAGAGAGCCACATTTGTTGTGACGCTGGAGCATTAAGACAGAGCCGCGAACAGCAGTGCAC
>QHXI01000027.1 GCA_003222895.1 Acidobacteriota bacterium | reverse complement strand
ATATGTTTGCGGCTTTGCAGTCTGGCGAGAAGGCGGCACCTTACAACCGTGGCAGCGTCAAGACCAAATGCTTGACGAAGAAATAGAAGCTTTTCGATCGGCGACGTATCCGCGCCAACATCCGACCCAGCTTCCCGTTTCGAGAGTGTTATCCGATCTTTTCGAATGGACTGATGCGCCCATCTACTTGGATACAGTCGTCAAGATTCTTACTCAACTGTTGGATGTGAAAGATGATTCTGTTGAGGCCTTCGACGAGGAATCCGAGGCCTATCTCGAAGCGACTTTTACTCGTGACGTTCAAAACGCCCAATCGCTAATCGAGGAAAAAGAACTACTGCGTCACGCGTGGGAGGCGGTGAAGCAGCTGCCGAGTGAACAGCGTGATGCCTATTGCCTGCTTTTTCATGACGAACGTGGATGGGACTTCTTTAGTCTTCTGATAGAGGCAGAAATCGTTACCTTAGTCGAGCTTTCTCAGGCGGTTGGACGTTCCCCGAAGGAGATAAACCGACTACGTTCACAAATGCCTATGGACGGCCCGACCGCCGCCGCTGAACTGAACGTCCCTCGGCCGCAGGTAAATAAATGGCGGTTTCTGGCCTTGAAGCGCGTGAGAGAGAGCTTCGCCCGATGAAGCGGAAAAATTAGTTTCCGGGACCGGAATTTCTGGCGCAATGTCGCGTCTTAGGGAGTAGGAAAGTTACTGTTAGCTGATATGACGGAGCACGTATCGATATCACGAATGGAACGATTCAGTCTCAGCGCCTTGCCAGACGCCGAACTGGATGGAATCGCCGAGCATTTGGCCGCTTGTCAGACATGCCATCAGCTATTCGTCGAAACGCTAAGAAGCCAAAAAGGATCGAGCGGGCTCCGGTTTACTTTGGCACTAGAATACTGGCTGAGACATGAGCACGTCGAGTACGACCAACTCGTTGCGATCGCAGACAACAAGCTTGATAAGACCGACCGAGAGATAATCGACACTCACCTGAGCACATGCACCGAGTGTCGGGAAGACGTGCGTAGCTTTCTCGCGTTTGCGAAGCAGATCGAGCCCGAACTGCGTGTTCGTTACAGCCCGGCTGCGCGAGAGTCGCGGCCTCAAACGAGCTTCTGGCCGAATTGGTTAAGTGGTTTGAGTTGGAACCCCGTTTACGCGGCTGCCGTCGTACTCATTGGAATCGCGCTAGTGATCGGGGTCGCACTGCTTCTGAAGCGCCGCGGCGGTAATCTTGAAGCGAAGCAGACTTCTCCCCAGGTAAATGTCGGCGCACCAACACCAACGCCCGAGAACCAAGCGGCAAGAAACTTATTGCCGACTCCCGCGCCGCTTCCGTCAGAACAACTGCCAAGAACTGCACCAAGTCCGCCTTTGACTGTTAAGAATCGAGAGCCGGTCGAGCCGATAAAGAATGCGGGCGCGGTTGCTGTCTTGAAGGATGAGCGAAGGATAGTGACCGTTGATAAAGTCGGCAATGTGTCTGGATTGGATGAGATTCCACAGAACACACGTCAGGAGATCGGCGAAGCCTTGCTCGCGGAAAATATTAAAGCGCCAGCAACCCAAACGGAGCTTGGCGGAGGGCCTATTGTTCTCAGGGGACCAGATAACAACCCAACATTCAGGCTTCGGTCTCCAGCGAGGACAGTAATCATTTCGGATCGGCCATCTTTTGAGTGGGAAAAATTGACCGGCGCAACTAGCTATCGAGTCTCAGTCGGCGATTCGAGAGGTCACGAAATAGCGAAAAGCGAAGAATTACCGCCTGATCAAACAAGATGGATATCGCCTACTTCGCTTAAGCGCGGCGAGATCTATGTCTGGGAAGTTGAAGCAACAATTGACGGCAAGAAGATCGTTTCGCCTGGACGATCCGCTCCGCAAATGAAGTTCAAAATCTTGTCCGCAAGCAGCGCGCAGGAACTAGAACAACTAAAGACAGCAAGCTCACACCTCGCGTTAGGGGTTTTCTACGCGCGCGAAGGAATGGTTGCCGAAGCTGAACGGGAATTCCAGGTCTTGGTCCGCGATAATCCTCACTCGCCGGTTCCAAAGAAACTGCTGAAGCAAATTCAATCATGGCAAAGTTCGATGATAGACAAGCATTGATTCTTGCCGGAGAATCGAATTTTGCTCTCGAAAAGGCGCGCGCGCCTCAACGCTGAAGCGGCAAAGGGCGGGAAGGCCCACATGCGGTCTTTGACTGGGCGTTTGCGCAGTTTGCACGGACGAATCCTTACAAGCTATAGTCGCGGCCACGTTCCACAAACGCGCTTGCTTGGCCGGATTTTGAGTTAGTAGCATCTCGCAGAAATGATCATCGAAGGAACCGGTTAACGCTCTGATTGTTCAGCACCCATTCGTTGGAGCATGGTATGCAGATGGAGAATGTTAGTGGTGTGACTCTCTTGTACCCGGAATTCCTTTACGGTCTGAAGAGCTACTCGTTGCTATTTGATAAATTTTACGTCTACGGCCTGTCTAGCATTCCTTATCTTGGTGTGGAAGAAAACTTGAAAGCAGACGTGGAATTCCTTAAGGAAAAGGGGGTCCTGGTCGAGCTTCCGCTGGATGTGTGGATCGAAGTTGGTAAAGAAGCGCACGCGAGCGAAGACTATAAAAAGCTGATTGCAACTTTTGACAACGCTACCGTTAACGCTGAGAACGTCGCTTCGGACCACGATTACTTCACGCGACTAGCGAGCGCAAAAATGGCCGCCAAAGGTGTAGAGACGGTCCCGATCTGTGAGCGGGAATTTCCTACTAAGTTGTTCGGGGCTAAAACGCAGCCAAGAGAAGTCGTTATGGCGAATACGCTTCGCATCGGTTTGAATGCTCTGCCAACACCGGACGAGACCTGCGCATGGGAAGACATTCTTCGTTTCAGAGCCGATATGAAAGGCGAAGCGTGGGGATTTCGTCGTTTCCTACGTGACTTAACAGCCAACGAAAAACCCGAAAGTGAGATCCGAGAGGAGATTAAATGGTTCTTCAAGCAGTATAGCGAGTCGATGAAAACTCATCAGCTTAAGTCCTCTCTAACTGCTATTGATGTCCTTATGATTCCTTTTGGAGTCGTCGGAAAGGTGCTTACGTTCCAATGGGCCGAACTTCCGAAGCTCGTCGTGTCGTTCAAGAAGAGGCAGGTTGAACTTCGCGAAGCCGAAATGAAAGCTCCTGGCAAAGAGTGTGCTTACGTTTTTAAAGCGCAGCAGCAGTTTCGAACACAAAGCAAAAGTGCAGAGCGAGCGTTTACCCGACCGGCTCTTTCCTGGCCGATTTAAATACAAGAAGTGGAAGTGGATGGGGACTCCCGTCTGGTCCCACGGCGGAATCGTCTGCACGGGGGAGACGTACAAGAACGTCGTCAAGATGACATTTCCCAGGGAGTTGCGTTGAAGGACCCTGCAGGTCTATTCAACTCCAGCCTCGACGGGAATGCCAAGCGCGCCATCGACATCCACGAAGGCGACAAGGTCAATGAGGCGGCCTTGAAGGATCTCATCCACGCTGCAAGTGGCACTCAATCTCAAGGGCAAGAGCAAGCCGAAGCCCCGGCGAGCGAGCAGCATGTGGGCCGACTAGCTTCATCGCAAGTCCCGGCCACTATCGTTGCGATTCTCGCTGACCACTTCCGATGAGGACAAAGCCTGCCCAGTAAAATGGATGACGATAACGATCCTCTTTGATCATGCGCACACACGCATCTCTTAATGCCATTACATTGTTCCCATTCCCTACGGCGTCGTGCGAGTTGAGATTCCTGTAAAACTTTATCATCAACTCCGAAGTGCTGGCGGAGTTGATTTTCCATTGACTCACCACCGTCGAGCGAGCGCCGGCAACGAAGAGAGCCCAGGACATTCCGATTACGCCTTCGCCTGGGGCGACCTTGCCGTTCGCAGTTTCACATGCGGACAAGACTGCCAGGTCCGCATTAAGATTCATGTCCATGATTTGTCGCGCTTCTAATCGACCATCGTTTTCTAGATCGCCTTCCGTTCTCGTCAGAAGCAAATGGGAATAGAGAGGCTGTCTATTGTCGATTACGCCATGTGTCGCCAAATGGATTATTGAATATGTCTTCGCGAGAACCTTGAATGACTTCTCACTGGCGTCGCGTCCGATTAACACTCTGCTATTTTTCTCATCAAAAGATTTTGCGATTGAACTTACCTCTTGCTCTGCTTCCGGCAAAGGGCATAAGTCGGCATTGCGCTGCTCATCTCTACCAATCACGGGATTTCCGAAAGCGATCAAAGACGAGTTGGTCGTCTCGCTTGTGCCTTTCTTTCGGTTCATCTCCCGCAGCACACTCAGAGAAGGAGCGTAGTACACCGCGTGGTCCTCGATGAGGAAGTGTTCACTCGGCGTCATCAACGCTTGAAAGGGAACATTCCATAAAAAGGAATCGGGAATAATGCAGATCGTGCCGACATTGCGGAGTTGCTGTTCCGCAGGCGCAATCAAAAGCGTGTAGAGTTCGCGCGCCGCCGTTGTATAGGCCAGACGTTGTTCAGCCAGTGCGTCATGAAACTCATTGACCTTGCGGTTCAAATCTTCCGGTTTAATTGCGATGTGATATACCTTGACTTCGGGAGCGCCGTTCAATTTGTTTTTACTTAACACAAACAGCGAGACAGCATCCTTCGCCGCTACGTACTCCAAATATGCAGTGTCGCCATCAACAGTCAGCCCATTTGGATCAGCATTGAAGAGTGAGGCAGTGTGGCCGCTGCGAATTCTCAAATTGGGATGCGTTACGTAAAGCGCGTCCTGAAATGATCGATATTCCACACGTGCTGCATCTAATTGCACGTAAAGAGAATTCAGCGACGAAGAATCAGCGATCTCTTGCTTCCTAATCGTATCGTTGATCTCAGAGATCCTTCGGTTCAGACGTTGAGTTTCCGTTTTCTCCCCCGCCGTCAACGCCTTTGCCAAG
>QHXI01000026.1 GCA_003222895.1 Acidobacteriota bacterium | reverse complement strand
GCCTTTTTCCCAAAGCTTGTGGACCTCTTCGGCGGTGATGCGACGCGCGTTGTCCGCGGGCGTTGCCGCCCCCGGAACCGGAGTACTCTTGGTTTGAGGCGGCGAATTACCCTGCGTAAGCAATGTCTCGTTCGAATTACAAGCCATCAATGCTCCCGCAGCCAGGAAAACTGCAAATGTCACTATGATGAATGAGCGCATCCTCGATGCTCCTTTTGAATCGTGATTGCCTAACTAATTTACAACGTCAAAGTCTGAATGCAAAGCATTCGGGCCAGAAGTCCGACCGTCGCGGAGCTTTTCGCGCAAACGAGCCCTTGCTTAGACCCAAGCTTCTGACGACTCAAAGGATAATTCGTTTGTCGCCCTCGCGCCGTGTTACGCGATCGCGATCGAAATGCTCGAGCAGCGGGATCGCATATTTTCTCGAAACGCCCGCAAGTTCTTTAAAGGCTGAGACGTCGATGACTCGCTCAGGAGTCGACGCGGCGTAGGAATGCAGTTTCCTGATTAACTCGTCGAGCGCGGCCCGATGAAAAAACATTTCGCCATGGACTTTCACCAGGGTGGCTGAATCAAGCAGCAACTGCAAAAGTTTTCGGCCTCGCTGATCAGAAGATTTGATTCCTGCCTTTTCGAATGCTTCCGACAAAGCGGGCGCGGCCAGGCCCGCGTCACGATAAATTTTTTCCAATGCGTCGCGTATCCGCGCATCATCATCAGAAAGTTCTCGCGTGTGATCGCGGAACCGAACGATTTCCTTTTCGGAAACAAACACGCCCGTCTTTTCCAGTTCTGCCATCGTCGCGCGAAACGCATTAGGCGAGGTCCCGGCAAAGATCCGTTCGCGCAGGGTCTCACGCGGCAAGCCACGCGACAGCGGGTCGCGCTTGTGATGCGCTGTGATCGCTTCGACTATTCGCGTTTTGATTTCGTCGAACGCGGCACGCTCGATCAAGGTTCCATCGAGGTTCAATACCGCGCCAGTCGCCACCGATTGCTTGATGGCTTCGTCTATTACTTCGTTGCGCCAGGCCGTGCCGGCGGCGATCCCTTCGCGCGTAATCCCATGGCCATGCGCCCTGACAACTAACTGCGCGAGTTGTTTCGGATGATCTCCTTCCGCCAGTTCATGCAGGGCCGCACGCACTGTCGCAAACTCCCGCGCGCGATGTTTGGTTGCGAAAGGATCGAGTACGACGCCGCCACCAATCGTAATCTGTGGCGAATAAGCTCGGATGATGAACCGATCGCCCAGCACGGCAACGACCGGCGATTCGAATCTGAATTGTGCAAAACCTTTAGCGCCCGGTTTGATCTCGCCGGCGTCTTCGAGCACTCGCACCCGCGCGAACACTTCCGCGGCGCCAACGTGAATACGTACTCGCTGCCGCGAACGTAGACCGCGCGGCGCATCGTCAAGAATTTGAACTGCGGCATCGACGATCCGGGTTGGCCGCAGCCGCCCCGCCGGCGCCAAAACCATGCCGCGCTCAATCGCCGCCGATTCAATCCCACCGAGATTGATTGCGGTTCGCTGCCCGGCAAACGCCGTTTTCACGGACGACCCATGCACCTGAACTCCGCGTACCCGCACGCGCATCTGCTCCGGGAGTAACTCCAGCTCGTCTCCTTCCTTAATTTCACCAGCGATCAAAGTGCCCGTGATGACGGCGCCGAATCCCTTCATCGTGAAAGAGCGATCGATCGGCAAGCGCGTAACGTATCCAGCCGAACGCCTCGCCACGCTCGATCCGATTGCACGCAGAGCGTTTTTCAGTTCATCAATGCCTTCATTCGTGCGCGAGCTGACGGCAATAGTTGGGGCACCTTCTAGAAAAGATCCTTTGATTAGTGCTTCAGCTTCCGCTTTCGCGAGTTGCAGCAGTTCCTCATCAACCAAATCTTTCTTGGTGAGAACAACAATTCCCTTGTTCACCCCAAGCAGCCGGCAAATATCGAAGTGCTCGCGCGTCTGCGGCATGACGCTTTCGTCGGCGGCAATTACCAGCGCCACCAGATCAATTCCGTGCGCACCCGCCAACATGTTCTTAACGAAGCGCTCGTGGCCAGGCACATCGACAAATCCGATGCAGACGTCCCCGAGATCGAGATCCGCAAAACCGATATCGATCGTAATGCCGCGGCGCTTCTCTTCCGGCAGTCGATCCGCGTCGATCCCCGTCAGTGCGCGCACCAGCGCCGTCTTGCCGTGATCGATGTGACCGGCGGTACCGACGATGATTGACTTAGCCATCTGCGGAATCGTAATTCGTAAGCGACGAAATGAGAAATGACGGCCGGTGGATTGACACAAGTTCGATCCGCAATTACTTTCGCGAACAATGCTGGTAAACGAGGCTTACAAAAACTGGTCAGCGACCTACGATTCGGATCGCAATCTCACCCGCGACCTTGATCAGCAGGTCACGCGTCGAACATTTGAAACTCAGCGCTTCAAATCAATTCTTGAAATCGGTTGCGGGACCGGAAAGAACACGGCCTTCCTGGCGAGCATTGCAAACAAAATGCTTGCGCTCGATTTCTCGGAACAGATGATTGAAAAGGCCAAACACAAGTCATCAACCGACAACGTCACGTTTCGCGTCGCGGATATTACTGATCCCTGGCTCGTCGCAGATCGTTCAATCGATCTGGTCACCTGCAACCTAGTGCTCGAGCATGTCGAGGATCTCGGTTTCGTTTTTGGCGAGGCCGCCCGGGTATTGATTGAAGGCGGAAACTTGTTTGTGAGCGAGCTTCACCCGTTTCGACAATACCAGGGTGTCGTGGCGAGGTTTGAGCGGAACAATGAGCGAATCGAGATTCCAGCCTTCGTGCATCACATTTCGGATTTCCTGAACGCGGCGGCTGGAAATAATCTGGCATTATCGAGTATGAAGGAAATGTGGCATGCAGAAGATGAAAACAAACCGCCGCGACTAATCTCATTCCTTTTCGGCAAGCTCGGAAATTGAAAAAGCCCGCGGTAATCGCGGGCCTTTTCGTTTCTGATTAAAGCTTCGATTACTGAATCGTGTCGGTCGATCCCTTGAAGCCGTGCATTGCCTGCTTCACCGTCCACTTCAACACTCGTTTGGTGTCGTAGCAGTAAGCCAGAATGTAGTTGCATGTTGACAGACAGTGCGTCGAGCACTCCTGCTTCATTTCGTCAAGCTGGGCTTTCTCAAATTTCGGGTTTTCAATCGTGCCCCAGTCATGCGTGGCCGAATACATCGGGAAGCACGGCGCCAGCGTGCCGTCCGTGCGAATGATTAGTGAGTTCTGACCCGCGCGGCATTTCCACGGCGGCACCGCACCGCGCATGAGCTGCTTCATCTCCTGCATGTGCTTGCTCTGGTTGACCATCTTGTAGCCTTCGTTGTGTCGCTTGTCATCCAGATAGTCGAGCAAGTCGTCGACCTTTGACCAATCGTCCGGCGTGAGGTAGGTGACGTTCTCATCAAGATGCTTGAAGTGGCCCTGCTCCATCATCGGCGTCTCGTTGATGTGATAGTCAGTCGCGATGCCGGCGTCGTGCGCGATCTCGGTCAACTCTTTGACGTCGTCCATGTTGTTGCGGCAAATGTTGATATTGAACATCACCGTATAGCCATAGTGATGTTGTCGCTTAACCAGATATTCAAAGTAAGGACGAATCGGATCCAGAGCTTTCGGCAAGGACTTTCTGTCCTTTACCGAATCAACCGCCAGGTTGACCGTGGCGATGCCCGAGTCTCCCAGTCGATCGATCACTTCGGGTTTCATCAGCCGGCCATTGGTCGGCAGGTAAACGAAGATGTCTTTCTTCGCGCTGTAGTGAACAATCTTGTGAATAAACTTTGGCCGCAGCAGCGGTTCGCCACCCATCAGCGCCAACACGCGCGAGCCGATGGAGTGCAACCAATCGATCGAGCGCTTGGCAGTGTCTTCGGTCATGCCTTTTACTTTGTTGTTGTACGACCAGCAGTAGTGACAATCGAGATTGCACTTCCACTCGGTAAATAGATAAGGGATGATCGGCCGCAGATCGTTCTTGTACCAGCGCGACTTGAAGTAAGGCGAGCCCCAGGTCTTCCAGGTGCGAATCGCGTTCAGCTTTTGATATTCCGACTTGGACATCGGCTTCGGGTCTGGATGAATCGGGTACGGAGGCTCCGGCAGAACCTCTAGTTCGGGCTTGGCCGCGAGAACCGGCCGCGATTCTTCCTTGTAGAGTATTTGGTGAAGTTTCTGATCCAACCGCGAAGGCGGCGCCGAAGAAGTCGGTGCATTCTCCTGCTGTAATGCTGGTGCCATAATTTCCTGCTACCTCTTTACTGAATTGATTGGCGAAGCTAAACCCTTCGAAGCACAGATGACTCGAAGGGTAGGGTCTAAATCAAGCGCACATATTCGCTGATTTGAGCGGCAATTGCAAGCCGTTTAGGGGCCGAGATGTCCATGAGTGCGGGGACGCGTTTGCCGCTTTAGACGAGAAAAGTTAAGCTTGCGCGTTTAGCGCGGGCATTGTGAATGAAAGAAACGAGGCTATCGGCGCGCTAACACCGCTAATTGGAGTCCTAAAGATTTGTCATCCTCCGCTATCCCTTTCACCACCGCAGGCCTGAGACCCGAGCTATTCGCCGGCACGCGTGCGCATTCAATTCCGCGGCTGCTGCTCGCGGCGGCGCTGGCGATTCTGGTTGTCGCTGGTTTCGGCCTTCGCGTAAATAACCTGAGCAGCGAAGGCCTTAGCGAGGACGAGTTGAACAAGCTGAGCGCGGTTAACGAGTATCGAGCGCATGGATTGACCTCAGCCAACGGCGAGCACCCGCTGTTAATGAAAGCTCTGCTCACCGTCAGCGTGATCGCGGCTGAGCGTTGGAATCAAACATCTGTGGTTGCGTCGGTGGAAATAGCTCTGATCGCCGCGGCATTGTGGGCCTTCGATCCGCTGGCGATCGGCTTCAATCGCATTGCGAAGGAAGATACGTTCGCAATTTTCTTTTTCCTGCTGGCGAATTTCTTTTGGTTGCGCGGCCAGCGCGTTGCAGAAAGCGAGCCGCATCGCAATCCCGAGCGTTTTTATTGGGCCACTGCCGCAGCGTTCGGAGCAATGCTCGCGTCGAAATACTTACCGGTGATGATCGGGATTCCTGTTTCCTACAACTATGTCTTCCAGAGGATTCCGGTTACCCGTTGGGTCATCGGCAAGAAGCGGTTCATAAAATTCTTCCTGGTGATGGGTATTGTTTTTCTGATTTGCAATCCCACGATTCTGCTGCCTGATACCTGGCGGGCGATGCTGAGGTTTAGCAGCAACCAAACGATGGGCCATGATAGCTACGAGTTCTTCGGAAAACTCTATCCGCACAAGTTCACTGATTGGGTGCGCGGCGAACCCTGGTACTTTTATCTCGCGCTGATTGGCACAAAGTTGCCGCTGCTTTCGCTCGTTTCATTTGTTGGCGGGCTCGTTTTGCTTTTCCGGCGCAAGAGCGGTGACGGCAGGTACTTCCTGTTGCTTTGGCTTGGTATCTGGGCCTTGGCATTCATGTTCGTCGGCGGAAAGTTTGCGCGCTATATCATTACCATTCTGCCGGTGGTGCTTATCACTGCGGCAATCGGCATTCAATTCGTCGCGCGAAAATTCGGAAGATTGTGTGCGCAAATTGTTGGAAACGATTCAGTGAAAGTTTATGCGCGTGCCGCGTTGCCGTCGCTCGTCATCCTGATCACAGTTTGGGCGGCAACCAAAGCCGCACCGCATTATCGGATGTACGTTAATACGATTGCCGGCGGGCCTGCGCGCGCCGGTACGATGTTCCCACAGGATGAATTTTACGATGCGTACATTCAGCAAGTGATGACTGAGATCGGGAAACGCGCGCAACCAAACGCTCGCGTCGCCGGCGAGCTGCAAAGTGTCTCGTCATATTACGCCAATCGCGTTGGTCGCTTTGATTTGGTCTCGCTCGAGCTGTCCGATCCCGCCGATTTAGACAAACTGCGGCCCGGCGATTTTGTGATCGACGCGCGCGGTCGAACCTATTTGAGCAACCAGACCATGCTGATGCGTTTGCGTACCGCGAGCAAACCGGCGTTTACTGTTAATGTTGGGACGACACCAGCCGCTGATGTCTATGTTTTGGATCAGACGTCGCTGAATGTGTTACGCGGAAAGTAGCGTGTCAGAAGCCCGACCGTGAGGGAGGGCTACTCGGCTAGAAACACGTCTGATTACCACAAATCCGATCGAGTGGGACTCGTTGGGCAACTTGCCCTCCCTAACGGTCGGGCTTCTGACACGATTTGATCATGCCAACTCTCGAAGAAATTCTCACCAAATCAATTCCGGAATTAAGAGAGCGCTATGTCGATCGCGCGCGACCCGTGCCCAAAGGCTTGGTGGATGCGCTCGAGTGCGATTCGCGTCAGGGCGCGCATCATCTCGCAAAGTTGATCCGCGAACGTTGGCGAAAGAATCGAGCTGAAGGCCAGCGCCTTCACAACCTTTTGCGATTCGAGATCGATTTATGGGAACAGGGCTTTAACTTCATCGCGGGTGTAGACGAAGCCGGCATGGCGCCACTCGCTGGGCCAGTCATCGCCGGCGCGGTGATTCTGCCGCGCAATTACAAACTGAAGCGGCTGAACGATTCGAAGCAAATCCTCGATGAAAACGTTCGCACGGAGCTGGCCGAACAGATCAAGCAGGACGCTGTGGTTTGGGCCGCCGGCCGGGCCGAAGTCGAAGAGATCGACACGCTCAACATTTATCACGCGGGCTTGCTGGCGATGCGCAGAGCGGTCGAAGGGCTAACTTCGCAACCTGATTTCATTTTGGTTGATGCGCGCCGGATTCCGCATTGCCGGGCGCCGCAACGCGGTATCATCAAAGGAGACACGCTGTCGGCCAGCATCGCCGCCGCATCGATTATCGCCAAGACAACGCGCGACGCGATCATGACTGAGTTCGACGGAATTCATCCGGGATATAATTTCAAAACTCACAAGGGCTATCCCACGCCCGAGCACTGCCGGCGCCTGAAAGAACTCGGAGCCACGCCAATTCATCGCCGCAGCTTCGCACGCGTGCGCGAAGCGCTTGGCCTCGATCCGATTCAGGAGTCGCTGTTCGAAGAGAAAGTCGAAGGCGCCGCAGCCGGATAAATCAGCGGATTCACGCGGATAAACGCAGATCAGAAAAGCTTAATTGGTTTTTATTCTTAATCCGCGTCTATCTGCGTTCATCTGCGGCTAATTCTTCCTTCCAAACTTGCAACTCGAAACTCGAAACCCGAAACTATCCGCATGGGTCTCACTGAATACAAAAAGAAACGTCGCTTCAACAAAACGCCTGAACCCGGTCCACAAGAAAAATCATCTGAGCTCGGCAACGTCTTCGTCGTGCAAAAGCATCGCGCGACGCAATTGCATTACGACTTTCGCCTCGAAGCCGATGGTGTTTTGAAATCGTGGGCCGTACCCAAAGGTCCGTCGATGGATCCGAGCGTGAAGCGCCTCGCGATGCAGGTCGAGGATCATCCGGTGGATTATGCGAACTTTGAAGGCGTCATTCCTGAAGGCGAATACGGCGGCGGCACCGTGATGGTCTGGGACATGGGAGTTTACGCGCCGGAAAATACAACCAACGTTTCGAACGCTTTGCGCAAAGGTGAACTGAAATTCACTGTGCTCGGAAAGAAGTTGAAAGGATCGTTTGTTCTGGTTCGTACGCGCGACCGCCAGTGGCTATTGATGAAACATAAAGACGAATACGCGATTGAAGGCGAGGATATTACCGAGACCGAACCTTATTCAATCTTTACGAAGCGCACGCTGGCTGAGATCGCCGAAGACGAAGGTGGCGATGTAAAGAAAGCAGCGACCGGCGATCCCAAAAAGCCTCCACCGCGGCGCGGCATTAAACGACGAAAGAAAAGCGCAAAGAAGAAGGTTTGGCATAGCAACAAATAACCGGCAACGTTCTCCTCCCCGCCAGGCCGGGATTTCTCCAGCTAATTTGATTGACATCCGAGCGCTTATCTATGAATATTCGCTGTCAAGTCTTCCCCACGTCAACGTCTAAGCTGATCGCGAGGAGAGGTCATGAAAGTAATTCTTGGTTTGGGATTGTTATCGCTGAGTATGATTCAATCGCCGACAAGCACTCAGGGGCCGGCGGCCCTCGAGTTCACCAACCTCGAAGTAAAAGAACGAGTTCTTATCCCGGACAATCCAAATGGTCCGGACATCCCGAACACGGTCACCACTCCGAACCCGAACGTTGGACGGCCGAACCGGCCCGAATCGGAAACCGAACGGATCGAACGGCAAACCAATCTGCGGGTTCAGAACATGCACGCAATCGAGAATGCGAAGCTGGAAGCCGCCAAGAATAATAAGCCGTTGTCCGTTTACGAATCCAAAGCTGAAATCAAAAACAGTTCACAGAAAAACATCACCGTGTTCGAATGGGCGTATCGCGCATCAACGGCATTACAGTTCACTCAAGATGAGCAATTTCTTTGTAAGGTCGTCTTGAAACCGGGTGAGGTAAAGAAGATCAGCGCCCTTTCTCAAGCGCCTGACCATAGCGTCGTCAATGTGTCGGCCGGCGCGGCCAGCAAACCGGCTAGACCGACCGTTGGGGACATCATTGTCAATCGAATTGAGTTTGCCGACGGCACAACCTGGCAACGACCGGAATGGGATTCAATTATTCTGGCCACCCGCGCAGCTCAGACCATGCCTAAAGGAAAATGCGGTCCGCTCTAGACTCTCCGACTGACTGAAATTAATCAGGAACTGCTGGCGTTCACGGAAGCCGGCGGGCCCTGCGACAAGAGGGTCGCGGAGCGTCTGCGGAAATACATCTTCTCAGTAGGCAACACGATCAATCCGGCGGAGGGCTATCGCAACTTCCGCGGTCGCGATCCAAGAGTCGAAGCTTTGATGAAGAAGCGCGGATTTGGTTCGCAATCGATTCCCGGAGGTCATCTATGAAGCGCTGATCGAAGTCAAGGGTATTCTAGTGCA
>QHXI01000165.1 GCA_003222895.1 Acidobacteriota bacterium | reverse complement strand
GAGCCCTTTGTGCACACCCTAAAGGTCGCGCGCGGATTACGGATTCCCATTTACGGAGCGGATTGTGCGCCGCGCGGCAACATGCGCCGCATCGCGCAACGAGACCGTCACGCCGCTGACGCCGTGGCGCATGTGCGCGGATTGCATCCTGACGCCTTGCTCATCGTGTTCTTTGGCGAGTCGCACCTCTCGCCAACTCACTTGCCGCGCGAAGTCGCTGAGCGAATACCGACTGAGTGCGTCCGAACCGTCCTACAGAATGTCGATTCTTTATACTTCCGCTCGGCGGGAGAACTCCATCAGCAAGTTACTGCGTTAAGGGTGGATGCCCGCACGGCAGCTGTATTCAACGCCACTCCCGTGGAGAAGTGGCAAAGCTATCGGCTCTGCATCGCCAGCTGGAGAGAGGAGTCTCGTAATCCAGACTTCACCCCGGCTTTGTATGACCTGATCGATGCGTTACTTGCGTTTCTGCATATCGGGCGCTATCCCGAAGACGACGGAGGCTCCCGATATTTCATCGACTGTTATCCAGAAGTCGCTAATGTCGCTTCACTGCTACGTGCGCGTGCGCTGATTGCTCGCAAACGCCTGTCCGAAATGCGCCGCCGCCAGTTGCTGGCACAGGTGGTCGATCACGGCAGTTGCTATATTCCCGAATTGAATTTGCTGATTGTTCATCGCTTGCGCATGCAATCCGCGGCTAAAGACGTTTCCTGCTTTGTCCATCACGCTTGCCGCGATTTCCAGGAGACTGCCGGCTGCTGGACCAACGATACTCAGACAGAACGGGCGTTCTATGCCCGCGCTCTAGAGCATGCGCTGGTGGACTTCGGCGCGCGAGTGCTTTACCCCTCGCATCCGGTCAAAGAGGAAGACAACCTGTGTTCCCTCTATTCTCAAGGCCAGGAGGAACTCGACGCGGGAATCCCTCTATCGACTCAGGAGCACACGCGCATTCTGGATTGGGTGATGTTGCACCGCGATTACGAATTGCATTCCCGGAGTTACGCAACCAAGCCTGCTTTACTTCATGAGTTTCTCTCGGCGCCGGTGATGACGCTGGAAGTCTTGGCAAAATATCTGGGTGACTTGCTGGGGAGCGACCTCTACCGTGCATACATTGCCGGGCGTCTCAGCCGACGCGAAGCGCGCTCGCTTTTCTTTCGAAAATTAGCCGCAGGTAGCCGCGAAGCCTATTTCGCAACCGTGCGCCGCGTACGCCAGGGACGGGCTGATTTGCTCGCGGCTTAGCATGTCGTGCCGGTCGCACGTCTCTCGCAAGCTCCACGGCAAGATTGAGCTTTAGCCAGTGCGGAGTTCCACCAAACCAAGTGCCTCAGGGCTAAACCCTAACCTTGAGTTGAGGTTTCAACGGCACGGCTGAAGCGCGAGACCTCGATCTCGATCGCAAGATTCTCAATCCGTCTCGGTGTCTCCACGTCTCCGTGGCGAAAACACCCGATCGAATATCTTGTCGACATTCCCGAGCTGCCGTTTCAAGTCGAAAGCTCGCTCAATCTGTTGCTCCGAGAGTTTGCTGCGAATTTCGGAATCGCTATGCACGGTGTCGCGAAAATTGGTTCCATTCTTCCAAGCTTGCATTGCGTGCTTCTGCACCAGCCGGTACGCATCTTCGCGCAGCATGCCGGCCTCCGCTAGATCGAGCAGTAATTGTCCGCTGAAGATCAGGCCGCCGCTGCTCTCCAGGTTTTCCAGCATGCGCTTGGGATAAACCAGCAATGTGTCGATAAGTATGGTGGTCTTGTGCAGCAGATAGTCGGCGAGGATCGACGAGTCCGGCAGGATAATGCGCTCGACCGAGGAATGTGAGATGTCGCGCTCATGCCACAAGGGAACATTTTCCAAGGCTGCCTGAGCGTTTGAGCGCACCACGCGCGCCAGGCCGCTGATTTGTTCACAGGTGACTGGGTTGCGCTTGTGCGGCATAGCCGACGAGCCCTTCTGCTTTTCGCTGAAGTACTCTTCGGCCTCGCGCACTTCGGTGCGCTGGAGGTGCCGGATTTCGACCGCGATTTTGTCCAGAGTGCTGGCAATAACCGCCAGGGTTGCTAGATAGAACGCGTGACGGTCGCGTTGAATCACCTGGCTAGAAATTGCGGCTGCTTTCAGCCCAAGGCGCGCGCAGATCTGCTCTTCGAGTTCCGCGCTGAGATGCGCCAGGGTTCCCACCGCGCCGGAAATTTTTCCTACGCGCATGTCGTCAGCCGCGTGCTCAAAGCGTGCAATGTCACGTTCCACTTCCGAATACCAATTGGCCAGCTTTAGTCCGAAGGTGGTCGGCTCTGCGTGGACTCCATGAGTGCGCCCGACGGTCGGCGTGTTCTGGAACTCAAATGCGCGGCGCTTCAGAACGGTCTTGAGTGCTTCGAGATCGTTACGAATAATCAGTGATGATTCGTGCACTTGGAGCGCTTGGGCGGTATCAACCACATCGTTTGACGTAAGACCGAAGTGCAGCCAGCGCGACTCAGGACCGACTTTCTCCGCGACCGCTGTGGTGAATGCGATCACATCATGCTTCACCTCGGCTTCGAGCGCGTGGATGCGAGCCAGATCGAAATCACCGCGTTCGCGAATAGCTTTGGCTGCCGTCTCCGGAACAAGACCCGCTTCGGCTAGAGTATCGGTGGCCGCAGTTTCGACTCGCAGCCACACGCGAAATC
>QHXI01000053.1:114146-115239 GCA_003222895.1 Acidobacteriota bacterium | reverse complement strand
ACAACTTCAGCAAGTTTTTGTAATCGTTATGCGTTCGCTCGCTCACGGTCTGCTTGGCAGTTTCCAACCAGCGATCGAGATATTCGGCAACAGTCAATTCGTGCTCGAATGATTCACTGCCGAACTTATCCAAGTCTTGCTCAAGCTTGAATGCTTTTTCCTTCGCGTCGGTTTTGCTTTCAGCGCTTCGCCAAATCTGTCGGCGCTTGCCGCTTGAGTCTCTATAGGTTATGCGAGCGTAAATCTTTCCGTCGCGTTCAACGTAATTCTTTGTCTGGCCCATCTACACACTCCTCTACACAGTCAACGCAACCTCCACGAACAAACATAACCTCTGGCTGTATTCGTTTCCAACTTTTTCTTTGATTTTGTTGCCACTCGTTCACCGTTGTTCTAGGATGTTCACGTGTCCGAAGTCTTTTAACCAGTGGGTCGCAGGTTCGAGTCCTGCTCGGCTCACCACTTTTTCAGAAGCAAAAGGCGAGCGATTGATCGCTCGCCTCGTTCTTTTCTCAAGGTCAGCGGCGGATGCCGTAAGCTACAGGGCAAAGAAGTTTCTGATCCTCTGCAGTAAATCTCCCTGATGTTCACGCATGCGCGACCGCTTGGCCTCTTCATTCAAATCTTCACGCGCCGCATCTAACTCTGCCCGTCTTCGTGCCAAGACTTCGGAAATGTCTTCGGCTATTTGTGGCCGACTGCGCAGAATGTCGTGGAAAGCTTCTTTATCGATGCGATAGCATTCAACTTCAGAGAGCGCAATCACAGTCGCCGAGCGCTGCGCGCCGGTCATCATTCCCATTTCGCCAAAAAAATCTCCAGCATGAAGCGTCGCGATCTTTTCGCTAAGGTTTCCGTCGACTGACACGCGAACCTCCGCGTCGCCTTTAGTGATCAAGTAAAGCCAATGAGCTTCGGCGTTCTGGCGTGTCATCGCTTCGCCGCGGACAAATGGCGCAATGCGCAAACGGCCCGCCAGCGCGCGTCTTTCTTCATCAGTGAGCGCCTTGAACAACTCGACGTTCTTCAGCGCTGCGCCGCGTTCTGCAATGTCTTCCGCGTGCTTTCGTTCGGCCCGAGACGCGTCTTCTTC
>QHXI01000053.1:0-114070 GCA_003222895.1 Acidobacteriota bacterium | reverse complement strand
CGGCAAGGTTGGCGATGGGCTCGGCGCGCAACGCAGTCTCGACGATATCGATCACTTCCGTCGGCGAATAACGAAAGTCGACATTGAAATAAACCCACTGGCGGCGTTGGCGCGGCTGCCCGCTGCGACGACCAAGCACGGTCACATGCGATTTCATCAGCGCGCTGTTCGGAATCACGATCGTGTCCCAGTTCCGCGTCTCGATCGAGGTGTGCCGCCAGCGAATCTCTTTGACCATGCCCTCCTGATTATCAATTCTGATCCAGTCGCCGACGCCGATTGCACGCTCCATCTGCAGCGCCATGCCGCCCATCATGTTGCCGAGTGTGTCCTGGAAAGAGAGACCGATGATCGCGGTGAGAACTGCCGAGGTCGCGATGATTCCGGTGAGATCTGTGTATTTGGAAAGAATCGTGATCGCCGCGACCACATAGCTGAGCGCCAGCAGCAGGTCGCGCATGATGCGCGGCGGCTTCAGACGCACAGATTCGAGAAACACTTCAAAGACAAAGACGCCAGCGACATTCACCACCGAGAACGCAAAAAAGATTTGCCAAGACCAACTGACCCAACGGTAAGCTGAACTCGTTGGCGCCGCACCGAAAGAGAGAAGAGTTGCCGCAACCAACAGGCCAATCAACGAAACCGCGAACAGTAGCAGAGACGTGCGCAGCCGCATGCGTTCTGCCGGCTTAACGACGAACAGAATTAGTAAGGCGATGATGAAAGCCAGGAAGAGCCAAGCCTTCATCTCTGCCGCAGATAATATTTCTTGCCAGAACTTCATGGTGGTCCAGTTAGTGCGGCGCGGATTCTATCACGGAAGACGTGGGTTATCGTGAGTTCGCTGTCTGGACCATTCTGACTACAGCGTTGGTCCAAGTCTCATCAGAATTCAGCGACGGAATAAGTTGCAAGTCAGTGCCGCCGGCTTCAATAAAAGTTTCGCGGCCGCGAATCCCCATCTCTTCAAGCGTTTCCAGGCAATCGGCCACAAACGACGGGCAAGCCACGGCAACTCGCTTCACTCCGCGACTCGCTAACTGTTGCAGTACGTCGACTGTATTTGGACCAGTCCATTCGGCGCGACCCAAACGCGACTGAAACGAGACCGTGTAATCTTCTGGATTCAATTCGAGTTGATTCGCAATCGCGCGGGCGGTGGCGAAGCATTGCGCGCGATAACAGTTTTGATTCGCCGATGTCACGGTCGCGCAGCAATCCGCTTCCATGCAATGTTGTGGGTGCAGACGCGCGAGGTGAGGCATCGGCACACCGTGAAAACTGAACACGAGATGATCGGTTGTTTGCGCGTCGATGCTCGCAAGAATGCGTTCAGCCCAGGCCTTGATGAATCCGGGCTCGTCATAGAACGGCGGCAGAAAGGTTAAAAGGTGTTCGCAGTCAAGTTCTTTTGCAGCACGACGTGTTTCGATGACGGCAGTTTCGAAACTTGATTCGGCATATTGCGGATAGAGCGGCAAAACGATGATTCGCGACACGCTATGCGACTTCAATTTCTCAAGCGCGGACTTGATTGATGGATTTCCATAGCGCATGCCAAACTCGACCACGTATTCATTGCTGTTGAGTCGGGTGGCGACCTCTTGCGCCAACCCGCGCGTGTACACGAGCAGCGGCGAGCCTTCCGGCAACTGAATTTTCTGATAGGCCTCGGCTGATTGATATTTGCGTCGCGGGACGATCAATACATTAACGAGAAACCAACGAAGCAGGTAGGGAGAGTTGATCACGAAACCATCCATCAGGAACTCGCGAAGATAACGACCCACGGTCTCAGGCGTGGGCGCGTCGGGCGTGCCGAGATTGATGAGAAGTACGCCTGTTTTCATCCTGTTGAGCCTCGCCGCGCACCGATCATTCCATCAGCAACGAAGGCTGCGCGTTCAAGAATCTTCGCCAATCCAATTCTCCCCAGATAATTCCCCACCAACGACACATTGGGCGGCGGTGGCGGAAGCGCCGTCAGAATTTTTTCCAGCTCGATCGAATAATGCGGCAGCGCGTTGGGCCAACGCGTAACATGAACGGCGAGGGGCTCATCCCGGAAACCGTAGAATCGCTCCCGCTCAGCGCCAATCAACTGCACAAACTGATCATCACTCAAGTCGACCACGTCCGGATCGAGTGCTCCGCCATAGATCCACGTCTCCGCGTGCGCTGGTCCTCTTCCTTCAAAGATTGAATCATTGAATAGCACGCCGCGCGCGCGAAAGCCCTGATCGCGCGGGAACAGACAACCAAAGCCGTTTAGCTTCGCAGCATCGCTCGCATAAAAACAAGTGGCGGTCGCGAGCGAAAGCATCTCGATGTTTCGCAACGCTGCGCTCAACTCCGGCGCTACATCTGCCAGGTACTCACTGGCACCACGCCCTGAAAAGCAAACAATCGTCGGCTGATTCACGTCTGCTCTATCCTGATGATCGAAGACGAACTCAACGCCTGCATGGTCGAGATAATCGTGCAGCCCATTAATCAGTTGCTGCATACCGTTTGGCGGCGCGACCGTGCCGTGCAGTTTTCCTTTCGTCGGACGATTTGTGCCGAGATGATCCGGTAAGTTCGCTTTCCCAAAAATCAAACTGGCGCTCAGCCGTTCTGGATCGCCGGCATAAATTCCACCAAGGGCCGGAATTAACAGATAATCCGTCGCCGCGCTGCCGCCAACACGTCGCCCCCATTCCGCGATCGATTCACACGAAACCGGTTTCAAATTCGTCGCGTGCGCGACAAGGTGCGCGCCGGTTTTGAGAGTCTCAAAAATATTCAACGGCAGTTGTCTTGGCTTTCCGCGATAGATGAACCGCTTGCGTCCCTCGCGTTTGGTCATCAATAGAGGAACACCAATGTCGGCGCACATCCCTTCGACTCGACCGGAGCTTAGCAAACCGTTCGCGGCAGTTTCGACTAACCCGTGCTCAGTCCGAATCGTTTTGATCAGTCCACCCGCGCGTTCGGTCTTTTCGAAGACGCGAACTTTGAATTTCCGTTTCGTGAGGAAATAGGCGGTGCTGAGACCCGAGAAGCCGGCGCCGACGACGTTGATAGTTGGCATGTGAATTGGCTACAACGCCTGCGAAAACACCTGCGGCCTTTGTTCCTGACTGCGCAGACGCTTGTCGAAGAACATACACGCGTTGCGCAGGAACGGCGTTCCCTCTTCGGTCAATCGCAAGGTTCCATTCGCTAATTCCACCAGACCGTCGTCGATCATGGGTTGCAGAAAGACGCGCGCATCGTCGCGTTGATCCGGATCAAGCCTAACTTCGAATCGCGTCATGAATTGCAAAACCTGCTCGCGCAGTTGGCGATCCTCTTCGCTCAACAAATGTCCGCGGAGAGTCGGGATCTCGCCATTGCGCACGCGCCTTTCGTAGACAGGAAAAGCTTTCTCGTTTTGATGAAAGCACGTCGGCGTTTCGGAAATTGCACTAACCCCGAGACCAAGCAGAACGCTCGTCCGTTTTTCCGTGTACCCCTGAAAATTTCGATGCAAGGTATGTTTACGTTGCGCTTCCGCCATACCATCATGCGGCAACGCAAAGTGATCCATGCCGATCTCGATATAGCCGGCTTCGGCGAGCATCTCACGCGCCAGCTCGTAAAGCGCGCGCTTCTCGCCGGCCATCGGCAAATCTTCATCTTTGTAGCTGCGCTGGGCCGGCTTGATCCAGGGCACGCGCGCAAAGCTATAAAGCGCGATTCGGTCGGGCCGTAACTCAATCGTTTTTCTCACACTGTCGCGAAAACTATCTGGATTCTGTCGCGGCAATCCATAGATGAGATCGTAATTGACAGATGTGTAGCCAAGCTCACGCGAGATATCGGTGATTGACTTGGTCACTTCGTAAGGCTGATGACGATTTACGAGACGTTGCACTTCCGGATCGAAATCCTGCACGCCGATCGAGATGCGCGTGAAGCCGAGCTCGTGCAACATGGCTAACTGTTCGCGTGTCGTGTGGCCGGGATGAACTTCAACGGAAGCCTCGAAGCGATTCTTATCGATCATCGCCTTTGACAGAATTGGCTTCAGAATGCGTTCAAGATTTTCTTTTGCGAAAAACGTCGGCGTGCCGCCGCCAAGATGCACACCCAACAGCGGCCGCTCAATCAGCGCCGGAACACGATCGAGATAAAGACTCCACTCGGTCGAAAGCAAATCGACGTAGCCTTCTTCGCGCCCGTGGTCGCGCGTGATGACCGTGTTGCAAGCGCAGAAGGTGCAAAGCGATTCACAAAAAGGAAGATGAAAATAGAGCGACCACGTCGCCGAGTCATCAACAAACGCTTTGTTCAGATGCTCGAGCCACTGATCGGTCGTCGGCGAATCGTTCCAAAACGGAACGGTCGGATAACTCGTATAGCGCGGCGCCGGAACGTCGTACTTGGCGAATAAATCTTTCACTGCATTACCTCTCGGACTGTATCAACAAAAAGTCTGACGTTATCTTCCGGCGTAGCGGGAAGAACGCCGTGCCCCAAACCGCAAATCCAGCCGGGCCATTCGCGCTCTTTCAGCGGCTCAAGATAATTATTGAGATGCTTTTTCAAATCGTCGCGCGAAGAGTGCAGCAGAGCTTGATCGAAGTTGCCTTGCACAAAGCCGCGGGAAGAAATATCGAACGCTGTGCGTATATCCCAGCCATGATCGACCCCGACTCCAGCGAGGCGGCCATCGCTGAAAAGCGTGTCGCGCAAATGCGCAGGCCGGGTTCCTTTCGAATAATAGCCAATTCGCAATCCGTGTTTTGCCGTCAGTCGCCGAAGTTGCGGCACAACTTCCGACAAAAACAAGCTCGGCGAGAGTTCGCCTGCAGCGGTATCGAAGATCATGACGACTTCGGCGCCGTGGTTGAGCTGGAGTTCGATGTTACGTTCCAGCAAAGGCACCATCGTTTCACAGAATCGCGGAAACAAAGAAAGCAGCCGCTTGGAATTAGTTAACGATCCCTTGTGCGTGCCTTCGACGGCATAAACGAACAACGTCCATGGACCACCAACGAAACCAATCAAACCGCGATCGGCGGGAATTCGCTCGCGAGTCGCTCGCATTGCTTCGCCCTGAAAAAGGAGGTGCGACCACGCATCATCAACCGATCGCAAACGCGAGATCGAATTTTCATCCAGCTTCCATTCCAGCTGCGGGCCTTGATCCGTGTATTCCAAACCGGTCCCCAGAGCTTCGAGCGGAAACAACAAGTCGCTGAACAAAATCGCGGCGTCAAAGCCAAAGTCGAGAACTGGACCGAAGGCAACCTCAGCCGCCAGCTCCGGCTGCTTACACAAATCCATGAACGAATGCTTCGCCCGCAGAGCCTGATAATGTTTGTGATAACGACCGGCCTGGCGCATCAGCCAGATCGGCGGCGTCGGCTGTGCACGACGAATCAGCGCATTCTGGAAACGCGTGTTGCCGATTTGTTCTGTCGTTGCTACTGAAGTCATTGATTGAAAACTTCTGTGCCTCTGTGCGAACTCAGTGGCTCTGTGGTGGATGATTTCGTTTGATATTTTCACCACAGAGGCACGGAGGATTCACGGAGTCACAGAGAGATGTTACTCATCTCCAGACCACTGATAACCAACTCCGCGCACCGACCGGATGCAAGTGCTGCTGGTGTCTCCCAGCATTTGACGAAGCCGGACGATCATATTGTCGACCGTGCGTTGATTCAGAAATTTATCTTCGCCCCACAACTCATCAAGAATCTGATTGCGGCTGACGACGGCCGGGCTGCTGGCGATCAACAATTGCAGCAAATCGAAATCACGCGCCGGCGGAATCTCTCGCTGCCCGTCGGGATGAACAATCGCGCGCGCTTCTAAGTCGATCATGCGGCCATTACACGACGCCTGATGCCGAACCGGATGTCTCTCGAGCACATGCTCGACGCGCAGTAACAACTCGCGCAGATGAAACGGCTTCGGGATGAATTCTTCCGCGCCGATTTCAAATCCTTCCAGACGATGTTCAGCGGTGCTCAATGCAGTCATAAACATGATCGGAAGCTTTGTGTGCTCCTTGATGTGCCGGCCCAATTCGAATCCCGATCCGTCCGGCAACCCGATGTCAAGAATGACTAAATCCCAATTCCCCTCGCCCAACTTTTTCAGTGCGCGCTGCTTTGTCTCGACCCACGCGACGTCGTACTTTTCGCGCAGCAGACGCTCGTGCAAAGTCGCACCGAGCGAGCGATCATCTTCGACCAGCAGCAGTCGCTTCATAAGTTGCTCGTTCATTTCCCTGCTCTGAGCGAGTCGCCAAGACCTCAGGCAATTCCAATTCAGCCACGAAGCCGCTCTCTGCCCCGCTGCAAAACTGAATCGTGCCGTGCATCGCCTTCGCCAACTGACGCACGATGTAAAGGCCAACGCCGCTGCCACTGCTGCGCGCGTGACGCACAAACAGTTTGCCGAGCTGATTCAGCTCTCCTTGAAAGCCGCGGCCATTATCAACCACAGTCACGCTCAAGCATCCGGCGTTGCGGCGCACGTTCACGTCGACCTGCGTGGCGTGACCGTGAATCACGGCGTTCTGCACCAGGTTCGTCAAAATACTTTCCAGCGCCCGCGCATCCGCCATCACTGATCCATCGCCTCTCTGTGTGATCGTTACGCCGGGCCAATGCAGCCGCAGCGGCTCGATCCTGTCGCTCAGCCTAATTGGCTCCAGGAAGAATTTTCCGCGCGGCAGATTCACCAGAAAGAGCGAGTTCTCGAGTTGTAGTTGCAGACGCAGCGTGTCACCCAACAGGCGATCCAACAACGGATTCGCTTCCGCGCTTGCAAGATCCTCGCGCAGGCTTTCGGCCTGGAGGCGCAGACTTGCCAAAGCCGTCTTCGCATCGTGCGTGAATGCGGCGAAGAATTCTTCCACTTGCGCGTGCCGCTTCTGCTCCCGCCGCGCGTAATAAAACAGCGCCAGGCCGCCACCAATTAGCGAGGCGATCAGAATGCCGCCTTCCCACATCAGCATCTGGTAATAGCGATGCAGGTCAGGCGCGCCGGCGACCGTCAGGCGCTTGATCAGATCAAGCTGCCGCAAACCAAACACGAGCCACCACCCGGCGAGGGTAACCGTGAAGACAACCCAAACCGCGACCAGCGCGATAGCGAGCGATCGGCGTTTGCGTTCAGTGCTCATGTTTAAGCCGCGGAGCGGCGTGATGTTTATAGTACCAACGGTTCATTGATTAAAGTTCGAGTTGAGCGAAATGTTGCATTTCGCTCAACTCGATGATCTCTATTATTCGACCGTCTATAAACATTTCGTGCCTACGGCACTGCTAATGCCGCCGCTTCCAGAATCGCTTTACCCGCCCGTTCAAGTAACTCATCCGAATGTGCCAGCGAAACAAAATTCACTTCGTAACCACTCGGCGATAAGTAAATTCCGCGATCGAGGGCCGCGTGAAAAATCTTCGCGAATGCGTCAGCGTTTTGCGACGGAATCTGTTGGATTCGGCGCATCGGCTGATCCGTAGTTGAATGCAACCAGAAGATCGAAGCGGTGAGCGTCACTCGAAACGGCAGACCTTGTTCTTTGAGTCTCGCTTTCAATTCATCGCAGAAGTTTGCCGTTCTTTCTTCCAAATGCGCGTACGCGTTCACGCGCTCAACTTTTTGCAGCGTCGCCAATCCCGCGCGCATTCCAACCGGATTCGCGCTCAACGTTCCTGCCTGATATACCGGCCCGACCGGCGCCACCAACTCCATCAAATCCTTTCGTCCGCCATACGCCGCGACGGGAAAGCCGCCGCCGATGACTTTGCCGTAAGTCACGAGATCCGGTCGGATACCCAGCACTTCGGCCATGCCGCCGAGCGCCACGCGAAAACCGGAGATGACTTCATCGAAGACAACAAGCGCGCCATTCGCGCGCGCAAGTTTGATCACTTCATCGATGAACTCGCGGCGCTGAATCAACAAACCGTAGTTCGCGGGCAGAGGTTCAAGAATCACCGCCGCGATTTCTTTGCCGTGCCGATTGAAGACTTCGCGAACCGCGTTCTCATCGTCGAGCGGCGCGACCAAAGTGTCACTCGCAACTTGATTGGATACTCCGGCACTGGAACTCGCGGCCTCGCCGGCCAACCCGCTGCCGGCCTTTACGAGCAGCGAGTCCGAATGGCCGTGATAGCAACCTTCGAATTTCAAAATGCGATTGCGATTCGTCGCGGCGCGCGCGACGCGCAAAGCGCTCATAACCGCCTCGGTGCCGGAAGAGACAAAGCGCAACATCTCAACCCAGGGCAGACGCGAAGTAATCCATTCGGCGAGTTCCAGCGAATAAGGTTCACAGGCGCCAAAACTCCATGCCGTGTCAATCGCTTCGCGCACGGCTTCACTCACATCCGGGTCGCGATGACCGAGAATGAGCGGACCAAAACTTTGGCAGAAATCGATGTATTCTCGGCCGTCGACCGAAGTCATCGTGCCACCCTGCGCGCTGCGAAAGAAGATCGGAGTTCCGCCGACGCCTTTGAAAGCACGCACGGGACTGTGCACGCCGCCGGGCGTGATGCGAACCGCGCGATCGAAATACTCGGTTGATAGACCGGTCTTAGACTCAGGTGTCATGATACGTAGAAAGTCAGTACCATCCGCGTAAGCGGATGGATCCAAAGCGCAACCGAGGAACCGTTTTATCCCACCTGCTTACGCAGGTGGTACTGACTTCATATTCCAAGTTGCTTCGCGTACCGTGCCCCGTACGTAATGATGTACTGCGCGCCGGCGCGTTTGAAGACGTGCCAAGTTTCCAGCAACGCTTCTTCAAACTTAATCAATCCCTGTTCCGCCAAAACTGACAGCCCGCCGTACTCGCCGCTGACTTGATAAGCGCCAACTTGCAATTCCGTCGCTTCATGAATTGGCCGAATCAGATCGAGCGAAGTCAGTCCAGGTTTGACCATCAGCAAATCGGCGCCTTCTTCCGTGCAGCGAACGCTCGCCGCAATCGCACCTGAGCGGTTGCGCACGTCAAGCTGATAGCCGCGGCGATCACCAAATTGCGGCGCCGAATCAGCCGCGTTACGAAACGGACCATAGAAGTTGCTCGCGAACTTGGTGCTGTAGCTCATCACCGGAACGAGGTTGAAACCGTTCTCGTCGAGCGCCGCGCGAATGCGGGCGACGCGACCATCCATCATGTCGCTCGGGCTGATGCCGTCGGCGCCGGCTTGCGCAAACGCCAGTGCCGATTTCGCCAGCTCATCCAGAGTCTCATCGAGTTTGATTCCGTTTTCATCCAGCACCGCGCAGTGACCGTGCGTCGTGCAGGAGCAGAGGCAGGTGTCGATCCAGAGACACAAACTGTTTCCAAACTGGCGGCGAATCTCGGAAATCGTTTGTTGAGTTGCGTCGTGTGAAAAGCCGCTTTCCTTTTTCTCTGCCGGAACAGGAAACAGAAGAAAATGAGTCACACCAGCAGCCAAATCTTTTTCGATCTGCTTCAGCGCCGAAGGGATGTTGTGCCGCACATTGCCGCGCAAACCGGGAATCGGTTCTTCCTGTTTCAATCCTTCCACGACGAAGAACGGCTGAATTAACTGCGCGCGATTAAATTCAGTTTCCGCGCACAGATCGCGCAGATGTTGCGTGGCACGCAGGCGCATCAAACGCTTCATTCCGACATCTCCTTCAACCGCGTGTCAGTACCCGGAGCGATAGCCACCGGATCGAAACGCTGCTTTGGTTGGAAACTAATCATTTTCATCTTCAGTAGGCGCCTCGATGATCCGGTCGCTACCGCTCCCGGTTCTGACACATCTCGTTCAGCCATTGCGCATGATCGAGAAACACATGCGGCTCGACCCCGTCACTTTCCAAAATTCGCAGGGTGTTCCCCGGCCCACAGAAATGGGTCATTTGTCTCAGCCAAGGATTCTTGGACACTGCGTATTTGAAACTCGATCCGCTCTTCCAGAAGAAATACTTCTTGCCGCTCAAATCGAAGCTCTCATCTTTCGGAATTAGCCGATAAGTGGCGACGCTCGGGATGTCATCATCAGTGTATCCGCTCTCGTGTGTAAGCTTAAGCCAATTGACCGCCGAACCCGCGAGGGTGTCGATGAGGGGCGATTCCTGCTCGCCCAAACTTTCAGCGCAGCCGTTCACCCAGACGCCGCGGCGCGCCAGACGATTCCACGTTTGCACGCCGCTGGCCCAAACAATTTGGTCTGCTTCAATTCGCCAATCATCCGGCAACGCGTCAGCTTTCGCAATCCAAAGCGCTGGCGGGTCAGAACCCGGAGCGGTAGCGACGGGATCATTTGACGCGATCGATTCAACTGATCCGGTCGCTACCGCTCCCGGTTCTGACACGATTTTCTCGCGCTCAAACCAATCGACATCCGTTGATTCAAGCGGCCACATTTCTTCCTTTGAAACTCTTGGCGGACGCGACTTTGAAGGCGTCAAGACTCGGCTATCGAGAACTTGTCCATTATCAGTCACACCGCGGAGAAAAGTGATTTCACCGTACGGGCGGCGCAGCACGCTGGCGCCGATCTTCTGATGACAACCTCCACCATGACTACGCAAAATGTCGCGCTCGTGGATTACTGCTCCGTAGGTACCGGCACAATTCAACGGCGCGATTAATTCGCGCATGTCATCGCGCTTACCTGAAATCTCAACTGCCAACGCGCCCTGCGCCGGCGCCGAAGGATTCTCGCGCACAGGCAGAACCATCCAGCGACATTGCGACAACGCGTCTCGCAGTTCTTTTTGAGTCGCCACAAACTCGTCTTGCCTGGCTTCCAGTAAGCGATCGAGTGCAGCCTTCGCCACAATCAATCCATCGACATCGAGTTCAAGCAGCTTGCGCAGCCGCGTCGGCACGTTGCCGCGCACGTTCTCAAACTTGATTGCGCTTATCTTGGCCGGCAGAGCGTCGCGCAAAAAAGAATCGAGGTTGTGAGCACGTCTCGGCGATGAAGTCAGGACCGTCATCACGCCAGTGCGTTCGACCTCAGCCCAACGATCATTTCTCGCCAGCAAAAGATCGCGCGCATCGGCGCGTGGCAACGTCGCGACGATTTCAGTCTCGGGATCGTTTTCGATCGCCAGGTCTTTCCACGAGTGAACAACCAGATCAAATTCGCCGCGCAGCAGACCCTCACGAAAGTCCTGCGTGAAGACGCCTTTCTCAGGCATTTTCCAGAGCGGGTCGTTCAGATTTTTGTCGCCGAGAGATTCGTGAAAGGAATAGTTGAGGTCGATTTGAGGATGCGCGGCGCGAAGAGCATCACCGACTTGATACGCCTGAATTCGTGCCAAGTCACTGCGACGCGACGCGATCGTCACGCGCATAAATCTTCCCACCCGAATGGCCGGAATTGCGCCTGCTGCGATTGACGCTGGACCAACTGTTTGATTTCGGCGCGCGCGGCTTCAACGTGGCCTTCCAGACGCTTACGTTCAGTGCGCAATGCTTCGAACAACTCGTGCAACTTGATCACGTCGCCGTCGCCGGATACCGGATCGCTGGCGGCTTCGCCCCGAAGGTCGAGGCACTTGTTGAAAGTTGCACGCTGCATGCCTCTCCAACGAGAAACTTCACCGGCGCTCAGTGGCGCCGCGATTACTAAGGCCGCTTCGTTTTGCGGCCAGCGAGCATCGGCATCGGAATATTTGACGAGGTCGATTTCAGGATATATCTCGAGCAAATCTTTCGCGTGTTCGTAGTTGCGATAGAAGACTCGGACTTTGGTTTTGCCGATCAGCCACGGAAGAATTTCGCGCGCCAGCTTGCCGGCGCCCAGCACTGCGACCGCCGGTATTCCCTTCACCTGTTGTCGCACGAGGCTGCCGTAGGATTGACTGCCGATGCCCTGGAGATGATTGTGACGAATGCGCTTGGCATCGATCATCAAGTTCGTCGCGAGCTGTCGCAGGAATGAACCCCAATGATTTTTCGGGAACTTTGCGCTGAGCAGGAATTCTTTGAACTGGCCCATGACAGCAGTTTCGCCGACGATCGGCGAGTTTAATCCGCAGATGACTTCGAGCAGGAATCGATAGGCTTGTTGGCCGCGAAAGATTTCGACGGTGGGCAGCGCCATCTCGCCGTGTTCAAGTGCGGCGATTGTCGATGCGCTTTCGTTGGCGTTGAGAATCAGGATGCGGCGCAGGCAGGTCTGCCACTCGAGGCCGTTGAGCACCGCGGGCATCTTTTCCCGCGCCTCGTGTCGAAGATTGACGATGACCAGTTGGTCGATCACGCGGTTATTCTAGAAAACCCGCGAAAGCGAGTGTCATCCGTTTGTCATGAAAAGCGGAAATTTATGTAGGTTTGTGACGTGGATCACATGCGGTGAGAGGATGAAGACTCTGGCCATTTATCCGAGAGCGCTAGCCGTCTTGATCCGATTGCCGTTTCTTTGCATCGCCGCAAAGAGGAAACCGTGATACAAAGCTCGGCCAAAGCAATCTAGAATCCCTCCCAATGCATGTGATCAGTCGAAAACGGCTCAACGAGTTTGCCAAGACGCACCCTGACTCAAAAGCCTCTCTAGCGCATTGGTATGGGCTGATAAAACGTAACAACTTTCCAAGCTTCGCCGAGTTGCGTACGATCTTCGCGTCTGCTGATCAAGTGGGCAAGCTAACCGTTTTCAATATCGGCGGCAACAGGGTTCGTCTAATCGCGGCGATCCACTATAATCGGCGAAAGGTTTACATTCGCTCAGTGCTTACTCACGCTGAATATGACGAGCAGGGCTGGAAGGAATAGGTAGATGCAGAATCTGGATGTTAACAAGACTGCGGATGCTTGGGCTCCTCTGTCTCGAACGTTGTTCGTGCCACACACTGAGGCCGAATACCGGCAGCTTGTAGAATTGCTTGATTCGTTAGTCGACGAAGTCGGTGAAGATGAATCGCACCCCCTCGCGTCGTTCATGGAAGTCGTGGGCATCCTGATCGAGAAGTATGAGGATGAGCACGTGCCGGAGTTGGCGGTTGAGTAATGATCGAATGATCAGCGTCGAAAGACAATTGGCTCATGTCAAACTTAATCTGAACATTCCCAACACATGAAGAAAGAGCGTTGGAAAGAATCGGAAGTTCGGTCATTTCCCTCTGAGCACGATCAGTTTGAGCGAAAGAGTGGTCGCCTCGTGAAAGATGACAAAGCTTTTCGCGAAAGTCTCGCGAAAGCTCTCTCGGCGATGGCTAATTCACACGGCGGTCATATTGTGCTTGGAGTGGCGAACGATGGAAGCATTGATGGCGTTCCAAATGTGATAAAGGGTCGACAGTCGACCCGTGAATGGTTGGAGCAAATAATTCCCAATCTCCTGGAATATCCTCTACAGGATTTTCGCGTACACGAAGCTGAGCCGGACATTTCGACTTCAATCCCGAGTGATAAAGTAGTCATTGTCATTGACGTCGGCGACAGTCCATTGGCTCCGCATCAGGATATCTTCACAAGGATCTACTTTCACCGTGTCGGTAGCCATTCCGAGCCGGCTCCTCATCGTTATCTAGATCTCTTGCGGAGCCGCGAAAAATATCCAAATCAAAAGGTCGCGCACACTTGGCTCAATTTCGTAATTCGTCCTTTTCTAGCCAAGCTCGAACCAGAACAGAAAAGGTTAAATGATCTTACTCTTTCCTGGAACTACCAAACTCATGAACTCGGCGGCATTCGCTGTTTTTACGTGCGCGCCGATGCTTTAACTCCCAATCAGATGCAATTTCTTGAGTCTTATCCAGAGATCAAATTAGAGATGGAAGAGCATGATCGGCTCGTAAATGATCTGGCCTATGAGGTCGCTCGCCTCGCTGAGTCTATTCAACTCAGTAACACTTTCAAGGACGTTTATGCTCAATCAATGTCTGAAGAGTCGCTTAATGCTGTTCGCAGAAAAATAGCCGCTCGCGCGGATTCTCCAAATCGAGAACAACTGCTTCAATCTCTATTTGGTAGCATGAGTGATAAGGAACGAATGAAGCTCTTAGCGCAGCATATCGTCAATGCTCAAGGTGAACTAGATGACAGTAAAATGGTAGCGCCACTTTGGAACCTTGTAAGACGTGAGTTCATGACTGTAATGGAAGACGACTTTGTCATCCCAGATAACAAAGCCAGAGAAAAAGCCCATCTGGCTCTCTATACCAATGTGACAAATTTGATAGCGATGCTGGAACAGACGAGAAACGATCTCGCGCGCAAACATGGGGAAGTTTGGGAGGATGAGACGCTGAGCCCGACTAGCGAGTGGTAGCTAACGAACGTTCATCACGGGTGACCTATTGCCAGCCAATACTCTCTCGTCGTGTCGCTCAATTCTGCGGTGCGATCTGATATTGCTCCAGCTTTCCGTCCGGCATTTCATAGGTCCAGGCACGCAACGCTCGCTGGGGAAAGCGAATGATGTAAACGCGGAGCGTCATGCCCCCGCGCAGCCCCTGGCTCGTTTGCGTGAATGACTGAGGCTCGCCCAAAGGCCCGAGAGCGCTCGCAAAATCTTTCAACGCCTGTTCACTGAAATAGAAATTCGCGTTATCCGTGAACAACGCACGATCGATTTTGCCTTGCTGCAGGTCGGCGAAAATCTTCTGTGTCTGTTCCAACTTCGCCGGCGTTGCCGGATCGTTCGTCGCAAACAGAATCTGGGCAATCCCGCCGGCGATTGCGCCTGACGCGCTCGCCGCATCCTGATTCGTGAGCACTACAATCGCCGCGCGATCATCGGGAAAGACAGTGTTCTGCGCGGTGAAGCCGGACACTTCGCCGCCGTGCGAGATTGCTCGGTGCCCTCCCTGAGAATTCACATCCACGGCGAGTCCATAGTGAGTATCCAGACCATTCTTGAGCAGCACGTCGGTTTGCATTTCCCGATACGACGCAGGCTTCAAAAGCTTCTGGTCCATCATCGAGATATCCCACTTCGCCAAATCGGCCGCCGGCATTGCCAACTCACCCGCTGCGAATAACCAACCCTTTCCTTCTTTCGGCGCCGGACGTAGCGGCCCGAGGCCAAACCGCAAATAGCCAATAGGATCTGTGTCGCCAAGTTTGCTCTGATCGGTATCCATGACGCTCGTCATCCCGAGCGGCGTGAAAACTTTCTGCTGCAGAAACTGAAGCAAGGGCATGCGCGCAACTTTCTCGACAATCACACCGGCGATCACATAGTTGGTGTTGCTGTATTGCCATTTCGTGCCGGGCTCGAAATCTAGCGGCTTCCTGGCCCACGCGTCCATAATCTTTTGGGCGCTCGTCGGCTGGAGCATTCCCGGCATCACATAATCCTGCGGCCAGTAATCCTGATAGCCCGACGTGTGCGACAAGAGTTGCCGGATCGTTACTTCGTTCGCGCGCGTCAAATCCGGAACGTACTTCCCGACTTTGTCATCAAGTGAAAGCTTTCCCTGCTCTTGCAAGAGCAGAATCGCCGCGGCTGTAAACTGTTTGCTTATCGATCCGATACTGTAGCGCATCGCGGGCGTCGCCGGAGTTTTCGGCTCAAGCTTCGCATCGCCATAAGCTTTCGCGTAAACAATCTGCCCATCTTTCACGATTGCCACAGACGCGCTCGGCACTCCGGTGCGCGCGAGCGTGTCGGTGGCGACTTTGTCGATCTTCTCTGTCAGGTCGGCAGATAGTTGCGTTTGCGCACTCGCCTGAGATATTGCGAAAGCGACAAGAATGAAAACGGAAATGTTGAAAATCAACTCTTTTGGTCGGCGCAAAGTAGTCTCCTCATGAAATCGTGTCTGAGTCCAATCCTGGTGGTGATTATATCGCAGGGTTGGAGTAGAATTCCCATCCTTCAGGAACGCCAGCCATAGACAAAGAGGAGTCGCCATGAAAACTGCACGATTAATCCTGATTACTTTCGCGGTCACCGCTATGATCTTTGGCATTGAGACAGCCAGCTTGGCTCAAGATCAGCAGCCAATGCCGAATCACGTTCATTATAAAGAACCGGCTCAACAGGCAATTTCACCGACAGGTGCGATCGCGCCACGGCTGCAGAATCTCGGGACTCATGTGTTTCCGGTGTCGACGAAAAACCGTCAGGCGCAGCTCTTCATGAATCAGGGATTGAACCTTTCATACGCCTTTAATCACGCCGAAGCTGGACGCGCGTATCGAGAGGCGGAACGGCTCGATCCGAACCTCGCGATTGCCTATTGGGGCGAAGCTCTGGCGCTCGGTCCAAACATAAATGCGCCGATGGATCCGGCCAGTGAACCGAAGGCGCTCGAAGTAATTCAAAAAGCGATCGCGCTGAAGTCAAAAGCCTTGCCGCGCGAACAGGCATTGATCGACGCACTGACACAACGCTATTCCGGCCGAGCTGAAGATCGCCGCACGCGGGATGTCGCTTACGCCGACGCGATGCGCCAGGTGCATTTGCAGTTTCCAGACGATGAGGACATCGCGATGCTTTACGTCGAATCAGTAATGGACCTGCGCCCGTGGGGTTACTGGACACGCGACGGTAAGCCTTACGAACGAACGGCGGAAATTGTCGCGCTCACGGAAAAAATCATTGCCCACAATCCGCAACATCCGGGCGCGCTCCATCTTTACATTCACCTCATGGAGGCCTATCAGGCTGACAAGGCCGAAGCGGCTGCTGACCGTTTGCTCACGTTGATGCCTGCTGCCGGCCACATGGTCCACATGCCGGCGCATATCTACCAACGCGTGGGGCGCTATGCCGACGCGCAGCGCAGCAACGAAATGGCGATCGCCGCGGACGAAGATTATATCTCGCAGTGTCGCGCGCAGGGCCTCTACCCGATGGCTTACTATCCCCATAACCTGCATTTTCTCTGGTTCGCAGCAACGGCTGAAGGCAACAGCAAGATCGCGATTGCAGCGGCGCGCAAAGCAGCATCGCAAGTGAACGACGAAACATTGAAAGCAGTCCCGCTGCTCGCAGGTTTTCGCGTCGTGCCTTACTACGCGCTCACGCGTTTCGGAAAGTGGGACGAGATGCTGCGCGAACCTGAGCCGCCGGCAGTTAGTGCGTATCTGACCGGCATGTGGCACTACGCGCGCGGCACGGCGTTCTTTGGAAAAGATCAGATGGATTCGGCCGAGCAGGAGTTAGCAAAATTGAGCGGGTTGATGGCCGACAAGTCGCTCGATCAGCCGCTGTTTTCACCGAACACGGGCCGTGCGGTACTAACGATCGCCCAGGAAGTTCTGGCCGGCAATATTGCGGCAGCGAAAAAGAATTACGATGAAGCCGTCTCGCACCTTGAGCGTGCAGTGCGGCTGGAAGACGCGCTCGTTTACACAGAACCGGCGGAGTTTCATTACCCGCCGCGCCAGGCGCTGGGCGCTGTGCTCTTGGAAGCGAAACGCCCGGGCGAAGCGGAAACTGTTTACTGGGAAGACCTGAAGCGTAATCGCGAAAATGGTTGGGCGCTGTATGGCTTGATGCAAGCCCTCAAAGCGCAAGGCAAGCATGATGACGCGGCGCTGGTCGAAGCGCGATTCAAGAAAGCCTGGGCACGCGCGGACGTCACGATGAGCGATTCGCGATTCGGGAAGTGAGGAGCGCGAGCACTTGACCGGGCGATGACTAGTACGGCCTGACAAGCAAAGTCGGCTGAACCCCGGCTGAGACTGAGTGACGGCAGAATTGGTCTAACGACGCCGAAAGAAATCCGAAGCCTTCGCAACTTTCGTGTTGCAATATCGCTGAATCGCTTTGAAGTCGTCGTAGTTTTCAGTAACTACGGTCGCCTTCCACCGACGCGCGCTGACTGCGATAAGAACATCGAGCGCCATGCGTTGTGCAGCGCCGGTTGGCATTCGTTTGAGCTTGCCCCTAGCTGTACGCCTTCGACCCTGCGTCAACCAAAACAGAATCCGCGATGCGAGAAGCCAGTCGTCATCGTCCGGCACGATCAAGGAATTGTCTTGCTGATACTGCCGAAAGAGCCGCTCATAAAGTTTCCGCTCAGAGTCGTCTCTCGCACTAGCGGTCAGCTCCATCAGAACTACTGCGGACATGAGAAAGCTACCAGGAAGGCCGGGGAGATCCGCTAGTTTCCGTGAAATGATAACAGACGTGTCGTAAGTGAAATACGACATCAAGCACTCTTACGCTGATGCTGGTTCTCGTATGCAATCTGGAATGCCTTCAAAGTTAACTTCTTTCGCTTCTCGAGCATTTTCTCTCGTTCGCCAGGAGCGACTGGATTTCTGATTCGCTGGTACTCGTAGCGCGTGCCATTTCGATCCTCGCCCGCCAGAGGAGGCAAGTCCGGACCTCCGCCGTGAATGAGAACTTCCCTTACCTTAGCTACTTTCTTCTTCGCCATAGACACATCTTAACACTGCCATCGTACAAGGAGATAATTCACCGCTTCAACACCGGCAGCACAATCCGCGACGGATACTGCGCTGAGTGATAGATGCGCTCGGTCGCTTTCTGAAAATCGGTGTCGATGCCGAGTTTGTAATTCGGCATGAACTTCTGCGGACTGCGCGCGACCAGCGGAAACCACGTGCTCTGAATCTGCACCATGATGCGGTGGCCTTTCTTGAACGTATGCACAATGCCCGGCATCACGTAAGAAATCTTCGCCGGAATGTTCGGCCGCAGCGGTTCTGGTTTCTCAAAACTGTTGCGGAACCGCGCCGGGAAAGGCTCGCCGCGCAAAAGCATTTCATATCCGCCCGGCGTGAGGATCGATCCGGTTGAATCCTGAGGCGGTCGCACTCTTTCTGGTTGTCCGTTTGGCAATTTGTTTCCAGTTTCCGGATATTGATAGTCGTCGGGAAATACATCAATCAGCTTGACGATGAAGTCTGAATCAGTGCCGCTGGAAGAAACAAATAACTCAGGCTTGATGCTGCCCGCAACGGTGAGATCTTCAGTCAATGCTGCCGTTTGATAGACGAGCACGTCGGGACGTGTCGCCGCAAAACGCTGATCCTCAGTCATGAAATCGCGCGGATAGCGGATCGTGTCGCCATTTCTTTTCTCGGTGTAAGGAACCGGGTTCCAGGGATCGCTTACATATTCGTCATACCACGGTTGCCGTGGGCCGGCGCCCGCCGGCGGAAGTTTGCCGGTAGATGGACGAGCGCCGTTCGCACCGTTGCCGAATGAAAGTTGGCCATTCGACATCAAATAAACCGGCGTTTCGGTTGAGACGGTTGGTGACCAATTCGGCAGATCGCTCCACTCATCCGCGCCGGTGTCAAATACATTGACTTCTTTGATTTGCGAAATGTCGCCTTTGTCTTTCAAAAAATAATTGAAGAAAGGCAACTCGAAATGTTCGCGATAGTAGACACCGGTCTTCGTTCCAAAGTACGCCGTACCGAGCCAGTCGCCGTCTGATCGCGCCCAGCCGCCATGAAACCACGGACCCATCACGAGCACATTAAATGTTCCAGGATTTTGCTTTTCGATACTTTGATAAGTTCCCAGGGCGCCAAACAAATCCTCGTTGTCGTACCATCCGCCGACGGTCATGACCGCCGCGTGAATGTTCTTCAGATTCGGAAAGATATTTCGCTCTTTCCAAAACTGATCGTAGTTCGGGTGCTGCATCATCTGGTCCCAGAACTTGAGGCGAAACCCGAACTGCTTCTCATAGATATCGCCGGCGTTCTTCAGACCGCCCATCTCGAGATAGAACTTGTATCCATCTTGAGTGCCGTAATTGAATGGCTTGACATAATCGTCATTCGAAGTGGGAACGGGACGGGGCTGGCCAAAGCCCCTAAAGAAAGAAAAATTCTGCGCGAGAAAAAGCGCCCCGTTGTGGTGCATGTCGTCGCCATGAAACCAATCTGAGACTGGCGCCTGCGGCGAGATAGCTTTGACAGCCGGATGACCGTCGATGCCGGCCATCGAAGTGTAAAAGCCGGGATAAGAGATTCCCCAAACACCGACGCGGCCGTTGTTGTTCGGCACGTTTTTGATCAGCCAATCGACCGTGTCATACGTATCGGTAGTCTCGTCGATCTGATTTCCTTTCTTATTCGGAATGTATGGCCGCACGTCTTCGTAGACACCTTCGCTCATATAGCGGCCGCGCACGTCCTGGTAAACGAAGATGTAACCTTCACGCGCGAACAGCTCATCCGGTCCCAACGACGTCTTGTAGCTGTTCGCGCCGTAAGGCCCGACGCTGTACGGCGTGCGATCGAACATGATCGGATACTTCTGCTTCTTGTCTTTCGGCTCATAGATGCACACGAATAACTTCACGCCGTCGCGCATCGGAATCAACACTTCGCTCTTGGTGTAATTTTTCCTGATGTAGTCAGCCAGTTCGCGCTGGGCCTGAGTCATCTCTCCTGGCTGTGCCAACAACAAAGGAGTGCAGATGAAAACAAACAAAGCAGCGGGCAAAAGCTTCGAGAGTCGTTTCATGAATTATTCCTCGTCCACCAGTTAAGGATTCGAATTCTTGGAATGTTAAATGGTAAATCTGACGAGTGAATTTGTGAAGAGCCGGCATGGCCAGAGAACGACGATGATTACTGATTAGAAATGGAGTTGCAAACCTGTGTAGGCAATCCATGTAGGCACATCGCCTGACGCGTGACGTAATCCCCGTCCGGAGGAAAACAGAATTGTGTAACGCTTACTTAGCTCGTAGCGACCGCCAACGTTGAAAACGATCTTGTTGTCATTGAGATCACGTGTCGATTCGCCGTGAACTTCGCCCACCAGCTCCAGTCGTTTATTGACCTTGCGCTCAATAGCCAGACCATAGATCCACTCGTCCTTTCCCCGTTGCACGATTTGGTAACCCACTTCGCCGTCGATCGCGAACTTGCCGTACTTACGGCTTATTTCAACTGGCAGTCGAAGTTCCGCACCTGATTCAATTAAACCTTTCCGCACTGATGCCGCTGAGAGCCTGAATTCAAGTTGCGGATATATGGACATCGAAAACCCGTGTCGCTCCTTGTCTATGAAACGCCACTTGATGCCAATATTCGTGCTGCCAATTCCGGATTGCGTCCGTCCGCCGTTTCGATCCTGACGCACGAGCCACGGCACTTCGGCCTTGATCTGTACCCGTTCAGCCAATCCGTAATTCGCGTCCACCAGCGGCGCGCCGAATAGTCGGCCGTCGCGGGTCTGTCTCAAAGTCAGCACTAAATTAATTTCCCAATGGCCTTTGTCCGGCGTTTCCGGATCGTCAGTAAGGAGCGGCGGCCCGGCTTGGGCGCGTGCGCATCGCGGGATTACCGCGATACAAAGAACGGCAAAACTAAACAGCAACAGGGTTCGCGAAAGCATCACAATTTGTCGTAAGCTTTGCGGAGCGCATCGCCCGCAAAGAGTAGCCCCGAGTCCCGCTTTGTATTTATCGCGCTTAGCAGTCTGTATTTTATTACGTGACATGGCAATGTGCGATGTTGAATTTTGTGAAGCGGAGCTATACTTATTTACCAATCCACTAAATCTTTCTTAAAGGGAGGGTGTATGGCTAAGATTACTTCCCTCAACGTCAACGGGAAGAAGCTTTCGGTTGACGTCGACTCAACCGTTAGTCTGCTTTCCGTCTTGCGCAACGATCTCGATCTGACCGGCAGCAAGTATGGCTGCGGCGAAGGCCAGTGCGGCGCCTGCACGGTTTTAATCGACGGCGTTGCGACGCGATCGTGTATCACGCAAGTCGGCCGCGCGGCTGGCAAGCAGATAACCACGATCGATGGCCTGGATAAAGATGGCAAGCTGACGCCGCTTCAGGAAGCCTTCATCAAAGCAGACGCGATGCAATGCGCGTATTGCACGTCGGGAATGTTGATGTCGGCGAGCGCGCTGCTCAATAAGAATCCGAAGCCAAATCGCGACGAGATCGTCACGGCCATGAACGGCAACATCTGCCGGTGCGGCACTTATCAGCGAATTATCGAAGCGATTGAGAGTGTTTCAGCAGCATAGATTAGCCTGTGCTCCGGAATTACAGACTGAAGCCCTGCACCACGAAGGTAAAGAACATGATTGACGAACAAGAACTAATCGACGAAATCGAGCCGGAACGCTACGAACTCTTTGAAGCGCCCCATTACAAGTTCGCATTCGATCGGCGCGATTTTATCAAAGCATTCGGCCTGGGAATTGTTTTCGTCGTCCCGGTGACTCGGGCAATCGCGCAGCAACGACAAGGAGAGTCGGGCCGCGGTGGATCTAATGAACGTCTGCCGAACGACATCGGCGCATGGATTCATATCGATGAAGATGGTGGCGTGACGGCGTTCACCGGTAAAGTTGAAGTCGGCCAAAACACGCGCACGACGCTGACACAATCTGTCGCCGATGAGTTGCACGTGCCAATCACTTCGGTTCGTCTGGTAATGGGCGACACCGATCTGGTGCCATTCGACATGGGAACCTTCGGCAGCCGCAGCACGCCAACGATGGCGCCGCAGCTTCGCAAAGCAGCAGCCGCTGCTCGCGAGATGCTCATCGCGATCGCCGCCGAACAGTTGAAAGTCGCGCCCGCGGATTTGCGAATCATCGATGCGCGATTCGTCAATCACGACAAATCGAAGACGTTGACGCTGGCTGAGGTCGCAAAAGGCCGCCGGCTTGTCAAAGTAATTCCCGACGATATCGCGATCACCCAACCGAAGGATTGGACCATCGCCGGTGCGTCAATAACGAAGGTCGATGCGGCCAAATTCGTTACCGGCAAACATCAATACCCGACCGACATCAAACGCGAAGGAATGCTGTACGGCAAAGTAGTTCGCCCAGCTGCATACAATGCGACGCTTCTTTCATCCGACACCAAAGCGGCTGAAGCGATGCCCAATGTGAAGGTAGTTACGGATGGGAATTTCATCGGCGTCGTTGCGCCGGATCAGCAGACCGCGACGAAAGCTGCCAACGTGATCGCGGTCGATTGGAAATCGCCGGCGCAACCTTCGAATGCTGAGTTGTTCGAGTTGCTGCGCAAGCCTGCAACAAGTGCACGCGGTAGTGGAGAAGGCGGCGGTGGCGGATCCCAACCGCAAGGTTCGATCGCTGACGGATTAGCCGCGGCCGACAAGAAACTGGAGCAGACTTACACCGTCGCATACATCGCGCACGCGCCACTTGAGCCGCGCGCTGCAGTCGCCGAATGGAATGGCGACCGGCTGACTGTTTGGACAGGAACCCAGAGACCGTTCGGCGTGCGCGGCGACCTTGCGGAAGCTTTTCATATTCCGGAAGACAAAATTCGCGTGATCGTTCCCGACACGGGATCAGGTTACGGCGGCAAGCACACAGGCGAATGCGCGGTCGAAGCTGCGCGCTTGGCGAAAGCCGCCGGCAAACCGGTGAAGTTGGTTTGGACGCGCGAAGAAGAATTCACCTGGGCATACTTTCGTCCCGCGGGCGCGATCGACATTAAGAGCGGAGTCAAGAACGACGGAACGATCACGGCCTGGGAATTTCACAACTACAACTCTGGCCCGGCCGGAATTCAAATCAAGTACGACATTCCCAACAACGACATTCGCTTCCATCAATCGAACTCGCCTTTGCGCCAGGGCTCGTATCGCGGGCTCGCGGCGACGGCAAATCATTTTGCGCGCGAAGTTCACATCGATGAATTGGCGCGCGAAGTCAAAATTGACCCCCTCGAATTTAGATTGAAAAACACCAAGGACCAACGACTTCGCGACGTGCTGCAAGCCGCTGCGAAGCAGTTCGGCTGGGGCAAAGCAAACCCTTCGGTGAATCATGGATTCGGAATCTCTTGCGGATTTGAGAAAGCCTCGTACATCGCGACTTGCGCCGAGATTGCCATCGAAACCGCGAGCGCGAAAGAAGATCCAAAGAACAAACGCGTGCGGATCGTTCGCGTCGTCGAAGCGTTTGATTGCGGGGCGGTCGTAAATCCGCTTCAGCTCAGGAATCAAATCGAAGGCGCGATCACGCAGGCGATCGGCGGCGCGCTGTTCGAATCAATCCAATTCGAAAACGGCCGTGTTCTCAACCCAAAATTTTCCAGCTATCGCGTGCCGCGATTCGCCGACTTGCCGCTGATCGAAGTCGTGCTCGTCGATCGCAAAGACATTCCTTCGGCAGGCGCCGGTGAAACGCCGATTGTCGGTTTAGCCCCCGCGGTTGCAAACGCAATTTTCAACGCGAGCGGTACGCGCTTGCGCTCGCTGCCGTTAGCTCCGAAAGGCTTTGCGATTTAAGACAATTGCGCGCTCACTGAGTTGAATCAGAGGATTGGCTCTGGTCTTTTCGTTTTGAATTCCCTTCTCGCCAAGGTATATGATTCGCCCATGCTGAAAGTTGAAGACATGAGCCCGGCTGACATGCACGCGCTGTTGCAACGGCAGAATTTCGGCCATCTCGGCTGCGCGCGCGAAGGTCGTCCCTACGTCGTGCCGATGCATTACGCGTACGACGGCAAAGAATTTTATTTCCTGACGACGGAAGGAATGAAAACGCAATTCATCGAATCAAACCCTCAGGTTTGCTTGCAAGTCGAAGAGGTCACGGACCCAACGCATTGGCGCAGCGTCATGGTCATCGGACGCGCGGTTGAACTTACTAAGCAGGACGAAACAGAGCGCGCGATGAAGTTCATTACTGAAAGAAATCCTTCACTCACTCCGGCAATTAGCGCGACGCAAGTTGATTCGCTGGGCCGCGGAGTCGGCATCGCGCTTTATCGGATCACTCCTGAAATCATCGATGGTCGCCAGACGGCCTAGCCGAGCGATAACATAAGTGTTGCTGATCCGCCGCCGAAGATTTCATCGCCTCGTGTTTCTCGCCGCCGGCATCCTACAACATCGCCTGGGGCCTTCACGCCATTTACGATCCGCAGTGGCTGTTTCGATTTTCCGGAATGCCGCCACTTAATCATCCTGCGATCTTCGCCTGCCTGGGAATGGTAGTCGGACTCTACGGCATCATCTACTTTGAAATCGCGCGCCTCCCAGAGCGAGGATGGCTGCTCGCCGCAGTTGGTTTGCTCGGAAAGATTCTCGGTCCGATTGGCCTGGCGATGTTGATTTGGAAAGGCACTTGGCCCAGATCGACGATCGTTCTCTGCGCGACGAACGATTTGATCTGGTGGATTCCGTTCGCGATTTATCTTTACGACGCTTGGCCCGATTCAGCACCGGGAGCGGTAGCGATCGGATCAATTGATCGAGTTGGCGGCCGACGATGATCTTCCTCACAGTCACGCTTCTGACACAAAATGGCGTATAATCGCTCGGCCAAAAGGCCATCCGCTTTCCCCGATCGCTTTGCTCTCTCTCCGTTCTACTGAGTCTCGGTCTACAGGAACAATTAATCTTGAGAAGACATCTGCTTCGCAGCTTTAGAACATTAAGTGCTTCAGTCCTCATCCTCGTAGCTTGCGCTCTGTCGCAAGCCGCACCGGCAACCCGAGACTGGCAACCGCGCCGCACGTGGGTCTACGTCGTTGGGGTATTGAAGTGGCAACATCGCGACATGTTCGATTCGTTTCCGCAAACGAACCGGCGCGACGCGCAGTTGGTTGAATATTTTCGCCAGCAGCGCGTTCCCGAAGAACAAATAATGTTTCTGAAGGACACGCAGGCTACTTCGCGTCGAGTCCATAATTCTTTTCCGGAGTTTCTGTCGAAAGCTGGTCCGGACGATCTGCTCTTCTTCTACTACACCGGCCACGGTTACAAATCAGACGATGCGCGCACGACCTACTTCGCGACGTACGACGCCGGCAATAACGTTGACGGCTGGGTCACCGATTCAATCGTGCGCGACATCGAAAAGAACTTCGGTGGTTCGCGCGCTATGCTGGTCGCCGACACTTGTTATTCAGGTGACCTCGCCACGCAAACGCAGCGGCTCGGCCGGCGAGTTTCGTACGCGTCGCTCACTTCATCTTCCGCGAGTCAGGAATCGACTCAAAACTGGACCTTCACAGAAATGCTGCTGGCGGGCTTTCAAGGACGATCGTTCGCGGATATCGACGGGGACGGCGAGGTCACTCTGTCCGAACTCGCCGAAGACATAAAGGAAGACATGGCTTTCGCCGAAGGCCAGCGATCGGTCTTCGTGACGACCGGAAATTTTCCCGCCGGTATGTTGATTGGCCCAGCGCAGCAGAAGATCAATCCGCAGGTCAGCCGTCGAGTCGAAGTGCGTTCCGAAGGCGACTGGTACAAAGCACGCATCTTTGATGTGCGTGGCAACCGCTATCACGTGCATTACTACGGTTGGGAAGATTCGGACGACGAGTGGGTGACCGCAACCCAGATTCGCAGTCTTAAGACCGCCGCCTATCCGGTCGGCGCGACTGTCGAAGTGAATTGGGAAGGCAAGTGGTACGCAGCGAAAATACTTAAAGTGGAACGTGGCGTACACCTGATTCACTACGTAAGCTATGACGACGGTTGGGACGAGTGGGTCAGCGACAAACGAATTCGCCCGCAGCGCAACTGGAATTGACAGAAGCCTTGATTGAGTCAACAGTACCGCCGTGCGATCTATGAAATCGTTGCGGCGGTCAACTCAATTTTATCTTCCGGGGTTGTTTGTCATTGGCGCACTCGTCGCGTTCTCAATCAACCTCAATAACTATTTTCTGTCGGATGACTTCGCGCAGATCGGCAAAGTCCTGGGCGGAGACTTCTCGGTCACCTGGGGTCACGAGTACGGAGGTTTCTTCCGTCCGCTCTTCATCTGGAGCTACGTCATCGATGGCCGGCTTTGGGGCGCGCATCCCTTTGGCTATCACCTGACTAACGCGGTTCTTCACGGAGCGAATTCGTTTCTGGTATTTATTTCGGGACGCGCAGACTTGATCGCTACGTCCTTCGTGTTGGTATCACTGTGGTCGTATCTTGCATATGAGAAACACCGTCGTACGTTGCTCTTGATTGTTTCTCTCCTGAGCTTTTGGCTGGCGCTCTTGGCGAAAGAGTCCGCGATATGTCTGCCATTCATCATGCTCGTCCTCAGTTTTCGAAATGCCACGCCCGGGAAGACCAGAACCGTATTACTCAAATCATTCGAGAGTTTCGCTGGTGTTCTGGTAGCTTTCATCGCTTTACGCGCGTACTTCATCGGGGCGGTTGTTGGCGGATACGGCGCCAGTCAACACCTGAACTTCTCACCGCGGTGGATTCGCGATCGCCTGCTCGAGGCGTCAACCAGATCCGTTCTGCCAACGCTGCCGGCGAGCTGGTCCCTCTTTCTCTTCAAGCCGCTGCAATCGCCGCTTTTCTATCTGATCGTGCTTGTCTCGCTTGGACTGATAACGATCGCGATCGTTGTCAGGCGTAAGTGGTACGGCCCATCGAAACGAAAGACGCAAAACCGATTGCTGCTGACACTCCTCGTGTCGTTTTTGGTTTCGCTGCTGCCGGTGATCAGTTTGAGACTGAACCTTTACGAAACGCTTGGCGAGCGATTTTTGTATCTACCGACGGTATTTTCGGTTTTACTGCTTGCGCATCTATCCGTGATCTGGATTCGCGACCGAAGAGTCTGGCTTTTGATCTTGATCTGCGTCGCGGGTTTCTACTCGATCAATTTGTATCGAACGACGCGCGTCTGGAGGCAGGCATCTCAACTCGTTTTCGCGTTGAAGAATGATTTGGCCGCATCAGCTTCGAACGATCGGGTGCTGATTCTGAATGCTCCTGACAACTTGCGCGGCGTACCGCTATTTCATAATGGGCTGCCGGAAGCGCTGCAGTTCTTCCAAAAGGAAAAGTCGATCAAGCAGGTCGACCTCGTGTCGTTTCAGAGTCTGCACGCTGCGAACGATCCAATCGAGCTAAATTCCGCCGGCGATCAATTAACCCTGCGGGCGAGTGAAGCTGTCGATCGGTTTGATCGAATCAAGGGTACTGACTGCCTGGACGCGACTAGCGTTCAATCCAATTCGCTTCGACTGCAATGGAAACCGTGCTCGGCGCCGACGGATGTTTTTTTCTTCAGTAGTGGAAAGATGAACAGATTTACACGGAATTAGTTGACGCGGTCCTGCGTCGATCAGTGCAACTGACGACTACGCAAATGTTCGAGCAAATGATTTATCGATTCGAGGAGCGAGCGAGCGTTCCGCTCCATTCGATCCACCGCATCGCGATGCATCGGTGACAGCGGAGTCTTGCGATCGCGCTCGAGGAATTGGCAGATGCCGATAATCACGTTCAGCGGTGTGCGCAGTTCGTGACTCATGCCTTTCGCGAAATCCATCGCCGCTCGGTCTCGATTGATTGGTGAGTCGTGAATAGGTAACGCTTTTTGTGGGATGTTGATTGAGGACTTCACTTTGTTGTTGTCACCTGAAACTCTTTGCCCGTCGGGGGCGGGCTTTGGCGGACCCTCCTTCATGTCCCTGGACCATCAATTCATGTGCCCGTGTCGGCCATGCGCAGATACCTTGATCTTTCCACGGCCGGATTTGTTGCTGCTGTTTTGGAAGTGAGATTTCTGCCGCGTTATGGGGCGGCTGACGAGCGATTACCGTACATGACGAGGGCTGAGCGGGATCAGGCCTTCGGGCCAAGAAATTTCTGGATTAAATCGTTCAGTCGATCGAAATCGATCGGCTTCGTTACGTATTCATTACAACCGGCATCGAGCGCCTCGGCTCGCGATTCATCCGAATCGTGCGCCGATACAGCAACGATCGGAACTCGCTTCAGACCTCTCTTCTGACGGATACTTCGCGTCGCTGCCAGTCCGTCCATCTTAGGCAGACTAAGATCCATCAGAATAAGAGCCGGGCGAGCCTCGACCGCGATCCTGACTGCTTGCTCGCCATCCGTGGCTTCGATGACGTTATAGCCCGCCATCTCAAGCAGCCGTCTCATCATGAAACGGCTGTCCTCGAAATCTTCCACCAGCAGGAACGGTTTCTTTTCTCGCTTCATGTCTGCGCGTGATCTGGTCCGAAACCAACGCTTTTTCGCATTACTAGCGTACGGCCGCGACCGTCTGCTACGATGTCGCATCGAAATGCGACACAGAAAGGTGAAATAATCGCGTTCATTTCGTACGGTTCTCTTCCTAGAATTTCGCGCTTAACGATGAAGCCAGCACCAGCCAAGGTTACAGATACGGTCGCTCTGGAAGAATTGGGGCGCGCCACGCTGCAAATCGTTCACGATCTAAAGAACCAACTAAACGGAATCAAATTGTACGCCACATTCTTGCGCAAGCGGCTGGAGAGCACAAATCAATCAATCGAGGAGCGCGAAACTTTGGCGAAACTGATTGCCGGTTTGGACCGCGCGGCGAAGGACATGACCGCGCTCGTCCGCTACGCTCGGCCGGTGGAATTGCATCTTCAGCCGCAAGTTGATTTGAGCAAAATTATTTCCGATGTCGTTGCTGAGGCGGCCGCACGCGAGACCGGCGGCTTGCCGCGAGCGACTATCGCTGCGCAGATTGAAGATGGAATGGTGCTCGGACATTTCGATCCCGCAGCGCTGACTGAAGCAATCAAGGCCGTGACAGATGACGTGCGGACGGCCGTTCGTCCGAAAGAGAACAACGTTATATCTCTGAGCGCGCGGCTGCATTCGGAGGGCGATACCGTCACCGCTTTGATCGAATGGAGCGGCGTGAAACTTAGTTCTCGGAATAATCCTTTTAAGAGTCCGACCGGTTGTGGAACGGTGCACACTGCGGTCGCTGCACGAATCATCGAAGCGCACGGCGGCCGATTGCAGTGCGAGGCTGACACTATCCGGGCGTGGCTGCCGTTATCAACTGAAAACCTAGGATTCGAATAGACCACCGATGAGCAAATCAAAATATCAAGACATGCGCATCCTGGTTGTCGACGACGAGCCAATGATGAGCGACTCGTTGCGGCAACATCTGGTTGAAGAGGGTTACGCGGTCGACACCGCGGCCAGCGGCGCCGAAGCAATCGATCTTTTTGACGGCGGCGCCCATCACCTGGTGATTTGCGATCTGCAACTGCCGGACATGGATGGCTTGACGCTGCTGCGGCACATGAAAGACGCGAAGCCAAACACCGAAGTGATCGTCGTGACCGGTTACGGCTCTGTGCAGACCGCGGTCGAAGCAACGAAAGCCGGTGCTTTCTACTTCGTCGAAAAGCCGTTCGATTTTGAAGAGCTGTCGCCGCTGGTTGAGAAAGCCCTCGAGCGCCGCGAGTTAATGGCGGAAACCGCAAACATGCGGCGACAACTTTCGACGCGCGCCGAATACTTCAACATCATCGGCTCGTCTAAAGAGATGCAGACGATTTATGAGACGATCGAATCTGTCGCCAAGTCAGATGCGAATGTTCTGATCGTCGGCGAGTCGGGCACGGGCAAGGAATTGATCGCCAATGCGATTCACTACAATTCGCTGCGCGCCAAAAAGCCCTTCATCAAAGTTAATTGCGCCGCGCTGCCGAAGGAGCTGATTGAGTCAGAGTTGTTCGGTCACACGAAGGGCGCGTTCACCGGCGCGCACGCGGACAAGGAAGGCTTGGTGCAGCACGCAGCGGGCGGATCCCTGATGCTCGATGAAATCGCGGAAATGCCGATAGAACTACAGCCGAAACTTCTGCGCGTCCTACAGGAACGCACTTGCCGCAAGATCGGATCAGAGAAAAGCTATCCCGTCGATTTTCGTTTGATTACATCAACCAATCGCTTGCCCGCCGACGCAATTCGCGACGGGCTGCTGCGCGACGATCTGTTTTATCGCATCTCGACGATTACAATTCACGTCCCGCCCCTGCGCGAACGCATGGAAGACATTCAGTTACTCACCGATCATTTCCTCAATCAATACTCCGAAAAATACGACCGCCCCATCGCCGGCGTCTCACAGTCGGCATATCAAAGGTTGTTTGCTCATCCGTGGCCCGGCAACGTGCGCGAACTCCAGAATGTAATTGAACGCGCCGTATTGCTCGCGAAAGGAGAACGCATCGAACCAGTCGATCTGCCTTTCGACAATGGCAGCGCAAGCGCCGCCGCGCCTTCTCTGTCGTGGGATGTTCCGCCGAATATGACGCTTGAAGACATCGAAAAATTTGTGATCGAGCGTACGCTGCAACGCACTGGCGGAAACAAACAGAAGGCCGCGAACATGCTCGGCATTTATCGGCCACGGCTCTACAGCAAGATCAAGAAATACAAGATTGGTCTCGAAGCAGTCAGTCAGAACTAGAAACAGAATCCAAACCGTAGATCCGAAGTTGAAAGGACACGCTCGTGCCGCCATACCCCGACGACCGCCGCCAGTCTCCCAGATTGGAAGCAACGCTCCAGGCCAAACTGGAGTTCAGCGTGCTCTTGCGCGAAGCCGATTCAAGCGAGAGCGGCGTGCAGCATTTGCGCGCCTGCGCCGGATACACGGTGAATCTTAGCGAGCATGGGTTGGCGCTGGTGCTGCATGCGCAGAACATCGACGAGGAATATTTGATGGGCGGAGAAGCGTCGATGGCGATCGAACTGGATCTGCCGAATGGGCTAGCTATCGAGATTCAAGCGACACCGGTGCGTTACGAAAAGTTAGACGAGGGTTACCTGATCGGCGCGCGAATTAGCGGAATGCGAGAGCGCGATCGTGAATTGTATGACGAGTACCTGGAAGAAATCGGCGAAGAGTAAACTTCATCCACAGATTACGCAGATTGCACAGATTAAGAACATTCAAAAAGGAATAGCCGCAAAGAGGCACAAAAGTATCTGAAGAGGGACGCCCGCAGTTTTCTTCTATTCAGTTCTTTCGCTGATTGAGTTTTCAGTTTGTGCTTTTTGCCTTTTCGCGGCTGATGGATTTCTTATCTATGTAATCCGCGTAATCTGTGGATTGTTCTCAGTCAACTTGGTAAGTGGCCACGCTCGTCGGGGTTTCGAAACATCTCACCTTATAAATCTGCACGCGGTCGTCGTCGATCTTTCCCGCTAACCGTTCCAACACAAATCGCGCGACGTTTTCGGCCGAAGGGTTCTGTTCTTCGATAAACGGTTCTAATTCGTTCAGGTTCTTGTGATCGAGATACGTGACCAGCTCATCAGCGGCGTCTTTCAATTCCACAAAATCAACCAACAAGCCAATATTGTTCAGCTCGCTGCCGCGCGCATAGATTTCGATTTTGTAATTGTGACCGTGCAGGTTCTCGCACTTTCCCTTGTAGCCCCGCAGTTGATGCGCGCTGGAAAAGTTGCGTTCAATCATGACTTCAAATTGCCCAGGCATGTGTTTAGTTTCAGGTTTCAGGTTGAAAGTTTCAAGTTACCACATGGATCGTGACATGCTCGCTCATTTAGACGAACCTGAAACTTGAAACCTGAAACTTGAAACTTCGTCCGTAAAGAATCTGACCAGATCGTCTGGGTTCGATGTAATTCGGCAAGGCGGCAGGCTCTGCAAGAAAGTCTGGCCATACATCTTTGTGCGCAGACGAGGATCGAGCACCGCGAGAACACCACGATCAGTCGTGCTGCGGATCAGACGCCCGAGGCCCTGCTTCAAACTAATAATCGCTTGCGGAACGCTGTATTCGTAGAAACTCGATCCGCCCTGCTCTTCAATGTAACGCTGGCGCGCTGCGATGATCGGATCGCTCGGAACGGCGAACGGAAGTTTGTCGATGATCACGCAAGATAGTTGTTCGCCGCGGACATCGACGCCCTGCCAGAAACTCGAGGTGGCAAACAGAACCGAGTTCGGCGTTTCGCGAAACTTTTTCAGCAAAGCGCCTTTTGAGGCCGAGCCTTGCACAAAGCACGGATAATCGATCTGCGATGCGACGCGCTCGAACATCTCATTCATTCCGGCGTTGCTCGTAGAAAGCACAAACGCACGGCCGGCCGTCGCGTTGACGATCTTAATGACTTCATCGGCAGCGGCGCGGCCCCATTCCGGCGATCGCGGATCGGGCATCTTTGGCGGCAGATAGAGAACGGCCTGTTCATGGAAGTCGAAAATCGATTCAGCAATCATCTCTTCGCCTTTGTCCACGCCCAGACGCTCGCGAATGAATCGGAAGTTGCCGGCGCTGGAAAGCGTCGCGGAGGTGAGAATTACGGTTGGGACTTTCTCGAAGAGCTTGTCCTGCAACAGACCTGAAACGTCGATTGGCGACGCGCGCAGAAAGACTCCCCGGCCTCGACGCTCCAGCCAATAAACGAATTGTTTATCTTCCGCCTTAACGATGAAATTGAGATCGAAGCGAAGCTGACGCACGCGCCGCAGAATATTTTCCGCGTCGGTGGACGGATCTTTCAAAATCGCCAGCGTCGTTTCCAAACGGTTGAGCGCCTTGTCTAGCGCGTTGTACGGTGCGCCCGCATCCTGCCGGCGGTTCGCAGACATCTCTGCCTGCGCGTCATCTTGTTCGTCTTGATCCGAATGCAAGTTATCAACTTGCGCTGTACGCGGCGTCAACGTGAATCGTCCTTCCAACCCGCGTCCTTCGCGAAACGAGATCCAAAACTGATCCGCAAACCTTTGAATTCGCGCGCTAACCCGCGTCAGTTCCCTTTCCGTTTCGCGATCTTCGATCTTCAAATAGCCGGCATCGCGCAGCAGATCGTCGAGCTGATAATTCGAGACCTGCGATCCAAAATACTCTGACGCGACGTCTTCGATTTGATGAGCTTCATCGAGAATCACTGCTGCGTAATCAGGCAACACAGCGCCGTATGCGCCATTGCGCAGCGCCAGATCCGCGAAGAACAAATGATGATTGACCACGATCACGTCAGCATCGATCGCGCGCTGGCGCATCCGTGTGATGAAACATGGATCGAAGTCCGGACATTGCTGACCCAGACAAGTATCCGAGCGCGCGTCGATGTGCCGCCAAAACGGCAGATTCTCGGGAAGATTCGAAAGCTCTGCGCGATCACCTGTTTCAGTTTTCGCGACCCAGCGAAAGACTTCATCAAACTGATCGATCTGATCGAGTCCTTCGAGCACGGGCATGCTTTCGGCCCGCTTGATCCGATGCAGACACGCGTAGTTGTTTCGGCCCTTCATCACCGCCGCGCGGAACTTCGCCGGCAGTGTCTCTTGAAGAAACGGAATATCTTTATCCATCAACTGCTCTTGGAGATTTTTTGTTCCGGTTGAGATGACCACGCGCGCGCCATTGCCGCACGCCGCCGCGATCGCGGGCACGAGATAGGCGAGAGTCTTGCCCGTGCCAGTCCCAGCTTCGACGATTAAATGCTGCTTCTGCTCGAACGCGCGCAGCACCGCCGCAGCCATGTCGATCTGGCCGGGCCGATGTTCGTACTCAGGATGAACTTTGGCGATGAGGCCGTCAGGGCCGAAAATTTGTTGCATCGAAGTGAATTAGTTTACTTGTTTCCCCAGCCTTTCCCATTTTACTGACTCCCGGTGGGCCTTGTCCTCATGAGAAGACCAGTAAATTATGGTTGGCTTCCCCCAAATTAATTCCCGCGGGACGGTTCCCTGGTAACGACTGTCCAAACTATTGTCGCGGTTGTCTCCCATTACGAAGTATTGATTGTTGGGGATTTGAAATGGTTCTGTCACCGCAAACTTCAGACGGCTCTGGTCAACAGTTCCCGAAGTGTTTTTGTCGCGCTTGAAATAAAAGACTCGATACGGTCCCGAGCCCTCTGTCGTGACTTCATCCAAAACACCAAAGTCAAAGTCATATGGATACCTTACGAACACGCGCTGTTCAGAAATCTGTTTGTCATTAACATACACCGAAGTATCTCGCACCTGAATTGTCTCTCCGGGTAGACCTACAACACGCGAGACATATTGAATCGAAGGCTGGTTCGGATATCTGAATATGACTATGTCGCCCCGCTTCACGTCGCCAAACAAGCGTTTAGTTACCAAACGATCGCCGGGAACGATCGTATTCGCCATCGCTCCTGTGGGGACGCGAACCATTTTGATAAAGAAGACTCGATAAGAAATAAGGGCAATACCGCTAAGAGCTAACACCGCAATGCCGATTATTAATAGCCTCTTGCGTATCGAACTCATCTTATATAGCCGCGTTCACGCGGCTTGCGCGAAGGGTTTCTAGACCAGCGCTTTAAGCGCTGGGATTTCGCCACGCCGCGGAGTCTGAATCTTCCCCAAGGTAAGGCTCATCGTAGTCGACGTTAGCCGCATTCACCTGGCTTGCCCGCAGGCTTTCTAGACCAGCGCTTTAGGCGCTGGGATTTCGCCACGTCGCGGAGTCTGAATCATCCCCAAGGTATCGTTCATCGTAGTTGACGTCAGCCGGGTTCACGCGGCTTGCCCGCAGGGTTTCTAGACCAGCGCTTTAAGCGCTGGGATTTCGTCACGCCGCGGAGTCTGAATCATTCCCAAGGTATCGTTCATCGTAGTCGACGTTAGCCCGGTTCACCTGGCTTGCCCGCAGGGTTTCTAGACCAGCGCTTTTAGCGCTGGGATTTCGCCACGTCGCGGAGTCTGAATCATCCCCAAGGTAAGGCTTATCGTAGTCGACGTTAGCCGCGTTCACGCGGCTTGCCCGCAGGGTTTCTAGACCAGCGCTTTAAGCGCTGGGTGCGCCCGATTATCAAACAGACGAATCGACAGCGATCAACGCTAGCGCGCTTCAGCGTGCTTACTCGATCAGCTTTAGCTCTCGATCTCTTCATCATGCGTAATTCTCTCGAGCCGCTCTACGGGTGTGCCCTTCTTGTGATGCTCTTTCTGATTCCGAATGTAGTTTACCACCCACTCCAGATTCTTCATCCCGAAACTGACCACGCCATAGCCGGTTTGCCAGTCCAATATTTTCCTATTCACCAGTTCGTGGTTGACGTAATGAGAGCTGGCGCCCTTTATCTTGCCAATCCAATCGCTGATGAGAAGTGTTGGTGGAATCGTGACGGCAACGTGAAGATGCGTTTCGGTGCCGCCGATTTCGTGAAAGATTACGCCCTTAGACTGCAATGCATAGCTGCGAATGTAACGATACAGCCGTGGTTCGATTTCAGGCGTGATGATTGGCGCGCTCCCTTTCACATGCCAAGTAAAGTGTAGATTGATTTCTGAGTAGGAGCGCGTGGGCATGGCTAAAAAGCTTTCGTGAGAAGCCCGCTTAAGCGGGCTGATTGTTTTGAGGTTCCACGCTGCCCAGCCGTGAAACGGCTGGTCTAATGACCTTGCCGGCAAGCGGCATAAACGCCGCTACGGAATTAATCCTTCTTTGCCTACCCAGCCGTGAAACGGCTGGTCTAATAACCTTGGTGGCAAGCGGCATCAACGCCGCTACGGAATCAATCCTTCTTTGCCTACCCAGCCGTGAAACGGCTGGTCTAATAACCTTGCCGGCAAGCAGCGTGAACGCTGCTAGATCCGCCTCGTGCGCATCACCAAATACCGTCTCGAGCGACCAGAGACAACCCCACCTGATTCGTTCGAGCGGTTAACGCGACATTAACACATGAGTCAATGCAAAATTTCTGCTAACGGCTTACGACTTCCTTCGCCAACTTTTTTCTGCGTAATCTATGTAATCTGCGGATGTATCAGGCTGTTCGTTCGCTCGTACGACTTTTCAATCTCTTCGCGTACAACGGAAATTTCGCGGTTAACTCAGCCACGCTACGCTTCACATTGTTGCGCACTTCTTCTGATTGAGGTTCGTGAACGATGGCTGCGATCATTTGGCCGATCTCGCGCATCTCCGCTTCTTTCATGCCGCGAGTGGTTACCGCGGGAGTGCCGATGCGCAGGCCGGAAGCCACGAACGGTTTGTTCTGATCGAAGGGAATCGTGTTCTTGTTGACGGTGATATGCGCGGCTTCGAGTGCTTTCTCGGCGTCCTTGCCGGTGATTCCTTTCCCGTCCATCCACACATCGACCAGCATCAAGTGATTGTCGGTGCCGCCTGAAACAATTCGCAGACCCTGCTCCTGCAACTCGGCGCAAAGCGCTTTCGCATTCGCGAGAATCTGTCGCTGATATTCTTTGAAATCATCACGCAGAGCTTCTCCAAACGCGACCGCCTTCGCCGCGATGATGTGGACCAGCGGTCCGCCCTGCACTCCCGGAAACAAACGCCGATCGATCTCTTTCGCGTGTTCTTCTTTACATAGGATCAATCCGCCGCGCGGCCCGCGTAGAGTCTTGTGCGTGGTCGTTGTCACATAATCGGCGTGAGGCACGGGCGATGGATGCAAGCCCGCGACGATTGGCCCAGCGATGTGCGCGATATCGGCAAACATGCGCGCGCCGACGCTCTGCGTGATCTCGCCGATGCGTTTGAAGTCGATGATGCGCGGATAAGCAGATGCGCCACAGACAAGTAGCTTCGGCTGGTGTTCTTCGGCTAGCCGCTGCAACTCGTCGTAGTCAATCGTCTCAGTCTCGCGCGAAACGCCATAGTCAGCTACTTTGTAACTCAAGCCGGAAAAATTCAACGGATGACCATGCGTCAGGTGTCCGCCGTGCGAAAGGTTCATTCCGAGTATCTGATCGCCGTACTGAATCGCCGCGAGATAGACGGACATATTCGCTTGCGCGCCGCTGTGTGGTTGTACGTTCGCGTGATCCGAGCCAAACAATTCTTTCGCGCGATCGATTGCGGCTTGCTCGACAACGTCGGTGTATTCGCAACCGCCGTAGTAACGCTTGCCCGGATAACCTTCGGCATATTTGTTCGTGAAGACCGAACCTGCCGCCTCGAGCACGGCTTCACTGACGAAGTTTTCGGAAGCAATCAATTCAAGACCGTTCGCCTGACGCGCGACTTCGTTATCAATCGCGTTGGCAATGACCGGATCGGTTTCAGAAAGCAAACGATTAATTGGTTCTGTCATGGCTTCGTGTAGGGCGATGTTACATCAGCAAATGCGACGCGGCCAAGGCGCACAATTTGGAGTGCGCCGGCTTCGACGGCGCTTTGGATCGCAACTAAATAATGATGACCGAGGAGTCTCCAAAGCGGCGGCGTCGCTGCGCTTTGCCGCCGCACTCCAAATCCTGCGGTTGCGCGGACTGCGCCGCTAGGCGAGAATGCTTTGTCTATGCGCTGGTCACAATATTTCATTCCAACACTTCGCGAAGACCCGGCCGACGCCGAGGTCGTTTCACACAAACTCTTGCTGCGCGCGGGCGTCATTCGTCAACTGTCCGCCGGAATCTATTCGTTTCTACCGCTGGGCCAACGCATCGCTTTGAAAGTGATGCAGATCCTCCGTGAAGAAATGAATCGCATCGGCGGCCAGGAGTTTTATTTGCCCGCGTTGCATCCGGCAGAGGTTTGGCAGGAATCAGGCCGTTGGAGCGCGATTGGCGATGACATGTTTCGGCTGAAAGACCGCAAAGGCGCGGACATGTGCTTGGGCATGACGCACGAAGAAATTGTCACCACGATCGCGCGCAACGAAATTCGATCTTACAAGCAACTGCCGCAGGTTTGGTATCAAATTCAAATGAAGTTTCGCGACGAACCTCGGCCAAGGTCGGGCCTGATGCGTCTGCGCACTTTCATCATGAAGGATGCGTACACGTTCGACGTCGATTGGGAAGGACTCGATCGATCGTTCATCGATCAACGCGAAGCCTATAAGCGAATTTTCACGCGTTGCGGGATTCGGTTTTCAATCGTCGAAGCTTCATCCGGATCGATGGGCGGATCTGAATCGAATGAGTTCGTCGCCAGGACTGATGCCGGGGAAGATTTGATCGCGAGCTGTCCGAATTGCGGATACGCGGCGAATCTGGAGAAGGCAACTTCGCGACTGCCGAAGATTGAGGATGACGCAGGGCCGGATGGGCCGGATGGGTCGGATGGGCCGGAAGAATTTCCCACGCCCGGAGTGAAGACTATCGAGGATCTCGCACGCACTCCGTATCTGGTCGCCGCCAACAGGCAGATCAAGTCACTTGTTTATTTCGCCACGATCGACGGGGAACCGCGTCCGGTGTTGGCGTTGCTTCGCGGTGATCATCAACTACACGAGGTGAAATTTGGCGATGCCTTAGGCTCAACCGCAGCGCGGCCGGCGCATGCCGAGGAGATTCGCGAATTGCTGGGGGCCAGCGCTGGAAGTTTGGGCGGCGTGGGGGCAAAAGCAAATGCTCGCAAATCGAATCATAATCTGCTCATCGTCGCGGACCTTGGATTGAAAGACCGGCGCAAGATGGCGACCGGCGCGAACAAAGACGACCATCACATTCGTGGCGTCGAGATCGAACGCGACATCGAAGTCGATAAGTGGGCCGACCTGCGGACTGTAGAATCCGGCGAAGCTTGTCCGCGCTGCGATACGGGCGTGCTCGAAGTTTTCAAGGGCATGGAGATCGGTCACATCTTCAAACTCGGCACGAAGTATTCCGAGTCGATGGGCGCAAACGTCTTAACGGCTGACGGTAAGCAGGCGCCAATCATCATGGGCAGTTACGGGATTGGGGTTGAGCGCATTATCACGGCGGCGATCGAACAGAGCCACGATGCCGATGGGATTATCTGGCCGAAGTCGATCACGCCGTTCGATGTCATTGTGACGATCACGAATATCAAAGACGAGAAGCTTCGCGAAGCGGGCGAACAGCTTTACAAAGATTTGCAGCACGCGGGCTTGGACGTTCTGCTGGACGATCGCGATGAACGCGCCGGTGTGAAATTCAAAGATGCCGATCTAATTGGGATTCCGTATCGCGTCACGGTTGGTAAGAAGATAGCTGATAGCAACGTCGAGCTCTTCGATCGACAGGCGAAGCAAAGCGAAAATGTGGCTATCAACGAGATTGTTGAGCGCGTCCAAAAGCTCGCGTTATCCGCTTAAGCCTGGACTTGATGGTGGGTCGGCGTTTCGAAGGCTCCGTAGGAGCGAAATATTTATAGAAACGACCGAGCCCATGACATAACCGAGACGCGAAGCGACGCATCGCTTCGCGTCTCGGCGTTTAGGTAGGACGCATCAGAGCTATAAATATTGCGTCCCTACGGGACGCGGGGGCCTGCAACGCAAAAGCTCCGGACGCGAGTTATAATAACCAACAATGAAACTAGAGATCCTCACACGCATCACACGGCTAGTTCTCAACGCCGGTTTGTGCGCGGGCCTCGTTGTAATTGCCTCGCCAAAGACATTCTCTCAGGACGATCTTCCCAACCTCGTTCGCCGTATCAAGCCGTCGGCAGTCGCAATCGAAACCTTCGATGTACGTGGCGAGAAGCTTTCGCGCGGCAGCGGTTTCTTCATCGACAAAGACCGCGTCGTCACCAACCGCCACGTGATCGATGGCGCCTATCGCGCCGAGGTTCATCTTAATTCGGGCAACAACTTTCCGGTAAAGAACGTGCTCGCCGTTGATGCCGAGGGCGATGTGGCGCTTTTAAGAGTCGACGCTCCGCCGAATCTCGTTCGTCCACTTTCGCTCGATCGCACATCGCCCCAGGAAGGCGAGAGCATCGTCGTCATCGGCAATCCGTTTGGATTAGAAGGCAGCGTGACGAACGGAATCGTCTCAGCGGTGCGCGACATTCCCGGATTCGGCCGCATCATTCAAATCACCGCACCGATTTCGCCTGGCTCAAGCGGCAGCCCAGTCGTCAACATGCAGGGCCAGGTGATCGGCGTTGCGACTTTGCAAATCACCGGCGGCCAAAGCGTCAACTTTGCAATTCCCTCAGAGCGCATTGCCCAACTTGATCGCAACGCTCAGTCAGATAATTCGCAGCAGATTTCGCTGGGAGAACTCGTAGCCACCACCAGCCGCAACAAACGCGCAAGAGCTGTCGAATATTTTCGCGACGGCCTCAGCTTTCTTTCCAAAGATGATTGCCAAAGCGCGCTGCCCTACTTTCAAAAGGCGACGGATTCTGACAACGCGTATGGTGAAGCATGGGCGCAGGCCGGCTTCTGCAACGAAAAACTCGGTCGTCATGCCGAAGCGGTCGAAGCTTCAAAGAAGGCGGTGGCGATCCGGCCGTCCGCTGAATCTTATTTCAACATCGGATTAGCAAATTACTATTTGAAGAATTATCGCGAATCAGAAAACGCTTATCGGCAAGCAATCAAAGTCGATCCTTACAACGCCGCCGATGCGTACTATGCGCTCGGTCTGACTTATCGCGATTCGAATCAGTCCGATGAAGAGATTCAGGCGTACAAGCATGCGTTGCGAATCAAACCTGATTACGCGGCGGCGTACGATCGTTTAGGTCAGCGCTATTTGCAGTTGAAGAAGTTTACGGAAGCGATCGAGGCCTTCAAACAGCTCGCGGCGCTGCGCCCTGCCGACGCCAACGCACAGAACAGTCTGGGCGAAGCGTACGAAGCGATGAACAAGCACGAAGATTCGGTTGAAGCTTTTCGCCAGGCGATCCGTTTGAAACCTGATTTCGGTAAGGCTTATTTCAATTTGGGAAAGACTCTCCTGGCGCAGGGCAATCGAGATGCGGCGATCGAGCAATATGTCATCTTGCAGAATCTGGATCAGGATTGGGCTGAGAAACTGTACGGCTTGATCTATCCTTAGTGTCAGAAGCCCGACCGTAAGGGAGGGCTATCTTAACTAAGGTGCCCTCCCTTACGGTCGGGCTTCCGAAACTAACATCCGCCAAATAGAGATCGAGGCCGGATCGCGCTCTCCCCTTCACAACCCGGCCCCTACTCACGGTCGTCTCGCGACAACCGAACTCAAAATCGCTTTTTCAATCTCGACGACGAGTGACTCGTCTCTAATTCCGCGGCAGGAAATGGCAATGACCGTGCCACTCCTCGATCGCCGCTCGCTAATCCCGCGGTTCATTCAGTTTTTCGAACAGAGTTCGCGACCCCGTGTCGGGAAAATCCTGGCGATGCAGGCGAGAATTGCTTTCCGTTGTACGATATCGTCGTCAGAAAGCCGGAAATGGAGTGAATGGTGTTTGCCAGGAACCGATCGATGAAAATTTCAACAACCCTGATAATGCCGTTTTTGTTCGCGTGCTGCCTCTGCGGCGCAGCGCAGACCCCTAAAGCCCCAGTCGAAGTTCCTTTTGAGTTCCTGCACAACCAAATCATCGTTCAGGTCAAAGTCAACGGCAAAGGACCATTGAATATGCTGATCGATACCGACACAGATCCGTCGGCAATTGATTCGGCAACGGCGAAAGAACTTGGACTGCAAGTCGGCACGAGCGGCGCGTCGGCAAGCGGCGGCGGCACCGGAACAAGCGTGGTCTATCCAACGAGATTGGCGAGCATCGAGCTTGGCGGAGTCTCTGCAAAGGATGTCGTTGCGGCTACGATCGACTTGACGAAGATCGGCGAACGCATCGGCAAACCCGTTCAAGGCGTGCTCGGCTTTAGTTTTCTGAAAGATCGAATCGTCCAAATCGATTACGAACATTCAAAGTTGCGGTTCTTTGCCGTCTCACCCTATCCGCGAATCGATATGACGCCGAATACCGTGAATACGATCGCGCTCTCGTTTCGGCGCGAAGACGGCGATGTGATCGTCGATTCGGTTTTCATCAACAATGAAAAAATGCGCGCGACTCTGGACACCGGATCGAGCGGCACGTTCACGCTGACGCCGGAGGCCATCGCAATTCTGAATCTCGACGATCAAGCGCAGGACGGAAAAGGCGGACAATCCATCGGTTACAACGGCACTTACGAAAACAAGAGCGGCGTCCTGAAATCAGTTCGTCTCGGCCGGTATTCCGCTGAGTCGGTACCCGCGGACTTTTGGTTGCCGAACACCGGTCACGACAAGAAAAAGTACCAGGTCAACATCGGCAACGGCTTCTTTCAGGACTTTATGATGACGTTTGATTTCAAGAACAAGATCGTCGTGTTTGAGAAGATGGATTAACGTTTATGCGGAAATCATCGTTCCCGTTCCCTGGTCGGTGAATACTTCAGCAAGCAAACTGTTTCGCGAATTGCCGTTGATGATATGCGCGCTCTTCACGCCGCGCCGCAGCGGTTCGATGATACTTTGCAGTTTGGGAATCATGCCGCCCGTAGCGCTGCCGCTTTTGATCAACTCTTCTGCTTCGGCTGCCGCCAATCGCGATAACTTCGTGTCGGGCTCGCCCGCGCGCAGATAGATTCCGTCGATATCTGAAAGCAGCACCAACTTTTCCGCTTGGAGTTGAACCGCGATCTCAGCGGCCACCGTGTCAGCATTTATATTGAAGACGCGCCCTTCCGCGTCCGCGCCCAACGACGAAACGACCGGCAAGTAGCCGTGATCCAGCAACACCGTCAGCAGACTTGAATCAATCTCGATAATGTCGCCGACGTGGCCAAAATCAACCTGCGCGCTTTCGCCCGTCATCCGATCGACGACTTCCTTCGGCGGCCTGCGTTCAGCGTGAACAATGTTTCCATCGATGCCGGACAAGCCGACTGCGTGAACTCCGCGATGACGAAGCGCTGCCAGGATGTCCGTGTTAATTTTTCCGGCGAAGATCATCTTGGCCATTTCCAACGTGTCGTCGTCAGTGACGCGACGGCCTTCGATGATTGTCTGCTCGATGCCGAGTTTTTTCGCCAGTTCGCTCAGTTGTTTCCCGCCGCCATGAACGACGCAGACTCTAATGCCGACTTGTTGAAGCAAAGCCAGTTCTTCGCACAAAGAGATCAATCGATCGCGATCTTCCGTGACTTTGCCCGAGAATTTCACGACGAACGTTTTCCCTTTGAAGCGCTTAATATAAGGCAGCGCTTCACGCAAGAGGTCGAGACGTAATTGGCTTCCAACTTCGCTGGTGTCGGTCATTGGTTTATTGGGTCATTGACTCATTGATTCATTTCGTCGTGCGGCCAATGATTCAATGATTCATTGAATCAATGAATTAATGCTTGAAGGATCGCTTTCTGCACGTGCAACCGATTCTCAGCTTCATCGATGACGACTGAATTACGTGAATCAATCACTCCATCCGTCACAATCACATTCCGGCGCACGGGCAAACAATGCATGAAAATCCCTGAATTAGTACGCGCCATTTTCACCTCATCAACGATCCACTTGTCTCGATACTGCGCGCGTTCGGCGATGTCCTTCTCCGGCTCACCGTAGAAATTCTTGCTGCCCCAACTTTTCGCGTAGACAACCTCAACGCTGTCGAATGCTACATCGACATCGTTTGAAAAAGTGATACTGCCTCCTGCTTCCGCCGATTTCTCTTTGATCGATTGCATCAGCTCGTCGTCGAGTTCATAGCCGGCAGGTTGTGCAATGACGAGTTCGTGTCCCATTTGCGCCGCCGCCAACGCAAAACTATTCGGCACGGCCATGGGCAGAGGCTTCGGATGCCAGGCCCAGGTCAGCAAAACTTTCTTTCGCCCTGCGCCCAGTTTTTCCCGAATGGTCATCATGTCGGCCATTGCCTGACACGGATGATGCATCGCCGATTCGAGATTGATTATTGGCACAACAGAATATTTCGCGAACGCACTCAAGATTGGATCGGTCCGCTCTTCTTCCCAATTCTTCAAGGCCGCAAAGGTTCGCACACCAATCGCCACGCAATATCGACCGAGCACGCGAACAAATTCCGCGAGGTGTTCCGTCTTATCTGAATCCATCACTGCGCCTTCGCGATGTTCGAGCGTCCAGCTTGTGCCGCCGGGTTCCAGCACCACAGCATTTCCGCCGAGTTCATAGATCCCAACCTGCATCGACGCGCGCGTACGCAAACTCGGATTGAAAAAGACCAACGCCACGGATTTAGCGGCGAGGGGATTTGATTGGTCAGCGCCGCTTTTGAATCGCAGCGCCGCCTGAATCGCGCTCTCGAGTTCGCCGCTTCGCAAGTCGGCTGTAGTTAGAAAGTCTCTGCGCACTCTGCGGATTCCTCCATGCCCTCTGTGGTTCAAACCGCCTTCTGCAGGGCCTCGACGAGCAAATCGACTTCATCCTTCTGCAGACACAGCGGCGGGAGCAGTCGCAGCACCTTCGGATCGCTCGATGTTCCGGTAATAATTTTGCGCTCAAGCAAACTTTCGTGAACCGGCTTAGCTTTGTCGGCGAATTCAAGGCCGAGAAGGAAACCGCGGCCATGCACGTTGACCACTTGCTCAACTTCCTGCAGCCGCTCACGCAGATAGCCTTCTACTTCACGAACGTTCTGCAACATTCGATCGCCTTCAATCGCTTCAAGTGTTGCCACGACTGCGGCCATCGCGATCATTCCTCCACCAAAAGTCGTTCCGAGATCGTTTTCCTTGATGTGTGAAGCGATCCGCTCCGTGACCAGACAAGCACCAACCGGAATTCCGCTGCCCAGAGACTTCGCCAAACTAATGATATCCGGCACGACGCCGTCGCTCGCATCGCTGCCGGAGAAGAACCATTCGCCGGTGCGACCAACACCGGTTTGCACCTCGTCGTAAATCAAGACGATGCCGCGTATATCGCAAAGCTCCCTGAGCGCGCGATAAAAAGACGGCTCAGCCATCTTCACGCCAGCCATCGATTGAATCGGCTCGATCATGACCGCTGCCACCGAGTCATCTGCGATCGCTTGCACTGAATCAATGTCGCCGAATTCTGCTTTCAGATGGCCCGGAACGTTCGGCTTTCCAATCTCGCGATACTTTCCGAGAAACGTTGCGCTGATCGCGTCAGCCGTGCGGCCATGAAACCCGCCGCTAAACGTGACGATGTTTTCGCGGCCCGTAGTCATGCGCGCCATACGCATCGCGTTCTCGTTTGCTTCCGTGCCGGAGTTACAGAAGAACGCCTTCGTCACCGATTCGGGGGCGATCGAAACTAATTTCTCTGCGGCGCGGGCACGCGTCTCGGAATAGACGAGGTTTGAATAGAAGAGGAGCTTCTCCATTTGATCTTTGATGGCTTTGACGACGCGCGGATGGCAGTGCCCTGTTCCCGCCACTGCATGCCCGCCATAAAGATCGAGATAACGCTCGCCATCGCTCGTATAAATCCAGACGCCTTCGCCCCGTTCAGCAACGACCGGCATCTTCTTGTAAGTCGCGAGCTGATATTGCTCTTCGAGCGAAATGATGTCTGCTAATTTTCTGGTTGCCGCCACTGGTTTCACCCTAGTCTGCTCCCATTCGGAACCGTCCGTTCCGGAATTGCTAAAGCGGGCACGATACCGTCGGCGTAGCCAATGTCGAAAAGCATTCCCTCCGACAGTTGGCCCAACATCTTCTTTGGTTCGAGATTCACAACGAATAAAGCTTGCCTTCCTTCTATCTCGCGCGGGTCCTCCCGTTCCTGTTTCATCCCGGCGAGAATGCTACGTCGATGATCGCCAAAATCAACTGTAAGCTTCAGAAGTCTTTCCGAGCCGGCCACATCTTCGACCGATAAGATCGTCCCCACGCGAACATCGATTCGATCCAGATCAGCGAAGGATATCGCGGGCTTGATTGGCGCCAACATGAATTTTTCACTCATGGATTTGTTCCGATCAGCGTCAGCCCCGTCTTCTCATCCAAACCAAACATGAGATTCATGTTCTGTATTGCTTGCCCCGCTGCACCTTTTACCAGATTGTCGATTGCTGTGAAGATCACAAGCTGCCGGCCGCGCGCTGCAAATCCGATATCGCAAAAGTTCGTCGTCTTCACCCAATTGATGTCCGGCGAACCTTTAACCAATCGCACGAAAAATGAATCGCTATAGAAATCGGCAAACATCGCACGCGCGTCAGCTGCGCCGATTTCCCTTTTTGTCTCGCAATAGATCGAAGCAAAGATTCCGCGCGCGACCGGCAGCGAATGCGTCATGAAGATAAGCTCGTTATTCCAATCGCCGGCGTGCTTCAATTCCTGTTCGATCTCTGGCAGATGCTGATGCGTGAACGGCTTGTAGGCATAGAAGGAATTGCTGCGCTGCGGGTGATGGGTGTTTGCGGCAGCCTTGGCGCCTGATCCGGACGAGCCTGTCTTGGCATCGACAATCACGCGACAGCTCAAGAGACTATTCGCGACCAAAGGAGCGAGTCCGAGCAACGTCGCGGTCGCAAAGCATCCGGGATTCGCGATGCGAGTCGCCGATTTGATCGCTTCACGATTTGTTTCAGTGAGGCCGTAAACGAATTGCGCTTGCGCATCCATCGCCGTATGCTCGCGTCCGTAATGCTTCGCGAAAATATCCGAGTCGCCCAGCCGAAAGTCGCCCGAGAGATCGATGACCTTCACCTTTGCGGGCAGCTTCGGCGCCATTTCCATCGCTTGACCGTGCGGCAGAGCGAAAAAAGCGCAGTCGATATCGCTCAGACCTTCAACGTCTTCGGGTGCTTTGATAAAGTTCAGATCAATTAGCCCCAGCAGGTTCTTATGAACATCGCTGACCGCTTTGCCGGCGTGTTCATTCGCCGTGACGAACTGAATCTCAACGTTCGGATGTTGCAGCAGAATGCGCAGCAACTCCGAACCGCCGTAACCTGAGCCACCGAAGATTGCCACGCGCAGTTTTGAGTTTTGAATTTTGAGTTTTGAGTTCAAACGGTCTTGCCCCTTGTCGGATCACCGATCGCAAACTCATTTGAGTACGGCTTGATTTGCGAACTCGAAACTTGAAACTTGAAACCTGAAACTTTTGCCTTAACTATCTCGAACAACTTCGCTCCATTGCGCCGTGCATTCGCCGCGGGCACCCCGAATTCATTCTGAATGTAGTCTTCGCCCATCCGCGAATCCGTCACCGAACCAGCAACCAGATCGATAGTTATCCCACGCCGCCGGAACAATTCGATGCCACCCCAGGCGGCAACGTAATCGGAAGCGCAAAATACCAACGCCGTCATCGCTTCGCGCAGCTCCTCATCTTCGAACACCGATTCGACGGAATAGCCGCCCAGGATTCCATCGCCAAGCTCGATCACGATCAGATCCGGAGCGCTCTCGTTCAATCGCGCGACGATAGCTTTAGCGACTTGCGCCAAATTCTCTGCGCCAACCGTCGATGGCAATCCGCAATCGAGGAAGCTTGCCGTCGCAATCGCCCCGTGGTCTTGCATGTTCAGCGTATCTCGCAAGCAAGCAATGCCGGACAACTTCGCTGCCGCGACGCGCAATCCAGCGCGCGTGGCTTGCTGAATGATTTCCGTCGCAGCGTAGGTTTTTCCGCTGTTCATACAAGCTCCGGCAATCACCACGAGAGGCGCGCTCGCGCCGAGCGTTTCGCGCCAAGGCAACGCTACGTCGGCGATGTTTTTGATTGCACCTCCCTCATTCGCCGCCAGGCCGAGCACTTCAACCTTGATCGCGTCGTTCAGACTCGAGTGATGCCCGCTGCAACTTCCAATCACGCCACCTAAGTTCAGAAGATGAAGCTCATCGCCAGTCTGCACCGTCACTGGAACATCGCCGACGAATCCTTTGAGCGCGCGGCGCCGGCCCAACACCCCGGCGAGGACATCGCCCGGATTCACTTTCGCCAATCGGCCCGTCGGTAGTTCGAGCATGTTGTACGTCGCGTTGTCAGTTAGCACCCGCACCACCACAACGTCGCCTGCGCGCGCGATTCCATTTCCGGCCACAATAGACAAGGTGCGCGAAAGGCGAAGCGGCGAGGTTGCCGATCCAATTTTGTCGACCTCGATTTGCGTCATTTCATCTTCTCTCTGTGTCTCTGTGGTGAAGAAACCTTAGATCACCAGGGAGACACAGAGATCCACAGAGCTTCACTGAGAATTACTTCTCAATCTCAACCTCAAAGCATTCAGTTTGATGAAGCCTTCCGCGTCACGCTGGTTGTAAACGGTGTCGGCCTCGAAAGTCGCGATGCGCTCGTCGTAAAGCGAATTTGGCGAACGACGGCCAACTACGATCACATTGCCACGATAAAGCTTCAGCCTGACATCGCCCGTCACTGTCTGCTGCGTCTCATCAATCATCTTGCGCATCAATTCAAACTCAGGCGCAAACCAGAACCCGTAGTAGACGTTCTCGGCGAACTTCACGCCCAGCGAATCGCGCAGATGCATCACTTCCCGATCCATCGTGATCGATTCCAGCGCGCGATGCGCGGAATGCAGAATGGTTACGCCAGGCGTTTCGTAAACTCCGCGCGACTTCATGCCAACGAAACGATTCTCAACGAGATCGACACGGCCGATTCCGTGTTGGCCGCCGATGTCATTAAGTTTCGTGAGCAGCGTTACCGGATCGAGACGCTCACCCTCGACCGAAACGGGCTCGCCTTTCTCAAAACCAATTTCAACATACTCAGCTTCGTCTTTCGCGCGTTCCGGCGAGACAGTCATCTGAAAAATATTTTCCGGCGGCTCAGCCCAGGGATCTTCAAGAATTCCGCCCTCATAAGAAACGTGCATCAAGTTGCGATCTGTCGAGTACGGCTTATCAACAGTCGCCGTCACCGGAATTCCGTGAACCTCTGCGTACGCAATCAAATCGGTTCGTCCGCCGAATTCCCACTCGCGCCAGGGCGCGATCACTTTGATGTCCGGCTGCAGCGCGTAGTAAGTCAGCTCGAATCGCACCTGATCGTTTCCCTTACCCGTAGCTCCATGGGCCACCGCGTCGGCATTTTCCTTTCGCGCGATCTCGATCTGTCTTTTTGCAATCACGGGACGCGCCAAAGACGTTCCCATCAGGTACACGCCTTCGTACACGGCGTTCGCTTTGACTGACGTCCAGACGTAATCGCGGACAAACTCTTCGCGCAGGTCCTCGATGTAAAGCTTCGATGCGCCCGTCGCTTTTGCTTTCTCTTCGAGCCCGTCCATCTCTGCGCCCTGGCCCACGTCGGCGCAATAGCAGACGATTTCGCAGTCATACTTTTCCTTCAGCCAGCGCAACATCACCGACGTGTCCAGTCCGCCGGAATATGCAAGAACTATCTTGTTGATTTTGTCAGTCATCCTATTAATTGATTCATTTGATCATTGATCCATTGAATCAATGAACAAATGAGCCAATCTTGCTCATCCAAACATCTCCCAAATCTTTTTCATTGCAGCCCGCTGCGATTTCTGATCGCGCGCGGCGATGAAGATCGTGTCTTCGCCGGCCAGGGTGCCGACGATTTCCGGAATCGCGGCGTCGTCTATTTCTACTGCAACCGCCGAAGCCCTTCCTGGCAGACACTTCGCAATCACCAGAACATCGCCGGCGACGTCCAGACTCAACAAGCCTCGAGTCGAATCCCCGTTCGCGTGCGGCAGCGCGTACCGGCCGTGATGCTTCACAATGCCCAACTCTTCGAGGTCCCGCGACACGCTGGACTGCGTGGCCGGAACGCCGGTTCGTTCGAGATGTGCCCGCAAATCCTCCTGCGTGCCGATCGGCTTCGCCCGTATCAGATTCAGAATTCTCTTTTGGCGCGCTTGTTTTAGCATGTCTAGTTCAGACGTAGCTTCATGCAAATCAGTTGCATTATTTCTGCATACCTGCATAAAATAGCGAGTCTTATGCAGTTTAGTCAAGCATCGAAGGGTGACGCTAAAAAGAAATAAGATGAGTGACAAAACAAGCAAGAACCTCTGGGGCGGCCGGTTTGCCGGGCGGGCGGATCCCAAATTCACGGATTTTAATCGCTCGTTTGGTTTCGACCGCAGGCTCTTTGAAGTCGATGTTCGCGGCAGCATTGCTCACTGCAACGGTTTGGTGCGTGCTGATGTTTTGACTTCAGATGAAGGGGAGCAGATCGAATCGGCACTGAACGAACTTCTTGAAAACGCCGGGAGCCGGTCCCGGTTTCTGGAAGATGCAGTGGCAGAGGATGTGCATTCGTTTGTCGAAGCCCGCATGGTTGAAATGGTTGGAGACCTCGGCCGCAAACTTCACACGGGCCGCAGCCGCAACGATCAAGTGGCGACGGATCTGCGGCTCTGGTTGCGCGATGAAATCGATCGTCTCGTCGCCTTGCTTTTTGACTCACAGACAACTCTCCTGGATTTGGCCGAAGCAAATCGCGATGTGGTGATTCCGGGCTACACGCATCTGCAGCGAGCCCAACCAGTGCTTTTTGCTCACTGGTGTTTGGCATACCTCGAAATGCTGGCACGAGATCGCGAGCGACTCGCAGACGTTCGCAAACGACTAAACGTCTTGCCTTTGGGCTCGGCGGCCCTGGCTGGAACTTCTTATTCAATCGACCGCGAAAGCGTTGCGCGCGAGCTTGGCTTCGATTCAGTTTCGCGAAACAGTCTCGATGCCGTAAGTGACCGAGACTTCTGCATTGAGTTCGCAAGCGCGGCTTCGATGATCATGATGCACCTCTCACGGCTCGCCGAAGACATTATTCTTTATTCAACGACAGAGTTTGGATTCTTTGAGTTGAGTGACGCGGTGGCAACGGGTTCGAGCCTGATGCCCCAAAAGAAGAACCCCGACGCGATGGAGTTGGTCCGCGGAAAAGCGGGTCGCGTCTTTGGGCATTTACAGTCTTTGCTGACGACGATGAAGGGTTTGCCACTCGCCTACAACAAAGACATGCAGGAAGACAAAGAAGCTCTCTTCGATACGGTCGACACCGTCAAAGCATCTCTTTCGGTCGCGACGATCGTGCTCCGCAATATCAGGCTCAACGGATCGCGGACGCGCGAAGCTGCCACACGCGGCTATCTGAATGCAACTGAATTAGCTGATTACCTGGTACGAAAAGCAGTGCCGTTTCGTGAAGCTCATGAAACCGTTGGTCGCATGGTGATGCATGCGATCCAGCGCCGATGTGAGCTGAACGATCTGTCTCTCGATGAATTCAAATCGTTTTCGCCGCTGATCGATGATGACGTACTAGACAGTCTCTCTCTCGAAGCTACGTTAGCCACAAAATCTCAGATTGGCGGGACTGCGCCAAGCAGAGTTGCGGAAGCTCTGGCCTCTGCTAGAAAAAGTCTAGCCGCAGATTAACGCGGATTGCGCAGATATGACTTTGGATCAGATCTTCGAATCCGCGTTCATCCGCGGCCACACTTTTTCGCGCTGCGCGCTCGTGCGGGCAGGATGCCCGCGCTCCATCACAACTTCGGCGTAACGCCTAGGTTGTAGAAGAAGAACGAATAAATATCGGCAGTCTGTTCCAGTTGTTTGGTCGTGCTGCTGGCGCCGTGACCTGATTTCGTGTCGATGCGAATGATTACGGGATTGTCGCCGGCTTGCACGGCCTGCAGCGCGGCTGCGTATTTGAACGAGTGGGCAGGCACGACTCGATCGTCGTGATCGGCAGTCGTCACGAGTATCGCCGGGTATTTCGTTCCGGGCTTCACGTTATGAATCGGCGAATAAGCGTATAACGCCTTGAACTGCGCTTCATTTTGCTCGCTGGAACCGTAGTCGGAAATCCAGGCGGCGCCGATCGTGAACTTATGAAAGCGCAGCATGTCCATCACGCCGGCGTGCTGGTGGACCGCGCGGAATAAATCCGGCCGTTGGTTGGTCACTGCTCCGACCAACAATCCACCGTTTGAAGCTCCTTCGATTCCAAGCTTCGCCGGCGACGTGTATTTCTCTTTGATCAAGTACTCCGCCGCCGCGATGAAATCATCGAAGACGTTTTGCTTTTGCAGCTTGGTTCCCGCTTCGTGCCACTTCTCGCCGTACTCGCCGCCGCCGCGCATATTCGCGGAAGCGTAAACGACACCTTGTTCGAGCAAAGCTACGCGCAACGCGCTGAATCCGGGCGAAGTTGTGATGTTGAATCCACCGTAGCCGTACAGCAACGTCGGATTATTGCCGTCGAGCTCGAGGCCTTTCTTGTACGTGATAAACATCGGCACGCGCGTGCCGTCTTTGCTGTTGTAGAAAACTTCCTTTGTTTCGTAATTCGCGGGATTGAAACCTGGAATATCGACGGCGCGATAGACGGATGATTTTTTCGTCGCGATGTCATACTTGTAAATCGTCGGCGGATAATTGAAAGAGGTGAAGGTGTAAAACGTGAATTTGTCGTCGGCTCTACCTTGCAGTTGCGGATTTCCGGAAGTGCTGGCAAAGGAACCCGGCCCCGGCATCGGGATTTCATTTTCGAGTTTGCCGTCAGGACTGTAAACGTACGCGCGCGTAGTTACATCTTTCAGGTAAGTGACGAACAGTTTCCCGCCGACCGTGTTGGTTATTTCCAACGGTTCCGGTTTCTCGGGAATGATGTCTTTCCAGGCTGCGGTTTTTGGATCGTAAAGAACGACTTTGCCATTCGGCGCGCCGTGATTCGTCTCGACCAGAAACTTGTCGCCGAGGTTATCGATCACGCCGTAATCATCGTCGCCGATTTCCGCGACGATCGGCTTCCAGTCTTTTTCGTTCTTCGAGACATCGCGGAAGAAAAGCGAGTTCCCTTTCTTGCCAACCGTCGAATCCGAATGCGTCATCAACTCGAAACGGAGATCGTCGGTGACTGCCACGCCATTGAACTGGCCGGGATGATTGTTGTCTTCGTAAACCAGAACATCTCCCGATTGAGCTGTGCCAATTTTGTGATAGTAAACCTTCTGATACTCATTCTTTGCCGCCATCTTTTGGCCTTCGGCAGGCGTCGGATACCGGTCGTAATAGAAGCCTTCGTCGCCGCGCCATGATGCGCTCGAGAATTTTACCCACTCCAACTTGTCGGCGAGCGGCTGTTTTGTCGCCACATCAAGAACATGAATCTCGTTCCAGTCGGATCCGCCTTCAGAGATTCCGTAGCCAAGGTATTTCCCGGTGTGCGAGATCGTCAGCGAACCAAGACGCGAAGTTCCATCCGCCGAGAACTTGTTTGGATCGAGCAGAACCTCGGGCACCCCATCCAAACCTTTTTGGAGATACCAAACGCTCTGGTTCTGAAGGCCGTCATTCTTTGTCGAGAAGAACCATTCGCCACGACGCGCCGGCGCGCCGTACTTTGGATAGTTGTAGAGCTTCATCAATCGATCCTTGATCGCGGCGCGATACGGAATCTGATCGAGATAGGCATAGGTCACCTTGTTTTCGGCTTCGACCCACGCGGCAACTTCGGGAGAACGATCGTTTTCCAGCCAACGATATGGATCCGGGACTTTCGTGCCAAAGTAATCGTCAACCACTTCAACTTTTTTCGTCTCTGGATACTTGATCGGCGCCGGACTGCTACCGCCGCCATCACCGTTTTTCTGCGCCTGCGCAAAACGCAAAGGGGCCGAAAGCGAAAGCGACAGAATGGCCGCAGAGGCGAGCGCGAAAAGGAAGATCCTAAATTTGTGCATTGGGTTTACCTCCGGAAAAAACTAGAAACTAAGGGCTTGTCGGCGGACATACTTTAGTCGAGCGAGGAAGAAACGCCAAGCCGTGACGAGTCGATTCACCCCACGATCAAATCACGTAAGAGTCGATTGCTTCCAACAATCGGTAAGCGAATCTATTTCGTTGGTTTTGCGCGGGCCGGCGCGGCGGCTTGATCGGACTCAGCCGACGACAAATCACTGCGACCGAGGTCGGCTCCGGCGACAATTACGAGCAGGACAGTGACGCCGAGAGTTGAGAAGATGTAGAGCAACGCCGTCTGCTCAAAGTAGATTAAGAGAAAGACAAGCAGGGCCATTCCAACAATCCACAGATAAGTTACGGTGCGTCGCTTCTTAACTTTTGTTCGTATTCGTTGACTCATCGAGGTAATTCAAAATCCCACATCCACAGTGGAAGAGGCTGGCTTTTAGGCCAGCCTCTAGAGAAAATTGGCCGGGCTCGGATCAATACAAAATGCGGTAAGGGAGACTGGTGCCTGCGCCACCCAAGCCGCCTTTTGCCATGCCCAGGAACATTTGTCTGAGATTTTCCGGACTAAAGGAACTTTGCGGGCGCACATCTATAATGTCGTAGGCCTGCAACAAGACATCCGTTTGCTTGCCGTTTTTGATCGCATCATAGTCGAACTTCATTTTTTCCGGGCCGATCTTTCCTTTGACCTGGCGATATATATAAACTTCGTGTGACTTCGCGGTTTTTTGAATGCCACCAGCCATGGCTATCGCGCGCACGAGCGTCATGTTGTCTTTCATGACGATCTCACGGGGCGCATTCACATAGCCATTAATATAAATCGGCTCGCCCTCGCTTACGATGACGATATCGCCCGGACGAATGTAGGGATCGTCTTTGCCGAGACCGAAGCGAACTTCACCAACCTCGTAAGTTTCGATCTTGCCGATGTCCGAAGCCATTTGGTCCTTAGCTGCATCAGACGACACCGCGTTCGTCTTCGGTGCTTCCTTTGAAGCGCCGGAAACATTCCCGCCGGAAGGTGCAAAGGAGGACACCTTCGCAGAATCGGAAACTGGAGTAACCGCGGGTTTATCGGGCGCTGACGCGGAACCGGTCTTGTCGTAGGTTGAGGTTGACAGTGGCTTGTTCATTAGAGCTTCAGCCACGTCAGGCGTCAGCATCGCATCCTGCGCACACATTTCTCGTTCGGTGTGAATAACTTGAATCTTGCCGCTGGCATTCAAGGTAACCCCACCCGCCGTTACCAAAAGCTCGTGGAGGCGAACGCGACGCATCATCTGAATCCGCGTCGGAGCGCGGACTGCGCCGAACACTACCGCGGGCGGACGGCTCTTACGTTCCGTCACACGGACACTCACGCGTGGATTCTTTATGTATCTTGAATAAGCTGTCGCGATCGCTTTCTGAATCTCTTTCTCGTTGCGACACATCGCGGGGATCGGATCTTCAAGGAATGGCAGCGATGAAATGTTTCCTTCATCGTCAATCTCGGCCAACGAGTTCAATTCCGATTGGCCAAAGACTCTCACGTCTATCACATCACCCGGTCCAACGAGATATCGTTTGCCGCCCTGACCGTCAACCGAATTCATCTCCGAGGGCATCGATGGTGATTGGCTCACTGGCGGTGCCTGGGTGGACTGTGTCGTAGTTGGCGACTGTGCTTGAGAATGGATTTCCACGATTGCGGTGACCGTGCCCACCATTAATACAAATCCGGAGACTAGAAGGAGCATTCTCTTATTCATAACAATACCTCAAAAAGTCTGTCGCAAGGTTTCTCTTCGAACTGCGCGTTTAATCAACGCGTGGTTAAGGAAGCAACTCGGCGGATCATTTCCTAGTCCGTCGGGATAACATTCCCGGAATGACAAATCCTGTAAATAGCCAGTTGCAATGATCGCACAAAAGATTATAGATGCCAAACATCCTTAAGTACCACGGTACTCGCTTATAACCCCGGCGAATTCTCTCACTCCCGCAACGTGGGCAGGTTGGTCTAAACATATTGATGCTGATCGAACATTTCGGCGTTCGCTCTCACTTCATGGACGCCGCCGCACTCGCCTGTTTGTCCCTTTTGCTGAAGTAATCGCGCCTTCCCTATCCAGCCGTGCCCGTAACATTTCGATTTCCCTCGTGATTTTTTCGGCCGCCGTTTCACCCGCCGGACCCGGCCGATCACGGCTTAGATAGAACAACGCGTCGCGGTAACAATCTATTGACCGTTGAAGATATCCCTTGAAGGCCGCGCGCTCGGCCAATTCAACCCAGTGCGCAACCCTGCTCGAGGTAATGAATTCGCGCACCGCACGAGCCGATATGTTGAGTTCTTCCTCATTGGGATAAACTTTCAGAGCTGTCTCGATGCAGTTCAACGCGCGGTTTGCTGTCTCAACTTTTTCATAAAGCCGAACTCGTTGCTGCGCCTCGTGCGTCAACGTTTGCGCGGAAACCCGCGCCCAAGTCAGCAGATGATGCTTTTGTAATTCACGAACCCGTTCCTGACCGGCGCGCAAAGCAACCCTTCCGTCCGCCTGTGTTCGTGGAGATTGCAAAGCTTTATCGGCGCCGGCGAGATACTCGACGCATAAATCATAAAGTTCGCGGTGCACTTCCCCGGAATCTCTCGCATCGGCCTCGGCAGATTGTTTCTGCAACGATCTCAGGGCGGCCGTATGAAGACTAATTGAGTGCATCGGGCTGCTCGACAGTCTGCGACTCGAGCTGCTGTAAGGTTCGCCAGAGAAACTATTATGGTCGCGCAGTCGCCCACGATCTCGACGCGCAACCATTAGGCGAGCGAGCGCGGCTACAAGCAGAACAACACTCGCGGCCAGGCCAGCGGGTATCCAGGAGTTTTCCTCTTCCTGTAGCATCCACCAAAGCAAGAAGAACAATGCCGCTGCCGCCGCCATCGCCGCGATCATGTAAACGGATGTTGAGGGCGACCGCGAAATCTGATTTCGCGCTTGGCTTTTACTATACGGGGCGCGGTGCTGCCGCGGCCACGGTGAGTGTACTTCAGAACCTTGAGCTTCTACTGGCAAGTTAAGTTATTGAGTACTGTTTTTCTGTCGGAGGAAATTAGTCTGAGCCGAACCGCAGGTATGTAACGGTGCGAACTCGATTTATGAAAACGCGGAAATTATAGTCAATTTGGACGCGCATATGTCAACATGGCAGGCCGCACCGCCAGCTCGATCCGCGCGCAATGATGAGGAGAAAAGAGATGAATGACGGAAGAGTAATCATGATTACTGGAGCAACCTCGGGAATAGGTCGTGCCGCCGCCAGGCGATTTGCACAAGCATCGACGAAAATTATTTGTATCGGACGGCATAGATCAGCGCTGGCTGATGTCGAAAACGAAATCAACGCCGTCGGGGGAAATGCGGCAACACTTGAAGTCGATGTCACTGCCGACGACCAGATTACACCTGCCTTCGACGAAGCGATCGCGACCGCCGGGCGGCTTGACGTACTCGTAAACGCAGCTGGCCACATTTCAACCGGAACGGTTGAGGACACCTCGCTGGCCGCCTGGGACGCGATGATGAACGTCAACCTACGTTCGGTGTTTCGTCTGATGCAACTTGCGGCGCCACATCTGGCAATATCTCGAGGAAATATCGTTAACGTCTCAAGTGTTACAGGCTTGAGATCCTTTCCCGGAGTGTTGGCATACTGCGTTTCAAAGGCGGGATTGGATCAACTGACGCGCTGCTCAGCACTTGAGCTGGCACCAAAGGGTGTTCGTGTCAACGCTGTGAATCCTGGCGTGGTCGTGACTGAGATCCACAAACGAGGTGGCATGAGCGAAGCGGATTACGAGAAGTTTCTCGAGCGGTCCAAGACCACGCATCCGCTCGGCCGCGTGGGACAGCCGAGCGAGATTGCCGATCTAATTTTTTATCTGGCATCTGAAAGCGCGTCGTGGATCACCGGCGCTACTTATCAGATCGACGGCGGGCGAGCATTAACTTGCGCTCGGTGACGAGGCTGTCTAGTATTTGCCATTAGCCGACTGATTCGCTCGCGAGCAGATCGCCGGCGTTACTGTCACCGTTACCATTAGCATCGAGCGCGTCAGATGGTTGCGTCGTTTCCTTCTTCTTGATTCGCCGTGGCTTCGAGAAAAGATGACGCCGCCGCTTTCGAACTGCTGAACGCGTTCCGAGCAAATCTCGATGCCGGCTGTTAATCAAAGCGATTAGGCTTTGATGATGTCTAAATCCAAGCAGACGCGACGCACGGGTAACTGAGCCGCCAGCATCTCTCAACGCTCGCTCGATCAGAGCCTTTTCTATCTTCAAAACTTCCTTCTTGAACGAAAAGCCATCCCACGAAGCGGATTCAATTTCCGGTTCTGCTTCCGCAGAATGCATCAGCGTTTCAATCACCCTTAGCGCGCATCTGATCAGACGTTTCGTCGTTGCGGGATCTTCAGAATCTTTCAGAAACTCGGCGGCCGTCTCGTAATCATTCACCAGTTCAGGCGCCGAGGTTTGTGACGTAAGTTCCTCGATGATGCTCAACTTCGCACGCCCGGCACCCTCAAGATCGCCTGTAATCTCCGCAACCTGAACCGCGCGATCCAATAACTCTCTAGAGCGAGCATGTCGGCCGAGTCGCGCTAACACAACGCCGTAAGTTGTCAGCGCCTCAGCGAGTATCGCTTGTTCACCACCGCGCTCGAGCGTTCTGATAGCCTGACGAATAATACGTTCCGCATCCAGCGGACGGCCTTCAGCCAAAAGGGTTCGCGCCCGGGTGTCGTCCACTTGTGCGGCGGTTCCAACGTCTTTCAGTTGCAGGAATAGATCACGCGCGCGATCTAAGTGCGTGTGTGCGTCTCGGTAACGTTCGATCGTAAAGTAGAGGTAGCCGAGATTGTTTTCTACGCGCGCAAGATAACGCTGGTTTCCGGCTTGCTCAAAGTGGAAACTCGCAGCGGCATATTCGATCAGAGCCTTATCAAGGTAGTCTTCCCGATTTTCCGGCGTCGCCAATCTTCTGAAAACCATCCCATATTCGCCGTGAAACGTGCCCTTCAGATAGTGATCCTGGCTGCGTTCAACCAGCGGGGCAGCTTCGTTATAGAAACGCATCGCCTCGTTCAGCTTTCGCGCCCAGCCCTCAACAATTCCCGAACGAATTAAAATGATTGCTTTCAGATCGGAATCGTCGTCGCCCAAACGGCCCAAAGCATTTGCGAGGTGAATGCGAGCTTCATCGTATGACCCCTCACGCCAATAACAAAGAGCAAGATCGGCCTGCGCCTCCGCCGCTTTATGACTGTCGTCTATGCTCTCGAACAGTTGCATGCTTCGAGTGATGAAGTCCTTGGCGGTTTCCTGGCTTCCGGTTGCCTGGTCGGCGCTACCGAGCCCGCTCGATAAAGCGCCAGCGCGTAAAAATACTTCCGCCGCGGTGGCATCATCCAGACCGTCAACCTTCGGCGGCTCGTTGCGGTTCGGCCATAAGTCGAGTAACGCTTCGTAAGCTTTCTCATATTCGCCGATTTTCCCTAATTCCTTCGCCAAATCGCACGCTCGTCTGGCTCGTTCGACCGGACTGAGGTTGAGAAAATCTTCCCGAAGGGTGTTTAGCTGGGCAGTTAAATTCATCTAAGAACGACCTTTCTGAGTCAGTGATAAAAACCTTGCGTCGCAACTGACGGACTGGTATTAAAGCGCGAGTATTGCGCCATCCACAGCTTCGAGCCGACTGGTTCGTTATTCGCGCGCATAAAAAGCTTGCAAGAAATCCCGTTGAGGAGAGAAACCATGAAACAAATCAAAAAATTAGCGCTCGCCCTTGCTTTAGTATCGATGTTTGCAGTTAGCACGTTCGCCGGCGAAACCAGCACACCACCGTGTGCGCAGCCACTTCTTGGTGAAACGAGCACGCCGCCGTGTGATGGCGGAAACGCGACCAGTGATTCGAGCAGTTCAACGTTCACCGCGGTGGCAACGAACGTGGCCGATGATGTCTCGTTCGAAATACTCGTCTGTGCGATCGATACCGTGCTCACGGCTTTCTAGCGGTCACCTTTTGTTCTAAATCTTAGCTTATTGCCTGAAGCCTTGATGGGCAATACATTCTTAGTGTGCCTACCGTGCACGCAGAGAGATTTTTTGATTGGCTATTCCTATTGAAGTCCCGTTGAATCGTGCGTAGCATAAACCCAACCCAAGACGAATGCAACATTTTTTGGTGTCGTATCGCCAGCATTTTTGCACAATTGTTGCAGGTGCCCGACCGGCTCAACTCGCTACGACGTGGCGTCGGAGGTATCAATCTTAGGGCTTGCTGAACATGGAAAACATCTGGCGAGGTTTGAATTTTGTAGGATATACTGCGCGGGTCGAACCAAACTCTTCATTTATTTATGCATAGCCAATTTGTTCCTGGTCCAAGCGGTTATCAGATGGTGCGCTCGGGCCATCAAAACGTGTTGAAGATCATTCTTGCCGTGTTCGCCATTATGGTTGCGGCGCTACTCGGAATGATCGTGTTGCTGCTCATCGGCTCAGAGACTGGCCTCGTGCAACTGATTATCGGATTCATCTGTGCGACGCTGCCGGTTCCGATCTACATCATGCTGCTGTTGTGGATCGATCGATACGAGTCGGAACCGCTTTGGATGTTGGCAACTGCGTTCTTTTGGGGCGCGCTCGTCGCAGTTTTCATCGCGATCATTCTGAACACGATTAATGGCGCCATCGTTGCGGCGGCGACCAACAGTGCTCAGATTGGCGAGAATTTTGGAGCCGTAATCTCTGCGCCAATCGTCGAAGAAGGATCGAAAGCTTTCATTCTGTTGGTGCTCTTCTTATGGAAGAAAGATGAGTTCGATGGCATCGTCGACGGCATCGTCTACGCGGGAATGGTCGGCCTGGGCTTCGCGATGACCGAAAATATTTTGTATTACGGTCGGGCCGTTCAAGGGGGCGCCGGAGCGCTCACTTTCATTTTCATTTTGCGTGGGATGGCCGCGCCTTTTTCCCATCCGTTGTTTACCAGCATGACGGGAATCGGATTGGGTTGGTCGCGTCAATCCAACAACGGCTTTGTCAAAGTCGTCATGCCGTTTCTCGGGTTTATGCTCGCCGTTTTCTTGCACGCGACCTGGAACGGGACCGCGACTTATGGCGGCGCTGCCGGTTTCTTCGCGGGCTACTTTCTGATTATGGGACCGACTTTCATCATCACGTTGATGGTGATCTTCTTTTCGTTGCGCCGCGAAGGTCGCATCGTCCGCCAGTTTCTTTACCCGGATTACCAGCGCGGCTTTTTCGACGCGCAGGAATACGAAAAGCTCTGCACAATCCGAGGCCGCATGGGGATGTCGTGGAACGCGATGACGACCAAAGGCTTTTCGGGATGGCGAACGCGCATGCGTTGTAACCAAATGGCGAGCGAGCTCGCCTTTCATCGCAGTCGTGTCGCCCGAGGCTTTGCTCGAGATCCACAAATGGCGCAGGAGCGAGAAAATGCCTATCTTTACACGCTACAGGAGCTGCGCCGAAGATTTGATCCGACAAAGAATCCGCCGCAACAGGTTTGAGGAAACTTCTCGCGACATGCGTCGGGATAGCATATACTTGGTTCGCTTTGGTTAGAATCTGACCCAACATTCACCCGATACTTGCAGATTCAACTCTTACCCAGCTCTTTCGATGCAGGCGGAAGCGCCAATGCCGCGCAACGCTTAACCTGCTTTGTAATCGACGATCGTGTCACCGTGGATGCCGGAAGCATCGGCATTGCGTTGACGGATTCACAACGCCGCACAGTCCGCGACGTGATCGTGACCCATCCTCACATGGACCACATCGCCAGTCTGCCGATCTATGTCGATGATTTATTCGGCGAGTTGGAACAGCCCGTACGCATTCATGCAACCGCGAAAGTAATTGAACTGCTGAAGCTCGACGTCTTCAATGACACGGTTTATCCAAAGTTCGATGAACTGAAGAACGAACACGGCAGCGTCATGGAGTACCTGCCCTTCGAGCCGGGCAAGGAATTTCGCGTCGCGCATCTCAACGTCACGGCAATCACGGTGAACCACATTGTGCCGACAGTTGGTCTGGTGATTTCGGATGGAAAGACTACCGTTGCCTTCAGTTCCGACACTGCTGAGACTGAAGAGTTTTGGAAGGTCGTTAACCGCGCTCAGCAGCTGCATGCCTTGTTCATTGAAGCGTCGTTTCCCGATTCAATGCAGAAGCTGGCCCACGCTTCGAAACACTTGACGCCGTCGATGCTGCGCAGTGAACTCACAAAATTGAATCACAACGGCATGGATATTCTCGCGGTGCACCTCAAGCCGGCCTTTCGCGAAAAAGTCGCCCAGGAACTAAGCCAACTTCAAATCGATAATCTTAGTGTGATGGAAACGGGCCGGATCTATGAATGGTGAGCAGCTTGTCTGGCAATTCATCGCTGCGGTTCGAACTCTTTCTGCGCATGTTCACCGGTAACGCCTGCCAGCAAAACGCGACCGCTTGGCAGCAAGCTGGTGACTTGAAATGTTCGCTCGGAAGGCTCGCGCCCCGGCATCAATTCAGCCCGAAAAGTTACCGTCATTCCTGGCCTCGCCCATACATCTGGCGCGTCTCGCCTCTCGCGGCGCCGCTTACGCTTTGGCTTGCCGTTTCTGTTCATCACGATTGCTCCGATCGCGCCGGCAGCTGCAGCAGCCAACGCCGCTCCACCCAACAGGCGACTAGTACTTTTCTTCATCGGTTCTAACTTTTAGACAGCAAGCCTCATTCCGATAAAACTGAGAAGGCGCGTCGGCCGGTTCGGTTGCCGCGGCGACGCGCCTTTCTCAGATAGTTGTTTGGAAAACCGGTAGTTATTGACACAAAGGATCCAGCCGAACATTAATCGTAGGCAGTCCGCTCAGTGCTCTGTCTGCGTTCATCTGCGTGTAATTCGACCACTCGGGCGGTAATTTGTCTTCAGCGAAGACTGCCTCGACCGGGCACTCAGGGACGCAAGCATCGCAGTCTATGCAAGTCTCGGGATTAATCACCAGCATGTCATCGTCAAGATGAAAAGCTTCAACCGGACATGGAATCGCACAATCAGTGTATCGGCAATTGACGCATGGCTCAGCGACGATATAAGTCATCCAAAGAGACCTCCAAGGTCTTGAAGTTATTGCGGTTCGTAATGTAACACAGACTCGGTTTGTGCAGACAAGGCTGGCATCAGAAATCGCGGACGAAGGCCGACCCTATTCGGCGGTCTTCCATCGCATCACGGCCTTTGAATCGATGAATTCATAGAACGAAAGATTCTCTTGCGTGAGCATCTTGGTCATCAAAATGATCTGTCCGGTGTGCATCGAAATGGGAAGCGGAATCTCAACCGCTTCCTTTACTTTTGTTTACGGGATTGCAGAAAAAGAGTTGACCACTTCTTGACTAGACTATTGATCTTTTCAGATAGTCCTGAGCGAGACTCCAAGAAGTAATTGCAGGTGCGGCCACGTGTACCCTGTTGCAGCCTCGAACTGATAAGTGGTGAAAAAAAGGGAGCGAGCGATGTCGCTCCCCGCTGTTTGCGGAAGGCAGGCCAGAGTTGCCGGCAATGGCTATTTGCTTCCCCGTCGTCTGCTCACTGGCCGAACCGTTGTCTGTATTCGGCAGAGCTGATGAAGGCCTTAACCATCTCGGCATCAATGAAATTGCCATTGAAAGCGTCGAGCTTATTCAGCCAAAAGTTGTAACCCGAAAAGTCCGCATCGGGCCCGCTATTCGGATCACGCCGCAAGTACCCAAAGTACTGCATCAAGACAAACGCGCGGTTGAACTCTGCGTTAACCAGGTTCTGATTCTCAGCGATTGCACGCAATACGTCGGCGCGCGTCTTCGCATCTGCCGTCAGATCACTTACCAGTTGATCGCGCTCCGTCTGTGACAGCGGGTTGCCGGCGTTGTTATTCAGCTTGTCGACAAAATCCGGTTCGGTCATCGTGGCGGGAAACGCCCCAGTGAAACGAGCCCGTTGCACGAACTCAGTCGCAAAGGCTTGTTTGTTGTTTTCCAGCACCTGCTCCCAGCCGGCCTGATTGACTATTACATCGTGACCAATCTCCTGAGTGTCGGGCAGAAACTCATTGAATCTAATCGGCACCGGCGCGTCGGGCAGATTTCCGTAAGCCGCTTTGTAAGTGCGATAGGCGAGATAGCCGGTTTGCTGAAACTCAATTGAGAGATAGAAAGCAGCAGACACGTTGATGCGCTTAACCTCTATACATTGCGCGTCACTGCCGCAGACATCAATCTCATTAGTCCAGAAGGACAGGCCGTTCGCGTCAGGTTCGCGACTAAGGAAATCGCGATATTGCTGACGGACCATGAACTGCGCGTCATCGATTTGATTGAGGATCGGATTGCCACCACCCGGATTGTAAAGCTCCGCGCTGTTGAGAGTGGTGGAAAAACTATCGAAATCTCCGTAGATGCCTCCCGCCACCATGACTCTACCGCCGGACAAAGGCGTAACTGTATAGCCCATGCGCGCCGCGTTGAGTTTTGCGGTGGGACTCCACTGTCCGGTGACTGGATCATAAATCTCTGCGCTATTCGGAACACCGGTTTGGGAGTCAATAATTTCGTAGTACCCCAGGGCCAATACCTTGCCGTTGAGCAGCAGCGTTGTCGATTGAGGGGCGAAGCTGGGAGCGCCGGTGCTATTCCAAGTTTCCGTGGATGGATTGTATAGCTGAGCGGCGGGACCAGAACCATCGAAGGCCACGGTCAGCACTTTACCGTTCGATAAGAGGATTAGAGAACCGGCAGCGCCGTGGAGAGAGCCGACGGGCCTCCAAGTCTCGGTAGATGGGTCGTACAATTCCGCACCAGAAAATCCTGCTATCAGGACCATGCCATTGGGCAGTAGCGTCAGAGAGCCAAAAATTGTGGGGGCGCCGGTGCTGTTCCACGTCTCCGTAGCCGGATCGAATAGCTCCGCGCCAAGGACCTCATTGGAGCGATCAGCAATTTCCACCGCCAGCACCTTGCCATTCGGGAGCAATATCGCCGGACCGACACGGACACTGCTGAGACTCCTGCTGGCGCGCCATCTGCCCGTCATTGGATCATACAGTTCCGCGGTTCTGCTCGCGGCCAGGCCCTTGCTGTTAGCGGTGAGACCACCTACTACCAGTACCTGAGAGTTAGGTAACAGCATCGCGGTATGACCGAAGCGAGGGGCATTGAGGCTCCCAGTCGTGCTCCAAGTGCCGCTGGCGGGGTCATAGATTTCCGCACCGCTCTCGACGCCAAGGTAACCGTGACCCCATCCTCCCGCCACCAGGACTCTGCCGTCAGACAGAAGCGTGGCTGAGTGATCATAGCGAGCCCCATTGAGATTGCCCGTGTAGCTCCAACTTGGATTCGATGTGGATTGAGCCTGTGCAACGGAATAGAGGACCGGCGTAACGGCTGTCGTCAAAACGACAATTGCCGCCAGTGTTAACCTTGAAAGATGTTGTCTGATGTTTCGCGAGTTCTTCATGTGAGCCTCCTTTGTTCCCCCGCCAGCGCCTTGCTGTCCTCACTTACTAACGCGAGAATCAGCGACAGAATCAGCCTCTTCGTTGCCGTCTCATCCGGCAGGGTATTTTCCTTCCACTCACTAACGCGGGAATTGTTCTCAGAACCTCTAACCGACAGCGAGAGTTCTTTTCAGTCTGTACTTCCGAGATTAAGTGGAAAGTTCTGGAAGGGGTGTATAATTTGCGGCGCTACTGAACGGGCTTGCTCACTAAGGGTGACGTGAATGACACCCGCTCCCGAAAATGTAACCAAACTGCTTGTCGCCTGGGGAAACGGCGACGAGGCTGCCCGCGATGAGTTGTTGCCCCTCGTTTACCAGGAGCTGCACCGGCTGGCCCATCACTACATGAATCGGGAGCGTCCCGGTCACACTCTGCAAACATCTGCGTTGGTGAATGAAGCGTTCGTCAGACTAATCGATCAGAAAGAGGTGCGCTGGCAAAACCGGGCCCACTTTTTCGGCATCGCCGCGCAGATGATGCGACGCATTCTGGTTGACTATGCGCGCAGTCGTCATTATGCAAAACGGGGAGGCAGCGCGCAGCAAGTGTCATTGAACGAAGCATTGATCGTCACGGAAGAACGTACTGCGGAGGTCCTCGCGCTCGATGACGCGCTCAAGGGTTTGGCGGAATTCGACCCACGTAAGAGCCAAATCGTTGAGTTGCGATTTTTCGGTGGGTTGAGCATTGCTGAAACCGCCGAAATTTTACAGGTGTCGCCCGGCACGGTCATGCGCGATTGGACGCTGGCAAAGGCCTGGTTACGAAAACAAATGGTCAGCACTAACTGATTCGCTTAGAGCTTTGCAGCATAGTTCTCGCGTTTATGATTGGAGAGAGATCTCTGTGTTCTCCGTGGCTGAAATTGTTTTTGCGAATTATCTGCCCTGGGAAGAGACGGAAAACCTGATAAACCCGCAGGAAGACTCTTCCGGAATCTACAAAGCTTTGATTAGGTTTTGACAGCCTATGCAGCCTGAACGTTGGCAGCAAATCGATCAATTGTTTCATCTGGCTCTGGAGCAGGAGCGCGGTCAGCGACCGATTTTTCTGGCGCAAGCTTGCGCTGGCGATGACGCTCTGCAGAGCGAAGTTGAGGATCTTATTTCTTCCCATGAAGAAGCGAAAGATTTCATTGAAACGCCGGCCTCCGACCTGGCAGCGGAATTGCTCGCAAGTGACCACGCAGGATTAAGGACTGGAGACGCGATCGGTCCTTACCAGATAGCCTCCGTTCTGGGCATCGGTGGAATGGGAGAAGTTTATCTGGCCCGAGACACCAGATTGGGACGACAGGTCGCGCTCAAACTGCTGCCTCCACAATTCACGATCGATCCGGAGCGGGTGCGCCGCTTCGAGCAAGAAGCGCGGACAGCATCAGCGCTCAATCATCCGAACATCGTCACGATTCACGAGATCGGACGGATCAACAGCGCCCAGTTTATCGTCACTGAATTTGTCGACGGTCGAACACTGCGCCAAACAATGACTGACAAGCGATTGAGTTTGCACGAAGTGCTCGACGTTGGCAGCCAGGTCGCCAGCGCGCTGGGAGCAGCTCACGCCGCCGGAATCGTGCACCGCGACATCAAGCCCGAGAACATCATGCTGCGCGCGGACGGCTACGTGAAAGTCCTGGATTTTGGACTCGCCAAGCTGACTGAAAGAAAGATGCCTACCACGGAGACCGCGACGACGCTGGCCAAGGTGCAGACCAAGTCGGGACTGGTGATGGGCACGGTCACTTATATGTCTCCAGAGCAAGCGCGCGGACTTGCAGTTGATGCGCGCAGTGACATCTTTAGCCTGGGCATCGTGATTTACCAGATGCTCGCCGGTTGCGTGCCGTTCGACGGCGCCACCACGAGCGATGTAATCGTCTCAATCCTGGAAAGGGAGGCGACACCACTCAGACAAATCTCGTCCGAGATCCCGATAGAACTGGAATGGATGATTAAGAAAGCTCTGGCCAAAGACAGAGAGCAACGATATCAAACCATCAAAGAATTGCAGATCGATCTGAAGCGGCTCAAACAGGAGTTAGATCTGCAAGCGAAGTTGGACGGGTTGTCTCCATCGAGCTCACGAGACCGTGCGACAGCCATAAGCAGCCCGAGCTCGACCGGAGGTTCGACAGTGGAGTCAGCAAATATCAGCAGCGAACCAACAGCCGGGCGCATGACCGCGGGCTTGAGCGATATTACCGGCGGACGAAGAGGTCTGATCGCGGGCATCCTTGCCGCTGCCGCTGCCGTCGTCATCTTCTCCGGAATTTCATTCTATGCGGCTCTGAAACGAGTTCCGCCGGTTTTTCAGCCAACCATTCGCCAGCTTACTTTTCGCCGCGGATTCATGGCCGCAGCGAGGTTTGCCCCGGATGGTAATACGATAATCTACAGTGCGAATTTAGATGGGAAGTCGGAAGAGCTCTTTACGAGTCGCTTGGGTAGCCCCGAATCCAGCTCGCTCAAAGCTCAAGTTGGGGGCCGCGTGGCGGGAATCCAGTCAATTTCTTCCAACGGCGAGCTGGCCGTCTTGCTTGATTGCGAGTTGAACTGGGGCGTGTGCCACAACGGAACGCTCGCCAGCGTGCCACTGGTTGGAGGCACGCCGCGCGAAATAATGGAGGATGTTTTCGAAGCCGATTGGTCTCCAAACGGAAAAGACCTGGCGATAATTCACGTAGTCGAGGGACAGTATCAGCTTGAGTATCCGATAGGTACGGTCTTATACAAGGCGCCCGGCTGGATCGAGCACATCCGCGTATCGCCGAAAGGAGACATGGTTGCTTTCATCGATCATCCGGTTTTGACCGAGATCAGTGGGTCAATCGTGGTGGCGGATCTCACTGGTAAAACGAAGACGTTGTCCGCCGGATGGGTAAGCGCCAAAGGTCTCGCCTGGACGCCGGCGGGCGACGAGGTTTGGTTCTCCGCGGGAAAGACCCGGAATGAATCGATCCAGGCAGTAACGATGTCCGGGCACGAGCGTCTGGTCTTTCAAGGGACAGGTGTCCTGGTGATTCATGACATCTCTCGTGACGGTCGTGTTCTAGTGGCCAGCGGTAATCCGCGCAGCCGCATGATCAGCTTCACGCCTGGCTCGGAAAAAGAGCGAGAGCTGTCCTGGTTTGACTGGTCCACCTCCGCCGATCTTTCCAAAGACGGAAAGAACCTGCTCTTCTACGAATGGGGCCAGGCGGCTGCGAGATCGTCTTTTGTCTATCTCCGAAAGACGGACGGGTCAAACGATCCGGTTCGGCTCGGTGAGGGTAAAGCCCTGGCGTTATCGCCTGATGGAAAGTTGGCTCTGGCACTGCGGGAAGGCCCGCCGCCACAGCTGGTCATGTTATCCACCGGCCCCGGCGAGCCGCGATTGCTTCCGCGAGGTAACATCAGTGAGTATCACTATGCCTCGTGGTTTCCTGACGGAGAGCAGATTCTTTTCACCGGTCTCGAGCCGGGTCATGCCTTACGTTCTTATCTTCAGAAGACTTCGTCAGGTGAAATGCGTCCGATTACGGAAGAAGGAATCATCGCGATCCTGGTTTCACCCGACGGCAAGACTCTAATTGGTTGGGCTCCGGATAAGGGTCCTGACGGGAAATACTATCTGGTTCCACTGAACGGAGCCGAACCAACTCCAATTTCCGGCGTTGGCCTGGGAGAAATTCCGATCCAATGGAGCGCCGATGGCCACGCTCTTTACGTACGTGAGGACGGTGACGTCGAGGCATCTATTTATCGCGTAGATTTTTCCGGCAATCGCACCCTAGTGAAAAAGATTGCGCCTGATCCGGTGGGACTCATCGGAGTTGAAGCCAGACCGGGAGGTATTCAGATCACGCCGGACGGAAAATCTTATGTTTATACCTATTGGAGCGGTCAGGTGGATTTAATCCTGATCGAAGGACTGAAATAAGAACGGTATAAACCGAATCCCGAAAAATTTGATGGCCTTAGAGTTCTTCCCTGCATTTCTCGCGTTCATAGATGGAAGAACAAGGTCGAGCGGTTGAGTAACAATCCTTGACTGAGTCATGCGGCGGGCGTAGCATCTTGGTAAGATTTCGCTTGTTAACGCGGGATGACAACTCGAAGCCCTTGTCCCATATAGTCCCGCAACTCTTATTAAAGCCTCTCTGTAATCGACGCGGAGGTGCACCATGCGCAGAATCACAATCGCTTTCGCAATCGCCCTGGGAATTTCGCTGTTGAGTATCGCAGTTGCCAGCGCATGCGGTGACAAGTTGCTTAGGATTGGTCGTGGCGCCAGATTTCAGCGCTCAATGCACCCTGCGACAGTTCTGATTTATCTTCCTTCCAATGCTCCAGCCGACGCGACAGCGAAAGCTCCCAAGCTCCAGGCCTTCTTAAGAAAGGCAGGCCATAAGCCCAACATAGTTCAGGGCGCGGATCGACTTAGCCAGGCATTGGGTTCAGGACACTATGATGTGGTCTTAGTCGGCCTTGCTGAAGTTCCCAGCGTGCAAAGACAAGCCGAAGGCGCGGTGTCGAAGCCCGTGGTGGTGCCCTTGATTTTTAACGCGTCAAAGGCCGAAGTGGCTGCGGCAAAAAAGCACTATCGATGCGTGGTTAAGAATCCGAATGACGGCGATGAGTATCTCGACGCTATCGAAGAAGCGATGAGATCAAGAATGCGCGCAAGGGCCTGAGGCCCGTTCGTCAACGGCGCGTCTAACCTCAAAGGGACCAGCCAAATGCCCCACAAGAGAATTCCCCTGATAATTGTACTCTCTCTTATAGCTCTATTTGTTCAATTGAGATTTCCTGCTGCCGCATTTTCTCAAGCATGGGTGCCAGAAAAGGGGGAAGGATCTGTATCAGTCACCTACCAGAATCTTGTCGCTCGCTATCACGTCGATGGTATGGGCAGGCGATCAAGAGTGGGAACGGATAGCGCGCAAAGCGTACTCATGGACTTCGAGTACGGCATCACAGACAAACTGGCGCTCAACGCTGACGTGGTTTACGTCGCCTCAAAATATGAAGGGAAGTTCCCTGAGGGCCCCCTTGATTTTGACGCCCGGTGGCACCCAACATTGCAGGACACCCACTTTTCGCTAAGATTCAATCTGCGTCAGCGACCACTGGTTCTTACTCCTTTTATTAGTGTGACTGTTCCTACTCATCGATATGAAACCGACGGACACAATGCAGCCGGCCGGCATTTTCACGAGCTGCTGATCGGAGTCAATGCCGGACGGACACTGGGAAGGATCCTGCCAAACTGTTACGTTGATGGCCGGTATTCCTTTGCGATTCTTAAGCGATTTGCTGGTTTGAATCTTAATCGCAGCAATGCCGACTGGGAGTTTGGCTGGGCCGCGAACAGAAAACTTACTTTGAGATTTCTTGGCGCCTGGCAACAGACCCACGGCGGTCTTAACTTTCCCGAAGACATCCACCCCGGTGAAGAGGAATTTGAGTTCCATGACCGAGTTCTGCACGCGAGTTACTTTCGCCTTGGTGGCGGCGCTACCTTTTCAGTGAATAAGAACCTTGACCTCAACCTCGCCTATGCTGGGACGGCCGCAGCTAAGAACGGTGTCCTGGTCGGTGGAATTTCGGTGGGTTTCACGTGGAAATTTTCGCGCAAACACGACATTTCCAAAGTCTCTGCCAGAAATTTGCCGCGCGATATTCCAAACGGGCTGCGAATGTTTTGATTGAAAATTCTGAGGGCACCATTATCCCGGCGCGTTCTATCGTCGTTACATTTCGCCCGGGGAGGACAGTAATGAGATTCGCGCGCTGCAAAATGCTGATCGTCTTGACTCTGTTTGTAATCGCCGCAGTCGTCTGTCTCACGTCGAAAGGCTCGGCGAAGAACGACGACGACGATTTGGATAAACGACTATCCCAAGTTCTTCGTGCGCAAGGCTTCACCGGCAGGATCGAATCGACACTGGAGCGAAGACTTGGTCGGAAGATCGATAAGAGACTAGCCGACCTTGGGCGCAATCTGTTTCACGATACGATTGTGGGTTTGAATAACGACAACTCCTGCTCGGGCTGTCATGCGGCGACTGCAGGTTTCGGCGACACCCAATCGATCGCCATCGGTATCAATAATAATTTCATCGTGGGACCTGATCGTTCCGGCCCTCGGAATCAGCGCCGGACGCCCATGGCGGCGAATACTGCGTTCTTTCCTAACCTGATGTGGAATTCACGCTTCGCCTCCCTTTCAAATGATCCTTTCGATAACCGCGCTGGCTTCAATTTTCCACCACCGGAAGGCATGACGCTATCAGACAAAGCGCACCTGCTCATTGCTCAGGCATTCATTCCACCGACAGAGCGGGTAGAAGCGGCGGGCTTCGTGTTTCCGGGTGATAACTACGCAATTCGCAGAGAAGTGATTAGACGCGTCGATGATGTACCTGAGTACCGCAGGCTGTTCGGAAAAATATTTCCTGAAGTGGACGCTGGCGCTCCGATTACTTATGACATGTTTGCAAAGGCGATCGCCGAGTTTGAGTTCACACTGGTGTTTGCCAACGCGCCCATCGATGGATTTGCCCGCGGCGAGAGAGAGGCGATGACTGATGATCAGAAGAAGGGTGCGTTGCTGTTCTTTGGCAAGGCAAATTGCGTCGCCTGTCACGCTGTCTCCGGTCAGTCCAACGAGATGTTCAGCGACTTTAAGGAACACGTCATCGGTGTTCCGCAGATTGCCCCCATCTTCGGGAACGTAATTTTTGATGGACCGGCCGTGAACGAGGACTTCGGATTAGAACAGATCACCGGCAATGCCAACGACCGCTATATGTTCAGGACATCTCCGATCCGTAATGTCTCGTTACAGCCGGCATTCTTCCACAACGGAGCTTTCACAACGCTTGAGGACGCCGTCCATTTCCACCTCAATGTCGCAACCAGGGCACGCGATTATGACCCGGCGCGAGCCGGTGTCAAACCCGATCTGCAGGGCCCGATCGGTCCTATTGAGCCGGTGCTCAAACGCCTTGATCCACTGATGCAAACGCCTGTGATCCTGACGCATGAGGAGTTTCGTCAACTCATCGATTTTCTGAGAAAGGGTCTATTGGACGATCGCGCTAAGCCTGAGAGGCTGCGGAAGCTGATTCCAACTCATGTGCCGAGCGGAAGAGCGATCCAAAACTTTCAATAGCGCCGAACAGCAGAAAGGGCGAGGCCGGGCGTGCGCAGCCTAATCCGAAACACTTAATCCCTTTTTGACAGGGCCGCTTAAGACGGATAAGGCGGACGACAAAATGCGACGATTGCACCAGACCTTACAAATCATAGAAGTGTAGATCGTGTGCGATTAGAGTCTTCGTAATGTAAACAATTTGGCCAACATGCATCGAGAAATGGGAAGCGGAATCACAACCGCTTCCCTTACTTTTGCTTAGCCGATTGACTTATCTTTCACTGATCACTTTTCGACCGAATCCCTTTCCCGCACTGGACACTCTTCGCAACTTCTTCTGCCTGCCCGCAAGGGAAATGGATTAACGTGTTTCAAACGAGGCGCGGCGAGGCATGGCATCCCAAAGGCGAACTGTTCCGTCGGAGCTGCCGGTAACTAGAACTCGACCGTCTGATGAAAATGCCAGAGCGTTGATATTATCGCAACTCCCGATGGTGCGCGCCTTTGCGGTTGTCAGATCCCAAACGCGGATTCTGCTGTCCAACGAGCAAGCGGCAAGTTGGCCCGCTCGAGGTGAGAAGCTAAGGCAGCAAATGCAGGAACACTCTCGCGCCAGCACCGTGGCTGCCCGAGTATGAAGGTCCCACAGGCGCACCATCTCATCCCAGCTTCCCGACGCCAGGGTCTTCCCATCCGGAGAGAACGAGAGCGAAGTGACTTGGCGAGCGCAGTGACCCAGAGTGCTTGCGGTTCCTGTCTCGAGGTCCCACAGTCTGATTGTCGTATTTGTGAGTGCGGCGTCGGCGGCCGCTATCCACCGCCCATCCGGAGAGAAAGCAATTGAAGCCGGGCCGCCCCATGGTCCTTTGAGAGTTCTCAACTGACCTGATTGTAGATTCCAAACGCGGATGACGCCGTCGGGTTCTGCGCTTCCGGAAGCCAATCTTCTTCCACCCGGTGAAAAGACAACCGATGGAGATCGCTCACCGCTTTCACCCAAATCCAATGCTTCGCCCGGCTGGAGCTCCCAAATTTGAATTCTGCCTTTCGTCGAACCGTTGCTTTCGCTTGCGGTGGCGAGCAACACTCCGTTGGGCGAAAACGCAACTGACGATACCGAGTGCGAGCCCTGACTGAGAAGCCGAGCCTCGCCGGTATGCGCATTCCAGAGATGAACACTACCATCCTCGCTTCCGGCGGCAACGACGGGTGCACCGGGAGAAAAGTCTACTGAACGAATCGCCTTTTCGCATTTCCCGATGATGCCAAACTTTAGTTCTGCGGGCTCGAACGGCTGCGTCGACGGCGGGTCCAACTGCGAAGTCGAAGGGCTCACGCCTAACGGACTGTTCTCATCTGGCGGAGACTTTATCTCGGCGCGCAAGAGAATCCGGACGGCCACCGACCACGAGTCAACAATCCATCGTGCTTCGCCTTCAGTTAATGAAGGATTCCTTCGTAGGCGTTTCGTGAGTAGTTCGCGCAAGAGGTCGCGAGGAACGCCGTCCTGCGAAACAATCAGATCGATCGCGACACGTTCCTTTACTCCCAGGACCAACAAGAATGTTTCTTCCTTAGATTCGCCGCAATAATCGTTTAGAAGATTTCCGCAGAGCTGCGCATCGGTGAGCGATGATCGGCCGTGTTTGATTAGAATCTCACCAAGTCTCCGCGCAACTGTATCGTCGAGACGCTTCACGACCAGATTTCGCCCTCTACGTGTCCGAAGTTAATTCGCGTACCAGGTACCAGCGTCACGCTGCGCCCCGGCGAAACATCCTGGATTTCACCTTTGTTGTTCGTTGCCGACCAGGTTTGGGCCGACAGATTCTTTAATCCCCAGATAGCGGGGTTCTGCGGATGCTGTGTGACGGCCGCAACGGGCTTGGAAAAATTGTACTTTTGATCCTCATCCACGTGGTGCAGGAAGAGCGACGTATCGTGATTCAGCATAACGAAATTCCGCCCCAGGCGAACTCGTGGTGGCAGGCGAAGGCGCTTTTGGCAGGACCAACACGAGCCGATGGCTTTCTTCTCAGCTTGATTATCGCCGGCGTCATGAAAGTTCTCGGCCTTACAATGTGCGCAATAAATAATTGAATCGCGCAAACGGACCATCGCCGACCGCCAATTACTTTCGCGCACGCGCCCATGTTGCGGGTCTGTCAGCCCGGCGGTAAATGCCTGGATAAATAAATTGCGAAGAAAGCGAGGGTAGATCTCCCAAAAGACCAGCGCGTTGCGCTGGTGCTGCACGTCGGGCGCATTCGACTGGTCCAGCGGATCAAAAATGAACAGTGGCTCGGATCCATAAAGTTTCTTCATGGCCGGCAAGTCGAGGCATTTAATTGCCAGTTCTTTTTTGCCTTCCAGGGGATGGTGCATCATGAACATGTAGAACAGCAGCACGGCCAACGAGAACAGATCGGTTTGAGTGCTCGGCACGGCATCGCCGCGCACAATCTCCGGCGCCATAAAACGCGGCGTGCCATAAACCGCGCTCTTCGACTGATTGTCAACAGCAACGTTATCGTTGTCGCAGATCAGAACTTCACCGGAATGCGGATCAAAGAAGGCGTTGCCAAAAGAAATGTCTCGATAGCAAAGGCCCTTCGAGTGAAGTTGGAGAAAGCTGTGAGAGATTGAAGCGGGGATCACGCAAAGGCATCAGATAACCAAATCCGGGCGTCCCCGTCGCCTCCGCTAATTCCTCGGGCCAAAGGAACCGATCGCTTGGCGCACCCATCTTTATCAGAGTTTCCAGCGCCTTCTGCTGTTCGGCCGTGCCTGAAGCCGAGTAGTACCATTTGAGCGCTACAGGTCTGCCGCCGAGAATTGCGCGATACACTTCTCCCTGGCCACCGCCGCCGAGAAGACTTTCCACCACGCAGCTTGACCGCGACGAGGTCGTCTGAACTTTCTGATTGGGTTTGAGGATTTGATCCATTCTAGTCGCGCGTTCGAAGCCTCGGCTGCAATCGGGGCTCATTGCGAATCCGCGCCCGCTAAATCGGACGAACTTGAAGGCTCAGCGTTTTTCCGACCTGATCTGGTTATGCCGGTCGTTCTATTCTTTGACTTCCCTCCGGCTGACTCCAGCGAACAAATAATCCCAAGCGTAACATCATCGCCGCTGCCGGCATTGGTGGAATCGGTTAGCCATGTCTCCAGATTGTCTTTCACTTTGTCGACGCCTTCTGCGCGAATCGCAGTAAGTATGTCAGAGCCAACTTTCAGAAACCCGGACTCGTCACGAAATGAATTCGGATAACCATCAGTCGCGAGCAGGATCAAAGCGGGACGCTCATTGGTGATCGGTTGAAAGCCGACTCGGAAATCCCGCCAGGCCTCGGGCGCGCAAAGCGAAGTGGTCTCGTTGGCGAAAAGGCGTTCGTCCTTGGCTAGAGGCCGGGACACCTGAGACCGATCGTCGACGGTCAGAATTTCACCGTCGCCGAGCTGAAGATAAATAACGAACGCCGGAGCGACGGCGACCGCAATTATCGTTGCACCATAGGCTATCGTGAAATTTTCGCTTTCGCTGGCGCTCTCGTCATTTCGATTGCCGGCGCGGACACTGCGCTCAACACCAGGCAAGGCATTCTTGGTAAGGTGTTCGGAAACAGCTTCAATCCAGCTATGCACTAATGCTCGAGGGAGCCACTCTTCAACCGCGCGCTTGATGAGTGACAGATTATTATAGTCTGACTGGCTCGTGAGGAAGTTGTGGATCAATTGAGCCGCAATTTCAACCGCGAGCCTCGCGCCAATGTGACTGCGCGAATATCGCGGGCTGCCATGGCCGTCGGCGATTGCCAGGACGAGCGGCGACCCTATCCCGGATTCCGGCCGCCAGCAGATCGCATCCTGGTTCGGCATGCCGGTGCGCTGATGTACGGCTCCGCGAACACTCTGACCAATAACCTGCCATTGTAGTGTGGACTCTTCAATATTCATGGGATGTCCGACAAGCTTCAGTTTCTCGTCGTGACGCGACAAACTGAAGTTTGCCGGACAGCCACTTACCAGACATCATCCGCCGAAGAGCCGCCGGAATCGGGCACGACGGGAATGGGGACGTTAATGCCGGAAGCTGCCGCCGCAGCACTCTGGCTTGCCGGTGATGAAGCGGACTTCAGCACTGCGGTTGAGACCCATCTTATATATTTCGTGAGTGACTCGGGACTGTTCGCCTGCAGCGGCTTGAGTTCCGGATTGGCAATGAATTTTTTCAAAACTTCCTGATCGGCATCTTCGCCGATTGCAATTGCGATCCGCACCGCCTTGCGTCCCCAGGGTTCATTCATCAGGGCTTGTAATCCGCCGGCGAAATCGTCCGTCGGCTGACCATCAGAAATGAGCACGAGCACAGGAGGCAATGCACGATCCGTCATCGGTGGAATCTTGAGTTGATCGGCGACGATGCCGAGGGCCATGCCCATCGCCGTAACGCCGCCGGCAGTGAGATCGTCTTGGGATTCTCATCCGCCACCTCTTGCATGTGTGGGATGGCTTCCTTGATCGCCGTGTTCAATGACTGGATCTTGCCGTCGACAGCCATCGAACCCGAGCAGTCGGCAATCCAGATGAAATGCAGCGGCCGAGTCGCCAACTCACCACCGGGTCGCATGCTCATTAACGGTTCAGCCTCCTAAGCGATCACAACTTACTTAACGTCGGAACGCATTATGCACCAAGAAAGCATGGGCGGCGACAGAAATGCAGCGGACGATTCAGTTGCGGCTGTTCTGAACTGTGGTGTTTTATGATCATCTGAGTCCGATTTTAATGCCTGAGATTAAAGACCTTCACGCCAACCGCCGGTTTCAATTGAGGCACCGGCACTGCGTCGCGATTGAATGGCTTTGCTGTGCCTCTTGCTCCCGGTGATTTCTTATTTGGTGAGTTCATGGCGACCTCGCCGCAGCGTGCAGTTTTTCTGTAGCACTGGTTTCGAAAATACTTCCGCGATCCATCACAGACCGCTATCGTTCAAGAACATGCCCAATCGTCACGCATCAATCCAGTCTTGAATCACAATGGCAACCTCAAGACCCTTCAACTGGCCAAACTTGTCTCTGGCAGCCTGGTTAAGATCGGCGTCAGGTATCAGAGTCAGATCACCCGTCTCAATGAGATCGTAAAGTGTGGGCGCGGCCCTAGAAAACAAAGCCATCAACCAATTCAGTTTGCCTTCCAACTTGGTGGAATTCTCCATTAATGCCCTATCGGCAGCGCCATCAAACATATTAAGTACATTCACCCAGACATTTCCTTTGATCGTCTTGCCGTTTGCCACATCTCGCTCGGCCATGACGAGGCCGCCTTTGGAGCCGCCCTCGTTATGGCCTTTGGTCGACTTCTTATTTTTGACGGCGGTGCCAGGCATCATATTCAAAAGCTTAAGCGCATCGTTGATACAGGATCGCAGGCCCGCCTGTGCTTTATACTCATCATTGTCCGGATCTATTGCCTCGCAGCGATTGATCAAACTGTCAGCACCGTTGTGCCACCAGGAATTGATGGCGCCGGTTGTGACAAAGAGCTTTGCGGCTTTCACAGTATCTGCCAGCGCTTTGCCGGCTTCGTCCAGCGTCTTGCCTTTGACGTTCGACGCCACGGTCTGCTGAATAAGGCAATAGGAAACGACATGATCACCCTGGCCGCTGCGCGAATTGCTTGGGGGGCGGTCAAAAAAGACCGCGTTTGCTACTGTCAATGGGTTCTTGCTGAAGATGCAAGAACCATATTGCGTATTGGCCGGCTTTTTCTTCTTCTTCTTGTTAACGGTTCGGGGAGCCCTGCCTAGCTGCACGACCTGACTCGTTCCGTGAAAGTTTCTTTGTTTAGTTCCATTGCCTCTTACCTGCACGAACTTACCTTGCAATACGGCATTCGCTGCGCGCCCCGGCCAAGCTTCAAGCTTCGGAGGTCGTTGCGGCGGCGATGGTTTTTTGTGGACACCGTTTGCCACTGTCTTCGTCTGCACTGCAGCAGCGGGTAAAGCTGCGCGCCCCACCCAGCCAGGTGCAATGACATTGACGCGGACATGAGAAAGGCTGGGATCCAACGACGAATCCATTTGCTGCCGCATGGCTTGAAGCGGGTTTGGCGGTCGCGTCCCGATATTCAAATTTCTTTGCGGCGCCTGCCGGGAATAGACCGAAGCAGCCTTTGGCGGCGTGGGTACCTGTGCTGCTTTCGACATTTTAGCTTGCGCGATTTGTTTTTGTTCTGGACGATACACTTGCGGCGCTACGGGTGGCGTTCGCAGTTGCGATACGGCCTTCGGCTGGATGAGCTTCTTTGCTTCCGGACGATAGACCGGAGGTGCGACAGGGTGGCGCCGAGTTTGATCTGCTTGCGGGCTTTGAATCAATGACTTTTTAGTCTGTAAGGCTTTCGGCGTGGGTTGCGGACGATAGACTGGCGGCGCGGCGAGTGGCTTCCGATTCACAGCGTCATGCGACATCTTGGGCTGCGCTGCATTCGGCGTCGCCTGCGGACGATAGACTGGAGGCGCCAAGGGGCGTTTGACACTCTGCGCAGACACACCAGTCTTTAGTTGCGCGATCGCGGGCTTGAATTGAAGGCGGCGCGCTGCCGGTTTCTTGAATTGCGGCGCTACGCCTGCCGGTTTTTTGTTTGAGAAATTAATCACGCAACCTCATTCTGCCCGATCTTCTCCGCGCTCATATGATTCTTCCTAGCTTCTCCGGCGCGTGTGCTCGCCTTTAATAATTTGCTGATACGAGAAAAAATAGTCCATCGGCAGATTGGCCTGTTCAGCGCTGTCTGAATCTGGTTGATAGTGACCGGACCCGTTGCTCCACCACTTGAGCTGTCCATTATTAAAAAAGATCTCGCCGGCATAGAGCACCTGTTTACCTTCGGCGATCGAAGGATGCCGGTAGCGCGCATGCAGAAGCATCTCGCCTTCGCGCGTGCGCACAAAGTTGTACTGTTGATTTGGAACATTGACGCCGTGGCTGTTCACTTTGTGTAAGCGATACTGATCCGCAAAACTGTTCAGCCGGAAAATATTGCTTGAGTCGACAGATTCGACAGCGCCGGGATGAAGGTTGGGATAGAACTTTGTAGCTTGGACAACACTCGAGTTGAATCTTTGCACGGCGATGCGCTGTACGACCGGACGTGGAGGCGCAGGAGCAACTACCTGACGGATGCGGCTTTCAACCGGCTTTGATTGCACGATGTACATCTTTGGGTGCGGAACATCGGGTTGCGGGCGCGTATGCAAGATGTGCGGTCCGACGACAAGTCGCGTTGAGACTATCCGGGTTTGTAGAGAAGGCGGGTTTCCATTTGTCAGCGTTGTCTGCAAGACCTTTGGCACCGCCGGTGGACGATTTAGTGAAAGCGTTGCGTGCGCTTGCCGTGATTGATTGGCAGGTTGATGAGGAACAGGCATCTTCGTCTGTAAAACTACGGGCGCGGGTTGTGGCCGAAACACGGGTGGCGCAGTGGGCGGCCTTCGCGGTTGCGATGTGAGTAAAACTGGTTTGCCACGGACGCTCATTGCCAGAATCCTTCCGCCCTAATCGTGTAAACGAGGACTGCCTCAAACGTTACTCGACCTGTGTCTTAACCTGTCGCCGACCTGTTTTGCCATGCTTCAAATAATTCTGAAGAACGCTTTCCTATTCACCACACTACTATTGGCAAGTTTGACTGTGTACGGTTTGTAATGGGTCACGGTCAGGTAGATCTCGGAGCGATCCTCGGTCGCCACGAAGCGTCCACTCCCCTCGTTCGGCAGTCCGCCCTTGACTGCGTATTCGTCATAGACACCGGGCGGCAACCAGTTGCGGTTGTTGGTGTAGCGGCTATGGGTGGTCGCGGTGCCATTTGCGACATTGGCATAGTTGGTGGAAGCGATCTTAGCTTTGTCGATGACCTGGTAGACGCCCTGTGTCTTGTTGTCGAGCTTAGTTTCCGCCCACTTAACGTTTTGCTCGACCGTGCCTTGGGTATTGTTCGCACTCATCTCGACGTAAATATCAGAATGGAGCGCGGCCAAGTCCGAGTTGGGTGCCCGCACCTCCTTGACCGCGCCGACCTCAATCTCGCCGGACAGCAACGCCTTGTTGATGCCCAGCCATGCCTTCTCGTAGTTGCTGTCGTTCTCGAACGTGGAATCGAACAGAAGGCCCACGCCATGTTTTTCCGAGTCAAAGTTCTTCGTGTGAGTGTGAATGAGACGACCGTCAAACCCATTCTGGTCGCTAAACATGGTCTTTTGATCCCACAACTGAGATTTGCCGACATCGGTAGTTTGATATTCCACATCGGCCCCGTAGACGTTCCCCTTGCCCTGCTTGAGAGTGGTGAACTGATTGCCGCGCAGCGCCCAAATCGCGCTCAGCGCCTCGCGTTTTTCCTTCCAGCTGCCGCCTTGCTTCTCGACGAACGCGTTCAAGAATTGCGATTCATTGTTGCTGAGGCCTAATCCGTTAGAGAGTGTGCGCTTGATGGCGTCCTCGGTATTAGCATCAGGTCGATTGCCGGCGCCGGCACGAGTGATCTTCAGGATCGTCGCCGCCTCGTCATTAGCAGCCTTGCTCAACTTGGTCAGGTCGTCCTGGAACTTAACCAGTGCGCGATAAGTCTCTTTATCCTCCTCGGTTTGGTACTGCGTTGAAGCTAAACTCGGCAACAGCCAATCGAGTTCGGACTGGAGATCGTGAATGCGCTTAATCACATACCCCAAGGCGTCTTTCGCGCCATCAAGATCCTCAGAGGGTGTCAGCTTGTCGTAATAAGTGATGGTCCTCTTCAATTTCTCCGTCAGTTTCGTCATCGCTGTCATCTCTTTACTATACGTGCCAGTCTGATCCTTAAGCGAAGCAGACAAGTTATGGTTGATCTTACTCTGGATGACGTGGGAACCACCTCGTAACGTCGTTTGCTTCAGCCTGATGGAAGAAGGCCCGGCATTGACCTGCGCCGCTTTCTTCAAGTGAACGGTCGCGGCTTGAATGGTGGAAGCGAACGGAAGTAAATGCATTTTTCTCTGGGGCGTACCGGAGCAAGAAGCGGGAGTCTGAAGAGTACGATTCTGGGGCGGCCGGTGCGTGGGCTGGCCCGCAGTTCTCAGTTGAAAGTTACTAGTCTGCAAAACTCTTGGCGCCGGCCCTGGGCGGTAGACTGGTGGAGGCTTCGGGGAAGTGCGTGCCTGTATCGTTGTCGCCGTCTTATTTTGGATGACTCGCTTCTGTGCAGGACGATAGACCGGCGGCGCTGGGGGCGGCCCAATCAGAACAGGCCGTACTGGCGATTGACCTACGTGTAATAGCTGGCCGGTTGCGCTCTTCGCTTGCAAGACCTTCGGAACCGGCTGAGGACGATAGACTGGAGGAGCGCCTGGCGCTCGCTTCGGTTGGACAATCGGTTGTTGGGCAGCAGTACATTGTAGAACTCTGGGTACTGGCTGAGGTCGATACGCAGGCGGGGCTACAGGCCTCTTGATCTGCGAGGCCGCCAGCTTCGATTGCACGATGCCCGGCTTGGAAGATTGCGAAGTCCCTGGGTACTTGTTAGTCAATTGCCGGACATGCACTTGCTGTCTAACCGTCTTTCGTGAATTCATCACGCTTCCTTACTTTTCGCCGGGCTTCTGCACCAGCGCAGTCATCGCCGCCTTAACTCCCATGCGATCAGCTTCGGCTTCCAACGCATAGTCCTGGACCACCGCCACGCCGCCGCCGAATGGATTACTCACGCGTCCCGATCTTTGCTGCACCACGTGCCACAACTCATGGCCTAAGAGTTTCTGACCCTGAATCGTGTTTGGGTTGTATTGGCCGGGAGCGAAGTGAATGTTCGAGCCCCAGGTGTAAGCGATCGCGCCCAGCGAGGCAGCCTCTTGCCCGACGTGCACGCGCACGTCAGAGAAGTCCGCGCCAAACGCTGTCTCCATCTTCGCGCGCACGTTATCAGGTATCGGCAGACCACCGCTCTTCTGACGCAGTGGAACTTGGAAGGCCTCGACGCCCGGCCCGGTCTTGCGTTGAATCGCGCCGACACGGTTGGACATTCCCGACGCCTGCGCGAGGTTGCCGGCGCCGAGCGATCGCACGCTTGTTTCAGCGCCGCGAGTGAGTCTCGTGTTCCATAAATTGAGCCGTGCTTGCAGCGCATGATTTCCGCCGATGACGTTGGCCTGAACTACACTGGAAGTGGGACCAGCCATCATTCGACTGGGCCTGCCTGGGGACGCGTTGTGCATCTTCGCCTGCAAGACTGTCGGCACAGTTGCCGTGCGAAACGCGGGAGGCGCAATCGGCGAGCGGTTAGATTGATCAAGCCCGCGTTGCGATTGCGCTCGATCCAGCTTCGCTTGAAGTGACCGCCCTGGTTCAGTCATTTCCTTCTTCAGTCGGGTTCCGCGAGAAACGGCATTGCTAAGGAGTCTGCTTGTTTCGCTCATTATGGAAATCCTCTCTGTGGTTTGCACCCGCAAAAATAATTCGTCTCGCGTTGCCCGATGCTGATCTATCCTCCGAACAAACTCGGAACCTTTCTGTTTCTTTTCCGATCCAGGTCACCAGTCTTTCCTCGAGCTCGGGTCATAATCCTGGCCCGTTTCTCCAAAACGCGGACGGTTTGAATTCCAATCGTTTACCACTTCATCAATGAGACTGATTACCCTGCGCTGAACATCCTCGTCAACGCGACCCGGGTAGCCGAGCATCAGACCCAAGTCTTCCTGATACATCTCTCTTAGCCTAAACACAACGTACCTATTCCGCTGTTGCAAGACAGTTAGCAAGCCTCTTATGGCGAACCAGTTAGGGGCAAGTTGTTCGATTACTCGGTCAAGCGCGTTCCAAAAATCGGGGTTGGGCCGGCCGTTCGCACCTCGGAGCACGGCGTCAAGCCCACGAGGAAGCTGAACCTGAGGTAACAGCCAGGGATTAGGCAGTGGCGTCGTGTTTGGTCCGGATTCCATGGAGACGATAGATACACGAGGTCTTGAATCCGGGAAAAGATCTGCCAGCCCTGCCAACGCGGAGATGGGTTTCCAGCCCTCGCCAGTTAACGCCTCGATCTCCTCCGGTGGGATACGGATCCCTCGAATCAATTGAACGAATTCGTCGTTCGGATGTTGAGGATCAACCTCCATCACATCAATGTAGGATTGCTTTAATCTGAATCTCAAAAGCACCGACTCTCGACCCACAAGTTCCTGTTCGCTATATTCTTTTTTGCCGAAAGCAGTTGCCGTGTACTCATGTCGCTGGTTGGCGTACATTTTCAGGTTACTCATTGCCGTCGTTACGGCGACAACGTTCTTGGAGTTTTTGATAGAACCAGTAAGCATCGATTGGTCGTTCAGCACCGTACATGTTTCACATGCGCCTCCAGGTCCACCTCCCATGCCAGGATCGAGTCCGCGACTTATGATGCCCGTTCCGCTCACCGTTCCGTGGGGCGCAAAAACAAGATTCCTTAATGTCGACAAGTGAAAAACATACGCGCCAACATTCAGTGCGGTCTTCAGTCCTGGATTGACTTCACCCCTCCCTACGGGATGGCGTGTGGCGGCGCCGACTGTTTTCTGAAACTTCTGTTGATTGTCTTTTTGACGGTGAGCCGTTACTTCTGTCCAACGTGGACCATCCGTCTTATGTTTTACTACATTGAAGATAAAGGGAGCGTATTCGCTTTTTTCCCAACCCGTCGGAAAAACCTCCTCGTGCACGGAATCTATCGGCCCAAACGGCGGCTCGTCGCCCCCTGACACACTGAAGTCGCCGCGCCGCGCCTCGTATCCCTGTCCATCGATCAAATGCGCATTCTGGCGCGTCGGCTGCTCAACGATATAGTAATAAAGGTCATAATCTTCTCGTTTGTGTTTGTACCAGCGAAGTCCATTTACTACCGTGTGCCACCGCCAATATTCGTCATTCAAACGTGTCGCAATCCACTTGGCCTGAATCGTACCGACGCCACTGCGACGCCCACCAGCCCCTAGAATTCCACCACTACGGGAATTCTTCAACTGGACGGTGCGCTGCATTGAACCGTGCTTCAGTTCCAAACCTGCAAGCGGCCGACCTTGGAGCTTGCCAGATTCATGCCGGTCGATCTCTAGCCGCTTTTGGACGGCCTTTGTTTGCAAAACTCTGGGCATTGGCTGAGGCCGGAAGACCGGCGGGGCACTAGCTTGGCGGCGAGGAAGTCGCTCTGCCTGTGACCGCTGACCAACCGCGATCTTCGTTTGCAAGACTTTAGGAACCGGTTGAGGACGGTAGACAGGGGGCGCGACCGGTGACCTTTGGGTTTGATTCGGCGGCTTAGGCAAAGCAGTAATCTTCCCTTGCAAAACCCTGGGGAGTGGTTGAGGACGATACACCGCTGGCGCCGCCGGAGTTTGTCGAATCCACGAAGCCGGGATCGCCTTTGGCTGCACAGCACCTGGCTTCTGCAGTCGCGGTTGTCCCGAACGCGAGCCCAATCCTCGTTGCATTCCACAATGTTGCGGTTGTTGTGAGTCTTTCTTGCTCGCACTCATCTTCAAACCCGTTTGCCGCTCGGCATCAGTCTGCTGCAGAAATAATCACAGCGATCCCATTGACCGCACGACGGCCTTCATCCTTTCCTGCTTCGCAAAATTTGCCGCCGCGTTCGACGCTTGATTCTTGTCTGAGTAGGCACCGATTCGAACAGCGAACCACTGATGAGCCTCGGCATCGCGATCGGTAAAGAAAGTCGGGGCGTAACCTTTCCGCGCCAGGCTTTTGAACAGACGCGTGGCCTCGTTTTGATCGAGAAATACTCCGGCCTGCACCGTGTAGACCTCGACGTTTGCCGGGTTGGTGTCGCCCGTCGGCTTCTTGTCGCGCGGCAAGGTCGCGGCTTCAGACGCGGGCGGTTGAACTTTTTGTTCGGCCGCATCCGCCGCGGGTGCATCTGTCGCTTGTTGGTTCAGCGCGGAATCCTGCGGCCCCGCCTGCTTTTGCTGCGGCGTCGCGAACTGGCCCAGCACGGACGGACCGGAACTCAGATTTGTGGCGGGCTTCGCCGGAGCCAGGACATCGATTTGCGGCATACCAGTCCGCAGTACAGGTTCCTGCGGCAGGTCCGCCAGATCTTTTTCTGAACCAGTCGCAGTCTTCGCCGGCGTGGCCGCCGAGACGCTGGATTCACGCGACGTCCAATAGGTCCCCACGATTAATCCGGCTGCGAATAAGAGCGCGGCCATCACGAGCCAGCTCGCCACGACCGAGATCACTCCTTTTTTGTCGAGTGTAAAATCGTACGACATGTTGCACCTCCCACGTGTTCACCAATTTGGCCGATCGTCAGACGGCGAGAGGCCAAAGTCGGATTCAATCTCTTAGGGCACCATCACGGTCGTTTGCCCCGGGTTCACGATTTGAATTACTCCGCCGTAAGCGCACATCAACTTCGAAGTGTTATTAAGAGCCGGCATGCTGCCGATTAAAGCCGTCGGCGATCCGGGAACCCATGGCGCGGGCGTTACGGGAATGCACGGCATGGGTGTCAACACGCCGAGTGCCGCCGCCGTCGCCGCCGCAACGGTTGGATTCGACGGCGACGAGCACATGCCAAACGGCAGAATATTCACCATCGGCTTGTTGTCCATAATGTTCGCGTCGGGGACACCCGTCATCGTGCGATTCTGCGGCAAGACCATCAGAGTGCTCGGCGCCAAGCCAAAACTGCACTGGAGCGTTGCACCCATGCATACTTGAATGGCCATCTCGAATCCTCTCGCTCTTAGTTTCGTCGCCCCTGAGCTGCTTGAATCTCGTGCTTCACCTTCAGTCTTTCATCTCGAGACTCATACGAGATCATCCTTTCATTCCAGCTCATGTTTTCTTTACGGGCTGGCCGAATTGGTAGAGAGTCCAGGTTTTGATCTTTCCGTCCGCGGTATATTCCACCACTTCACCATCAAGCTTGTCGGCCTTGTATTCCGATTTGATATGGGGCTTGCCGTCAGGGTAATACTCCACGGTAACGCCCTCGAGTTGGCCCTCTCGGAACTGCGACCTCTTGACCGCTTTTCCGTCTGGCCCAAACCAGTGCGCGTCGCCATGCAATTTGCCCGCGCGGTATTGCGCCTGCATGATTGGTTTTCCACTTTCATCGAACGTCGTTGAGGCGCCATCGAGCTTTCCTTCTCTGTATATCGCCTTCAACACTGCCACCCCTTTTTGAAAGTAAACCATCTCGCCGCTCATCAAACCGGCCGCAAAGGTCACCGTCTGAGTTACCGCGCCACTCTCGTCGTAGAGAATGGTCCCGCCGTCCAACTTCCCGGCTTTGAAGTTAGCTCTTTCGGTAATTCGCCCCGCTTGATCGCGAGTCACAAGCTCGCCGTCCGGTGGACCAGGAGCCGCGATCGTCGTTGATGCCTCGACTTGTTTCTCCGATTCAGTCACGAAGTTCAGTCACCCGAGTTACAGTTCAAGCTTTAACTTTTCAGAACGGACGGCGCCCACATATTGAAGGCCTGAACTAATTGATCTTGACGATGGCTCCTTTAATCGTGGTTACCCCGCCGCTTTCGACGCTGTTCGTCGCTTGTCCTTTATTAGTGATCGCCAGCTGCGCCTCATTAGTTAAAGACATCCCCGCTTTGTTCGTCATCGACATCTGCGCTTCGTGAGTCATCGACATCCCCGATTTAATCGTCACGGATCCCGTGACGTCGATCGTCAGGTTGCCAGTCACTTTCAGCTCGTAATTGCCGGTGACCTTTTGTGTAAAGTTGGCCTTGTCCGTGTGCGTTTCGTCGCCCGTCACGGTCACCGCGCGCGTTCCTTTTACTTCATAAGTTTCACTCCCGGTATTGACCTGAAACGTGCGATTGCCTTTGGCCACCACGTATGTGTCGTTTCCCTCTTCGATCGTGGTGGAACGATCTTTCTTGATCGTATTCGTCTCGTTGTTGAGCACCTTCTTGGCGCGGTCATGCTCGACAACGATGTTCTGATCTTTCTGCGCGTGGAAATAAAGCTCCTCTGAGTCCTTCTTGTCTTCGAAGCGAATCTCGTTGAAGCCGGCACCACCTTTGGAAGTGTTCGTCTTCACGGTGCTCTTGGTTTGTTCGTTGGGGAGCGGATAAGGAACTGTCTGCTCGCCGTTATAGACTGCGCCTGTGATTAGCGGCCGGTCGGGATCGCCTTCAAGATAACTAACGACAACTTCCTGACCGATCCGAGGCACAAATATTCCGCCCCAGTTTTTCCCCGCCCAGCCAAAGTCAACTCGTATCCAGCAGGAACTAGTTTCGTCGTTCTTGCCTTTTTGGTCCCAGTGAAACTGGACCTTCACGCGTCCATACTTGTCGGTCCAGATCTCTTCGCCCGACTTGCCTACGACTTTGGCCGTCTGCGTGCCTGAGATTCTTGGTTTGGAACTAACGCGCGGCGGCCGGAAAGGAATCGCGACCGGAAAAGCTTCGAACGAGTTCACATAACTTTCCTGGGTGACGGCGTGCGTGACGGATCGCAAAGCGTATTCTTGATTGACGTCCGGGCGATAGTGATCTTTCAGTTGGAATTTGTGGCCAGCGACAAACGCGCGCACGAAACCTTCTCCACGAATAAGTTTCCGCGGCTGCTCCAGCGCATCCAAACGTATCTTGGCGCGACTCTCTCCCAGGTCCTTTTTGAGAAAGCCGCCCGGATATTCGTAAACTCTCAACTTGCCGTCTCGAGATGGATCTGACTCTTCGACGATCAAATCCGTGCTTGGAGTTTCAAAGTTGAAATCGTCCAGCGCGCACTTGTCGCTCACTAACTGTTCTTCGATGAGGCAGCGCGTAATCACCAGATCCTGGCTGTGATCGACCAGCGATTGTTTGAAGACGATCGATTTTTGTTCCAGCCCGGGACAAGGCTTGTGAGCGTCGGCATCATCACCCAGCACCAGGAGGTGCTTGTCTTCGCTGTGCTCGAAAAAGTAAAAAATGCCCTCGTCCTCCATCAGCCGAGAAACGAAATTGAATGCGGTCTCGTTGTACTGAACGCAGTATTCGCGCGGGGTGTAGCTGTTCTTCAGATCGTCGCGAAAGTCGGTAAAGCCCAGCTCACTAAAGATCGACTTAATGATGTCCGGTACACTCTTGTTTTGGAAGATTCGACAGTCGCTGGTCTTGGTGAGCAGCCAGAGCCATGGGTGAATCTCGGCATGATACCTCGTCAGCCGAACGTTGGTTTCCTCCTGCACGAACCTGCCTACAATGCCGTTGAAGTAGTGCTTCGTGTTGTCCGCTAAATTGAGCGTGACCGTGACCGCTTTGCCGACGATGCTCTGAAAATCGAGGGCGTTGTCTTCGGAAACCATTTCCAGGTTGAATTGAAACAAGCCCGAGATGTGTTCTTCACCTCTCAACGATCGCAACAGCAGTTTGTTCGGCCCCAGCGGGGTCGCGATCTGAAGTTTTAGATTGTCCTGGATGTAAACGGCGCTCATCTTCTTTTGCTAATTGCGGTCGTTCGGTCATTTGCCTGCAGCCAACTTTCAAGATAGTGATCGATTGTGTTTCGCAGGTGGCGATACTTCGCCAGAAACTCCTCGAGTTGTTTGCGGCTGATCTCGGAGATCTCACATTCCTCAAGCGTTAGGGCAGTCTCGCTGTACGGCTTTTTCGTCAACAGCGCCAGCTCTCCAAATGAATCACCCGGCTCCAGGACGCCGAGGAGTCTTTCGTTGCCCCGTTCATTGCGAGAGATCTGGACCCGGCCTTTGCGAATAACGAACATCGAATTGCCCGGATTGCCCTGGAACATCACGATCTCGTTCTTTTGAAACTGCTTCATATCAACCATTGCCAGCAGTTCTGCCTGTTTGCCCCGCGGCAATTGCGACAGCATTCGACTCTTGATCGCTTGAGAGTCCGATCCCAGCGATTCAGGCGAGATGATGATCGAGAAGTTCTGTGGACTCTTTTCAGCCGGCGCCTTGGGTTCGGTGGATTGAGAATTCAAACGCGACGTCCAGGCCAGCAGCCCGAGCGTCTCAGGGTGCTGCAGCCCCTTCTCGTAATTATCGGAATTCACCAATCGCGATCCACCTATATTGGTATCGGACAGTGTGAGTCGAATGTTGAATCTAAATCGGTCCTCTACATAGAAGCGAATCAAATCGCAGAGCGTCCCGAACTGCCAGTTGGTCGGCAGGAAAGCAAAGAACTCGGTAAACGAGAGTGGCCCGAGTTCAATTTCGAAGCGCGCCTCCTGGTCCCATACGCGGGTGCCAACCACGACGGTGTCCTGGCCCAATCGCTGGTTCCGACCCGCAACACCAATCGTGGTCCACTGGCTTTCGTCCAGTTCGCACCATTCGCCCGCGAACTGATGTCCTTTGACCTGAACCTGAAAATAATCTGCGAGAATCCGTTCCAGTCCAGCCATCGATCGCGGTTTCTGGGCAAGAATACCTGCGTAATAGAGCAACGACCGATCGCGCACTTGCATTCGTCCGCGAAGATTCGGAGTACCGAGCCCGATGAGCGAATACAAATAATTTGAGATCTCATCGTCGCCGGGCGCCGTAATCCCGAGGGCCACGTGATGATGTTTGCGAATGCGATAGAGCAACGAAACAAGTCGGTGGTTGAAAATGTCGAGAAAATCTTTCAGGGCCTCATCTTGTCGCGATGCACGCTGCAGGATTAGCTCGGTCGTCGCGGTTTCGAGTGCGCCGAGACCGCCGGCGAGGCCGAGAAAATTCACCGTCATTTCCGCCGGCGTTTCTCTCTGGGAACGATCAATCGTCGCGCGCCCGGAGCCGGCGCCGTTATTCTTGCGCAACGGTCGTGAAGGTTGTCTTCTGACTTCCGCCACGTCACTGGCGGGAAAGTCCAGACTGACGGAAGACCGGAATCGAACGACTTCCTGGCTTGGGCCGCCGCCTTCGTCTGGTGACTTCCGCCGGCGACGCTTGCGGCCCTGAATCATTTCCAGCAGACGGACTGCCTGGAAAAAATCAAACCGATGGCCTTCAGCGAAGAGCCAGCTTTCGACTGCCGCAGCTTTTCCCCAACCGTATTCCTCTACAGGATGATCTGTTCTCCGGCCATTGGTGGCCATTGTTTCCAAATTCCTTCCCGTTGCTTGCTCTTTACAATTAGCTGAGTAAATGAATTCACGGCCGCGTAAGAAGCAAAGAAACTGTTCAGCACCGCGCCGAAAAGCAGCGCACCGCTTCCCTCGTAATGGTCTTCATCGAAGACCAGAGTTATTTCTACGCCGCCACAAAAACCTCTCCACGGCTCGTTGCCGATATGTCGCATCACCCTTCGGCAGGACATTTCGGTTATTCCTTCAATCAGTTGCTGGTGAACGTGGTTGTCATCCGAGGCGTACAGACGCAGTATTTCTTTCAAAGCCGGCAGGCTATCTTTCTCCTCGGACAATGACAGATGGTTGAGCGACAGATGCGAGACCAGCCGCCAGGCAGTGGCGCCTCCCAGCGAAGGCTCGAGCGGCGGCGTGGGTTTTTCGAGACAGACTATCGGCCACTTGGGATCGAGATGTGTCGTCTGTTCGATTTGCAAGAGAGTTCCCGCTGGAAGTTGCCTGGCCAGTTCGCGATTCGTGCATAAGGTGTGGGCGTAAACCGTCTGCATCGCGGGCTGACTGGGATTCAGATCAAGATCGAGAAAAGACAAAAGCATTTCAGTTCCCCGGACATCTCTTCGCGCCGAGGCCACACGTCGCGCATGCCAGAAAGCTCTGTGATTGGCGGCCTGCATGCGGTGATTGTAGGAGTAGAAAGGCTCGAGTTGTTGCGTGCGGTCGTTCGTATCCGGCGAGGCTGACACTGAAAGAATCGTGTGCACTTCGGTGGTTCGTTCGCGCCGCTTGTCAGGCACCAGCGGATATTCCAGGTTGCGGTGATCGAGGCGAATGGGCTCAGTGGTTTTCGGAAACAAATTGATTATCGGAGTGCAGCCCAAACGAAAAGTGTTTTCATCCAGGGCCAGATTTTCGCGAGGCTGACGGTCGAGCAGAAGCAATACGTCAAGGCTCTCCACCGGCGACTTTGGATCAAAGAAATCCAGCCACGTGTTGGTGGTCCCACGGCGCTGCGGATTAGGCTGATCGAAACAGAGATCGAAGAACAGATATTGCTTCGGGAAAGAAAAGAACTCCTGAAGCAGCATGTATCCAGGATGGGCGTTCTGAGGATAAGGCAAGATGTCGCTATCCAATCCGAAGCCAACCGGTTGAACTGATTCAGCGCCGAGATAAATAGGATCGTCCGTGCCCGGGATTTTCAGCGCCACGTTATGAAGGTGACAAAACAAATGTTCGTAAAGTGTCTTGATGGTGATTGACTCGCCATGCAAGTAGAAGCGCAGTCGATGGACCTCGACGTCCTGAAGCTTGCTCTTTGGCGCCAAGCCCTGAAGTTTTAAGTGCACCGCGCAGACAACTTCCGTTTGGGTATCCAGGAAAGTCCAACCTCGGGTGTTGGCAACCTTCGCCTGAGTCACTTTCAGCGGCCATAGCGTGAGCGGGTAGCAGGTGCGAAACCGGCACGACAATCCACTGGCGGCATCCGCAAAGAGCGGTGCGTGCCTGTCAATCGCAAAGCCAGTGGTCATCTTCGCCTCAGGATCTACGTTGAACTGCGCAATGGTCATCGAGGGGACCGGACTGGCGAGTTGCGGACATAAGATCCCGAGCAGCGCGCTCGTAATGTCGGGAAACTCGCGGTCGATCTCGTGCCGCAGCCGAGCAGTCAGAAACGCGAACGCTTCGATCAGCCGTTCCACGTGCGGGTCGGCGCACTCGTCGGGACCGAGTTCCAACCGTTTGGCGATCTTCGGGTACTGCTCCGCAAAGACGCCGCCCATCTGTCTTAAATAGGTCAGCTCGGATTTGTAATACCTGAGCAGGTCTTCCTGGTTATTGGCTATCATGAATTTCAACGGCGCCGCTCATGCTGTTAAGCACGACGGGAAAATGGACGGGTTCGTTGAACTCGCCGACTGTCATGACTGCATCGATCGATACCCGCAGTGTTCCTTCGCCGCTCGGGCGTGATTCCCAAATCTCAAACACGTCGTGCGCGCACTTCGTTTGAACCGGGACAGAGGCTTCGCCTGGGCCGAGCGATGTGACCTCCACGTAGACTTGTCGCAGGCGCGGTTCGAAGGCTGCGATCGTCTGACGAATGATTGAAGCCATGAGCGCCTGGTCGTCCGCACTGCAGGGCGACAACGAAGAGAAATCCGGCATGCCGTAGTCCACGACAGACCTGTCCTCTTCGCCAACTCGCTCCAACGACAGAGAGCAGCGCGTGTTAAGTAACCGCTCCAACTCACGGCGAATAGACGCCTTCAGTTGATCACGGTTAAGGATGCGAAAGGGCCGCTCTTCTTCCTTGATTTCCGGATGAAGGTCGACCAGGCGGTCGAAGAGCAGCGCTCTCGCACCCGCGATCGGTTTTGGCTCACGCACCAGACGCCTATGAGTTCACGTTCTTTGCCAGGTCCCACTTGGTATCGACGTGACCACTCTCCGAACCCTCGGCCTTCTGGTGATGGAAATCCCAGGTGATGTGGTTGTAGTTCAAGGTCACGGTTTCGACGGGCTTGTCGCCGCCCCCGCCGCCGATCGAGACCGATGACAGCACCACGTTTTTCAACGTGTACCTGATCAGCGGCAGCACCTTGCCCTTGTCGTTGCGGGCCACCACGACCTCCGCTGACTTGAACACATCACCTTTGCAGCACGCCTCGTTAAGTTTTGGCGACGACTGGTCGAGGTACTTGGTGATGGTAAAGTCCTGGTGATTGGGTTTACCCGACGTTCGCTCGGTGTTGCTGATATCGCCGGTAATCTGCATCGCGACACCATGGCTAAACGACAGGAGCTCGATCTGCTTGGCATACTGGTCAAGCGTACTCGTTCCCGGAATGTCCGGATCAAATTTCATCAACAATACGTCCATATGTCCTCCGTTTGATTGAGATCGAAATTGACTTCAAGGCTGGCGCGCCGGAGCGCGCCAGCGAAGCACACAACTATTTCCATCCGCGCCGGCGCCGGGTCTTACAAGCCGGACGCGGTCGCTGCAACTGCGCGCGGATCACGCCGCCGCCACCGGAGGTGGCAGTTCCGCGACCAGACGAATCGACGCAGTCAGCTCGTCAAGCTGAAAGTGTGGCCGCAGATAGACCACGGCTTTGTAGACTCCCGGCTTGCCCAATACGTCTTCAACGTCGATGCGGGCTTCTCGCAGCGGATACGAGGCCTTCGAGCTAGCTGCCCACTTTGTCACGCATCATCGCCTTGATGTAATGAGCGAACCGGGAAGCCGCCATGATGTAAGGCAGTTGGCTGGAAAGCCGCGCATTGGCGGTGGCCTGCGGATCCTGATAGACCTTTGGTTTCTGCGCTGTCTGACCGCCAAAGAACGCGGCGTTGTCGGTGTTCTTGCGGTGGACCAAGGTAATGAACCCAAGGTCGTTCAGCTCCTTCTCGCGCCGATCGGTAATCGCCACCTCAGTCGGATACTTCAAGACCTTCTCGCCTTCATGAGTTCTAAAGGTGACCGCCGGAATGCCTTCGACCAGACCTCCACCTTCTACGCCGCGGATGGCGGCGGTCCATTTGTAGAGGGCAAAGGCATTGGTGATCCGTTCCGCCAAAGCGTAAGCCGGATTGCCCCAGCAATATTTCGAGGCGTCCCCGTCAACGTTCTCCTGAAACTCAACGTCGTCGGCCGGAATGCGCCCCGTGAGCCGCTCAGGTTCAACCACGACCTTGCCCGTGCCGTCCTGGACCACGTTGCCTGATGCATCCTTGACCTTGGCCATATAGTCATCGCGGCCATACGGTTGCCGCAACAGAAAACGCGGCAGGCAAAGAGCCACATAGCGCGAGTCTTCGCTGTCGCGGAAAGAGCGCCACTTGGCCAGTTCACTGCTTTCGAAAATCTTGGCGAGATCGCGCGGATTGCCAAGATCGTCAAAGCTGTCCATGTCAAAGAGTCTCGGATCTGAAGCCGCGATGAATGGTGCATGCGCCGCGGCGGCGACGTTCGACATCTTCTCGAGCCAACTCAGATCTTTCGGACTCCGGTCGAATTGATAGTCGCCAATCAGGACACTATACGGCGCGCCGCCGAAGGTCCCGTATTCCTCTTCGTAGATTTTTTTGAATTGCGCGCTTTGATCGAATTCGACCGCGCGAGCCAAATCTTTCCCAATTTCGTCTTTGGTCGCGTTCAAAAGGCGCAGCTTCAGCGTGGTGCTCGTTTCCGCCCGGCTGACGAGGTAATGCAGTCCGCGCCAGGACCTTTCAAGACGCTGAAATTTCTCGTCTTGGATCACCTCATTGAGATTCTCGTTGACGCTCTCATCGAGTTCGGCAATCCGCTGGTTGACAGATCCGACCACATCGGCGTCGGCCGTCAGCGTAATCTTCTTGTCTTCCACCTGTTGAATTAGTTCCAGGATTGCATCCATAACCTGGATGGTTAGCTCGGGCGACGGATCAGGGCCGCGAACCACTTTGTTGTTACCCAGGGTTGTGGTCTGAAAGTCATTCAGTTTCTGAAGTTCGAGTTGTGGTGCAGGAGTACTCATTTTACCTGTCCTCCTTCTTGGGTTTGGTGGTGGCTACCGGCGTCTCGATTACTGTTTTAGCATCGGATGCGGCAGGCTTCAGCCGAGCTTGCGCCTCAGCTTTGACGGCCTCGACCTGTGTTTTTGAGGCGGCGCGATTCGCATCGCTGAGCGCCTCAATGAACTTTTTCTGCAAGGGCACATTGCCGTCCAACTTGGCCACGATGTCGGACAACTTGCTGCGCTTTTCATAATCAACTCGCGCGACGCCGAGTTTCGAAGCGGTGGCTGCAGGATCACTCTCCTGGTTGGCGGGCTTCAAAAGTTTGATCGGCGTAAAGTCGTCAAGGCTGGCGAAGGTGTAGGTCCCTCCGCCTTCTAACTCCACGCTTGGTTTGAGGTTTCTCATGACGTCGTCGAAGTTGTCGCGGTCGATCTCCAGGTATTTCTTGTCCCGGAGCGGAATTGGATTTCCGGTCGCGTCCTTCTCGCCGCCTGCTGTCGAAAGGTCCGCCATGATTCCCACGACGAAAGGCAGTTCCATCTTGACGAAGGAACCACGCGTTTCCACGTCGTAGGTGATCTGCACTCGCGGTGGGCGGACCCGATCGAGTTTATGTTGTGTGCTTTCTGGCATTCGTTTTCTCCTTTGTGATTGTGATTCTCGTAACTGTTCCTATGATTCCGTAGTTGACCCGGACTAAAGTCTGTGCCGCTGTCAGCCAATATCAGTTGTGTCCCTGCCGCTCAATCGCAACAGCCGGTCAATCTCATCCATCTCGCCTTCGTTGCGAACAATCTGCTTAAGAACGTCAAACAGGTTCATTTGGCCCCACTCGACTGCGCGCCTCACCAGATATGAACTCGGGCTGTGGGGTTCGGTCTTCAAAAGGTAGTCGGCCGCTTCAGCCAATCTACGATAAGCATCGGCACGACTGCTGATCGGGCCGGTTGACCAGATCTCGATGTCCGCCCGCCCTTCGGCGGCGGCGGTTTCAAATTCTTCTTCGGCCTCGATGGTTGTCGGGCTCTCCTGCCGCGCACGCAGGCTCTGAGACATCAATTCCTTGATCGCGCTGAGCAGCTCTTGAAATTGATACAAGCTCGGCGCGTCCCGACCGCATTTTTCGTCTAACAGTTTTTGCAACCCGTTACACGCATCGACGGCGCAGATCAGATCTTTGACGACGCCGCCATGAAACGAAGCATCGGTCAGCGCAATCGCCGTCTGAAACGTGCCCACCGTTGGATCGATGTTCGCCAGCGCCTCCTGCAACGCGCTGGGATCTTTGCGCGCAAGATTTTCAAAGTGACAAGCGCTCTCCCAGTCGGCGTACGAATAACTGCGGCCGCCCGGTTCGTGCGGTAAGGTCAACGGGATTTGTTTCAGGCTGAAAGACAACTTTCGATTGATCCATTCGATCGGAGCCATGCGAGCTTCAGGGTCGTCTCTTTCCAAATTCGGATGTAGATCGTCCCAGAAGTTCTCGCACAGCCCGGTCAACAATCTGAGACCGCTCTCCACGCCGCGAAAGCCACGCAGGTGCAGCCAGGCTTCCAGCAACCATCCGGCGATTTGCAGATCCTTGGTGCGTTTCTCCAGGGCCTCCAGGCAAATTGCTTCATCGGCTTCCCAATCGGCTCGCTTGGAACGTGTCTTGTAAATTCCCTGGCTTAATCTTTGGTCGTCTTCGCGGCGGGCTTCCTGGATTCGATCATAGGTTCCGTCGTAGCGCAGCGATTCACCGGTCGGCCGGGGTGGGCTGATCGGTTGAAGCAAAAAGTCGAGCTCGAGATGCGATGAGAATTTGAGATCGTTCATTTCTAATTGTCCTTGTTCGCTGCCGTTCTGATTGCCGCGGGATGTAACGAGGGAACCGGCGGCGCCTTGATCGGAAGACAGGGAAGCATGATTGGCTCAGGCTTGTTGGCGCCGAGCATCGTGATCCGCAAGAACACTCCGGCCAGCGGTGAATTCAAGGCCTGCGGCTGTCCGAACTGGGCCGCCGGATCAGGAGCCGTCTTGACGATGAATCCCAGGGTGTAGGGATCGGCATCGTAACCCTGATCGCATTCGGCCGAGGCTCCGGCGCGCTTTAGCTGCAGCCCATGTCGCAGCAGCAGCGTAAATAGCGACCAGCGATCGTTGTATTCAAAGATCGCGGATCGTTCCTTGACAGTGACCAACATCGGCTCGACCCCGGCCATTGGATGGTTCGGCGAGTCGTTGGCCCATCGGAGCGTTAGGCGCACCGGCTCGCCGTAAATCCAGTGACCGGTGAGATCGTCGCTCGTGTAGGTAAACTTCTTCTTTCCAACTTCCAGTTTCCAATCGATGATCTGGTTTGCGGCAATCTCCTGCTCGCGGTTGACGCGAAATTGCACTCGGAAATCAAAGGACGGACCTTGATTCTTTTCGATGAACGGGGCGAAAAATTCGCGCGCGCGGTTCATCTGATCGAGGAAGTCGATCGCCGGTTGCGGGTGGGCGCCAAATTCTGCGCTTCGATCCAACGCCTCGCGAGCGGCCTTCTCTTTGTCCTTGAAGACCTTGAAGAATTTCAGCATCGCCCAGGGATCGAGCTGCGGAGCATTGACTTGCGCAAAAGGAAACGCGCCGGCCAGATTATCGTTGAAGGATTTTTCAATCTCGCCGTAGTTCTTGAGTTCATCAATCGTATCGTCGATCGCTTTAGCGTGCGCGAGCAGCTTGCAACGCTCATAGAATCTGACCCGCAGCGAGTTGCGAATACTCAGGAAATAATCCGTCGATCGCTGCTCGTCGATCTGAGCCAGCCCGTAACAACTGTCGAGGCTCACCTTGTCCATGTCCGTGCGAACAAATGTTTCCAATGCCCCGATCGGATTTCCCGGCGTCTTGTTGTCATATGCATCCAGGTCGGCGAGAACCGTGTCCCAATCAACCTGAGCATCGCTGCGCGGCAAATAGATGTTTTGAGTAGCAAAAAACGTCTGCACGGGAACCACAACATCCCTGGCGAGGAACGCGATACTCTTTCGTTGCACGTTCAAGTAACCGACGAGATCTTCTTTGCTGCCCAACTCGTAAACGCGATAAGAAACCGGCCTGGTGCCGTCCCACCACTCAAAATCGGTTACGAATGGGCCGCCGAGCGATAGATCATTCTTCCGCGTCACATAGAATTGCTCGGCCACAAACACTCGCTGCGCGCCGCGCAGCAAGTACGAGCCCTGTTCGGCGAGCGTCACGCGCAGTTCGTTGTCCACGCCTAAACGCGACGAGATCTCCAACACTCGCGACAGAATTGGTTGCGCGTTTTGTAGATACTGCACCTCGGTGATCAGCGCCGTTTTTAGCGCCAACCCCTCGGTTGACGGTGTTAGTGGTTGAACCTTCCGTGCGCGCCTGATGAGGTTTCTTATCTTTAGCCTGACCCGAGCGCGCGCCGTCTCTCTGGCCGCATTATCAAGTTGCTCAGAAGGCTCGTAGGATTTTGTGCTGATAAAGTTTTCATACTGGTCGTTTACGGTAATCACCTCGCGCAGCGTCTCCTGATCCCAGACCAGCACGCCCCGCGATCGATGTTGATAACGCACCACGTCCTCAGGCAGATCGCGTGTCATAAATGGCTGATGCTTCAGATCGACGATCGCCTGTTTGAGATCGATCAGCGCTGACGATATCGTCATTTCGTGAAACGGCGAGCGGGGATCGCATATGGTGGTCGACAACCACGTGTACTCTGGCCGTCGCAGCAGTTCTTCACTCTCAGTTATTTCCTTCAGGTAGTTGTAGGTGAACCCTTTGCGATTGAACGAGCCTTCGTACATGTCCCCGATCCTGTCGACGACGAGGCCAGCCCCGGCTTTGAACAACAGTTCGGTCCTGATCGGATTGCCTTCTGTTTCTCGCAAGGCGTGTTTGTAGAGTTCATTCTCCTGATCGAAGTTGGTGGGAAGCGGCTGGTGACCCAGATAGCGGACCAGTTGGTTTAGATCGTCAAGCTTGCCCGAGTCCTTCTTGATGAGCTGGTCATAGCGCTCCAGATTCAACCGCAGCTCGCCTAACTCCTCGATATAGACAGGCAATTGAAAAGTTAAATCGAAATTTGCGCGTAACGATGCGGCCGTGTCATTCGCGGCGCCGTCTTTCTTGTCGAAACCGGAATTGAAGCTTGGCAGCGGTGTCGGGCCGCGATCGACGAGTTCATTCGCACGACGTTCGAGGTCCATGCGCAGCGCTTCAAAAACCAGCCACTTAAAAGCCGTCTTGATTGAACTCTGAAGTGTCTCGTCAATCGAGCTGAACCAAGAGCTGGGAATGAACACAGAATAAAACTTGGTCGCATTCATTCCGGCCATGAACTCAAGCAGTCTGGCTTCGCTGGCATGCAACTTCTGCTCTTCCTTGTCCGCCAGGCTGACTTCCGGGCTCCCGGTCGGCACCCCAGGGGCGGTGTCGTTGAAGGGAACCTGATACGCGATGTTCCGCCGATAGGAATCCGACCCGGCGTCCTGGACCGCGTTGTCAATCGATGATTGATAATAGCTTGGTTTGTTCCTGAGACAATCGGTAGCGCGCCACGGCAAGCCCCACGCCGCCGACGACGACAATAAGCAGCGACAGGATCTGCGCCGCCAACACCGTGCGATTGCGCGACAACGCCACCCGGTTTATTGGTTGGGCCAGGAAATCCTCGGCAAAGATTTTTTCCTTGAACAGGTCATGAACAAAGATTGGCGCTCTCTCGGACGGTTGTATTTTCTCCGGCAGTGAAACCTCGAACCGCTCAAACGCTTTGGTCCAATCAGGTTCACTGCTGACCGGCGCAGGCGCGCTAATCGACAAATCCGCGGGGCTCTCGCCACAAAAATAAAGGCCGCGAAAGAAAAAGGACTCGTGATAGGCACTCTGCTTAAACAGGGCGTCCAGATAAACTTGCAGCGGCGCGCGCATCGTTTGCGCAACTGCCGGGAACAGGAAAAGGTCATCGGCGTCCTGTATCTCATCCTGTTCCGCATAGATTTCGAATTGCAGATAAGAGAGATCCCGGTAGAGACTTTCAAACGCTTCGCTCAACAGCCTGGGATCGTAAACTGTGTCCAGGGTGAGAGGATTCGACCAGCCGAACATTTGCGTCTGAAGTTTTTCAGGGAGCTGGTTGCAAAAACTAGTGAACCCGGTTATCTCGTCGCATTTGGTCACCAATACATAAACCGGCATACGCATTCCCAGGATTCTTTGCGACTGCCAAAATTTTCGATATAAGCAGGTGGCCTTTTGTTCCAGCTCAAACCGGCGTTGATTGCTCAACTCATTGGTTCCGATCAGGTCCTTGCAGGAGATAGTCAGCACGATTCCATCCAAAGGCCGCCGCGGCCGGTGCTTCTGCAACAAACGCGAGATCGTGTTCCACCCTTGATGGTTGGCAGTCCCGTCTGTCCGCAAAACAAAGTCTCCGGCTACATCGATCACGACGCCTTCGTTAAAGAAATACCAGTTGACTGGATCATCGTGGCCTGATCCGTTCGCTGACAGGTTGACGCCATTAGCGTCGAGGATCGTCGTCTTGCCGGATTCCGATTCGCCGGTCATCAAAAACCAGGGCACGCGATATCGATAATCCCTGCCCGTAACATAGGATTTGAGCAGTCGCAGCGAGCGTTTGAAAGAAGTCCGTAGTTCGAGACCGGAAGCGTAGTTGAGAAATTCAGACGGCGCTGGATTCTTGGGATCGGGTTGAGTTTTTATAGCCGGGTCAGCCGTGAACGAGATCCTGCGCGCGCTCTTAAGCCTCCAGTAAATAAATACTGCGGCGCCCAACGCCAGCAGGAAAACCAGAATCAGTATTAGCAGCCAAATGGATGACATGGTTCTTCTTCGACACTCAGCGCTTAACGGAAAGCGCTTCCAGTCGCTTCTCAATCGTGACGATGTCCTGGTTAACTTTCTTTTCCAGCGGCTCTTTAAGCGTGATCCAGACAAGGTGCGAGATAACCAGGTAACCGACCACCACCAGACACAGCACACCGACCCATAACCTCGGGTTCGTCAGCTTTCTCTTCGGCTCTCGCGCAAGCTTTTGGCCGTATGCATCCGGGAACGCAACCTTTGAGGCCAGTTTCAGATCACTCGGGTGTTGAAAGACAAAAGCAAACAACTGCCGTCGATAGTCGTTGAGCGGACCAAGATCGGCGCTCCCGTAATATTTTCCGCGGAAGCCCAACGACAGAACATTCAAGTAGAGAGCGGCCAAGCCTCGCTTCCCCGGATCGCGCTCGGCCAATAACCGATCAAGCTTTTCAAAAACCAGCTCACCCGCGACATGCGATTGAAACAGCGCTGTCTCCAGCAAATGCGAAGTCCACATCCGGCTTCCCGCCCACTGCAAATGGATGAAAACCTCGTCGGCAAAAGCCGCCATCAGGTACTGCGCCTCGCGATAAGTTTCCGTGGCCACGCCGTTAAGGCGCATTACCTGGCTCAGGTTGCGCTCGAACAAAGCACGAAGGCTTTGCCAAACCATCAGCGTTAGTTTTATTTCATCAGAGGATGGCGGTTGATACGCATAATCCGGAAGCGAACGGCTCGGAGAAGTGTCGCGCACAACCAGAGCATGTCCGGCTGGTTCTGGCGAACCGACGGCAGCTTGTCCGTCGAATTCCGGGAAATAAACCCAGGTGCCCGCTTCGAGTGTGCTGCTTTTCCCGTTCCCGGTGCTGGTAGCTTCAGGTGAGCACACCCAGCCCTCGTCCTTAACGCGGCGCTTGAGCTCTATTACTTCCGTGTAGAATTCGCGAAACTGTGAAAGGAGAAACGATTCGTTGTTCTGCTCTATGTTCATGGCGCTACCAAAATCTATCGGGCAAGTAATAGTTCCCGGAGCGATCCCGTCCCAGCCAAATCAAGATTTCATTTCCGTCGGCACTTTTGAACCGTGTCGGTGAATGTCCGGCGCCGGATCCAATACGTGCAAGACGATTTCTGCCGGCCGGCTTCCATCGTTAAATATCTGAAGCATTTCATCCGGCTTGATAAAATCCTCATCCGCGGTAAGCGAAAAAAGAGCGACCCCTTTGCCGGGCACGACGTCGCCCATACGCTCAACATGCTTGCGCACAGCACCGCGGATTCGGTTCTCGCGAATCGCTTCGAGCCTGCCTTGCGAAGCAATTAAGCAACTCTCGCCCCACTTGATCAGGTAGTCGTCAGACATTCCGTGCGGCCGCCTGATGCCGAGTGCGAGGCGCTTGTTCGTCCATGACCCATCGAAATGCAGATGAAACACACCTTCTTCAAAGACGAATGGAAATGATTTGTAAGAGAGCGGCACTCCCTCATCGAGGCTCCTTCGAATAAAATCCAACAGCGGTTTGAAGGTCGCATAGAGATCGTTATGGTCGTAGGCATTGAAACTGGGTGGAAGCATCTCTTTGCCAAGCACTGTCAGTTGACCGGCCACTGCGCACAGTGCCAGGTAAACCGCGAGTGGATGCGCGACGCCAATCTTTAGCATGGCCTCGAACGCAGGCAGACCGGCAACCAGACTGAGCATGACTCTGGACGTCACATCGCTTCGCGAGGTGGTGCCCTGCGCCGCCGTCCGCTCTTCGTCGGCGAGATACATGGCTCGTTTGCGAATCTTTTTCGCCATCGCTGAGCACATCTCGGCCAGGCGCGCAGCCGCGACGACATCAGCCTCGCCGGCTGTAGACTGGATTGGAATTGCGACCAAAGGCGGAATGAATTTCTCGTCAAGCGAAAACGATTCTTTGTGGCTTACCCTCGCCAAAGGAAAGCCGATGTACTTCTTGGGCACGTCCTTTACCAACAAACTGAGTCGCGGCCTGAGGCGATAGATATCGCGCCCGTTACCTCCCGAGGCATCGTCTCTTTTTCGTTTGAAGGGTTCGTACTTGTTCAACTCGTCGTTTGAACTGCCGTTTTGATCAGCGACTACGGCCAGATAAACCGTCACGGGCTGATCGATCATTTTTTCAGCGTATTTAGTGAGGTCGACTTCCAAAGAAGTCGCAGCCTGCGAATCGTGCCATACCAGTAAGCCGTCAGGCATTACCGCCTCGAGCTCCTGCACCACGAACTTCCCGGCCGGGAGAGAAATCGCATCATGTTTGAAGCGACGCAGGCCCCAACAAAACGGCGTAGATAAAGACGTGCTGTACTGCACCAGCGATTCGTGCCGCAACGTCAGCTGCTGGAAGTGTTGTGGTGTTAACAGCAATCCCTCATGCCATTGGATTGCATCCGGTATGTTATTGGCTTTCATACAATTTCGGTAGCGTCACTTTTCGTCATTTTTTCCTACCGGGTTGGCTACCGGATTCTTTGAAACCGGACACGGCTTAGTGATTTCTTTCGCCAGTTGCACACACAGATCGTCCTCGCCCAGAGTTAGCAAAATCGCTTTGCGCGGATTTATCGCCGCGCGATGCGGCCCCTCATTTATGTAGTTCGCAAAAACAAGGCCGCCCATAATTTCGACTGTCACTGGCAAACGATCCAATTTGACGGCTTGTCCCGGAACCCATTCCCAGCTTCCGGCAACCAGGTCTGTCTCTTTGGGGTAATCGAGCTGTACCTGATGCTTCTGTTGGAACCAGTCCCTGGCCGACATCTTCATCAGCTCTTTAAGAAGCTTTTTATCTGAGACAAGCACGAGGTCGACTGCCACCGGATTGTTCCGGTTCGCGGTCGGCGAGATGTGCACCATTACGTCAAGCTTCGTTTGGCCGGACGCCCCGGGGATGGTGGAGCGCACGGCTTTGGGAACCTTTACTTTTGGGCACGCCGTGAGCGATATCAGGAAGGCAAAGCCGACTGAATACAATAACCAACGACAGAAAGATTGCCGCTTCCCCATGTTCGTCTTTGAGACCTCGGGTGCTATCCGGTTTTGGCAACCGGCATCGATTATGGAACGCTGAGCGGACTGAGAGAGAAACGCTCCCGTCTCGGTTAGAACCAAGACAAACGAATCGAATTTTCACAAAGCTGGGAACGGAGCGGTTCGTCTCTTATTAATCGGGATAACTACTTTAGTGGCCGGTCAGCTTAATTAACGACTACTAGAGGGCGCGGAGTCTACTCCGAGGATCGTGGTCTGTCAAGATGTTTATTACGGTTAACTTTCAACTACTTGTTAAAGAAATTGCTTAGGTATGCAACCGAGACATAGCGATCTCGTGACGGTTAAGGGCCAAAACTCACACGGGCATCACACTCCTACCGTTGCGAGATAGAGATTGCCACACTGATCGATCAAGGACGCGAGAAGAATTTGCTAAGTAGAGTTTATTGAATCACGACAACGCGCGTCGTCCGAAGTTGGCGTCTTTCGCTTATTTCTCGCGGGGTGAAGTGGCAAGGGACGAGAGTACGGGACCCAACTTGAATCATCCTTTGGTCAGCAAGTGATGCGAAGTTGTTTGGATCGGGGTGTGGCCCAACAATGGCTGAATCCGCCGTAAACTTTTAGCTTTGTGAAACCTGCCGCTCTGGCGCCTTTGATAAAACTCGCGCATCAGCGACGGGTCGAAACGCTTTTCTTGAAAAGAATTGGCAGGGACTCTGAAGCAATACGACAGAGAGGCACTGAACTTAATTTGCACAACCTACAAATCATAGAAGTGCAGATCGTGTGCGGTCAGTAGCTTCGTAAGCAAAATTATCTGCCCGGTGTGCATCGAGAAATGTTCGACCACATGCAGGATCGCTTCGAGTACTGAGACGTCCAACCCCTGAATCGTTCTCATCTCCAGCAGCTTGGCGGGATCGAATTGCGCCAATGTCGTATCAACTTCGCGCAGCGTTTGCTTCAAGAGCGATCGCAACTCTTCGCGCGGAATCATTTCGCGCTGCGCAAACTCTGAGTCGCGATCGCGCGCATCAGCGACGCCGCCAACCCCACAGACGATCCACTGACGCGCGTTCCCGCTCAGATGCAGCAACAGATTTCCAATACTGTTCGATTCAGAATTTGGCCGCCACCAAATCTGCTGGTCCGTCAGCAGACTTAGACAACGTTCGATCTTTGGAAGAAAGTCCTCGCTGAGATGATAGCGAGAACGCGCGATAAACGTTTGGCCGATGTCGCTCACGATCGCTGCTCAGTCTTCCTCTTCAAGTTCCAATCTTTCAGGGCGTTTATGTTTGGCTTTTCGTCCGGCAGGGCGCGCCTTTTCGTCGGGTTTGGCTTGGGCCAACGGATGACCCGGAGGCGCAAGCGGACGTCGAATTGAACTGATGATCGACGGCTTTCGCTTCCGGCGCTTCGACCGTGAAGATTTCATCGCTTTGTATCAGGGCGATTCCAGCGCGATGCTATCGCCGCGCTTGAACGCTGTCAATCGATTTTGTCTGACGGAAGACGACAACGATTATTGTTGAGCGCCGCTTTTGGTTGCCTGCTTCAGTTGCTTCTTGATCGCATCGGGTAATGCGCCCGTGTGCTCCCAGGCTGTGGTAACTTGACGAAATCTGATTATTCCTTCGGCATCGATCAATATGTAAGTCGGATACACATTGACGTCGAAAGCCCGCACCACGTGTCGGTCCTTATCGAGATACTGAGCCCAGGTCATCTGGTTTTTCCCGATAAAGTCGCTCCATTTTGCCTGGTCGCCGTCGTTGCTCACGCTGATCAGTTTGAACAGAGGCTCTTTGGCAAATCGCTTCTGTAAATCGCGCAGCGCCGGCACCGACTCAACACAGGGCGGACACCAGGTGCCCCAAAAATCCAGCAGCACCACCTTGCCTTTTAGATCGTCGAGCGAAATGTATTCACCGTCAGCCGTGGTGATCGAAAAATCAGGGGCGTAAGCTTCGCGCGCGCGCCGTGGATTTTCGATCAATTTCCCGCCGTCCTCGGCTTTGGATCCGTTCGGATCAAGCTCGAGATATTTTTTCAGTTCCGCAGTTCCATCAACGTCCCGACCAAGTTCCATCATTGTGTAACCGAGATTGAAATGAACTATCGGCAGCGTCACGTTCAGGGCCAGCGCCTTGCGGAAAGCTGCTTCGGCATCCTGCAACTTCTTCTGATCCTTAACCGCAGCCTGCGTCTGTAGCGCAATGCCTTCGAGGTTATAAGCCTGAGCCTGAAGCTGAACGTCGCTGCCCGCGAATTCGATCGCGTGCTCGCAACTTTCAACGACATTCTTGTAAGCCTCTAATCCCTGAAACGCCTGGGCCATCCCATAAAAGCTTTCGGCCGATTTCTTGTCGCGCAAGTCGTTCGCGCGCTTAAAACTCTTCAGCGCATCTTCGTAGCGCCGGCGACGGAGGAAGTCGCTTCCCTTCGCCATCTCAGCTTGAAACGCGTCGTCACTTTGCGCGCGGACTTGGTTCACGGCGATCGAAGCGTTAACTAAGACCACCAGCCCGAGCAACAACCCGACGCAGATACACTTCCGAAAAGAGTTCGATTGAGATGTTGAATTCACGAGGCACTGCTCCTTGCGCGCGGAATAATAGCACCGCACACAACTCTTTACGGAATTGTGGCAAGTTGCGTTAGCGAGCAGGACAGGAATTCAGCTGCTGTAGCTGGCGGACTAAGCCTCGTTCGGCTGTTGGCGGCGTGAGCGGATGAGATTCTCGATAGCTTTTGCAGTATCAGCGTGCTGTCGTTGTTGGAATTCGCTGACCCAGTTGGTCACGGTGTTCACCATGTCGCTCGGTGATTTCCGGGCCGACTTGGATTTGCTTGGCTTGCGATTCACGCGCTCGGCGCGCTTCACGATTTTTACTTTTTTCTCTGACATAAAATTTAGGAGAGCAGGTTAATTATCGGAATAAACGAAATTTATTTTCAGAAAGTTCCGACCTGGTTTGGCCTGATCTCTTGGGAAAGCAATTCTTAGACGCCGGAGGCAGCGGTTTAGTTGCAGAAAGAGTGTACAAAAATATGCGGCGTTAGTCTATTCGCGAACCGATTCCTCGGCTTCAGCCTTCGCTTGCATATCAATTTGCCAGAGCTTCCGCTGAGCGATGTAGGCCAGGATTGACAGGGTAATAACGCCTCCGAAAGCAACCCAGGGCAGGGCGCCGTTCAAACCACGCGTGCCAAATTTGACGAGCAAAGCGTTAATGACAAGAAGCGCGATGCGCAACTCAGTCGGACCAAAGCGCGAAAAGCTGACCTTGAATTCATCGGTAGCCGCCAGCATCAGGAAGGTGTGAAACATGAAGGCGCTCATGACGCACAGCACCAGCAACATGCTGAAGATCGACTTCTGCGGAATCAGAAACGAATAGCCGATCAGGATCGAACAGAGGAACCCGTAGTCAAACAAGTGATCCATGTAAAAGCCCCACTTGCGCAAACCAGTATTCCGGTACTTGCCGAGCTTTCCATCGAAGTGGTCCGTAAAGTAATGAAGCACGATCATCACGTTCGTCATCCAAAGCCAATGCAAGTTGCTGGCGGCGAGATAACCGAAGAATGCGATACCGATCGACCAGACCGGAGTGAGAAGCGTGAGGTGATAAGTCTCGAGCCAACGCGGCATACGCGGCAAGATAAATTTCGCAAGCTTGCGCTCAAGCGGCACCAGGAATCCGGTGTTCGTCTTCCCGGCCCCCGCGAATGGTTGTTGACCATAAACCCGCGCCGACCAATCGCTGAGGTCATGTTTCGCTAATTCGCTCGCGTCTATTTCTCTCTGCATCTGATTCATCTGAAAATTCGTAATCCCGCATCGCGAATAAGAGCAATCGCTGAGCCATACTCTAGACAAGTCATAGCTGGAATTTGATTCAAATGAGTTGGCGCACATTTTCTGTAAGTGCCGTAGGCACGAAATATTTATAGGCCGGGGATTGGTTTCCAGAATCGCTCGCAATGCAGAAATGCGAAGCGTTTCGCGCATTGCAAGGAAACCTCAAGGTGTTGGACGGGTGCTACAAATATTTCGCCGCTACGTGGCTGGCGGCGGCTTACTCTTCGACGTGGAAACTTGCTGTAGGCGTAGATCACTCCAACTGTCTTAATTTTTTGGCATGCCGCTTCAGATGAAGACGACCGATTGCGACATCGGAATTTCGAAGCGCTTGCGGCAGCGAGGGCAGGCGACCATGTCATCGACACGCACCATGTAATCGCGCGACTTTGCGAACTGCGCGCGATCCATTTCGTTCGCTCCACGCGGTGGTGCCTGCTTTCTAGTTCGCGTCAACCAGCGGACATCAAAGTCGCTGCGTTCACGGCAGTGCGGGCAAACAAACGAAGCACGTTTCGTTTCCTGTTTCTCGTTAAAAAAATCTCGTTCGTTCATAAGTTTAACTAGCTAATCCGCGTCTCCTTTTCCTGGGGGCAGCGGTCACAAAAATTACTCGTCCGATTCCCCGTCCGTCGTGCTCGCTGTCGCGATCATGACCATGCGCGGTCGCAATAACTTCTCGACCGCGGCAATCAATCGCGGCGCGTCGATCGGCGCCGGCTCAAACGCCTCAACTCCTTCCGACAAAGCCAGCATCGGTTGGCCGGTTCCCCATTCCGCGATGACGAGTGTCAGCAAACTGCGAAGATGCGCACGCGCGCGTGCACTCTTCAGCAAACCAACAGCTTTCGCCGCATCGCGAAGATTAATTATCAAAAGATCGAAATTTCCGTCGGTAAGTTGCGTCAGTGCCTGGCTTGAATCCGATTCCGTTATTTCGAATCGTCGTTCTTCCAGCGCGGTGCGCAGGGACTGATCGATACTGCCGTCATTAACAAACAGGATTCTTTGCATCATGGGGGAAGCACCTCGTTTGTTTTTACCGAAACACGCTGGCCTTAGCCAGCTGCCGCCGCAAGTTAGCAACTTGCGCTACTCTAGCTCACAAAGATCGCGCAGATACTGAAAACTGTAAATACCTGTTTCGTGGCCATCGCTCCAACGAAAGTTCAATGCGTAGCGACCGACAACGGAAACGTCGTCGATCACAACTTCGTTTGAGATGGCTTCGGGCCGCAGCGTGCGTTCGCCGGTCCATTCATTCACGCACTGCGCGCAAGGGCATGCGCGCCGCAGACGTGCTGCCTCATAGTTACAAACTCGCTCATCCGCCCAGGTGATTCGCAGAGAATCACTGCTCTCTTGCGAAATTTCTCGCGGTTCGATTCCGCGCCGACGTTGTGCTGCATCCATCATCCTACAACTCGGCGCTTGCGACCGCGGCCTCGACCTCGGCTGCTTTCACGTTAGAGTGCGACGCGTCCCAAACCAACTTGCCTTCGCGCACAATCAATACTTGCGGCGTCTCGTGCGCCAAGCTCCAACGCTTCTCGATTTCATCAGAAAGCGGCCGCGCGTGTTGCACGATTACGATTCCGACGGGCTGATTCACATGCGCCATTTCGCGATACGCGCGCGCGCTGACTCCGCACGTGTTGCTGTGCTTGAACAATATTGCGGCTGAACCATTTGCGCTCGACAAGAATTCATCCAACGACGCGACATCCGCAATCTCTTTGAAAGGTGCATCCATAATTTCGTCCATCATAAACCCCCGCGGCGGATTGCGACAATTCAGCGCCGGAAAGGTCGTTGACATTGCCCCCTCTTCGGATTAGATTCATCACCGAAAAGAACAATTTGCTCTGGCGGCCGATGGCGCCGACCCTTCCCAGTTTCAAGGTTCTAACAAGGAGTTGACTATGAAGATCCGGGCCTCCTTTTCCAAGTCGATCCTCCTCATCCTAATCGTTTGCGCGTTTGCATTCGGCACCTTTCCTTCCTTCGCGCAAAGGCGTGGCCGCGCTCCGCAGAAGCAATCAGTCAGCAAAGCTGCCGGACTAGTCGACGAAGCGGACAAGCTTGCCGATGACAAGAAATATCCGGAAGCGATTGACGCGTACAAATTGGCGATTCGCCTCGATCCAAATTACGCGCCGGCGTTCGGCGGATTGGGTGACGCGTATTTGAACAGCGGGAACTCGCAACAGGCCGAAACCGCGTACAAAGAGCAAGTGAGGCTGGCGCCGAGCGATGCGCAGGCGCAATTCGATCTCGGCTATTTCTACAACGCGTTGGGCCGGCACGGCGAGGCATTCGCGCCATTGGTAAAAGCGACTTCGCTCGATCCGAATTTCGCGGAGGCATTCTACGGAATTGGTTACGCGTATCTGCGTGGCACCGAATTCGAAAAGTCGGTCGGGTATTTGCGTAGCGCGATCCGCCTGAAGCCCGATTACGGCGAAGCTTACGACGGCCTGGGCCAGGCGTACGCGAAGCTAGGCAAGGCCGAGCTCGCGAACGAGCAGTTGAAGAAACTGAACACGATTGACGCGAAGCTCGCGCGCAAACTCGAAAAAGAAATTCAGAGCGAGCTGGCGTCGGCGAGTGCGACCCAAGCTCCGTCAACTTCAACTCCAGCGACGACAACCACGACGCCCGACAAATCCGTTGCGCGCATGGTCGATACGATTCAGACGAAGCCGCAAACGCAACTTCAGCAACAGCCAAGCACGCAAACTCCGACGCAGCCGCCAACCACAACTGAGCCTGCGTCGCGGCAACTGCAGCAACTGCCGCCCGCACAGACTCAGACACAGCCGGCTACTTCAAATCCAACACAGAACGTCGCGTCTCCAATGGACGAAGTGAAGAGTCTGCCGGTGAGCGCAAAGCGTTGGGCGTTGGTTATTGGCGTCGACAAATACGTAGATCCGCAAATTAGTCCCTTGAAAGGTTCCGATAACGATGCCCGCATGATCGCTGATGCCCTGGTTCGCTATTCGGGTTTTCCGCCGGATCAAGTCATTCTGCTCGCCACCAATCAGCCTGTCGAACGCCAACCCACGCGCGTGAATATCCTGCGCCGGCTGTCGAATCTCAGCACGGCGGTCCCGAAAGATGGTTTGCTGCTCGTCTCGTTCGCCGGTCACGGAATGGAACGCGGCGGCCAGGCTTTCCTGTTGCCGGCTGATGCGCAGATCAGCGATCAGATTTCGTTCCTCGAAGAAACGGCGATCAGCATGACCCGCGTGAAGTCCTGGATCAAAGAAACAGGCGTGGGCCAGGTCGTGTTGCTGCTCGATGCTTGTCGCAACGATCCCGGCGGTCGCGCGGACGCGCCGAATCCGCTCAGCAATGCCTACGTCAGCGCATTTAACTTCGACGTGCGTAACCGCGAGGTACAGGCGTTCGCGACCGTCTACGCGACCGGAATCGGCCAACGCGCTTATGAATACACAGAAAAGAAGCAGGGCTATTTCAGCTGGGCCGTCGTCGAAGGATTGAAAGGCGGTGCCGCGAACGATAAGGGCGAAGTCACGCTGTCGCAGTTGGTGAAATACGTTCAGGACGCGGTGCCGAAGCGGATCGCGATCGATCTAGGATCGACAAAGCAGCAGAAACCATTCGCAGTAATCGAAGGTTATCGCGCGGATGAGTTGGTGCTCGCGGTAACGAACGGTGCCACGAACACCGCTTCAAACATTCCCGGCAACATCGCGACCGTCGATCCCGCGGCGATCGAACTGGCGTACTGGGATACGATCAAGAACAGTAACAACCCGAATGACTTCAAATCGTACCTGGACAAATATCCGGACGGACAATTTGCCGAACTAGCCAAGTCGCGTTCGACTGCTTCCAAACCAATGAGTGGCTCTGGCGGAGGCGATTCAGTCGAGATGATGTACTGGAACGCGATCAAGGACAGCCGCAACCCGTCGGACTTTCGCGCTTATATCACCAAGTTTCCCGGCGGCTTATTTGTGGAACTCGCGAACAGCCGCATCTCCACGCTCGAGGCCGATGCCAGTGAAGCGACGCGAGCGAAAGCGAACGCCGCCGCCGAAGAGCGTGCGCGCAACACTCACATGTTCGATGTCAAGGATGAGACTGGAACGCAAGGCACGTTGACTGTGGCGCCCGGCACGCTCTCGTTCGAGCCGCGCAAGCAAAACGATAAGAGGAACCGGACAATTCAATGCTCTGAGATCAAGCGGATCGAACAAGGTCAATCCGCTTTTCAGCTTCCTCACGTGAATATTGATCTGGCCGGCGGCAAGGAAAAACAAGTAACTTTCTTTACTGGCACGCCACAGACGGGCGGTTTGTTAAGTCCGGTTAAGGCCGCCACGAACATCACTCCACAGGTGATCAGCGCGATCATCGAAGCTTGCCGGATGACTCGCGTCAATCAGTGACGTCGCAACGAAGTGTTTGAGTGGGCGAATCCTGACTCGCCCTTAGTTCCATAAACCAAACTAGTTTTCGAACTGCGAACGCGCGACGCATGTCCCCGGACAAATCACAACTCGAAACTGTGACGCTCAACGAAACGTCGACCGCTCCGCTCAACGAGACCACGTTGCCGCAGCAAGCAAACCTGGATGGCCGGGTTCTCGACGATCGCTATCGGATCGAAAAGGAACTGGGCCAGGGCGGTGTCGGCGTCGTTTATCTCGCTCGCGATCTAAAGCTTCACGACAAGCCGGTCGTGATTAAGATTCTCCTCGATCGATCGCTTCAGAATTCCTGGGTCGTGCAAAAATTTCAGCAGGAGAAAGAAGCTCTCGCGCGCGTCGATCATCCCGGCGTCGTCGGCGCAAATCAAGCCGGAAGGAATGTCGCTGGATCGTTCCGCTGAAATCATCAAGCAGATCGGGCGAGCGCTGGGCGCGGCTCACGATCGCGGGATCTTCCACCGCGATCTAAAACCGGAAAACATCATGCTGCAAGACTTCGGCGCGGGCGAAGAGCAAGTGAAGATCATCGACTTTGGCATCGCGAAATTGAAAGACTCGATCGTCGCGCCGAGCACGATGACCGGTGCGACCGCGGGCACTGTCGCTTACATGGCGCCCGAGCAATTGGGCGGACGGCCCGTCTCTGCGGCGACAGACATTTTTGCGATGGGCGTCATCGCTTACGAGATGGCCACGGGTCGGAAGCCTTTCAATCCCGAAACCGGATTTGAGTTGCTCGAGATGCAGCGCGCGGGCGTGCGGGTGCATCCGCTCGATCTGCGACCGGCTTTATCGGCCGAGGCGAACTTGATCATCACGCGCGCGCTCAGTTTCGCGCCCGAGCAGCGATTTCAGACCGCTCGCGAGTTCGGCGATGCACTCGCACGTGCGCTTACGAATCAAACCTCAACTTCAACACAGAGCGAGACGCCGGTCGCGCCCATTCCAGCAACGCAACTTGCCACAGATGCGAATCCGGCCGCGAGACAAACCGCGGATCTTTCGTCAAAGACAATTGCCGGGCGCTACGAGCCCGCGCAGGTCGACACGCTCAATCAAGCCTCGTTCGTTCCGCTTGTCGAAGATGACCGACGCGCATCCGGATTGGGGATGAAGATCGCCGTCGCGTTGGTTGCGCTCGTAATTATTAGCGCAGCAGCCGGCGTCGGCATTTGGAAACGCGAGGCAATTTTCGGCGGCGGAGCAAGTCGATCGCTGAACTACTCGCTGACCGTGCAGAAGATGCGCGACGGCAAGCCCTATCAAGATGAGTTCGAATCTTCAGGCCAGGAGATTTTCGAGAACGGTTGGAAGTTCCGCATGAATCTTTCCAGCCCGCAGGACGGATATCTTTATTTGATTAACCAGGGCCCGCTCAGCGGCGACACCAGCACGTACAACGTTTTGTTTCCAGAATTAAAAACAAATGGCGGTTCGCCGAAGGTAAGCGCCGATCAAAAACTTCAGACTGCCTGGATGCGATTCGACGATCATCAAGGCACAGAAAACTTCTGGATGGTTTGGTCTGC
>QHXI01000052.1 GCA_003222895.1 Acidobacteriota bacterium | reverse complement strand
CGGCCCGCCATTGTTCGCCAACGGATCGAGTTTCGCACTCAACGGCGTACCAGACGCGCCAACTTTATTCCCGTTGCTGCCGTTGCTGATCCCAGTCATGCCCGCATCAATGCCAACCAGATTGTTTGCGCTGGAAGAATCGACTGCACCGTTGATGTCATCATCGCTGTTCGCGAAAACTCTGGGAGGTCCGAGTGTCTGAAACACCGAGAAGTTTCCCGCGACGATCGTGTTCCTCAGGATTACCGTGCCTCCGGAGGTGTAAATTCCGCCGCCTGTGCCGGCATTGCCAAAAGGTCCGGGACTTGGCGAAGTTGTCGTGTTGACGCCGTTAGCACCGGTCTTGTTATTAGCGATCGTGGTGTTGATTGAAGTAAGTGTGCCGGCGCTAATAAAGATGCCGCCGCCATTGCCGCCATTTCCCGAAGTGTCGCTACCGCTGGCATCGCCGCCGTTGCCGGGTTGATTCCCGCTAATCGTGCTGTTGATTAGCTTCAGCGCGCCGGTGTTGTAGATACCTCCGCCGTCACCACCGTTACTGCCATTCACCCCCGGTCCGCTGCTGTCAGCTCCGTTCGCGGTGTGATTATTGGTAATCGTGCTGCTGACAATCGTCAGCGTCCCGGCATTGAGAATGCCGCCACCGTTACTCGCTCTTCCGTTTGCGATCGTGAGGTTAGAAATCAGTGCCGTCTTGCCCGATTGAACGTTGAAGACCCGACTTGCGTTGTTGCCGCTGATCGTCAGGCCGTTGTTTGTGGGCCCGTTAATCGTCAGGTTCTTGTCTAGTAAAAGTTCGCTCGACAGAGTAATCGTGGCTGGGCCACCCGAGGTCAAGGCCGGATCGAAATCGATTGTGCCACCACCGGCGCAAAGATTCAGAATCGCCTGACGCAGAGAGCCGGCTCCGCTGTCATTCGTGTTAACAACTGTACCGCTGCCACCACATATCGGCGTCAGCGTGGCATCGTTTGACGCGCCGGTATCGGGATCATCGGTAGAAGTATTTGAGAAGTTACTGCCAGAAACCGTCCCCTGGTTGGAAACATTCCCGCCACCGCCATATGGACTGTTGACCGTGACTGAGAAAGTGATCGTCACGCTCTTTCCGGCCGGCAGAGTGCCGACGTCAACACAGACGTGAGTGGTGGTTGTCGAACATGAAAGAGGAACCGTGGTTGCTACTTCCGCGTGTCGATTTTCGCGTTTGAGAATGCGCCCATGGTTCAGAGCCTTTATTCCTGACGCTCCGCCGGTAACCGTTTTGCTCAAGTGCTCTGACATCGAACGGAGATGAGCGTCGCTCTGTTCCTTCACCAATGCGGACGCGGTCTTCGCCAAAGTCTCTGAAGTTGCCAACAGCTCATCCGGGCACGGGCCCGTGACCGTGAGCGTTGCGGCGCTGGTATTGGTCGAACCACAGGAGTCGGTGAAGACTGCGCGGTATTGGTTGCCGTTCTGACCTGCCGTCGTCGTGAACGATAGAGTGGTGGAAGTTGCCCCCGGAATGTCAGTGAAACTGCCGGCGGGGACCTCGACCTGCCACTGCACCGTGTGATCGTTTGCGTTGCTGGTTGCGGCCGCCGTGAAGCTCGCGGTGCCACCCTCGCAAACGGTCTGGTTGGTCGGATCTGTGGTGACGACCGGAAGGGTGTCGACGGTAAGTGTCGCCGCGTTGGAATTAGCGGTGCCGCAACCGTTATCGAAGACGGCACGGTATTGCTTGCCGTTGTCACCGGCCACGGCAGCGAATGAGAGCGTAGTCGAAGTTGCGCCGGGAATGTTGTTGAAGCCTGATCCGCTATCAACCTGCCACTGCACTGTCGGAGAAGGCGAGCTTGTGGCTCCGCTGGTGAACGTCGCGGTGCCTCCCGCGCAGACAGTCTGGGCAGTTGGTTGCGGGCTAATCGTGATTCCAGAGCAATTGATCATCAGGTTGTAAGTCGCGCCGGTGCCGGTACAGCCGTTCGAGTCAGTCACCGTAACGACGATCGGAAAACTTCCGGCCTGCGTCGGCGTGCCGGAAAGGACGCCGGCACTTGAAAGCGTCAAACCGGACGGAAGTGTTGATGCCGTCGTAAACGTGGCAGTGCCTTGAGCTCCAGTCTGGGTGAAAGTTTCGCTGAACGGCGAACCGGCGGTGCCGCTCGTGTTCGCTGGATTCGTAACTGTGATGATCTGACAATTGATGGTCAGGTTGTAGGTCGTTCCCGTGCCGGTGCAGCCATTGCCGTCCGTCACCGTAACAACAATCGGAAAGGTGCCGCCCTGCGTCGGCGTGCCGGAAAGGACGCCGGCACTTGAAAGCGTCAAACCCGACGGAAGTGTTGACGCCGTCGTAAACGTAGCCCCACCTTGCGCTCCCGTCTGGGTGAAAGTTTCGCTGAACGGCGAACCAACGGCTCCGCTGTTGTTTGCCGGGTTAGTAACAGTAATCGTCTGACAGTTGATCGTAAGGGTGTACGTCGCGCCGGTGCCCGTGCAACCGTTAGCGTCGGTGACGGTGACCACGATCGGGAAACTTCCCGACTGTGTCGGCGCGCCGGAAAGAACGCCGGCAGTTGAAAGCGTCAAACCCGACGGAAGTGTCGATGCCGTCGTAAACGTGGCACCGCCATGTGCGCCGGCCTGCGTGAAGGTCTGACTGAATGGCGCGCCGACCGTGCCGGTGGTCACGCCGGGGTTGGTAACGCTGATCGTCTGACAATTGATTGTCAGGGTGTACGTCGCACCGGTGCCGGTGCATCCGTTTGAGTCGGTGACGGTGACGACGATCGGGAAGGTTCCGCTCTGCGTCGGCGTACCGGAAAGAACGCCTGTAGTTGAAAGGGTCAGTCCCGTCGGAAGAGTTGACGCCGTCGTAAACGTAGCGGTGCCGATCGCGCCGGTCTGTGTGAACGTCTGACTGAATGGAGCATCGACCGTCCCAGTGTTGACACCAGGATTCGTCACGTTGATTGTCTGGCAGGGAATTGTGATCGTGACGGTTGCCGTAGCATTCGGCGATTGTCCGTTCATCGCCACGTAAAGAAACGTATCGTCCCCTCCGGCAAAGTTATTCGGAGGCGTGTAAGTGAAGCTGCCATCGGGGAACATCGAGACGCTCCCACCCCGAGTTGTGGGATTAACCACGATCGCCGTCGGCGCAGGGATGCCCGTGTCGTTAGTCAATACGCCAGGAGCTGCAACGACTAGCTGCGTGTTCAGTGCGCCATTGTAACTATCCGCAAGAGCCACGGGCGACATCTTTACTGAACTGGTAACTACGGTGGTGTTCGCGTCAACGTCATCATTGAATTGCACGCCCGTCGCATCGGCCCCACCCGTGTTAGAGATTACGGCCGTGTAATGGATCGTGTCCCCGGGGCTGGCCACCAACGGATCGGTGCTCGATCTGAACTCTGAGCCCTGATTTCCGCGCGTCGCTGCCGCCATCTGCGCAAACGGCATTATCAAGATCGCAAAAGCACAAACCGCTGAAACAAAGCTTCTTAAGTTACGGGGGGTCCACTGGCGCGTCGCCAGAGTCAGGGGGATTATTTTTTTCATGTTTGCGTCTTTTCGATCAAGGATTCAGACAAAATGAAATCGGGCGAGAACGCTAGGGAAGCACGCGAGACTCTAGCACGAAACTACTCAGTTGAAAACCGTTGCAAGACTGTGATGCCAAGGAGATTAAGTCAACGTGATGCGTTTGAGGTCAGGAACTTATGCAGGTCATTTTCCGCTGGTAGCGCCGTGCGGCCGCCGAGCGCACGACACTTCAGCGCGGCAACCGCATTACCGAGTTTCAAGCAATCTTCCAGGTCTTCATCGCGCAGCATTCCGTAAATGAAACCGGCGTGAAAAGCGTCGCCCGCGCCGGTCGTGTCTCGACAGCCGCCGGGCACTTCGAACGCCGGCGACACGATAAATTGATCTTCGCAGTAAATGATCGCGCCGCGCCCGCCCAACGTTGCGCCGGCAATCGTACAGCCGTAGAGCGCCTTGATTTCAATCAGAGCACCTCGAAGATCGTTGATGCCGGTAAGATGCTGCGGAAATTCGGAGGATGTGATCAGCACGTCGATCAGTGGAAGCAGATCCGGCAGTCCTTCATAGATGTTGTCGATATCCGCGGTGACAATTGTGCCGGCGGCTCGTGCCGCGCGCGCCATGACTGCACACGCCGGCGGATCGTGCGCGTCGATGTGCAGGATCCGGCTACGCGACGCGAGTGCGATTGGGGCTTCGTCAGGCTGATAAGAAAGCCGCTCGTCTCGATCCCAGACAATCGTGCGTTCGCCCGAACGCGCCTCGATGACTATGAAAGCGATCTGATTCGTTGCGCCTTCGATTGTTTCGGCAAACCCAAGGTTTATGCCTTCTTCTTCTAATGTTTGGCGGCCGAACGTTCCAGCTTCGTCAGATCCAAATCTTCCCGCGTAGGCCGTCGTCATCCCGAGCCGTTGCAGAGCAACCATCGCTGACGCCATCTGGCCGCCGGCGGATTTCTGGTATTGCGTGAACGGCGTTTTGGTGTCGAAGGCGGGATATTCCGGAACGACGATCAAGTGATCGACGGCGTTCAGCCCAAAGCCGGCTGCATCGAATTCTCTTTTGTCCGGTAATGAAAAATGGATTCGCACGCTAGTTCATCCATCAGCTATCATAATCGAAAAGGAGTTTGCCACAGAGGCACAGAGGAGAATCGCCACAGATAAACACAGATCGACACAGATAGAAATTCAAAGATCAGTGTAAATTTGTGTTCATCTGTGGCCGATTTCACGCTCTGATAACAATGGCTAATTCGCTGGTGACTCTCGAAGAAAAACTCAAGGAAATTCCGCGCACGCCGGGCGTTTATCTGCACAAAGACGCGGGCGGAAAGATTATCTATATCGGCAAGGCAAAGAACCTGCGCAATCGTGTGCGCTCGTACTTTCAATCGGGCCGCCGAGGCGATTTCAGTTACGGCATTAAGACTGAAGAACTAGTAAATCAGATTGCCGACGTGGAGTTCATCGTCACCGACAACGAAGCCGAAGCTTTCATCCTGGAAGCTTCGCTCGTAAAGAAACATCAACCCTATTTCAATTACAAACTAAAAGACGACAAGTCTTATCCGCACCTGAAACTGACCGTTAATGAAGCGTTTCCCAAATGCGTGATCACGCGGCGCATTCAAAACGATGGCGCGCTTTACTTCGGTCCGTTTCTGCCGGCGTCGATGGCCCGCCGGACAATCGATCTGATCAATCGCACATTTCAACTGCGCACTTGCGACATTGAAATCGACGGCAAAGCGCCGCGGCCATGTCTCGAATATCACATCAAGCGTTGTCTTGGCCCATGCGTGAAAGGGTTGTGCGCGGCGGAAGAATATCAGGAAGCCGTGCGCGATGTGCGCCTGTTGCTCGAGGGCCGCAACACAGAACTCGCGGACAAACTGGGAGCGCGCATGCTGCAGGCGTCGGAAGCGATGCGTTACGAAATCGCCGCCAAGTATCGCGATCTTCGCAAGACCGTAATCAAACTTTCCGAGCAGCAGAAGATGGCCACGACGAGCGAAAGCGACATCGATATTTTTGGCTACTATCGCGAGGGCAAGCGGCTCGCGCTGCAGCTTTTCACCATGCGCGAAGGCGACATCGTGGGCCGGCGCGAATTTTTCTGGGAAGACTTGCCGGAAGACGATTTCAATCCGGCGAGTTTCATCGGCGAAGTGCTGATGCAGTATTACAGTAGTTCCGACGCGCCAACTGTGCCCGCAGCCGATCTGCAAACGCACGATGTGCGCACGTCGTTTCTGCCCCGCGAAATTCACGCGCCTGTCGATTTCGAAGATCGCGAACTGCTTGAAAAAGTTTTGCGCGAACGCCGCGGCCGCCGAGTGCACATCCTTGCTCCGCAGCGCGGCGAGAAGCGCGACATGATCGATCTGGTCGAGAAGAATGCGAAGCTCGCTTTCGAGCAGCGCTTTCGCGTGCTCAAGCCAGACATGAAGCGCGTGCTGGAAGAAATGCAGGAGACACTCGAGTTGCCGCACTTTCCGGCGCGGATCGAATCGTTCGACATTTCGCACATTCAGGGCTCCGAGAATGTCGCCGGCATGGTCGTCTGCGAAAACGGCAAAATGAATCGCAACGAGTATCGCAAGTTCAAGATTCGCTGGACCGAAGGCGCCAACGATTTCGCCTCGATGCATGAAGCCGTGCTGCGCCGTTATCGCCGCCTGCGCGACGAAGAAAAAGCTTTGCCGGATCTCATCATGATCGACGGCGGCAAAGCGCAATTGAACGCGGCGGCGGAAGCGATGCGCATGCTCGATCTCGAAGCCGTGCCGATGATTGGTGTGGTCAAACCGCCGCTGCATCACAACCAGGTCGCTTACCTTCTCGTGAAGGGACGCGAAGACGAGCCCATCTATCTTGATTCGTATTCGCAAGTGCTGCGTCTGATTCAGATGATTCGCGACGAGACGCATCGCTATGCGGTTACTTATCATCGCAAGCGGCGCGAGCTGCGCGATTTCACTTCTGAACTTTCCGCGATTCCCGGGGTGGGCGAGAAAAGAAAGACCCGGCTCCTGCGCCATTTCGGATCGATTCACAAAGTTTCTGAGGCGAGCGTCGAAGAACTCGCGCCGTTCGTTGGCAGAAAAACTGCAACAGAAATTGCCGATCACTTTGCGAAGCAGCGCGCGTTGGCGGAAGGCGCCAATGCAGCTTGAGAGATGCCCTCCCTGACGGTCGGGCTTCTGACACTTGTTAATGACTCACTCAACAAAGTTCACCATCGAAGAACGCGTCCGCTGGGGCGACGTTGATGCCGCGAACATAATCTTCTACGGCTCGTACATTCGCTTCTTTGAAATCGCCGAGACAGAACTGTTTCGATCCGTCGGCATGCCTTACGGAAAAATCTTTGATGAACTCGACATCTGGCTGCCGCGCGTGCATCTCGAGTGCGATTTTCATCGCGCTCCGCGTTTGGATGACTTGCTGGAAGTAAGCGTCTATGTCGGAAAGATTGGCCGAACTTCTCTGCGTTTGAACTTCGAAGTGCGCCGCAAGACTGAGGACGGGACGATTGAAAAGGATCTGATGGCGACCGCGCACTTCGTGCTCGTATCGACTAATCGAATCGATCTAAAGCCGATTCCGTTGCCGGAAGAATTGCGACGTGCGCTTGAACCGTTTGCGGAAGGGAACGGGGTATAGGGTGTTGGGTGAGAGCGACGACAATTCTTTGATAATGGCTCCAACGCCGGATAGCAGATGCCCAGATGCCCAGATGCTGCTCCCTATGACCCGCGATTCCCGCACCCTACACCCAAAACCCTACACCCAAATCCTAGCTCACAATTTCCCCGCCTCGCGCGACAATCCCTCGATCAAATGATCCATGGCCAGCCAAAGCGCCCACGCGTGGTGATAAAAGGCCAGCGGAAAAGTTACTGCTACGACGAACAGTATTGTGAGCATCACGCGATCGCTGAGATTGTTGATTAGCAAGCAAACAAAATAAATGTCGAGGATGAAGAATTCCGTCAGGATGACGTTCGCCATGATCGCGCCGACAAAAAATCCCTCTTCGCGTTTGAAGATTACGCCGCAGGCATCGCAATCGTGCTTGAGACTGAACGCACGCTTAACGATTGACGCCTTTCCGCACACCGGACATTGCAGCTTCAAAGAGCGCCAAAGGACCAGCCCGATCGTGCGTGCATCTCGTTTCATTTCCAGTCTATATCGAGCACATCGTTCGCCACTTCGTGACGTTCGCGCCGCTAAACTTCACGTCATGCGGCTTGATTATCGACGTGGCGAAAGACTAGAAGCACTGTTGAAGAAGTGCAAAAAACCAGGAAACGTCCGGTCATGTTACGCGTCACTACTCGCCAGTAAGACATGTAGTTATGGGATCCATCCCAGGCCCCGAAAAAATTGCGTGATGTGAATCATGGTCTCTGCGGGCATTTCTTCCTGCGGCACGTGACCGCAGCGGTCGATGAGTTCGAGCGTCGAATGCGAAAGATCCAAGTGCAAGCGTCCGCCAATCTTCAGCGGGATGATGCGATCGTCCAGACCCCAAATAATCAGCGTCGGGACTGAAAGGTTTTTGTACTGTGCCGTTATCTGGTCGATGTTTTTAGGAATTGCCTGCTTTGCCGTTTGCAGCAGCGCATAACGCGCGCCCGGCGCCTTGAGTGGATTAACATAGGCGTCGACCTGCTCGTCCGTAATCTTGTTCTTGTCGTAGTAGGAATCGTGCAAGACTCTTTTGATCGAGAAACGCAGCAGGAGGTGAAGTCCTAACCAACCAATAAGCGGCGTTCGCAGTAGCTTAAGATGAGTAGGCAAGTCCTCGTCGTAGCCCCCGCTGTCGATCAAGATCAGCGATGCCAGGCGGCTCGGAAGCTCTTTACTCAATTCAATAGCCAGAAAGAGCGAGACCGCGCCGCCATAGGAATTGCCCATCAGCGTAAGGTTCTTCAGATCGTTTTGCCGAATGAACTGCAGGATGAGATTCGCTTGATCCTCGATCGAATAATGTTTGTCGTGAGGTTTGGGCGAATCACCGGCGCCTTTCAGATCAAATAAAATCAATTGGTGATTAGGGAATTTGTTTACGAGATTACGCCAGGAATAAAGCGTCCCACCCAGCCCGTGCAGGGCAATGATCGGATCGCCGCTGCCATAACTCACGCAGTGAAGAAATGTTGTCGCGACACACGGATCGCCTGACGGCGCTGGAGCGCCTGCGGCCGATTCTGCCAATACCGAAACGATCATCAACAGGCTCGCACTTAGCAACAAGATTCTGGGAAGACGTGTCTCGACTCTACGCATAGGTCGAACCAGGTCGTAAGCTTAACGGTTATGCAGGAAATTGTGTAGCGAAAGTTGATTTACTGGTCGCGGTTTCCTAGTGCCGTTAGGCACGAAATATTTGTGGCCCGCGAGTCTGTTCTTGTCTCTCGCTCCTTTAGGAGCGAAATATTATGTTGCTCCTCAAGGAGCTTTGGGATTTCGGGGTCGCGGATGGGCTATAAACATTGCGCTCCTCTGGAGCGAAAAGCGCAAGCACTCCTAGTGCGATATGAATCGAATGGTATGCTTCTCGTATGCCGCAACTAACCCCAACCGAAGTCCGCGTCCTCGGTGCGCTGATCGAAAAGCAGATCACGACGCCGGAGTATTATCCGCTCACGCTGAATGCATTGACCGCAGCGTGCAATCAGAAAAACAATCGCAATCCAGTCAGCGCTTACACTGAAAGCGAGATCGATGGCGCGCTGTTCAGTTTGCGCGACAAGAACCTGGCTTACGTCTTTCACGGCAGCACCAGCCGCGTGCCGAAATACAAACACGTCGTGCCCGAAGTCATGCATCTGACGCCGCCGGAAGTTGCCGCGCTCTGCGTATTGATGCTGAGCGGGCCGCAAACCGTCGGCGAAATTCGCACGCGCGGATCGCGTCTATATGAATTTTCAAGCTTGGAAGAAGTCGACCTGACCCTTGATTCGTTGAGCGTGCATGATGGTGAGCCGCTGGTGATGAAGCTGCCGCGTCAGCCCGGTCAGAAGGAAGCGCGGTTTGCTCAGTTACTTGCGGGCCAGCCGGAAATCGAGCAGATGGCCGAATCATCCGTTGCCGAGCGATCGACTCGGAGAACGACTGATTCAGAGCGTGTGGCGAACCTCGAAGAGCAGGTGCAGGCGCTGACTGAACAGGTTGCCAATCTCACAAGTCAATTCGAAGAATTCAAAAAGCAGTTCGAATAAATTAAGTGGACTGAGGACTAATTACTGAGTACTGAAAAAAAACGCGATTGTCTCAGTCCTCAGTACTTTCATCGCAGTCCTATGAGGTTATTTAGCGCAGCGGAACCCCGCGATCATCCAACGCTCGTGCGGATAGAAAAAATTCCGATAAGTCGAACGAATATGAATTTGCGGTGTCGCAAACGATCCGCCGCGCAAAACTTTCTGGCTGACGAACCACTTGTCGTTATACTCATCGAATTCTGATTTGAATCCCGGATAAGGAACGTAATCTGAAGTCGTCCACTCCCAAACGTCGCCGATCATTTGATGTAAACCCTGCGCCGTCTTGCCTTGAGGATAGGCGCCGATGGACGCTACTGACCATAAACCATTTTCAAAAAGGTTCGCGTGTGATTCATCGGGCGTCGCTTCGCCCCAGGGAAACTTCTGCTTTGAATTCGGTGACGAAGAAAGTGTCGCGGCCTTTTCCCATTCTGCTTCAGTCGGCAGACGCTTGCCGGCCCACTTCGCGTAGGCCGATGCTTCGAGAAAGCTGACGTGCGAAACCGGCTCGTTCGCTTTGTCGGAGGCACGATGCAATCCCGCGAAGTCCCGAATCATCCACTCAGTGTCGTGTTGCTCCCAGTAGAGCGGCGCTTGCCAATGTTCCGTGTTTACCTTTTCCCAACCGGCTGAATGCCACCAACGAAAATCCTGGTAGCCACCGTCGTTGATGAATTCGAGATATTCGCCATTGCTTACCGGCGCGCGATCGATTGAGAAGTCTTCGAGCCAAACTTTGTGCGCAGGCTTCTCGTTGTCCCATGCGAATTGGAGCGCCCGCATCCCTGCGGGCGGTTCACCGGCATCCTTGCCGGTGTTGTCGTATCCGAGGTTGAATAGTCCACCTTCAATCTCAACCATGCCGCTAATGTTCTCAATCAATCGCGGCGCGGCTCTCATCGGCGCTTGAAACTGATCGCAGAGCAAATGCTTGATGTCATAAACCAGCAACTCCTGATGCTGCATCTCGTGTTCAAGCCCGAGCCGGACTATCTTCAAAATTTCGTCCGCATCGGCGCGCGACGAAACATCTTCGATGAAACGCGACATCTGCTCGTCGATGTGCGCCCGATATTGTTTGGTTTCTGCTACGGTCGGCCGCGAGCGTGTGCCGCGCTTCGGCCGCTCAATCCGTGGGCCAAAACCTTCGTAGTACGAATTGAAAAAGAAAAGAAAATCCTCTGAGTAAGTCTTGTAGCCGGCTTGGTATTTCTGAAGCACTGTTTCGAAGAACCAGGACGTGTGGCCGATGTGCCAGCGCGGCGGCGACATGAACTCTGCGGTTTGAATTACGTAGTCTTCGATTTCGAGCGGCGCGACGATTTCAAGCGTCCGCGGGCGGATGGATTGATACAACTCGAGTATGTCGTCTCTGTTGTCAACGAGTTGGTACCCCGCAGCGTCTTTCATGCCTATTCTTTGTTGGCGGTCAGTATTGCTTCAGACTTTGCGGGTTTGGAACTGGACCTAGCCGCTTCGTCTTCATCCGCAAGTCTTTGCTTTGTCCAGACGTCACAAACATATTCAAGCAAGCCGCTTACGGGGTTACTTCCGCAGATTGGTGTTAGCTCTCGTCCGACTTTGGTAAGAATGACTTTTCCAATAATCAATTTTCCGTTCGTAATCTTCAATTCAATAGTCGTCTCGAAATAACTTGCGGCGATCGTGGATGGCAGATCCTCTCGGGCAACGTTGTCCGAAGTGAATAATTGTATGAGACCGATCGCTTCCAGGTGAGTAAGTACGTCGAAATTAATACCGTGATCAGTATAAATCTTATTTCTCAGGTCAAAAATTACGAGGTTAGGTTCCTTTTCGATCTGCCACACAAAGTCGCAGAGTTTCGTGAACAATTCTGCATCACTCTTATCGAGACCAGAGAGGAAATTAACAGTTCGCTTTGAATATGTTCCAGGCTTATTAGCTTCGCCGGCTAATACTCTAGACCAAAGACTCTGCATTTCGTCGTCGGAAATCAGTCGGCACCTGTCAAAGTAGTGCGTTATCCAGTCATCTTCAACTTCGTTGGGTTTTGAATTTTCATTGAGTAACGGCAAAGCCTTCTGAGTTATATCCTCTATGTTCTTTTGTTTCTTGCCTTCCTCTTCGAGAAAGCGATGAAACGCTCGGCGCTGAAGATTAGAAATCTCAATCTGGCCGTCGGCCCTCACACGATCGGCCTGAGCTTCAGCTTTCGCTACGCGAACGATTTGATAAGGTTTAAATATGCCGCCAACGGCGTCGGATATCTTCTCAACGAGAACGGCGGCTGGCCGCGAGAGTTCGCCGATGTTTATTAGTGAGGTGTTCTCGTCCATTTATGCGGCCGCTGCCAGCATTGCTTCTTTAGCTGCCGTCGGAAGTTTGATCGGAATGAACCAACCTTGATCGTAAAGATAGACTTTTATTTTGGTTAACTCATGCCGCCTTCAACAACGACTTCTGCACAGCTTCCGGGACAGCAATCGGAACAAATCTATCTGCAGAGTACAAATAGTCTTCGCCGCTCTCGTCAATCACTCGCAGATCGCCATCCGCGGCGGCGTCCGCATCCGGCAACACGCGATAGATCTTGTGAAGTTCCAGAGACGCCGCGTAGTTCTCGTTATTGACGCAAACTACAAACTTCAACGCAGGGTTCTTGTCTTGCTTCATAATTTTAGTCCAAGTATCGCTTTCGTTTCGTGTCCTTACGTCCGATGCCGTGAGCTTCGTACCAGTGTAATTCGGCAACCCGAATGCGTCCATTCCGAAGCCGAATCGTCGCGACGCCTTTCAGTTTTCGCCAGCGTCCTCTTCCATAGTTTCTTCGCAGCTTGGCTACGTCGCGAATGCTGGAACCTACGGCGATCTTTGTGATTTCCGTAATGTCGCTGAGTATTTCAAAATCCATTTGCTCACTTGAACACAATTGTTCTGCCGGCGTGCCGTATCACTCTTCCAATGACCTCTGCTCGCTCATAATTCCGTCGCAAATCGCTCAACAAATCATTCGCCTTCTCTTCCGGAATCGCCAACAACAACCCGCCCGCCGTCTGCGGATCATAAAAGAGCTTCATCAAATTCGGATCGATGCCTTCGTCAAGCGACACATCTTCGCCGACGTATTCGCGATTCGTCTTATCCGCTCCGGTCAGCATTCCGATCCGCGCTAAGTCCAGCGCGCCATTGATCAAAGGCACGCGCGCGGAATCGATCTCGATCGTCACATTACTCGCACAGGCCATCTCCCACGCATGGCCCAGCAAGGCGAACCCGGTGACATCGGTCGCGCCTTTCACATCGAATTTTGCAATCGCTTCCGCCGCATACTTGCCCGGCGTCAACATCGTCGCAATCGATTCGGCGACAACTTCGGGCGAGGCTTTTGCGCGCTTTATTCCGGTTGAGATAACGCCCGTGCCGATCGGTTTCGTCAGAATGATCGCATCGCCGGGTCGCGCGCCCGCATTCGTCGCCACGTGATTCGGATCGATCGTGCCCGTGACTGAATAGCCGAACATGATCTGTTCGTTATCCACACTATGACCGCCGACCAACACGACTCTATTCTCAGTCAAAACCGACAGACCGCCGCGCATGATCTCCTGCAGAATCGAAAAGTCGACGCCCTTCTTGGGAAAGCAGGTGATCGCCATCGCCGTTACCGGCGTCCCGCCCATCGCCCAAACGTCATTGATTGAATTAAGCGCCGCGATCTGACCATAGATAAAAGGATCGTCGACAATCGGCGTGAAAAAATCGAGCGTCTGCACCAGCGCGAGATCGTCGCGCAGTCGATACACTCCGGCGTCGTCCGCTTTGTCGAAGCCGACCAGCAGATTCGGATCGTAAGGTTGTCTTTCAAGCCCGCTCAACACTTGAGCGAGGACGCCAGGCGCGAGCTTGGCCGCTCAACCAGAGCACGAAACCATCTCAGTTAGACGCATCGCGATTCCTCCTTTCGCAGTTTGGATTGCGAAGCGATTCAGCGTCGCATCGCGATATGATATTGTCAACGACAATTCACGAGCGAGGTAGCATCAATGAGAATTTGGCGATCGCTTCATCTGCTGGCAATCTGCTCCCTATTGTTTGCTGCGTTTGCGGTCGGATCTGCGCAGGAACCCGATCTCGTCCGCCACTTCGACTACGATCAAGAAGCCCCACTCAACATCAAACAGATCGGCATTCAGCGACGCGCAACTGCGACAGTCTATGACATCACTTACGACAGTCCGAAGGGCGGGGTCGTGCCGGCCTATCTCGTCGTGCCGAAAGGCCGAGGGCCGTTCGCCGCGGTGATCTGGGGACATTGGTGCTGGCAGAACTCTTCGATGCGCAACCGGAGAGAGTTTTTTGATGAAGCCGTAGCGCTAGCGGAGACCGGAGTGGTCTCGCTCTTGACGGACCACCCCATGTCGCGGCCGGGATACGTGCAAATCAAAGATCCGCTGGACGAGCGGAATGCCACCGAGTTCCTTCAGCAAGTAGTCGACATGCGGCGCGGAGTCGATCTGTTAGTTGCCCGAAGGGATGTCGACCCTAAGCGAATAGCTTTCGTCGGGCACAGCTGCAACGCCGCGGTGGGCGCTCTGTTGAGCGGTCTTGATCGTCGCTTTGAAGCCTTCGTGCTGATGGCCGGAACAACATCCGACGAGATTTCGCAAAATACGAAGGACTTTCAGGAGTTCCGTCAAAAGATGGGGCCTGAGAAAGTCGATGCTTTCATCGCGAAATATAGTTACCTCGATCAAGGCAAGTTCGTTTCGCACGCTGCACCAGCGGTGATTTTGCTTCAGTACGGATCGCGCGAAAAATTTCTCAATGCGGATCGCGCGCATCAGTATGCGGCGATCGTAAGCGAGCCTAAGCAACTGAAAATCTACGATGCTGAGCACGCGCTCAACGCCGAAGCGCGCCGCGATCGGATTCATTTCCTGATCGAACAGTTGAAATTGAAGCCACTTTCGGATGCGGCAATAGCCGCGATTCCGAATCTTTATCAACCGCCCGATCCGAATTAGGCATAGCGCGGTCCCCGGATTACAGGCGTCAGAGTACCAACTTCAGTTGGGCTCTTACTCTAATCGAAAAATCCGGCTAAAGCCGGTACTCTAACACCGCTTGCAAAAGTAAATCAGAAGCATGAACGATGTCGTAATCATAGGCGCCGGTCCCGCCGGTCTTTCCGCAGCGCGGTGGTGTGACGAGCTTGGTCTCGACACGCTCGTGCTCGAACAAAGCGGTGCAGTCGGTGGTCAACTCTCTCTCGTACACAACCCGATCGACAACTATCTCGGTCTTCATGCAAACAATGGTGAAGAGCTGCGCGAACGCTTCATTGAACACACCAAAGATTGCGATTTCGATCTCTGGACCAACGTTGAGATCGAAAGCGTCGACTTGAAAGCGAAACGCGTTGTGCTGAAAAGTGGAGAAGATCTGCAATCGATCGCGATGATCATCGCCACCGGTTTATGTCGACGAAGGCTCGGTATCCCCGGTGAAAAAGAATTCGCAGGGCGTGGCATCATTGAATCGGCAACTCGCGATCGCGAACAGTTTGCCGGCAAAGACGTTTGCGTCATCGGCGGCGGCGATGCGGCCGCAGAGAACGCTTTGCTGCTCGCTGAAGTTTGTCCAACCGTAACGCTGGTCCATCGCGGCAAGAAAATGAGCGCGCGCGCCGAATTCACTCAACAACTTCACACGCATCACTGCATCACGGTGTTTCCTGAATCGCGCGTGATTCGCATTATCGGAAACGATAGCGTCGAAGCTGTCGAGGTTGAACGCAAGCAAGCTATCAAGCCGTTTCAGATGGCGGTGCAAGGCGTCCTGGTCAGAATCGGCTGGGAACCCAACACAGCTTTCATTCGCGGCCAGTTGGCGTTGGATGAGGCTGGCTATGTGATTGTCGGTTCACAACAAGAGACGAGCGTCGCGAACGTTTTCGCAATCGGCGATGGCGCGAATCCGCTGGCGCCGACGATCGCGGGTGCGGTTGGAGCAGGCGCGACTGCGGCGAAAGTGATTGCGTCACGATTAGCGAAGTAAAGAATCCACAGATTACGCAGATTACACAGATTAGAAACAGCCACAAGAAGGCACAAAAGGCTCAAAAAAGGAGATGTCGGATAGGCAGAGGGTTCATGGAGCTGCCAATCTCATTTTGTGCTTTTGGTGCCTTTTCGCGGCTAAATGTTTTATCTGTGTAATCTGCGTAATCTGTGGATAGTTCATTTCCCGCTCAGCCATGCGGCTCTCAAGGTCTTCATTTCCACCGAGGCGTTCGGATTTTCTTCAATTCGATAATTCAGAATCTGCGGCGCGGCGAGAGTGATCGTTATCGGAATCGTGCGCTGCCCGCGCTGCACCTTGAGCGCAACCCGATCGCCCGGTTTGTAACGTCCGAGCGTCTTTACAAAATTCGCGGGCGACAGTTTGGTTCCGCCAAACGAAGTAATAACATCGCCAACATCAAGACCGGCTTGCGACGCCGGCGAGTCCGGCCGGACGCGCGAGATTTTGAAAACGGCAATTTCATTCTCATCGGCACTGATGCCCACGGCTACCGGCAGACGAGGTTCAGAAACGAAACGCAAACCGACTTGAGCGAACGCTTCTTCGTAAGGAAGAGTTTCGACGCCGTGCACATATCGTTTGAAGAAATCGCTCAAGTCTTGGCCGGCAACTTCAGATGCTACGTGGGCAAAATCCTCGGGCGCATAGCCACGGCCGCGCAGATAGTAAGTCGCGTTCGGACCCTGCAAATAAAACTCTTCGTACATCCGCCGCATCACGTCGTCGAGCGAAGCTTTGCCGCGCGTCTTTCCCCGAATCAAAAGATCGAGCACGATGCCGATCGATTCGCCTTTCGGGTAGTAACTAATCGTAGTGTTCCCCAGATTGGTCTGCTGGGCGTGGGGGGCGTCATCGATGAACGGCGCGACGAGCGAAGATTCCTCGGCGCTCATCAATTTACTCCCGGGGGCATTCTCAATTTCGCTAATTTGATCGCTGAGCGCGCTGAATAATTTAGCGTCGTCCCACAAACCTGCGCGTCGCTGCATTAGGTGACCGTAATAATTCGTGATCCCTTCGGCGACCCAAAGTCCGCGCGTGTTTGCCGGCCGCGTGAAATCCCATGGACCAAGTCCGATCGGACGAAGACGCTTCACGTTCCAAACGTGAAAGAACTCATGCGCGACCGCATCGAGAGTTTCCCCGTAAGTGTCCGCGTCACCCAGCGCACCGGGTTGAATGATTTGCGTCGAGGTCAGATGTTCCATGCCGTCGCTTGAGTGACCATCGTTAGCAAAGTGAAGCAGGAATGTATACGAATCGAATTCCGGCGCGCCCCACATCGCGGTTTCGGCGCGCACGATCTTTTCGATGTCGTGGACGAGCGCCGGACGTTTGCCGCCGTCGCTGCCCATCGAATGAACGACGACGTGATAAGTTTTGCCGTCGACGTTGAAAGTGTCGTCAGTCCAATCGGGCGAAACTTCAGTTGGGGTGTCGATCATAATGTCCCAATTCGCGAACTGAAAATCTGTCTGATCTTTCTTCTCTGTGCGGCCATTGACGACGCGCCAGCTATTCGGCGGTTTGATCGAGAGGCCGACCGGATCCTGCTTATGATTGACGACGTACATAAACACGCAGCCGCCGTTGAAGTTCGCGTGACGCGAATCGAGCTGTGAGAATGTGCCGGAGAGATCGTTACCGAAGACTTTGTAGCTGAACATCAGAGACATCCCGGCCGGCCTGTTCCGCTGAACATCGACACGCCATGTCTGATCGTCGACGCGAGTCATCTGAGAGTCGGGCATAGTGCAATCTAAAGCCGCGGGGCACGCTTCACGCGCCTTCACTTCCTGCACGTTCTTCGCAAAGTCGAAAACTGCATAACGACCAGGCGACCACTTCGGCATCTGAAAATCCAGCGAAGTTGTTTTCTCATCATTGGGCAAAACAACTTCGATCGTCACTTCAAACAGATGCGAGCTCGGCTGCGACATCCCGAGCCAGTATTTGATCTTGAGCGGCTGCTCCTGTGCGGCGGCAAATGCTGTGAACGTAAAGACGATCGCAGCCGCCAATGCCAATCGAGCAAAGAACCGTTTGGTTGTATTCATAGACGCCGTCTGAAAATTCCTTCGGCATTTGATAACATCGACCTTCGATGAGCGCAACTGAAAGGCTTTATTACACCGATTCGCGTCTGCTGGAGTTCGACGCGCGCGTGATCGACTTGACCGAGCGGGACGACGGCGCAATCGCCGTGATGTTGGATCGCACGGCGTTCTATCCGACCGGCGGCGGACAGCCAAACGATACCGGGACGCTCGGCGACGCGCGGGTGGTGGATTGCATTGACGCTGAAGACGACGGCGTGCTGCATGTCATTAACGGGCCAACTCCTGAGATTGGCGACACGATTCACGGAAAAATTGATTGGCTGCGCCGGCTCGATCACATGCAGCAGCACACGGGTCAGCACATTTTGTCGGCGGCGTTTGTGAAGCTGTTCGACGCGCCGACGAAGAGCTTTCGGATGCTCGAGCATGAATGTGAGATCGATGTCGCGCTCGACGATCCAACTGATGAGCGAATCGAACGAGCAGTCGACCTTGCCAATCAAATCATTTGGGAGAGTCGGCCGATTGGGATTCGGCAGGTTACATCCGCGGAAGCTGCGACATTTCCGTTGCGCAAGGAACCGGCACGCGAAGGGGAGCTGCGCGTGATCGAGATTGCCGATTTTGATCTGACGCCCTGCGGAGGCACGCACGCGAAATCAACCGGTGAGGTTGGCGTGATAGCGGTGCGCAGTTGGGAACGTGCGAAAGGCCTCACCCGAATTCAGTTCATGGCGGGCATTCGCGTTCTCCGCGATTATCGCAGAGCAAACAGAACCGCGAGCGACGTGGCGACGCTATTCAGCGCGGGACGCGAAGACTCGCCGGCACTCGTCGCCAAATTGATCGACGAGAACAAGCACCTCTCGCGTCGGGTGCGCGAGCTGGACGAGATTGCGTGTCGCGTCGAAGCGGAAGATCTGCTGAAAGCATCTCGGTTAGACGCGGGCTACCGCCCGCCTGATCCGATAGCTGTGTCGCGAATCTTTGATAACCGCGACGCCGACTCACTCAAACATCTCGCGCTCGCCTTGATCGCTCATCCAAATGTCGTCGCTTTGTTAGGATCGCGTGACGGCGATACCGCGCGTCTGGTCTTTGCTCGATCGGCTGATGCTGCGGGCGACATGAACGCGTTAATGCGTAAAGCTTGCGAGTTGATCGACGGCCGCGGTGGCGGGAAACCTGACATGGCTCAGGGCGGCGGCAAGAAAGTCAGCGCGATCGATGACGCATTGGCTGCCGCGTCACAATCGTTATCGGACAGCGCGCGCCAGGAGTGACCAAAAAACGCGAGAGCAGAGAGTTTATCTAATTTCTCTTTGTGGTAAGCAGATTTGGGTTTGCGCCACTCGATCGATCAAAAGGACAAATCAGTCAAGATTGGTTCGCGCCATTTCCTTCACAAAACGCTTGGCGACTTTTCCCGCCACAGTGCCGCCAAGTGAACTGAGTTTTCCGCCTGCAATCACTGTCTGCGTCTTCACATCGACCACGCTAAACACATATTTCGTCAAGAGATCGTGACGCAATTCAAGAATGATATCCGCGTCAGACTCGTCGCGTGTGATCACAAAACCAAGCTCCTTGAATTCGGGGCGCTTCAGCAGTTTGTCTTCTACCACCGCGCCGCGGACCAACAGCGATTTCGAACGCACAAAGACGCGACGAAACGAAACCATCCGGGTTGGTCTCTCCCTCTGCGCGGCGACGCTCTGCGCCGCAACCTTTGTGCTCAAGAGAAGAATTGTGCTCGAGGCCAGCAGCGAAACTAACAGTAAGTTCATAACTCGCGTCTGCAAGCTTAATCGGGTTCGGATTGATTTGTTCATGAACAGTCCTCCGCCGGCCCTTCCAGCAATGGAAATGCCACGAATAGAATTGGGAGGTTCGTTATATTAGGAGGACGCCGTGACCTGCGCGCAGATGCCTGATTCTTTCGGTCGAGTCAGAAATGCTGCGCCTCTTTTTGTGCAAATCGTTCCGACCGAATCGCCGTCCAGCGTAATCGAAGGTATGAAGCCAAAAAATCTTATCGGGCAGATCCTGCTTTCGGCAAACCGCGATACCAATCGGCGAGTTGGCTGTGCTAAGCTTCGCGAGCCGCTTAATCATTCCAGAATAAATTCAGGAGGAACTATGGCTGACGAAAAGAAATGCAAGAATCCACCGTGCACTTGCCCGCCACAAGAAGGCGGAAAGTACTGCAGTGCTTCGTGTGAAGGCACCGGTGACACAATCGAATTGGATTGCGATTGCAGTCACGAAGAGTGTCAGGGAAATTTCTGAGAAAAGAATAGCCACGAAAAGGCACAAGAAACACAAAGAGAGTTGGCTAAGAGTTCAAGCTCTCGCTTGCGCTTCGCAAACAGAGATTTGAAGTTTGTGAACTCTAAACAGCCTTTGTGCTTCTTGTGCCTTTTTGTGGCTGGAGATTGATTATTTCTGATGCTTGCCGATGATGGTGGCCAGGCGTTGGGCGGCTAATGGATCCAGTTTTTGAAGTTGCTGCTGCTGCTCGCGCGCGTTTTTTAGATCTCCCAACATCAAATAACTAATCGCCGAGTTGAAATAGAAGGAAGGATCTTTCGGGTTGAGGCTGATCGCCTTTTGATGAAACGGAATCGATTCGCGCGCGCGGCCTGATTTCGAAAGCGCTACGCCCAAGCTGTCGTAGGCGAGCGGAAAATCCGGATGATCGCGAATCAGGATTCGATAGACGAACTCGGCGTACTTCAGTTGGCCCAGCTTGTCGTACGTCACTCCCATGTTGTAACGCGCTTTGACGAACGCGCCATCCAACGACACTGCCTGCTGAAACGCCCCCAACGCCGGCTTATATTGTTTCAATTCGCCGAGAGCTTCACCCAGATTATTTTGCGTTTCGGCTGAATTTGGATCGAAGATGAGCGACGCCCTGTACGCGTTTGCTGCCTGCGCGAAACGGCCACTCGCCATGTAAATATTGCCGGCATTCAAGAGCGCCGATGCGGCAATCTGCGGCGACGTTTTCGCGATGACCGCGATCGTTTCGTAAGCTTTGATCGCGTCTTCATAACGGCCTTGATGTTGAGCAGTTTGTGCCACGCGGGTGAGCCGTTGAGCTTCTTTCACCGAATCGCCGGAAGTTTGCGAAGTGGCAGACACACTGCCCGCCACTAGCAGAAAACTGGCCATTGAGAATCGGGCTAAGTGGCTCATATCACCAATTTCTGGACGAAATGACGAGCCTCTGCGCGATAGCGCATCGACGCCTTTTCCGCCATAGGTTAACAAACAAGCAATCGCTAAAGAAATCTGGGAATTTTTCGTTATTGGTAGTATTAATGTAGCCGTAAACCGTATTTCTTCGAACAGTGACTGACAAGGAGGCCTTTCCTCGATGACGCGATTTTTTCTCTTGCTTCTGGTGGCATTGATTTGCGCCCCGGCGGCATTCGCCCAGAACAACGACTACTCACATTATGAATTCTACGTTGGTTATGCCTACGAGCGTGCCGACAACAATGCCGCCACGTTCGACAAGAACGGCCGCGCGACCTTCAACGGCGCGACGGTTCTATTCGGCAGCGAGAAACAGAACTTCAACGGATTCAATGCTGAGTTCAATCAGAACATCACGCGCCACGTCGGCATCGTGACCAGCTTCACCGGTACGTTCAACAACAACGGATTCGTCGACACGAAAACCGGCCGACAGTTTGATGCGCGTGTACAGCGATACGACTTGATGATCGGCCCGCGATACAACTGGCGACTGTCAGGCATAACGCCGTTCGTGCACGGCATGGCCGGCGTGACGCATCTGCGCGCGAATTTCGACGACACGCTATCGCCGCGGAAGAAGGCTGATACGGCATTTGCGATGGCCCTCGGCGGCGGTCTCGACGTGCATGCGGGCGAGCATCTCGACGTGCGCGTAATCCAGGTCGACTATATGCCGACTTGGTTTAATAGCGGGCGCCAGGACAACATCCGCATCGGCGCGGGCGTGAAGATTAAGTAAGAATCAGGCCACAAGAAGGCACAAAAAGCACAAAATGGTTGAGAGGACTTGAGGTTCCTTTTGTGCATTCTGTGCCTTTTTCTGGCTATCTTTCCTTCGCTAGTTCCAAAAACTTCTGGGCCAGTTTGGGACCGACGCCTTCGTCTTCATGTTTGAAGAAGATGAAGGCGTCTTCCCATTTTTGCTTCTGCACGCGCCCCATCCATTCAACCAGATCGTTCGATTCGTAATTGGTCTTCCGCAGGCGCAGGTAACCCCAATTGGCCGTCCTGATTATTTCTGTCAACGGCTTCTCGTCCATGTCTGATACAACCCACGCACAATTCTTCGTCCGCAACAACTCGAGCACTTCATCGTCGCACCAACTCTCGTGACGAAACTCGAACGCCGCGCGCTTATCGTCCGGCAGCAAGCTGAGAAAATCGCGCAGCCGCTCGGCATCCTTTTTCGAATTCGGCGGAAGCTGAAACAAAACTACGCCCAGCCGATCGCCCAACAACGATGCAGTATCGAGCAGGTACCTGGTTTCCTCTGAGCAGTTCTGCAGCCGCTTGATATGCGTGATGCGTTGAGTTGCTTTGATGGAAAAGCGAAAGTTCTCGGGAACCTGTTGCTTCCAATTCTCGATCATGTTTGGCTGCGGCAGGCGATAGAAGGTGTTATTGATTTCGACCGCGGGCAAGCGACGCGAGTAATACGAGAGCATCTCCTTCGCCGGCAAATCTTCCGGATAGAAGGTGCCCTTCCACTCTTTGTAGCTGTAGCCACTGGTGCCGACGTGAAGATTCATTTCAGCGCATCATAGATCGAGTTGTCTCTTTACGATGGATTCGACCGCTCGAAGATCTGATTCCGACAATTTACCGATTTGGTTCGTGAGGCGCAGTTTGCTTACTGTAGTCAACTGATCGGCCAGAGCCTTTGCTTTCTTCCCTTCAACCGTCACAAAGACTTCGCTGGGATATAATCGATCAACTTTACTTGTTAGCGGGACTACTTGGACGCGGTTTAGGTATCTGTTAGAACGGTCATTACTCAGGATTACGGCTGGTCTTGTCTTCTTAATTTCGCCGCCAACGGAAGGATCGAAGCGAATCCACCAAACCTCACCTCGGTTCATCAGCTACGTCTCCAAGAGCGGCTTCCGCCCATTCGAGCGCTTCAGACTCTCGTTCCTCGTCTTGAGCCATTTGGAGATATCCCAATTCCAAGTTGGATTCATCGGTTGGCGGGTCATCAAGAATCGTAACAAGCGCACGTCTAGCTTCCGTTAGCTGGACGGATTCCAAAAGCTGCACCTTTCCATCCTGATCGATAACCGCTTCAATTGTTTGACTCATCAGCACCTCATAAGAGCATTGTGAAGGAGCAAGCCGCGAAACTCAACCCTCACGATATCGCCCGCGCAATCAAAAATGCGGCGCCTGCCGCCACGCTTCCGATCAGTGCCGTCTGCAAAGCGCTGCGCAACGGACGCGTGCCCGTGAAGCGTCCTTTGATGAAGCCGAACACGAACAACGCCAGCAGAGTCAATCCCACGGAAAAAAACAAGGCCGTGGTGATGTCTACATTTTTTGCGTAAACCGAAACGATGTAAGGCGCAAGCGGAATCAATCCACCGGCGATGTAAGAAGCTGCAATCGTGAAAGCGCTGATGAAGGCTCGTTTCGGATCCGGCTTTTCCAAACCCAACTCAAAACGCATCATAAAGTCGACCCATTTCTTCGGATGCTGTGTCAAAGCTTCGACGATCGGAGCGCTTTCTTCGCGGCTTAGTCCGTAAGAGCGAAAGACCTGCTCGACTTCTTTCATCTCTTCTTCGGGTATCTCTTTCACCTCGCGGTGTTCTCGCTCGCGTTCTTTAGCGTAGTGTTCGGCGTCGCTCTTTGCAGCGAGATAACCGCCAAGGCCCATCGCGATCGAACCCGCGGCAATTTCGGCGAGGCCAGCGGTGACGATGATCCCGGCGCTGTTGATTGCACCCGTCAACCCGGCGGCCAAAGCAAAAGGCACCGTCAATCCGTCAGACATTCCGATGACGATGTCGCGAACGGTTTCGCCGGCGGTGAAATGTTTTTCAGTGTGTCGAGTTTGTGGCATGGGTTGTTCTTCATAACTTCCCTCTCCCGTTGGGAGAGGGTTAGGGTGAGGGCTTACGCGGGCAACGCTTCGCGCCCTCTCCCCCGTCCCCTCTCCCAATGGGAGAGGGGAGATCAAAACGTAAAGTTTTCAGAACTTACCGATCAATGCCGACAATAACGCCAATCGCGGAAACCGCAGTCAGCGCCAGGGAGGCTGCAATGAACACTTCCCAGGGCCGCTTTTTTTCAGCGGCCATCGTCATTGCGGCGATTTGGGTCTTATCGCCCATCTCAGCCAAAAAAATTACTCCGAAAGTTGTCAGCAGCACCCGCCAATCCATAATCATTCCTCATTGGTCAATATTTGATCGCGCAAATCATGTAAGGCACAATTGCTCATCTGTCAACAGATTCGCGTAAGCTCAGCTCAAGTTAGCGAGTTGCGTTACACCAAGAGGTTTCCCCGTGGTAAAGCCCGCCAGAGAATTTGCCGGCACTGAACGCTTCACCTTGCTGCGTCGCCTGGGCACAGGCGGCACGGGTGTCGTGTATGAAGCGCACGATCGCAAGATGGACAAAGTCGTGGCGCTGAAGACTCTGACACTTTCAGAAGCCGCGCACATCTATCGGTTCAAGAGAGAGTTTCGCACGCTGGTCGATGTGTCGCATCCAAATCTCGTCACGCTCTATGAATTGATGTCCGAAGGGCAAAGCTGGTTCTTCACGATGGAACTGGTGAAGGGCGTAACTTTCATTCAGTACGTTCGGCCCGACACAATCGATGTGCCGTCAATTGATCTCGACGATACGTTGCAGCGCGCGCGGTCGGATAGGGCTACCGACTCAGAAGCTGAAACCGAAATCTTCGACAGTTTGAGTTTTTCGTTCGATTCAACAGACGCGACGATCAATGATGACGAAGCCGCACAGGCTGCAAGTTATCAATTGGACGAGCCGCGCCTGCGAGCGGCTCTGCGTCAGCTTGCCGAAGGCGTTCATCGCCTGCACGAGTTGGGTAAGCTTCATCGCGACATCAAACCTTCGAACGTGCTCGTGACCGATGAAGGCCGCGTGGTGCTGCTCGACTTTGGTTTGGTTGAAGACATCAATCCCGATTCGCCCGAGACGCTGCTGGCGGGAACTCCCGATTACATGTCGCCCGAGCAAGGCGCGCAATCTCCGATTTCGAAAGCGAGTGATTGGTACAGCGTAGGCGTGATTCTTTATCAGGCATTGACTGGACGCCTGCCGTTTCGGGGCAGATTCTTCGAAGTGATGTTGCGCAAACAAACGCGCGATCCGATCCAGCCGCGGGAAATCAATCCGCAAGTGCCACGCGATCTGAATGATCTTTGCATCCGGCTACTGCGTCGCGATCCGGAAGTTCGACCCACCGGACGCGAAGTGCTGCGCGCACTTGGTGCCCATCGATCAGCTGCATCGGCACTGCAATTCGCGTCGGAAGTTTCGTTCATTGGGCGTGAGCGGCAACTGGCTGAATTACACGACGCGTTTCGCGCGACGCGCGAAGGCCAGTGCGTGACCGTTTTGCTGCATGGCGTTTCGGGTATGGGCAAGACGACTTTGGCGCGAACGTTTCTGGATGGACTGAAAGAGAAGACGCGCAACGCGGTGGTGTTACAAGGCCGTTGCTACGAACGCGAATCGGTTCTGTACAAGGCTCTGGATGGAGTCGTCGATAGCCTGAGCAAGCATCTCGCAACTTTGCGTCGCGCGAAGGCTGAAGCTTTCATGCCGCGCAATCGAGCTGCTCTATCGCGGGTGTTTCCGGTGATGCTCCAGGTCGACGCGATCTTTGAAGCGCGCGCTCGTCATCCGGAGTCGATCGATTTATTTACGCTGCGACGCAAAGCATTCGGCGCGTTGCGTGAATTGTTGACGCGCATTGCGAAGCGACAGCCGCTGGTAATCTATATCGACGATCTGCAATGGGCCGATGCGGACAGCATCTTTCTGCTCGAAGATTTGCTGCGGCCGCCTGACGCGCCGCCGCTTTTACTGATTGCCAGTTTTCGCAGCGAAGATATCGAAGAAAAGCCCTTCCTGAAACAACTGCTGGTGCAGGCCGGAACTGATACGTGTCGTGAGATCTTCATTGGTCCATTGCCGGGCGGTGAAGCGCGCGAGCTGACGCGATCGCTGTTCGCGGCGGCGAAATTATCCGGCGAACTATTCATCGAATCGATCGTCAACGAAGCCGGTGGCAGTCCTTTCCTGATCGAGCAGCTGACGCACTATGGAATGATGAACGAGGGCGCTGCGACGGCGGGGATCTCGTTGGCAACCATGCTCGAGGAACGAATCACACAGTTATCGGCCGGCGCCCGACAATTCCTGAACGTACTCGCAGTCGCGCGACGTCCGGTTAACGAAGCGGTTGCGTTTGGGGCAGCCGGCGTTTCCGGCGATTCGCTTTCATTGTTGACAACCCTGCGCGTGGCGCAGTTTGTGCGTAGCAGCGGCGCCGAATATGGCGTTGAGATGTACCACGATCGCATCGGCGAAACTTTGGCGGCGCTGCTGGACGAAAGCGAACGAAAACAGATTCATCGGCGGTTGGCGCAAGCGATTGAAGCCCGCGGCCTCGACGATCCGGAAAGCTTGTATCAGGACTATCTCGGCGCGGGCGAGAATGAGCGCGCGGTTTTGCATGCCGAAGCAGCAGCGAAGAAAGCTGCGACCGCGCTGGCATTCGATCGGGCCGCGCTTTACTTTCGTCGCGCCATCGAATTGAAACCCGATGCGCCCAACCTGGTTGAGTTGAAGATTGGATTGGGCGATGCGTTGGCGAACGCGGGCCGCCCCGCTCAAGCTGCGCACGAATTTCTCGACGCCGCGAAAACGACTTCCTCGCGTCGGGCCTTGGAATTGCGACAGCGCGCCGGCGCCCAATTGCTGATGGGCGGCCACATCGATGAAGGACTAGAAGTCTTTCGCGTCGTTTTGGAAAGCGTGGGATTGAAGTTGGCTCGAGGTCCGAAGCGGGCGCTTTTATCGTTGATTCTGCGGCGACTTTGGATTCGCGTGCGCGGCCTGAGTTTTACCGAACGTGACGCGGCATCAATTCCTGAAGCCGAGCTGCTGCGTATCGATACGTGCTGGGCCGTCGCCGCAGGTTTGGGCGTTGTCGATCTTATTCGCGGCGCTGACTTTCAGAGTTTGCATTTACTGTTGGCGTTGCGCGCCGGAGAAATTTCGCGCGTCGCGCGCGCGATGGCGTTCGAAGCAAGTCAGGCCGCCGCGCGGGGCGGCGCCGAACAAGAACACGTTGCCCGGCTCATGGAGAAGACCGATGCGCTGGCCCGCCGGGCGGGCAATCCGCACGCACTTGGTCTAGCGATTTGGGCGCGCGGACTGAGTGCGTATCTGCTTGGAAATTGGAAGCAGGCCGCCGAGCTCTGTGAACGGGCCGCGGAAATTCTGCGCGATGAATGTACGGGCGTCACCTGGGAGTTGACGATCGCAAATCGTTTTATGCTGACATCGCTGCTTTACCTCGGCGACATGGTTGAAGTATCGCGACGCGTACCGCAACTTCTTTCTGCCGCGCTGGACCAGGGAAATCTGTTTGCCGCAACGGATTTGCGCACGCGCTTGAATACGATTTGGCTCGCCGCGGATGATCCAAATCGCGCGCGCGATGAAGTGATTGCCGCGATGACCACCTGGCCGCGGCGCGGATTTCATTTGCAGCACTACACGTCGCTGGTGGCGTTGGCCCAGATCGAGCTTTATACGGGTGATTACGAAGTCGCCTGGCGACACGTCGAAACTCAACTCAGGCCGCTCGAGAAGTCTCTCTTGCGCCGCATTCAGGGACTGCGCATCGACGCGACGCAACTGCGCGCGCGGTTAGCTCTCGCTACGGCGACCGGAAAAATAACTCAACCGCGGCTGCGACTCGCGGAAAAACTAGCTGGTAAGATCGAGCGTGAGAACACGGCCTATGCGAATCCAATGGCCACGCTTGTTCGCGCTGCAGTCGCTCATAGACGCGGTGACGAGGCGAGCGCAATAAACCTTTTGGAAAAGGCCGTGAAGGATTTTGAAACCTCCCACATGCAGCTGTACGCGACCGTTGCGCGCCGGCGTTTGGGCGAGTTGGTTGGCGGCGATCGCGGACGTGAATTGCTGGCTAAGACCGACATGTGGATGACAAAACAAATGATCAAGAATCCCGCGAAGATGACGAATCTGCTGGCGCCGGGATTTCAGTGATCGTGTTAGCATCGCATTGAACGACGAATCAAGTGTCCCAACCATTACTCGCATCACTCTTCGATCAAACTGAACGTCAGCCGCTGAGCGTGTCTGAACTGACGGCACAAATTCGCGGTGAGCTCGAAAAGCGTTTCTTTACCATTTGGGTCGAGGGCGAGATTTCCAACTATCGCGCGCATGGTTCCGGCCACTGGTACTTCATTCTGAAGGATGAGTTCGCGCAACTGCGCGCCGCGTGTTATCGCAGCAACAATCAGCGAATTCGTTTTCGTCTGGAAGATGGAATGCAAGTTCGCGCGCGCGGGCGTCTGAACGTGTACGAGCAGAAAGGCGAGTATCAGCTCGTCGTCGAATCGCTCGAGCCGGTCGGCGCGGGCGCGTTGCAACTGGCATTCGAACAAACCAAAAGACGTCTGCAAGCGGAAGGATTGTTTGCGCCGGAGCTGAAGCGCGCAATCCCGATCTTTCCACGACGCGTGGGCGTCGTCACCTCAGCCAGCGGCGCCGCGATCCGCGACATTCTGAACGTGATCGCACGGCGCACGCGCACGGTGCACATTTTGTTGGCGGCGGCTCGGGTTCAGGGCGAAAGCGCGTCGCATGAAATCGTTCGAGCGATTCGGTTTCTCAACGATCATCATCAACGCGCCTTACGCGATGGAGATTTGGACGCGACTGTTGATGTGATGATTGTCGGACGCGGCGGCGGATCGATCGAAGATCTCTGGGCCTTCAACGAAGAAGCAGTCGCGCGAGCGATTCGCAGCTCGACGATTCCGGTAATCTCAGCAGTTGGTCACGAAACAGATTTCACGATTGCTGATTTCGTTGCGGATCTACGCGCGGCCACGCCTTCCGCCGCGGCTGAGATTGTCGCGACGCATGAATCCGAATTATGTTCGCGACTGGCGGGGTTGTCGGCAACGCTCGCGCGATCGATTCAGTACCGCATAGCCGACGCGCGCAACCAGGTTCATGAGCTTGCCCAATCGACGGCATTCGATGCAGTAGCTGCACGATTGCACGATGCGGTTGCGAGCGTTGACGCCGCTGATTATCGTCTTCGGTCGGCAATCAAAACATCCTTGCAGGATATTCACCGCCGCGTGAATGCCGCAGCTCACAGTCTCTCGCCGGTGCAACTCCGATCCGTGGTTGCGGCCGGACGGGCCCGGTTCGATTCATTGAAACGTCTACGCGACAATGCGATCGCCACGCGCGTCGAAGCGGCGAAACAGGATTTTGCGAAGGCCGCGGCGGCGCTGGATGCGATGTCTCCCTTGAAAGTCTTAGAGCGCGGATATGCAATCGCCCAGGATGCTCAAGGACAAATCATTCGTGAAGCCAGTACGATGAGCGTTGGCGATGAGCTGCGACTTCGGCTTTGGAAAGGAACACTCGATTGTCGCGTGGAACAAACTGAAACTGAATAGAATGAAACGCAATCGCATCGTCATCAACCTCGATAAGAACCAACCGGCTGCCGCGCGTGGAAGTCGATCGCGTGGCGGCTTCGGTCGCGTGCTCTTGTTCGTCGCGATAATCTTGCTAGTTGTGGTTGGCGGAGTTGCTGCGGGTGGGTATTTTTGGTGGCGGCATTATCGAAGCGGACCGGCATACTCGATCGCTCTGCTTGCCGACGCTGCGCAGCGAAACGACAGCGCGACAGTTGATGGGATTCTCGACACTGACAAGATCACTGCCGATTTTGTGTCGCAGATCCGTCACAGACTTCCAGCCTCTTCGTCCGCGGCGTCGCTCTTGCCGTCCCAAGTTGATCCTGTAAGGGATTCGCTCTCGGCAAAGTTAAAAGACACCGTGCACGAACAGCTAATAAAAGAGTTGCAGGATTTGAGCAGCATCGCGCAGGGAAAGCCCTTCATCGTCGTCGCGCTCGGCATTCCGTATTTCGCCGATATCAAACAGGAAAACAATACCGCGCAGGTCACGGTGCATGTGAAAGACGAGCAGATTAAGCTTACAATGCAGGCCGAATCAGAGCGCTGGCGCATCACTGCCGTGCAGGACGAGAAGCTGGCAAAGATGGTTGCAGACGCGGTCGTTCGGAGCATGCCGTCGAATGGCTCGCAGGTTCAGGATTCTATTCGCAAGCAAATCGAAGGATTGAAGTGGTAGCGTTGCTAATAAATGAGCACCCCCAAACCAAAAACTTTTGAGTCGTCATTGGAAGAGCTTGAGCGCATCGTACGCGAACTCGAGCAGGGCGAGCTGCCTCTCGAAAAAAGTCTCGAGTTGTTTGAGCAGGGTGTGAAGCTTTCGCGCGAATGCCAGGAGCGTCTGAATCAAGCCGAACGCCGGATTGAAGTTCTGATGCGCGATAATCAAGGCCGGCCAACTGTGAAACCTTTTGAAGCTGAAACCGATCTGAACGCTGCTAGTGCTGAGGAAGATTTTTCCTAGGTTTGATTTCCTCTGTGTCCTCTGTGGTAATAAATTCCGACGCAAATTACGCGCGGGAATTTCTCGCATCCTGCCGCACTCTGATTGATTCGGAACTCGATCGCCTGATCCCGCAAGCATCCGAACAACCGCAACGCGTGCATGAAGCGATTCGCTGGAGTGTCTTCGCGGGCGGAAAACGATTTCGCCCCGCGTTGCTGCTGGCCGTGGGCGAGACGTTCGACGCGCGCGCAGATGATCTATTGCGCACGGCCTGCGCGCTGGAAATGATTCACACCTATTCGCTGATTCACGACGATCTGCCGTCGATGGATGATGACGATCTGCGACGCGGCCGAGCGACTTGCCATGTGAAGTTTGACGAAGCAACGGCGATCCTCGCCGGGGATGCGTTGCAAGCTCTCGCGTTTCAGACGATTGCGGAAGATGAAAAGCTGGATGCTGCCTTGCGCGTTCAATTGATTTCCGAAGTTTCGCGCGCGTCGGGAACGCCGGAAGGAATGGTGGCGGGCCAAGAGCTTGATCTCAATGCTGAATCACGCGAAGTGAACGGCGACGAGCTCGAGCGCATTCATCGCCTGAAGACCGGCGCTTTGATTCGCGCCGCTGCCCGTTGCGGCGCGCTGTTCGCCGGCGCAAACGAAGATGAACTCGCGGCGATCACGGAATACGCCACCAACCTCGGTTTGTTGTTTCAAATCACGGACGATCTTTTGGATGTCACGGCGACTGCGGAAGATCTAGGAAAGACCCCGGGCAAAGATGCGCGGGCAAGCAAGGCCACTTTTCCAGCACTCTTTGGAATCGCGAGCACGAACGAGCGAATCAAATCCGCCTATCGATATTCTTGTGAGGCGCTGAAAAAGATCAACCGCTCAACGGAACTGCTGGCCGCCATGGTCGAATTCGTTGTCAATCGGGACAACTGAACCGCAACGACGGAAAGAACCTTCAGGGAATGCTCATAAGTAACTTAGTCACCGGCATCGGTGGCGCTGATGAAGTACATAAACCGATCGTTGAAATGAAGAAACGCGAGTTCCGCAGGGGCTGGCGCCGGCGGTGGTCCCTCGATAATCACGGGCACAATTTCGGGTGCCTCTTCTTCCAGGTTATGTTTTCGCTGCATGGCGTATTGAATCTCTTTTCGCACCCACGAAGACTCACTGGCTGCCTTTGACCAAAACAAAAAAACTACATCGCTTGCATCAAGGTATTGGTAAATCAACTTTTCCCACTCGTCACCCGGCTCGAGCGTCAACAAATCCTGAAAGAACTTCAACTTCAAAGAGTTCAACATCTGGACTCGCTTTAGCACTTCTGCGCGATCTTGTGAGGCGTATGATATGAAAGCCTGACTATATCGCCTGGCAGTGCCAATGTATTGTGGAGTGTTCGCGGTAGTTGCAGCGCCATCGACAATTTTGAGTTTGAATCGCAGATGCCCAATCGGCACCGTTTCCTCACAGACAGTTACCAATCCCAAGAGATCTTGTGCGGTGAAGTCAGGGGGCACGGTGACTCCGAATTGAACGATCGCCGGCGCGCCGCGCCAGGTGCACGATTGCGACGGCTCATCAATGTCCAGTCCCTTCATCGTTAAGTTGAAAGTCAGAACAACTCCGCGTTTGACGGGCCTTTGTAGTTCTGCACTTGCTCGTCTGCGCGCATCATCGTCAGCTTCCCGCGCCAGCCTCTCAAGCGATTCTGCCTGTTCCCCCAGGTGAGCAAAAACCTGCACGAGAAAGCTATTACCAGTTGCGACCTGGCTCGGGGCAAACACGCTTGCAGTTACGCTCTCCTCCTCGATTTCGGCTGGCGCATCTTCCGCGGCACCTTGGACGAGGCGTCGGCGACGTCTGGCGCCGAACCCAAGCGTGAGCAAGCCACCAGCGGCCAGCACCGGCGAGCTATAGGTTGCGACTTTGACTGAGGGCGGCGGCCCGATCGGCACGATTATCGGTTGATTGGGCCACACGTCGCGGCGAACGACATCCGGCAGCGATCCGACAACCTTGGCCTTCCAAACGATGTCCAACTGGAATTTGAATGACGCTTCGGTCGCGCTAGCGTCAGTTGGTCTCAAGCGCCAAGCCCACCTAACCAGTTTCTCTTTCAGCGAATGTTCTACGCTCGCGGGCGTCGACACCACGGTTAGCCCGTTTGGAATTAGTGTCACGTTCGCGTAAGCCTCGTATTGCTCGCCGAACGCGACATTGAGAGTTGTGTCTGGGGTCGCGCCAGGTATCGGCCGAGGTTTGTCCACGATTTCGACTTTGCCGTTAATGTTAGTTTCTGAAGCGATCACCTCCCTGAGAACTCGTTCCATCTCGAATGTGATCTCGCCTTCCGACTTTTGGAGGAATCGTTCGGGATAATCGACCTTGATTTGATCCTGTTCCTTCAGGATCTTCAGTGGAGTAGGCGAAGCGGTGGCCGAAGGTGTAGGAGAAGGAGAAGGAGAGGATTCCGCTGTTATCGTCACCGGCTCACCGATGCCACCGATTTCAAGAGCAAAGTTGAAAGGCGACTGCTGGATCATGCGCGCTTCTATGGTCGTAGTCTGCGTCTTAAAATTCGCGACCTCAATCCGCACGTCATAACGGCCCGGAGACAATCCTGAAATCTCATAATCACCATTGGCTCCGCTGACGGTTCGGTAAGACCGGCCCTCAGCACTCGTCAGAATGATGGTAGCGCCAGAAATCACAGCACCAGCAGCGTCCTGGATAGTTCCCGAAACTGAAGTCGTTGGACCCGCGGTAGCCCCAATCCTCCAAAATGCGTCAGCAGGACAAGCCGGCTGTTCACGTAATGTGACCCTCACTCTAACAGTCGTCGCGCGCGGAGGTGTTCTAATGACAACCCTGGACGTCCCTTGCCCGGACACAATTTCGCCTTCGGAGACTATCCAGTCGTACGTATGGCGAGTCTCTGACGACCCACGCATGACAGCGGCTGAAACTGCAAAGCTTTCGCCGGGCTTTACGGTGTCCGGTCCAGATAAACTGATTTCGGGGCAAATCGCGGCAGGCGTCGGCTGAGGTGTGGGCTGAGGCGCCGCAATGCATTCGCAAGCTGACACCGTCACTCTCACAGACTTTGTCGCCAGCTCAGACTTGCCATCAGACGCAGTGACGGTAAATGAATAAACTCCCGGAGCAACACCGGTTAGATCCCAGGTAAAATGTTCCTTACTCAGCGTTATGATCTTTCCGATTTGAGCGGCTGGTTTTATCGATAACTCACCATCCGAATCGGTTGCCCGTGCAAAGACTTCCAATCGCGTTTCCGCCACACAAGACGGATCGGGTTGCATCTTGTCGGGGCACTGCTCCCGCGCGAAAATTTGTCTGCGTGACAGACCGAGCGAAATCTTAGGCGGCTGATGATTTGGTGGATCGTTTTCGCCCAACTTTTTCCGGGAAAAGAGTCCGGCCAGCCAGGCAAAGAACCTGCGAATCACGTTCTTCTTCTGCGCAGTGGGCGAGGTTTGGGGCGCGGCGCTGCGCAGCGGTGACGGATCGCCGACTGGACGCATGTCACGAGTGTCAACACTCTTCGCCAGTTCGCGTATGGCAAGACATGGTTCGGCTCGATTCAGCGTTCGCGGTTCAATTGCTTCAGGATTGGCCGATCGGCTCTTTATTGCATGATGCCGGTATTGAGTTCGGTTGGGTGCCCGGACCGATGGAGAGGTGTCTTTCGTTGGTGTTTGAGGGGATTGTTTGATTTCGACCACGCCGGTCGGAGGAATCCGCTCAATTCGCCCTGCAAAGATGAATTGTTTTGCTTTCGGTCGATAGGTGATTGCGTAAACCAGGAGCGTCACCGACAAACCAAGGAGACATACGCCTATGAGAAGCGGTTTTCTAGAATCCTTTTCGCCGGGCCGTGATGGAGTACGCGCCGACTTGCGGATTTGGTTGGAGGTAACCGTTGACATGGCGACTTCGACCCCTGTGCTGGTTCAGGTAGCGGAGATCTAAGCGCGAGCGCGGCGGGAGTATAGCAGTAAGAATTCTTGCTGACTAGATTATTAGTAGGTTTGCGTTTTAGATTCGTTAGCCCACATAAATTGCGTAGATGCTTTTCACTCTTTCCAGAAAATCACGGCCGTCGATAAGATACGAATTTGACAGGTTCCGCCAGAGCTTCGTTCCGTTCGTAAAATTCATAAGCAAGCAAATCCGGCAAACCCGCCGGTGTTCGTCGAAACGCTACCCGCCGCCGGTGAAGTAGCGATGGTCGATGTGCGCATAACTAATGAAGAGTTGATTCTAGAAATTCGCGGTGGAGGTCATGCGTCTTGCTCCCGGAAAGAGTCGCACCATTCTTGAAATGCGGGTTGAGGAAGCAACGCAAACTATTTGTTTGCCTTGCCTAAATAATCTGCGATCGCCTTAATCGCTTACGAACTCTATTTTTGCTCTGGCTTAGTGGGACTCTTGCCTGTTTGCTCCTGCGTCGAAGCCCACTTTGCATGTTCCTGTGAAACCAGCGATTCGACTCGTTCAGCCAGCAGCTTCTTGGGATATTCCGCGGCGGCGTATGGCCCAGCCGATGCCAGGAACAAGAATTTCTCGTGCTTCAAACCTTCCGCAGTGGACCGGTATGTAATCCATTGTTGCTGATACTGATTGAGTTGCTGGAACGCCTCGAGCAAGGCGATGGTTGCACCGACCGAGCCGGTAATCAGCGCCACCATTTTGCCCTCGATGGATCTGTAAGCCGCAAACGCGGCAAACAAAGGTATCGACACCGAGATAACGATCGTTGCAGTCTTCATCAGCTTGAACATCTGCTGGTTGTATTTGCTTTTTCGATCGTACCAGTCGATCTGATCTTCCAAGCGATCCAACGTGACGTCAGGCTCTGCCATGTCGTACCTCTCAATGAGTGTCCAGGCTCGCCGGCCTGATGAAATAAGTGCGGAAAGTTGCTTAGGTACTGCGAGGCGCGCGGGAGTATAGCACAACAGCACGCGAGAAAAACGAGAGGTGCAATCTCGCAGTTTATCTCTCTGTTTTCAGAAAACCTGGACTGACCATTTGCCTTTTCGACTCTCCTTGCACCCGTCCGCCCGATCTATTCACAACCTGAAACCGTGGGAGCCCTCAGGGCGCGCCTGCCAGCGTCACAAATTGATTTCTTTGAGACCGGTCTGGTCATAGCCATCCGCCCTTGAAGCCGGCGCGGCGCAGCCCATTGATGATGTATGGGCAAGAGCGCATCAGGCGCCAAAGAAAATCGCTGCGATGATTTTCGATCATGAGCACGATTGGCCCCTGGTTGATGCCAAAATGCCAGGGCGAAACCCATCCGCACTCGCGACATTTTTCGTCGGGAAACGTCGGATTAAACGTCGCTTCGAGCCCGTACGGATGTTCGACGCCGATTTCGATCTGGTTGAAGTGTTCCAGCGTCGGCAAAACGATCTCTGGAGCGAACGGCAGTGACGCCACGACAGCCCACGGCGCCAGTGTGCCATCGTCCGGCCCATCGGGCACTCCGCGCGCAACATAATCAAAGAAACTGCGCTCGACTCCACCGATCGTTAGTTCCTTCGGTCCGGGACCTTCGCACGCGGTCAAACCCCAGCACACGTCGCTGTAACCTTTGAAGCCGTTCGGATTTCGCTTCGCATACTCTCGCTGGGCGTAAGTGGCCCGGCGGCTGTTTTCGAAATAGTCTGAACTGTGATCGCGCATGAACTGATCCTGGATGCCCCGAAAATCGATCCAGAGATGCGAAAACTGATGAACGAATAAGGGGCCCGCAAAGAGATATTCGTAATCGTAAACTTTCTTCCACACATAGGCCGCCACGTCGGCGTCATAACTCTCCGGCGGCAGTGGAAAAGTCGGCGAAGCAAGAGCAAGCACGTCAGCCAACACGCCTTCGTCGTAACCGTCCCATCGATCCTTTAAGAAGCCACTCTCAGGTCGCCAACCGTGAGCCAGGGTACTGCCGCCAGCCGTTGCCCATTGCCAATCAGCGCGGCAATAAAGTTCGTCCGCCAACCGGCGAATCTCATTCTCAAGTGCGGTCTCGCGATCGAAATAAGTCGCGGCGACCAGCATTCCCGCAAACAGAAAAGTCGAATCCATGGTCGATAGCTCGCAATGCCACGCGCGCCGGCCGGTTTGCATGTCGAGGAAATGGTAATAGAAGCCTTTGTAGCCAGTCGCGTCTGCGCTGGTGCTCTGCTCGCTGCCAGCGAAAAAGCGCAGCTTCCGCAAGGTTCGATCTATTGCTTCATCACGCGAGATTAGGTTACGTTCGATTCCGACGGGATAAGCCGATAGTGCCATGCCAATCGCCGCGATGCTTGAAGGCCATCCTTCTTTGGTGCAATCGACAACCAGCCCATTCTCTGAATTCACTTCGTGAATGAAGTAGTTGAATGCGTCGGATTGAAGATCGGAAAGTAGTTTCTCTTGCTGGCTGGTTAACTGATCCATAGACAACGCTGATTCTATCGCAGCGCGTAAGGGTTACGAAGTATCAACCTTAAGGCCAGTCCCACGATTTTCGAATTCGAGCCTCACCTTGTCGGCGAAGTGCAGATGATCATCGGGCCTGTTTATTTCAACTTGACGCTGTATCGAGTTCTTCCTGCGGTCGGAACCTTGTTGCAATTTCAGACAGTGTCAGAATTTCGGCGAGCGCGAACGAGTGCGAAACCTGCGAAAAGACCAGCGCTTGGTTGGCATGTCACTCGCTTAGTTGAAGAGCATGCGACCAACTTCAGGAACAACCACGTCGGTTTGGATGGCAACGGCGGACACGCCAGCAGAGAAATCTCTAAGCAAGGATACAAGCGCGCACGTCTGCGTTATTGGCGCGGGCATCGCCGGATTGACAACGGCTTACCTGCTGGCGCGCGAAGGCAAGTCAGTAATTGTGCTCGACGATGGGCCAATCGGCGGCGGCATGACGGCGCGCACTACGGCGCATCTAACGAACGCGCTCGACGATCGATTTTATGAACTTGAGCGCTTGTTCGGTGAAGAAGGATCGCGGCTGGCAGGCGAAAGTCACACCGCTGCGATTGACCGGGTTGAAGCGATTGTGCGGGAAGAGAAAATCGATTGCGACTTCGAGCGAGTTGACGGTTACTTATTTCTTGCTGCGAATGGAACCTTGCAAGTGCTGGAAGACGAAATGCCGGCCGCGCACCGTGCCGGCTTGACTGAGGTTCGACGCCTGGATCGAGCGCCTTTGGAGAGCTTCGATACCGGCCCATGTTTGCACTTTCCGCAACAGGCCCAGTTTCATCCGCTGAAATATCTAACCGGCTTGGCGCGAGCCATCGGACGCGATGGCGGTCAGATCTTTACCAGCACGCACGCTGACAAAATCCAAGGTGGTTCGGATGCTCTTGTAATTACCACTAGCGGCTACACGATCACCGCGGACACCATCGTCGTCGCGACGAATTCGCCCGTAAACGATCGGGTGGCGATTCATACTAAGCAAGCGCCTTACACTACATATGTGATCGGAGCGCGCGTTCCGAAGGACTCGGTTCCGACAATATTGCTCTGGGACGCGCCCGCCAATCTTTCGGAGCCTTATCACTACATCCGGATCGAGCGCGCGGACGATCACGATGTTCTGATCGTGGGTGGCGAAGATCACAAGACTGGACAGCAACACGACGGGGCGCAACGCTGGGGCAAGCTGGAACAATGGACGGGCAATCGTTTTCCGATGGTTGAAGAGATCGAATTCCGATGGTCGGGTCAGGTGATGGAGCCCGTAGATTCTCTCGCCTTCATCGGCCGCAATCCTCTTGACCATGACAATATTTTCATCGCGACCGGTGATTCGGGAATGGGCATGACGCACGGAACAATTGCCGGAATACTGCTTACCGATCTCATCATGGACCGAACTAATCCCTGGAGGGATCTCTATGATCCAGCGCGGAAAACGCTGGTAGCCGCCAAAGACTTTATCGAAGAGAACGCAAATGTGGCCGCGCAATACACCGACGTGTTGACGCCCGGTGAAGTTGACGCAGTCTCCCAGATTGCGAAAGAGGACGGCGCTGTTCTGCGAAAGGGATTATCCAAGCTCGCCGTGTATCGCGACAAAGACGGAGTCGTTCACAGCATGTCAGCGGTGTGCGTGCACCTCGGTTGCATTGTTACGTGGAACGCGGCTGAGAAAACCTGGGACTGTCCTTGTCACGGCTCGCGCTACGATGCCGTAGGTACGGTGATAAACGGCCCGGCAAATAGCAACTTGCCTCCTGAAGAAGTCTGAATCACAAGTCAGTATCGCCAGATTCTGCCGAAAAGATCAGAACCTCGTAATCAAACTAACTTGCACCGCGCGCCGGGAACCCGGAGAGATATTATTGTTGCCATCGGCGTTCAAGAAGTACTTCCTGTTCAAGAGATTCTCGATGTTCGCTTGCAGTTTCCACTTCTCACTAAACGGAACATAAACCGCCGCGTCGATTCTTGTGTAGCCAGGCAAGGTGACCGTGTCATCGATCGCTGCGAACATGTCTGAGCGATGAATGACTCCAACGCCCAACGAAAGTTTGTTGACGATCTGATATTTGTTCCAGATCGAAAAAGTATCGTGCGGCACCAGCGCAACTCGCGCGCCGGCGCGAGCGGCCGCAGTCGTGCTCGAGATAAACGCATCCTGATGCGCATAGCCGCCGGCGATCATCCACAAGCGCGTGATGTTGCCGTTCACTTCAGCTTCAAAGCCATTCGTGCGTTGACTGCCCGTTTGCAGAATGCGCGTCGGCTCGTTTGGATCAGTCGCGCGGGTGTTCGTGCGATCCTGCCGATACGCCGCCACCGTGAACGTCAGGTTGCGGCGCGCATCCCACTTCGCCCCAATTTCATAGTTGGTGAATTGCTCAGGCTTAACTTGTTGTGTGATCGTGGTCAGCGAAGAGAATTGATCTCCTGAACTGGGCAAGTAAGACACGCCATAGCTCGCGTATACCGACAGAGGCATGAACGGCTTCACTACAATTCCCGTGCGAGGCGAAATCAATCGATCAATCCGGCGCAGGTTTTCACCAGTGCGGTTGTTGTGAAATTGCAGATCGAAATAATCGAAGCGTAAACCTGCGAGGACCTGCACGCGACGTGACAGTTCGATCTGGTCCTGGACTAGTGCGGCGGCAACGTTCGCCGTGACGTGATTGTTGGCATCGGTCGCGTTCTGACGAAACGTCACCGGCGTGGAGATCACCGGATCGCTGAAAGGGATTTGGATCGACGTGCTGACGTTGTTGAAAAAGCCCGTGTTGCGAAAATTGTCCGTTGCTTGCCGGCCAAGTTCACTTCCGAATAACAACGTGTGCTTAATCTTCCCAGTTGAGACTGAATAGTTGAAATCCGTCTGATTGAAGACATTGCGCCGCTGCGTCGCGTTATTGTAAGCGGTGAGCGTCACCAGCGTTTTGGCAGCATTGACAGCGCCGGGCACATAGTTTTGATAACTGCGTTCGTAAGCACCGAACATCGTCCGGTTCGTAATCATCAGACGCCCGATCTGACGTTGAAATGTTCCCGCCAGCCGATCGACGCGCGCGCGAACGTGACTGTCGCCAGGATTTCCGAAGAAGGTTTCGATTGGCACGTCGGCAGGTCTGCCTTGAAACGAAGGGAGACCTCGATCGGCGACACGCGCGTCGTGGAAATGTTCGTAACCGATTGTAAGTCGCGTTTCAGCGTTCGGCGTAAAACTCAACGTGGGATTGAGTCCGTAGCGTTCGAGATTTACGAAACGGCGAAAGCTGCCTGAATTTTCGTACGTCCCATTGACGCGAAGCGCGAGTCTTTGACTAAGCTGCTGATTGAAGTCGCCGGCGACGCGCTTCGTGTGAAATGAACCACCATCGAAGGTAAGTTCGCGCACCTTTGAAAACCCCGCTTCCTTGGTCACGCGATTGACAACGCCGCCGCCTCCACCGCGCCCAAAGATCATCGCATTCGGTCCTTTCAGGATTTCGACGCGTTCGAGATTGTAGAGATCTCGATAATACTGAACGTCGTCGCGCATACCGTTAAGAAAGAAATCCGCGCTGCTGCTTACGCCGCGAATCACGAGTTGGTCCCGATTGTTTTCTCCCTGGTGTGAAGTAATGCCGGGAACATAGTTCACCACGTCGGCAATACTCTTCATGGACTGGTCGGCGATCTGCTGTTTGCTAACGACTGCGATCGACTGCGGCACGTCGCGAAGGTTGGTGAGGGTTCGCGTCGCGCTGCTCATCGCATCGATTCGATAACCGAACGCGTCGGTTCCCATGATCGTAACCGTCGCCGTTGCTGACGCCGGCGTCAGGACAATCTCAACCGGTTCAGCATCGTTCGAGCCGATTGCGATCGAACGTGTCACCGAAGCGAAGCCGTCAGCCTCGATCTTCATGACGTATTCACCGAACGGCAGGGCGATAGAGAATTCGCCTTTGCCATCGGTCACCGCCGAAGCGCTTGTCTTGCCGTTAGCCGTAATGCGAGCGCCGACTATGGCCGCACGGTTTGGATCGAGAACAGTTCCGCGGCGGAGCGGACCTTGGCTCGACTGCGCCTGACCGGTTACTGCAAAGGCAGCCAGGACAGCCACGAATGCCATAAATTGCAGGAAAAGGCGCAAGTCCTGCCCGATCTCCGGTGATATGATTCTGACAATCATTTTCATAATCGGAAGTATAGCGACGCGCGTCTGGGTGGTCAAGAATAAATGCTTTCCTCAACGTGATCGGAATCACACAATTGGTGACGTGGTGGTTCGACGCCTTAAGAGTCGTGAATGTTAGAATGGGCGCCACGAGAGGAAGCGCGCAATGTCGCCAAAGGTCAAGCTCACGCGTCAGAAAGAAGGTCAGGCAATTTCGGCGGATGAATTCCTCGCGCTGAAAAAGCCCAAAGGCGATGTCATTATCGAAGTCGAAGGCCAGCGCGTTTCACTCACAAGTCTCGATCGAATTTATTGGCCTGATGAGAAACTGACGAAGTTTGATCTGCTCTCTTACTATCTGAAAATCAGTCCGCACCTGATGCCGTTTCTAAAAGATCGGCCGGCGATTCTGCAGCGTTATCCGCGCGGCATCAAAGCCCCGATGTTCTTTCAGCAGGACACCGAGAGCGCGCCTCCCTACATCAAAACGGTGAAGCTTGTAAATCAGGAAGGACGCGAACTGAATTATTCCGTCTATACGACTGTCGCATCGCTGTTGCATTTCGTAAACCTCGGCACCATCGAACAACATCCGTGGCATTCGACCTTGAAGCATCTCGACCAGGCGGACTACTTGATGCTTGATCTAGATCCGAAGCAAGCGCCGTGGAAAAATGTTCTGGACGTGGCACTAGTCTGCAAAGAGGTTTTTGACGAAGTTGGCTTGCCGGCATTTCCAAAGACATCCGGCTCGTCAGGCATTCACGTCTATTTGCCGCTGAAGCCGAAGAACGATTATCGAAAGGTTGCGGCCGTGGCCGAGGCGCTCGCGGCGGAAGTTGCCCGGCGCGCGCCAAAGATCGCGACGATCCAGCGGTCGCTTGCGAAGCGCCAGAAACAACAGGTTTATGTTGACGCGATGCAGAACGCGCGCGGCAAAACGATCGCGGCAATTTTTAGCGCCCGCGCCAAGCCCGGCGCGACGGTATCCATGCCGCTCAGTTGGAAACAGATTGAGAAAGGCGTGAAGATTTCTGACTTCACGATTGAAAACGTTCCGCAGCTAATCAAAAAAAACCATCCCTGGAAAAATTTCTTTGACCGCCCGCAGGAATTGAAGCTAGCGGTCTAGTGCGGACGTTATTGGATCTGATGGCCGCGCGTGATAAAAGGAACTTTCAAGCCGGGTCGCGCGTGAGTTAATGCGTCACCACTTCAATCAAGGAGTCCCGTAATGAAAATTCCCGCAACACTTGCGCTTCTCTTGATCGCGTTGGTGGCCGTAACCGTAACGGCCGATCGCGTTTCAGCTCAAACAAGTTCTCAAGCAGTTCCGCCATCGTCGGCTTCAACAGATCTTGTCGCCAGTGAACTCGCGCTGTTGCGAAAGTCACTGCAGACACTGAACAGCAGGCTGCAGGCGATTACCGAGGAACTGCTGTCGCCGGATTCAAAGCAGAGCGATAACGAGAAGGTAAAGCAGATCGCGACGAATCTGGACTTGCTGACTCACACCGAAGAGCGCGCGGAGGTTTTGCGTAAGCAACTCATCGAGTTGATCGAAAAAGAGACCGCATACCGGACGCGGATGACGCAGATGGACGAAGACATGCGCCCGGAAAACATCGAACGCTCGATGGCCGGAATCGGCGGCACGCGCACCGCCGAGATGCGCGACACCCGGCGGCGTTCGTTGGATAGTGAGCGAAAAGGACTGGAGAGCCTCTTGTCAATAACGGCTCAAAGCCGAATACGACTTGAAGAAGACGTGCGGCAAGCCGATTTATTGGTAGCGAAATTTCGGCAGCGATTGTTTCCGCTGATTGATAAGCAGCTCGAGAAGCTGAATCCGTACGACTAAGGCTGCGACAACTTCCGTTTCCCCGCCAGCGCATCATCATAAGCGCCGCCGGTTACTCGACCGATCTTGATCGCCGCGTCGAACTCTTTCACCGCCTCATCCTTCTGATCGAGAAACGCCAGAATGCGCGCCATCGATTCGTGCGCGTGTGAAAGCAACGCTTGATCGTTTTCAGGTGAGGCGGCTGCGACAGCTAAGCGATAATTCGCCAGGGCCCGATGCAAACGTTGCGCTTGCTGATCGTCATCGGTGGTATCGCGTGCCCAAAGACTCGCCGTTTGACCGAGCGTGAACAGCAGACGCGCGTCGCCGGGATATTCCTGCAGCAAAGATTTCAGACGCGACTCGGCCGCTTCATAGTTGCGGGTCTGCAAAAGCGTCTCGACTTCGGCGAGATTTTTCACGAACGCCGCGTTGCGCGGATCCGTGGCCGCCTCGCGAGTTTCCCCGCTCGGATCAATCAACCACGAATAATAGCGCGGGTGAGCTTTGCGAGCGGACAGCGCGCGATCGCGAGAGGCGTTGACGTCTGTGAGGCGTTTGCTTTCCCTGGCCGGATCGACGCCGGTGTGGAGCTCGGCGAAAAAGTTTGCGATATCGAAACCCGAGCTTTGAAAATCGCGCAACTGATCGGCGTAAAAGAAATCCAACACCGCACCGTTTTCATATTCCTCCGCGAGCCGCGCAACGGCTTCGTCCGAGATCGCAGCGCGCGCGCTTTCCGCTTCGGCGGCGATCGATTTTCTTTCCCCGTCGGTGTTTGCTTTTTGCAAACGGGCGCGCTGGATTTCCATTACCCAGGCCAGACGGTTTGCCTCTTCGTAACGCGCATCAGCGGCAGCGACCAGCGAGCGTCCCACGATGACGAATGCGTCCGGCGAAACAGTCGCGCCGGCTTTGGTGCGCGCGTCGATCAGTTGCTTGATCGGCTCGCGTTGTTGCGCAATCTCTTTGTTGAATTTCAGCACCAGCGGATCGATCACGAATTGCAGGAAGCCGCGGCGCAACTCCGACAAAGCCGGCTCAGTTCCTTCCGGCACGACCGCGTAGTAATCGTCGGCAATCACGCGAAAATTGATTGCGCCCGGCGCCGCCAACAAATCGGGGACGATATAAAACTTTCGCTCGTGCTCGCGCGTCGAGTAAACAATAGTCGACGAATTCTTCTTTTTGTCGGGGCTCTTTACTCGGACCCGCTCGGTGCTGACGATAATCGGGCGGGTGTGCAGGTACGACAGAATGGACCGAACCATTTCCGCTGCGGCCGGTCGCAAGCGATCGCCTTCAGCCTGATAAGCGCGCAGGTACGAAACTAAACGTTCGTCGATTCCTGATTTGCGATAGAACTCGCGCAGGAGTGGCGCAAAGTCGAGCACGTCGAGCACACCGCCCGGCAAATCTTCCGAGCGATCGGGCGCTTCAAACGCAGGCTGCGGTCCCAGCGCATACGCGAGCGAAACATAACGCGTAGCCTGATCTGCAGCGGTCGCCGGCGCGGGCAACTTGTAACGCTCATAGAAGTTTTTGAGCCGTTCGCGCAGAGCGGAATCGAGATTCATCTGATCTTTTCGCACCAGCATGCGAAACGGCGACGGTTCTTTTCCGGGCGGCGTCGGATCGAAACCTGCCGCCTCAAGCGCGGCCATTACGATGATCAAACGCGCGTCGGGTTGTAAGGCGACACCGTACTCTGAAAGCTCGAAAGGCGTGGCCGGTCGAGCTTGCGCCGCCGTCGGGGCGGGCGAATTCGTTTTGGGCGCTGTCGTTTGTGCCGTCGTAAGACTTGCAAAGACAGCCAGAAAAATCAGTGGTAAAGCTTTTCTAAACATTTGGCAGATTGCGAAAAATAGAAGCAGGAATCGAATGAGCTATGTTAACTGATGGCCGCGACGCGGCAAAATCTACAAACAAGAATTCAGATGTAAGGGCGGGACTTGCGGATGCCATGAACCAAAAGGTCAGTACCTTTGCAGGAGGGATGGGGTCTGTTAACTCTCACCCGAAATCGGGAATCCAGAATTTTTGTGAGTTGGCCTCGACTGGTTTTAGGCCGCGGCTCGGCAGTTCGTCCTCCGTGAGACCGAGAAAAGTGAAGTGCGGTAAATCGCTCAGCACTGTCTGAAACCAACCATGCTCAGACATGATTTCGCGGACGCGCGCGTCAAGAAATTCGTTGGCGTCGAATGCCAGCATCGCGATGTGCTGCGACGTTCCCGGCGCGGCGATCGAATAAAGCACCGACTTTGATAAATCCTTGCTGAAGAAAATCCCTTCCTTTTCTAATTCGAGCACCTCAGGCACTTGTTCATGAATGGGCAGCGCACGCAGACGATTCGCTTCGTCTTCGGTCAAACGGCCCGCGTGCGTCCAGTGATCGAGCGCAGGCAAGAAACGCGAGTTCCACAGGCGTACGGTATCAGCGTAACTGCGCCGCGCGGCTTCAGCACCATCGCGCGGTGTGATGTCCAGGCCTTCCGTCTTTGCTTGCGCGCGAGCTTTCAGCAACGCGTCGATTGCCGCCGGCTGCAGTTCGATCGCGGCGGCGCCGATTTTTGCCGGTGCGACACCGGCCTCGGCTTGAAATTCTATGACCTGTTCTTCTGATGAAAATACGCAACGCGGTGGCGGCAAGATGTTTTCTGAACCAACGAACATCGCGCCGTAATCGTGCAGAACTCGTCGCGCGACCGAGTCATCATTAGGACAAATTGCAGAGAGCGTCGTATTGCGTTGTGACAGCGCGCGCTGCAGGGATTGATAAAACGGAGATGAAAGATTGACGGTCGACATCAAATGTTAATTTGAACGTCAACTATAATTCGCTCGCGCGCCAACAATCAAAGCCACACACTCGCGGCGCGTCCGCTATACTGTGCGCATGAGTGCGCGCGAGTTGGCTGCTGAAATCGTTTCGAATTACGAGCGGCACGGATGGAAGCTGCGACGTTTGTTGTTACGACCTGAAACGCGTATCGAATTACTAGCCCAAACATTCGACGAAGCCACCATGATTGAATCGGATTTCGATGGGCTTTGGTTCGCGCGACCTTCTCACGAAAAGCGCGAAGCATGGGAACTGCGACTGCTCGCTGAACAGCCTTACGCCCTGTTCGAAGCATTCGAAGCTGACGAATCAGAAGAAGATCGAGAAGACGCGCGGCGCGAAATGGAAAACAAGATGCGCGAGCACGCCAACCGCTAATCTACGCTTTGCCGATTTTGACTGGGATGATCATCTTCTGGCCTTCGCGCAATAATGTAATGTTCACGGTCGAATAGGGGAGTGCGCGACGCACGCGAGCAAGAAATTCATCGGGCGTGCGAATCGGGATGTCGTCAAAGTCTGTGATGATGTCGCCTTTCCTGATTCCAAACAGATCGGCCGGGCCATTTCTCTCTATATAGTCAATTTGGACGCCGAAAGTTTTGGTTGATGGATCATTCAGACGAGTCATCCGGTTACTTTCGAATCCGAAATATCCTTTACCTTCTGGTCTCCGGCTATATTCACGATCGAGGCGGTTGTATTCATCGCGCGACATCGTCGTCAGTTGCGTGTTGTGGAAATTACCGTCGCGCGTGTAGATCACTTCGACTGTCTTACCGACCGGCGTATGCGCGAGCAGATCCATGATCTCGTTTGCTTCTTTGATCGGATGGCCATCGAAACTCGTAACGATGTCGCCGCCGACCAGTCCGGCTTTGTCCGCAGGCCCGCCGGGCGGTTCGACATTCTTGAAGGTGGCGCCGCTGTCTGTCGTGTCGAAGTCATCGACGCCGAAATACGATCTGTTTAGGGTTATGCCGGCGAAGGGTGGTCGGCCTATGTTTTTCTTGATCGCGCTCATCAATCCGCCGACGGCGAAGAAAGCTACGAGCACGATCCAAATCCAGGCGCTACCCGTAAACCCCAGGCGGCGACGCCGCTTGCACGCCGGCTGCTGCATCAGGGGCGCGTTAACACTCGGGTAAAACGGCGTCGTCCCCGGCGCACCCGACGCAGTGGCGCCAGGAAGGCGAACCGTTTCCGTATATTCCGCCGGTCCTTCGCCCAAACGATTTCCGCACGAGCGGCAGAACCGCATCTCTTTGGGCATGGGCGAGCCGCACTGCGCGCAAGATTGTTCACCGGCACTAAAATTTTGTTGAGGCTGCATATCGAATTTCTTGTTGATCCAGCAGCGATTTGAACTGGCAAAAATTATACGCCAGCCGTGGTGAGTTGGTTGCGAGTTTTTTGTATCAGGATACCTGGCATCACGGAAGCCGAGTTGCGAAAGCGTCCCTGCCTTACGATCGGGCTTCTGACAAAGGCGAGTTTACGAATGCAAGTTGACCAAGTATAGTCAACCTTTCCCCGAATTCATTCCCAAAGGAAGTTAATGGAAGTTACCAAAGCTCTGGCCGCCTTGCGGCTGCTTTACGGCCGGGGAAACATCGAAATTGTCACCAACGACGGTCATCGTGTGCGCGGCATTGTGCGCAGCATGAAGACTACGCAGGCATTGACGACGCCGAGCGTGAAGGTCGAACGCGCTGATGGGGAAGTCGTTAAGATTCCGTTTACTTCGATTGTCGAAATTATTAATCACAATCCCCCATTATGACGAGGGACGTTGATGTCGTTTCTGTAAGTTCGCACAGAGGATCTGCTGCTCACGGCTGACTGCTTACTGACATGTCGCTCGAATTCGCCGTCGATTTTCCCTGCCGCTTGCGCGCGCGTTATGACGAAAGGCACTTGCGCGATTGGGGTCGGCTGAGCAATCTGCACACCATCCTGACAACGGTCGATCAGAGCGTACCTACGGCGGACAAGATCGAGTGGATCGAAAAGTCGAGCGCCGAAATCGATGTGCTACAGAGCGAAACCGCGATCTGCGCAAACTGTCCAGCTTGCTTGCCGATTGAAACTGCCGGAGAAGGCGAAGCCGTCGGATGTCTCGGCCGCATCAATTACCCGATCGATGCGCACTTTGAAAAGTTCTTAGCTGATCGAGTGCAGCTAATGTTGGATACAGTCGATCGCGAGGATCATCCGCGCCTGCTGCAAATCCTGATCGACCCCGAATCGCCGTTCGACGGCGAGGCCACAAAAGAGCTGCGGCGCGTGACGACTGACGACGGCCTGCGCTTTTTCGAAATGCGTCTGCCGATTCGTCTGTCGCGAGCCGCGTCGCATCTCACGACCGACAATGTCTTTGACATGCTCGCCGGATTTCGTTCTGAAGATTCCGAACGCACCGGTTACACGCGCGAGTTTCCGCTGGCAGCTACCGGCGACTATTACGATTTTCTCGATTTGATTCTTCAAAACGAGATCAGCGAATTAGAGCGCGAGCGATTGCATTCGCGCAGCCGCAGCTTTGCCCAGTTTCTGCGTTTGCTGACTGCGATTGAACGCGCCGAAGCTTTAGAAAGTCGCGTCCTGATTGATTGAACGGCGGAATGCGAAATGTCTGCCATTGAAAAAGATTTCGATCGGCTTGCACTGCTCGATACCGGCGGCTGGACTCAGAACAATCACTACCACAATCTGCTGCTTCGCTATGTTCCGACGCCTTGCGAGCGGGTCCTCGAAGTTGGCTGTGGCACTGGCTCGTTCTCACGACGGCTAACTCAACGTGCTCAAGAAGTCATCGCGCTGGATTTGTCGTCTGAAATGATTCGGGTCGCTCGATCGCATTCTGCTGCGTTAGGGAATTTGCAGTTTCATGTTGCCGACTTTATGTCGTGGCAAACCACTGAGTCATTCGATTGCATTGCCACGATCGCCACGTTGCATCATCTGCCGGCGCACGCAGCATTCAAAAAACTGAAGACACATCTGCGCCCGGGCGGTGTACTTATAATCATTGATTTATTCGAACCTGAGCGAAGGCTGCTGACTGCGAACGGAATTCTGGACGCGACCTTGAACGTCGCGGCCATGGCGGTCTGCGGCAGTCTCAGGGCTCTTCACAACGGCCGCTTGAAACCGTCTCGTGCCGTTCGCGCTGCATGGGAAGAACACGGCAAGACTGATACTTACCTAACGATGAACGAATTGAGTAGCCTCGCTGCCGAAATTCTTCCCGGGTCTGAAATTCGCAGGCTTTTGCTGTGGCGATATTTGCTGATTTGGCGAAATGAGATTGCGGTGACTGGCTAATCTTCATTCAGGATTTCGGTTGCCGCACGCTGACCTGTTTGAATTGCGCCGTGCACCGTTCCGATGTGACCGACGCTGGTCGCCTCTCCCGCGAAAAACAATTTTCCTCCAATCGGCTCAGCCAATGCTTGTTGCGCTGCCAAACCATTGACAGGGACGTAACTGTAAGCGCCGCGACTGAACGGATCGTCGAGCCAATCGTGAATGTAGAAGCGCTCTAGCATATCTCGAATCTCCGCCACCGGCAGGTTGAAAATATTCGCGAGCGAAGCAATGGCTTGGTCCAGAACCGCCGATTGCTCGCCGCCCCCTGCTTTCGAGAGCCGTTCGCCCGCGGTTCTGAAACGATCTGCCTTTGGCCCGCCGGCCCAACCGACTAGCAAGGGCGCGCGAATTGGCAACTGCGTCCACCAGGTTGGAATCGGCGCGTCGGGAAAGTGAAAAAAGCCGCCATCATGGAAACTGACCGGCTCGCCGTGTTCGTCCCAAAGCCTCACTCCTTCCCAAAAACGTTCGCGAAAAAGCAAATTGATTTTTATCACGTTGCCCACGGCGAGCATCTTGATCGCCGCGACCTTTGTGCCAGGCAATTCCGGAATGAATTGCAGCACTTGTTTATCGATACTCTTCTTCAGGATACTAAGCGGCAAGGTAATGATTGCTGACGATGCCCGGAAAGTTTCTGAGCCAGTTGAGTCACCCTCGCACGTAATTTCGATCTCCGCGCCGCGCCAATCAACCTGTTTGACGGCAGTACTCAAATGAAACTCGGCGCCGTAGCTTTCGGCTTCGGCTCGCAACGCGTTCATCAGCGTCTCGTAGCCACTCACAAAGCGAAACGCGATGTCGCCGTCGATGGAATCCGCCGCTTTGTTCGCTTCGATCAATCCGCGCACGCTGACGCGGCCGATGCTGGCCGCGTGAAAGCCTTCGACGTATCTCGTCACCATCGCTTTCGCGCGACGCGTGTCTTTATTATTGGGAATCGATTCGAGAAACTCTTTCAGGGAGCGATCCTTATCGGACGATTTCATCTCGTCCATAAGACTCTCGATTGCCTTCCAGAAGTCGTGCGACTTACTGACCTTGCCATCGTCAAAATACCAGTGACGTTCGCTGACTTCGTACAACTCGAGATTTGCCGCCTGAGCAATCTGAAAAATCTCCGGCGGTTTTCCGTGCACGAATTCCGCCCCTAGTTCGATTGGAACGGGAGTTCCGGGAGGTTTGTGAGTAAAGACGCGGCCGCCGATGCGATCACGCGCTTCGAGCACGATCACCTCTCGGCCCACGCGGGCGAGGTCGCGCGCGGCGGCGAGACCGGCGGCGCCGGCGCCAATAATAATTGTCGATTGCGAAGGCACGCCTGTTTATCTCAGCACAGCTGCTGATTTCTGTTCAGTCTCAACCGGCTCAACGCGACCTGCATTCTGCCGTTCGATCATCCACTTTGGATAGATCGATGGCGGAGCGGTTGTCTGCGACAGCCGATCGATCTCTTCGGCGGTCAACTCCAAATCCGCAGCTTTCAAATTGTCGTCCAGCTGCGACATCTTGTTAGCGCCGATGATGATCGAAGTGACGCCGTCTTGTGCGAGTAACCAGGCCAATGCGACTTGCGCGATGGTCGCGCCTTTCGCTCTCGCAATTTGGTCGAGCACGTCGATGGCGTCGAATCCGCGCGCTTCATCGATCGGCGGAAAGCCAAACCCGGTGCGGCGCGCGCCTTCAGGACTCGGATTGTCGCGCCGATATTTGCCTGTTAGAAACCCGCCCGACAAAGGCGACCAGGGCAACACGCCGATTTTTTCTTCGCGACAAAGCGGCAACAACTCGTGTTCGAGATCGCGACCAACGAGGGAATAGTAGGCTTGCAGAGAAACGAAGCTGGCCCACCCTCGCTCTCGTGAAAGCACGAGTGCCTTCATCAACTGGCGCGCGGCCCAATTCGAACAGCCGATGTAGCGCGCCTTTCCCTGTCGCACCAGATCTTCGAGCGCGCGCAGCGTCTCTTCAATCGGCGTCAGCAAATCCCACCCGTGCACCTGATATAGATCGACATAATCCACGTCGAGCCGCCGCAGACTTTGATCAATCGAAGCAAGGATGTGCTGGCGCGAGAGCCCGACGTTATTGAGGTCGCTTGTACCGTTCGTCGACCCTTCGCTCATCGCGCCGCGAACTTTCGTCGCGACGATCACTTTGTCGCGCGCGATGCCGGAATGTTTTAAGGCCTGGCCCAGGATCGTTTCCGACTGGCCGTATGAATAAACGTCGGCAGTATCAAAGAAATTGATGCCGGACTCGATCGAGCGCGCGACCATCGCATTGGCGCCTTTCTGATCGACTTCCGCGATATTGAAAAATTCTGCGCCAAACGTCATCGTGCCGAGGCACAGCTCAGACACTTTCACACCAGTGTTTCCCAATAGCCGGTATTTCATGAGTGCTCCTTTTCATGAATCGTAAACCGCAACGTCGGCGCAGGTAAACTACCAGGAAGCGACTAAGCCAATCTGGCAAAAGAACGTTAGGAAGCGTGATCTTGGCTCGAGCGGCGCTGGCATTGCTAAAACCCGCGCCCGCGCTTATCATCTAGCGTCGAATTGCGACAATCGCTGGCGTTCCCTCGTCACGAGAATAAAAATCACTTGGAGAAAAATAAATGCGCGTTTACCGTAACTTTGCAAAAATTTCGATGCTCGCACTCGCTTTCGCTTTAATGAGCACGCTCAGCCTGGCGAAGACCAGTGAGTACAAATTCAAGGTCCACAACAACACCAAACAGGCCATAAAAAAACTTCAGGTCTCGCAAGATGGCAAGAAGTGGGGCGATTTCGATATTGGCGGTGGCATTGCTGCCGGGGCCACCGATGAACTGGTCTGGGACAAATCAACCGACAGTGAAAACTGCGAGCAGTACTTCAAGGTCCAGTTTGCCGACGGTGAGTGGTCTGATGCAGTGAAGTTTGACTTCTGTGAGAAAGGACTCGTGCTCGAGTTCAACTAGATCAGACTGAGTCTTATTTATTAAGAAGCCTCTGCCGGGCGGCAGAGGCTTTTTTGTATTTGGACTGCGGTGGCAAGCGCAGTGCGACACCGCTTTGGATTTCGGAACGTAGCCAAGCGCCGTCGCCGCTGCGCTCTGCCGGCGCACTCCAAATCAGAAATCCAAACGCATTCCCAGCCTGATCTGTCGCGGGCGCATCGTGCGTGTCGGCACCAGGAACGAATTGATGAAGGCTTGCCGCGTCGCGTCTGAAGACGTTGGCCCAAACGCGTTGAAGTCGATGAACTCGCTGCCAAAGCTGAACACCGTGGCGTTCAGGATGTTGTCGAACTCAACAACTGGACGCAGGCGGACGCGCTCCGTCAGCTTGAATTCTCGCGTTACGTTAAAATCAAAAAGAAATTGAGCTGGTCCAAGCGCAGCGTTGCGCGGCAGGTTTCCGCTCTGACCAATCGTCGGCAGCGTGAACTGATTCAGTATTGATGGGTCGAGCGGCTGCCCGGGCGCGCGCCATTTCAGCACGCTCGGGTCGCCGTTAAAGCCGGGCCGATCGTTCCTGATGTCATCGAGATTTCGATCAGCGCCGAGTCCGATATTGAAAGGCGCTCCGGAAGCGATGCGCATGATCGGCGAGATGCGCAGCTTGCCAAGATATTTCGGCGTATCGAGCGTTCCGGAAAAAACGAAGCGATGACGACGATCCTGGAGGCTGCGCGACAATTCGCCCTGAAAATTTCCGGCGATCACCGCGTCTGACGTATTGACGATACCGTCATCTTTCAAAAACGACAGCGTATAAACGGCACGAAATGAAAAGGCCAAGCCGTTCTTCTTCTGTCGAAAACGATTGCGCAATTCGAAGGTCAGGCAGTGATAGAAACTGTTGCCGACGGGGATCAATTCTTCGACTTCGCCTTTCGTCGGATCGGGACGCAAAGGGTTCAACGCCGCCAATGCCGTTGTCACCGATGTCGTCGAAGTAAACGAATTGAGGTTGACCAGCGAGACGGGCACGCCGAATTCGACGATGCGAATGACCGAATTCGGATTCGCCGGATCGGGCGGCGTTACAACAAAACGAACCAGATCGCCCGCGGTCGAGGTGTTCAGAATTGGCCGCACGCCACCGGGCTTTGCGAGAAAGTTGGCGAAATCATGCGATGCCAGATACTCGGTGAAACTTTTGTAACCTTTCGGCCGCAACGGCGCATTGATATTGAATTCGCGCCATAGGTGCAGCCCGCGATTCCAGGTGTAATTGAATTCGAAGACTAAACTCTTGCGAAACTCTCGTTCGATACCGATGTTCGCTTGATAGCTTTCCGGAATGCGCAGGGTTGGATCGAGCCGGCGCAACAGGCCGCCGCCCAAAGAGGTGCCGGTGTTGCCAACTGCAAATTGTTTGACCAGCGGCGAGTCGGCAGTGAGTGTTTGCGGAAACTTGAGATTGGCGGCAATGAACGCTCGACGTTGTGCATCGGTCATGATCTTACCGGTCGCCGGATCGGTGAGGGTATCGGTGTCGAAGAATAGTTGCTGCGCGCCCGTGGTGAAATCGTCGATTGTGCGTAGCAGCGCGCGGTTGTAGAAAATGCCCGCGCCGCCGCGAATGACTGTCTTGCCCGACTTAAACGGATCGTAAGCAAACGCCACGCGGGGCCCGAAGTTGTTCAGGTCACTGACGATCGTCTCGTCTTCGAAACGCACGCCGTAGCTAAGCATGAAGTTCGGCTTCAAGCGCCATTCGTCTTGCGCAAAGATCCCGAAGTATGTATTGCGCTGCCTTGAGCTCGTCAGGAAGTTTTGGCGATAACGGCTGGATATGTTGGCAAGAAAGTCCCCCGCGCTGTCGAAACTCCAGGTGCCCGTCGCGTCCGAGAGATCGATGAACGTCGATTTGATTCGTTGGATATCGCCGCCGAACTTTAGCGAATGCGGACCTTTCTCGTAAGCAAAAATCTCCTGAAATTGAAAGCGCTGCTCACGCCGATCCGTTGCGCCGCTAGTCGATGTTCCGGCGACCAAAGTTCCCGAATTCAACGCTGCAGAGTCAGCGATGCTGATCAAAACGACAGGTTTCGTCGCGTCGCCTGTCGCTTCCACCGCAGAAGTTAGACGCGAAAATTGAAAACGCGTCTGGGCGACAGCCTGGGCGGAAATCACGTAACTATCGGAGTATGAAATTGCGTCCGTGTTTCGCGTTTTGCCAATCAATGCTTCAATCAAATCATCTACCGAGCCTCTGCCAATTTGCCGCAGATTGGTGAGTCGTCCCAGTTGAAACAGAAACGATCCATTGTGAAGATCCGTGAACTTGTGATCGACACGCGCGGTGAAGATGTGATTGCGCTGCGGAGTACTGACCGGCTCAACGAATGGAGCGATTCCGTTCGCGGCCTTCAGTGCCGGCCCGGAAGGATTCTCATCGCGCTTCTGCGAAATATTCGTCGGCGCCGCAAGCGGAAACAGTGGGTTTTGATCGACTGGAACCAGCGCATCGATAAGCGTCGAATCAAGAAACGTGTCGTACTCGTACGCGGTGAAAAAGAAAGTTTGATTGCGGCCGTTATAGATCTTCGGAAGCACCAGCGGGCCACTCAAAGTAAATCCCGGATCGTGTTCCTGAAGGGGCAGACGCTTGATTCCCAGCGTGTTGTTCTTCCACGAATTCGCATCCAGCGATTCATCGCGAAAGAAATAAAACGCACGGCCGCGAAACTTATTCGAACCCGCACGCGTCCGCAAATTGATGCGACCACCGGACGCACGCCCGTATTCGGCTGCGAATTGATTGCGAATGATTTGAACTTCCTCGACGGCTTCGAGCGACGGCGTGAAGCGTTCGCGCGCCGAACGATCGTCGTTGTTGTCGAGACCATCGATCGTGATGTTGTTCGAGTAGGCCGTGCCGCCGGACAACGAGAAGTCGCCGGCTTCTTCAGGCGTTCCGCGTTTTGTCGGATCATCGGCGAGATCGCGGGTCGAAAGCGGCTCTTCACTGACGCCGCCCAAAGTGAAAATCAGATCGAGCGGTGAGCGAGATGCAACCGGCAACGCTTCAATCTCGCGCGTGGTCACTGTCCCGCCGACAACGGTTCGCGTCGTGTCGACTTGAGTTGGTTCGGCAGCGCTTACGACGACAGCTTCAGCAGTGACGCCAGCTGGCTTGAGAATGAAATCGAGTTGAACATTCTGCGCGGCGATCGTGGTGAGGTTTGTTCTTTCTTCCGAAGCAAATCCAGCGAACGAGGCTTTGATGTTGTAAACGCCCGGCGCCAACTGAATCAGTTTGTAATTCCCATCGCCGTCCGCAACGACCGTGCGTTCAACTTTCTTCGCAGCCAGCGTCGCCGTGATCGCAGAGCTGGGGATCACCGCGCCATTCTGATCTGTTACCTTTCCGGCAATCGTGACGTTATCGAGATCCTGTGCGCCGGCTCTGATAGCAGCACAGCACACGAGCACCAATAGGATGAGAATTACGCGAATCAATTTCCGGGGTCGCCGCATCGGGGATCTCGTCACACCAACGCGTATTTGACTAGAAACTTGAAACCTGAGACTTGAAACTTCTCGCTTAGGGCGCACACTTTAACACCGCGAAAAGATTTGCTTGAAGCAAAGTTTTTAGCCGAGCTAAAGGACAATTGAGTTGAAATGGTTTATCGAGACTTGCTGCCAACTGTGCGCCGCTTCACGGGCACCGGGCGATTAACGCGGCTGATGGGAATCAGCGCACCGGCTTCGGGCGGGGGAGCTTCGGTGAAGCGAGACAATTCTTCGGCGTGAGCCTGCAGATAATCGAAGAAACGTTCGAACTCGCGCTGCATCGCATCCATCTTTTCGCGCATGTTGAGAATGATTTCGACGCCGGCAAGATTCACGCCGAGATCGCGCGTCAAAGACAGAATCAACTCGAGCCGCTCGAGATCGTTGTCGGTATAAAGACGCGTGTTACCTTCCGAGCGCGAAGGCTTCAGCAAACCTTCACGTTCATAGAGCCGCAGCGTCTGCGGGTGCACATCGAATTGCTCCGCAACCGCGCTGATCGTAAATGTTTTGGCTCGCCTTTTCATCAGTTTTTAGTTTTCAGTTTTGAGTTGGGACCTGTTCACGAAACACCGGGTTTGACTTTGGCCCACCGAAAACTCAAAACTCAAAACTATTCCAATCCCATCACTACTCTCGGGTTCTCTGAGTTCATCTGCGCGTACTTGCGCAACAACTCTTTCGTCTCTTCCGAAATTACCTTCGGCAGGGACACTTGCACTTCTATGAACTGATCGCCATGTGTGCTTGCATCGCGCAGGCTCGGCGCGCCGCGGCCGCGCAAGCGAAACTTTTGTCCTGACTGCGTGCCCGGCGGAACGCGCAACTGCGCTTTGCCGGTCACGGTCGGCACTTCGATCTTCGCGCCGAGCGCGGCCTCGGGCACGGTGATCGGCACGGTCACGTAGACGTTGTCGCCCTTGCGCGTGAAGTGCTGGTGCCGGCCGACGTTCGTGATGATGTAAAGGTCGCCCGGCGGCGCGCCCAAGCGTCCGCCTTCGCCACGCCTTTGCCTTTGCAAAGCGAGCATGGCGGACGACGTTTGCCAGTGCCGCCACAGTCGGGACACTCCTGACTGAATCTCAGACGGCCGCCCGTGCGTTGCACCTGGCCCGAGCCTTTACACGTTGAGCAAGTCACGACCGAACCGCCCGTATCGCCCGCGCCATGACAGCGCGAGCATTGCTCTGATCGATTCATAGTGATGTTGGTCGTTAAGCCGGTGATCGCTTCTTCGAAAGTGAGCGACAAAGGCATCTCGATGTCGGCGCCGCGTTGCGGTTGAGGCCGTGGCGGCTCACGTTCAGCTCGTCCACCACTGAATAGATCGGCGAAGATATCGCGGAAACTGCCGCCGCCAGGGGTAGCGCCACTGGTTGCCGCACCCCAATCGAAACCTGAAAAGTCGAACGGCGCGCCGCGCGTGTAGGTCGAGCCGGCGCCGCTCGCGGCCGCGTTCGCCAGATTGTCAGAGTATTGACCGAATTGATCGTAGACTTTGCGCTTCTTTGGATCCGAGAGCACATCGAACGCTTCACTCATCTGCTTGAAGCGATCCTCGGCCGTTTTGTCGCCCGGATTTACGTCAGGGTGATACTTGCGCGCCAGCCGCCGGTAAGCTTTCTTGATCTCTTCCGGCTTGGCGTCCTTCTTCACGCCGAGAATTTTGTAAAAGTCTTCTTTGGCCATACTCACATTGCCGATTTCCTATTGCCGAATGCCGATTGATCTCCGACCCGAATCCCGCCACGGATTACCAGGCGAGCGAGGTTAGCGACCAATCGGCAATCAAAAATCGGCAATCGGAAATGTACTTACTTCTTATCGTCGTCTACATCGACGTACTCAGCGTCGATGACATTATCTTCGCCGCCGGTCTGGCCGGACGAAGCACCCGCGGCTGCCGACTGGTCAGTCGTTTCACCGCCCGGCGTCGAACCAGTCTGCTGATACAACGCCTCGGCCATCTTGTGCGAGACGCTTTGCAGCGCATTGAACGCATTATTCATGCGCTCGACTCCGCCTTCTTCAACCGCTTTCTTGGCATCGGCAATCGCGGTTTCGACTTCACCAGCAACGGCGCCGACCTTTTCACGATTCTCGTTCAGCGTCTTCTCCATCTGATAGACCAGACCATCGAGACGATTGCGAGCTTCGATCTCGTCGCGCTTGGTTGCGTCGTCGGCCGAGTGAGATTCAGCATCGCGCATCATCTTGTCGATCTCTTCCTTGCTGAGACCCGATGAAGACGTAATCGTGATCTTCTGCTCCCGACCCGTGCCCATGTCTTTGGCTGACACATTCACGATGCCGTTGGCGTCGATGTCGAAGGCGACTTCGATTTGCGGCATGCCGCGCGGCGCCGGCGGAATTCCCACCAGATGGAATTTGCCGAGCGTGCGATTGTCCGCAGCCATCGGCCGCTCACCCTGAATCACATGCACCTCGACGGAGGTTTGATTATCCGAAGCGGTCGAGAAGATTTCAGACTTGCGCGTCGGAATGGTCGTGTTGCGCTCGATCAACTTGGTGGACACGCCGCCCAGCGTTTCGATGCCGAGACTCAGAGGCGTCACGTCGAGAAGCAGAATGTCGGTCTTCTCGCCCGACAGCACGCCTGCTTGCACCGCCGCGCCGATCGCGACCACTTCGTCAGGATTCACGCTCTTGTTTGGTTCTTTGCCGAAGAAGGCTTTCACGATCTCCTGAACCTTCGGAATGCGAGTCGAACCTCCGACCAGCACGACCTCGTCAATTTTCTTGGAGTCGATGGCAGCGTCTTTCAACGCTTGCTCCAGCGGTGGGGTCAAACGCTTCAAAATGGGATCGACGAGCTGCTCGAATCGTGCTCGCGTTAACTTCATGACGAGATGCTTTGGTCCGGACTGATCGGCGGTGATGAACGGCAGGTTGATCTCAGTCTCCATCGTCGAAGACAATTCGATCTTCGCTTTCTCGCCCGCTTCCTTTAATCGTTGCAAGGCCATTTTATCTTTCGAAAGATCGATGCCCTGATCCTTCTTGAACTCTTCGATGATCCATTCGATCAGTCGTTCGTCGATGTCGTCGCCGCCGAGGTGCGTGTCGCCGTTGGTCGATTTCACTTCAACGACGCCTTCGCCAACTTCGAGGATCGAAATGTCGTACGTGCCTCCGCCGAAGTCGAACACTGCGATCGTTTCGTCTTTCTTTTTGTCGAGACCATAAGCCAAGGCCGCCGCCGTCGGCTCGTTCACGATACGCATGACTTCGAGACCGGCGATCTTTCCCGCGTCCTTTGTCGCCTGGCGCTGTGAGTCGTTGAAGTAAGCCGGAACCGTAATGACCGCCTTGTCGACTTTCTGACCCAGATAATCCTCAGCCGACTGCTTCATCTTCTGAAGAATCATGGCCGAGATTTCTGGTGGGCTCCATTCCTTGCCGCCGGCCACGATGCGAACATCGCCGCCCGCGCCGCTGCCCTGGACCTGGTAAGGCACTTGTTTCTTTTCTTCGGTCACTTCGTCAAAGCGCCGGCCCATGAATCGTTTGATTGAATAGATCGTATTTTCAGGGTTAGTGACGGCCTGACGTTTCGCGACCTGGCCGACTAGACGGTTGCCGTCCTTCGCGAACGCGACAACAGAAGGAGTGGTGCGGCCGCCCTCGGCGTTGGTGATGACGACGGGCTCGCCGCCTTCCATAACGGCAACTACTGAGTTGGTTGTTCCCAAGTCAATACCGATGATTTTGCTCATAATTTGTTAAATGCTCCGCTAAATTGTTAATTAGAATCTGCGGCGAAGCCGCTTGATTGCGGTCTTAGAATAATATGTGAGTGCGTTGTTGTCAACCTTAGGAAGAGGAATTTGCCCCGGACTTTGTGAGCAGGCGTGAGACAAAAAAGATGTAGTGAATGCCTGAGACCAGGGTTAGCGCAAACACTGCGGCGTAGACACTTGGAAGGTAGTAGCCGGTGCCAACCCGGGTCTGTGCGGCCAGCATAACCACGGCTACGGAGGCAATCTGAACGACGGTGCTAATCTTTCCGGGGAGCGACGGCTGAAATGCGCGAAACCCCGTGACCATGTTTATTGCGGCGGCGCCGACGAGGATAAAGACATCGCGGCTGATGACCGTAATGGTGACCCAGAAAGGAATCGGCAAGTGCTTGGGCATTGGAACCGGATAGACGCCGCGCATGGACAAGACGACAAATGAGGTGACCAGCATCATCTTGTCGGCGATTGGATCGAGAATACGTCCCAGTGGTGACTGCTGATGAAACCTGCGAGCCAGCAAGCCGTCGAGCCCATCAGTGATTCCGGCGACCACGAAGACGGCCAACGCGAGAAGAAATTGCTGATAAAAAAGCAGTGAAACGAAAACGGGAATTAGTGCCATCCGGAAAACGGTGAGCACATTTGGCAGAGTAATAATCCGAGAGGACATTTCTGGTTTGCGATTGCGAATTATTTACGACAATCCACGCTCGCCGACAACGCCGCGCGATCCGGGATTATTGAATGCAGCGCAGCTCGAGCAACGAGACTTCCGGCGGACACCCGTATCGTATGGGCAGCACCACCATGCCCAATCCCCGCGTGACGTAAATCTGTGTGTTGGCCCTTCGTCCCAAACCGCGCAACATTCTTCGTCGCGGCCTGCCAGAGCGGTTCTTCTCAGGACGCAAAGTCACTTGGCCTCCGTGCGTATGTCCGCTCAACACGAGGTCGACGTCGGCGCGCGCCGCGCGTCGCAGAATGATCGGATTGTGCGCCAATAATAATTTGAATTCGCCGTCACGCGAACCTGCCAGGGCCAGCGACAGGTCTTCCAATCCAACCATCGTGTCGTCGACGCCCGCCAACCAAAATGATTCGCCGTTGATGTCAACGCGCAGGCCTTCGTTGATGAGCACGCGAATGTCCTCGGTGCCAAATAAATCGGCGACGAGCTTTGCATCAGTCCAGTGATCGTGATTTCCAAGCACCGCAAAGACGCCATACTTCGCTTCGAGTCGACCAACCAACTCTGCGCATGGCGCCGCGTATCTGCGCTCTTGGGAAATGTAATCACCAGTTAGCGCGATCAGATCTGGTTTGAGATCGTTGGCGATTTCGATTGCGCGCTCAAGATGCCGCGGATCGACCAGCGGGCCATAATGAAAATCGGAAAGGTGAACTACGCGAAACCCGTGCAACGCTTTCGGCAGACGGTGCAGGTAAATCTCCTGGCGCTCGACCGCCGTCATAAATGGCTCAGTCAAGGCGAGGCGGGCCATTTGACCGAGCGCTGACTTAATTACGCTGAGCGGCCGCGGCTCTTGTCGCGGCCGACGACGCGTGCGGCCGTGTCTCCATTGAATTGGCGTTGGCATTGAAATCAGCAGAATTGAAAAGCGCGCGCATTATATTGGCGACGACTAATTGCCGCAAATGCACGCGCGTTTTCTTTTTCGATCTAATTAGGCGACAGTAATTTCCTTCGATAAGTAAACGTCCTGGATCGCATTCAGCAATTCGACGCCTTCGTTCATTGGCCGCTGAAAAGCCTTACGTCCGGAAATTAAACCCATGCCGCCGCCGCGCTTGTTGATTACGGCGGTGCGCACGGCCTCGGCCAGATCGCTCGCGCCCTTCGACTCGCCGCCGGAATTGATCAACCCAATACGGCCCATGTAACCGTTGGCGACTTGATAGCGCACGAGGTCGATCGGGTTGTCGGTGGTTAGCTTCTCGTACACGAGCTTGCTGGTCTTGCCATACGATTTGCCGAGTTCCTTCTCAACCGCCAGGTAGCCGCCGTTCCGTTCCGGCAATTTCTGTTTGATGATGTCGGCTTGGATCGTCACGCCGAGGTGATTGGCCTGGCCGGTAAGATCAGCCGACGCGTGCATGTCGCCTTCCGGGGTCTTGAATTTCGAATTGCGCAGATAGCACCAGAGAACGCACGCCATGCCGAGTTCGTGCGCCTGCGCGAAAGCGTTGGCGATTTCCGTAATCTGTCGCGTCGATTCGTCCGATCCGAAATAGATCGTTGCGCCAACCGCGATCGCGCCCAGGTTGTGAGCTTCCTTCACCGTACCGAAAAGAACCTGATCGAATTTGTTCGGCAGCGTCAGCAATTCGTTGTGATTAATTTTGACGATGAAAGGAATCTGGTGTGCGTACTTGCGCGCCACGCTTCCCAGCACACCAAAGGTCGACGCGACGCCGTTGCAGCCGCCTTCGATGGCGAGCTTCACGATGTTCCCTGGATCAAAGTATTGCGGGTTTGGCGCGAATGAAGCGCCGGCAGAATGCTCGATACCCTGATCGACGGGAAGAATTGAAACATAACCAGTCCCCGCGAGGCGGCCGTGGCCGAGCAGTGCTTGCAGGGAGCGAAGCACCGAGGGCGAACGATCTGACTGGGAAACAACTCGATCAATAAAGTCGGGCCCAGGCAGATGAAGCTGCTCCTGCGGAATTGTTTGCGATTTGTGATCGAGCAGCGACCGCGCTTCGTCGCCCAAAAGTTCTTCGATGCGACTCACCGCTGCCGTCGATCGTTGCATTTCAGTAGCCATGAGGTTCCTCCAAATGATGGCTGCGTCGGGAACTGTGACGCGCGTGATTCATAAGTAATATTTAATTGAAAGCGAGGTCTGGATTATAGCACGCGCCGCTGTCGATGGCAGAGCAGCACGCAGCCGCCGACGGACCGGCTTGAGCGTACGTCTTTTGACACTGTACGGGCGTGATTTGGATCATGACAGGGGCGAAAATATGATTGCGAGAGCAAACAAGCTGAGCTAAACTGTTCGCATTTCGGCAAGCCCAGGAGTCATTCCCGCGAGGGCTTTATCCGATGCCGAATTCCGACCGATGAAATCAGTTTTCCTTGAAAGGTTCTTGAACAAGGAAGCTCTTCCCCCGCTCACTCGGTTTTTTTTACGCTCGTAGTTTGCCTCGGACGGTTTCGGCAATTCTATTCCCGCAAGTATTTTCACTGTCACAGCAAGTCAAATAAAATTGTTGACTTTAACCCCGCCCGTCGTGATATTGTGCGGCCACTTTTCAACGGCTAGCCCACGGGCCTGCGACCCCCGCGCAAACTCGCCAGTTAGCTTCGGCGTCAACCGTTTAATCCCGAAAGGCGGTATCCCATGCGTCGGTTCGCACGTTACTCAAGCAAACTCATTCAGCGAAGTATCTTTGTGTTGACGGCACTAGTTGCCACTGCCGTTCTACTAATTCCCAGCACGCCAACGACAACCTCCACCGGCATTTTACGCCGCTCTGCTGCTTTGCGGCAGAACCAAGTCAAAACGCGCGACAACAAATGCACACGTTGTTCGCCGCCGGGAGATCAATTGATTTACATTCCGTTAATCGATCTGCCGGAAGCAGGTGGCGGCGAAATCGTTTTCAATTCACGGAGCCCTGAAGCGATGGATGTCACGCCCGTCTTTTACAAACGCAATGGCGAGACGGTCATTGGCGATGCGGTGAAGATTCAATCGGCAGAAATTCGTTACGTGAACATTGAAGACTTGTTGCCAGCGCGCTATCGCCACGAAAGAGATTGGGGTGGCTTTGCGCTTTCCTATTACGGCGCGAATCGACAGATGTGGTCTCAGTTCAGATTCCTGGGCGTTAACGGTGGTGCCAACGTGGATGAGTTTTTCACGGTTAAGGATGAATCTCGTTCAGCAGTTTACGAGGCAGCTTGGTGGATGCCCGAAAAGAGTGAAGCGATTGTCGCGCTTGGCAACATCAGCGACGCGGCAACGAGCGCTACTCTCAGTTTCGGGAATGGTCATTCGCGAACGGTTCAATTGCAACCGCACGCGACCGAGCTAGTAAGGGAAGAGCATCGTAATGAAGGGACTGAGTCTGTGAAGATTGACGTAACCGGCGCAGCGGGGAGCATCGTGCCGACGGGCATCATCACGACGAAGGATGGATCATTTAATAGCGTTATTCGCTTCTATGATCCGACCAAGGCAAAGCAGCCGAACCTTTACGCAAACGGTTTTCGCGTCGCGGGGATTACGCCCCACATGGTTTTGAAAAACACTACTCAGTCGTCAATCGCGGTGTTGCCGAAGATTATTCCAATGTCGGGAAGTGCCGGGATAGTAACGCTGTCTCAGGTTTCGCTAGACCCAAACGAAACAAAGGAAGTCGATCTTTCCGATCTATTGCGTGCCGCCAAAACTCGACGCGATCTTGACGTAGTAAGCGTGGAAGTAAGTAACTGGGCCGCGCCCGGCTCTGTAATCGGTTCACTCTACTCAACGGATAACCGCACCGGCAGCGATTATGATGTTCCACTTCGTGACTCTGGCCCAATACGCTCGATGACGGGCGCGTATCCCTGGAAGATCGATGGCGACTACAAATCAATTGCTTATGTCACCAACATCACTGACGAACCTGTAGAGTTCGTCGCGGAACTCGCTTACGACGGCGGTAAATTCACGCTTGGCCCGCGCAAGTTGCAGGCACGCGAAACCGCCAATTTCGATTTGGAAAAGATTCGCGATGAACAAATGAAAGACGTAGCAAGCCATGCACTGCCGGCGAATGTTACTCATGGCCAGTTCAAGTGGGCCATTAGAGGCGCATCGAACGGTAAGATCGTTTTGATCGGACGAACGGAGATGATTAGTCGGGCCCAAAACGTGAGTTCTAGTTATAGTTGTCCAATGGATTGTGGGCCTACTTATGAATGCGACGTGCAGTATCCAGGGCTCATCGGCTTTCTACAATCAGAAACTGGATCCGTTACGGAAACCGCATCGTGGAATTATGGATACACGATGGGGCCATATCCGACTGACGCATCTTGGTCGGTTGATGAACCGATTGCGTCATTCGATCCGTCGTCCGCAAGCGAAACGTCAATCACAGCCGTTGATGAGGGACAAGCCAACCTTAGTGCATTTGTCGGATACTTCGACCGATACGACTGGGACGGACTGGAGTGTGTGTGGCTTGGAACAGTCTTACTGCAAGGTGGCGGGCAGATGCAGGTAGTGCGAGTGCGATGGCAGACGGCCCACTCTATTAACGGCATGGATGCAGCAGTACCAATTGCTTCCGGAACGCCGCCGCAAGGATCACCCAGCTTTGTAAATACAACAACCATAACCGGAATTGGCATTCCGTCCGGGGGCACGTATTCTTGGTCAACGTCAAGTAATAAAGTCACTCTTTCAAATAGTAATTCCGCAACTGTCACGGTGACGGGCGTAACAGAAAGCCAAAGCACTAGGGATGTGACAATAAATTTGACGTACACGTATCAGGGTCGGCAGGCCTCGGAGCAGGTGCCGTTAACCGTTCAGAAGCCGACTTTTATGGATTTTGTAAGTATTGATGGTTCGGGCGCTGCTAACGATTGCGCATCCGGCAGATCAGGACCCTTCAAAGATATAACCTGGCAACTTGCCGATAAGAACCATAATCGTATCCCTTTTGCAATTCCCACCTATGATACTTTAACCAATGTTACGCCGAACTCGTGTTTTGTCCCGGAGGCTGGCGAAGGTACAGCTCCAGGATTCAGTACTGACGGAACAGGCAAATGGCCGCATCACTACAACAATTGCAGCACTGCTTGTAATAATGGTGGTAGTTGCTCTCTAAGTGGGACGCAGAAATACTTTGCAAATGGATTTCAGATCGACTTGGCGTACTCAATGAGTTGTGCAACCATTACCGTAGCCGGACATTAGACGGGAAGGATCGATGTTGTTGCGAAGAATACTAATCATTGCAGCATTCTCGCTTGCTCTTGCGCCTAACGGAATTGCTCAGGACTTGCGATCGAAACTTGGACAGAAGGCGGATTTTGTTCCGGAAGCAAGATTGGCAAAAGATGCGTTAATCGAGATAGCTGCGCATTACAAGATCGCCATGGGAATTGAGTGGGCTTACGACACTCGACCGAGTCGAGCGATTCTGCTCACACCTCAGCCGACAGTCGAAGACATGATTAATCTTGTCCTAAGCCAAGCGCCTGGATATTCAAAGAACATTAGCAAGGGTGTAGTCAGCATTAGGAAGGAGAATTTCGCGGGTGATCGACGCAATTTTCTGACATTCAGACTGGCAGATTACAGAGTTAGAAATGCAAATGTATTTGGCGCTGAGTGGCAACTACGGGTCAATATACACCGAGCTCTCCATCCAGAAAATTATGCGAGCGGATTAAACGGAGGGTATGGACAGCCGGACAGAGGTGACGGTTTCAATATCCGCGACATCTCATTTGAGCGTGAAAACGTAACGGTAAGAGAGATCCTCGACGCGATCGTGACAAACAATAGGAATTCATTTTGGATCGTCGAATTAAACGGGTCGAAGATGATGCGAGACGAACCGTTTTTTGTCCAACGTACCTATGGCACTGATGTGCAAACTGACTTCGCTTGGCGAATTATTCCCTTCACCGTGAACGCCGCGAATCGATGAGATTTTTGCAACGCGCACACTACTCAGCTCCGGCCGCCATAGCTTCGGCCTGAAGTTTGTCTTTCAGTGAAGACCGCCAGGCGTTTTCCATTTCAGCGACATCGAGCTGGATAACTTCTTCGCCATCGCTCTCAATTCGCAGACGATCTGAACCGACGCTGCCGAGCAGAGTCATCGGACAAGCTGCCGCGGCGGCGATCTCTTCGAAGTCACCCAACAAAGCCTGGTCGAAGCTGATGATGATGCGAGACGGCGATTCGCTAAAGAGTCGCGTCGCCAGATCGTATTCGCCGGTGATGTCGATGTCGGCGCCTACGCCCTGTCGATTGTTCGACGAGAAACAACATTCAGCCAGCGCCACCGCCAAACCACCATCCGAACAATCGTGAGCTGATCGCAGCAAGCCGTTTTCCGCGGCGCGCAAACAGGCTGTTTGCACTGCGAGTTCTGCATCAAGATCGAGCTCATCTTTCGTTGCGCCCAACAGTGCGATGAAGTCGCCGGGATTTTTGAAGCCGGGTTGGATCACGCGCTTCACGTCGTCGACCAATCCAACCATGCCGATGACTGGTGTCGGTAACACGCCATGACCTTCGGTCTCGTTGTAGAACGAAACGTTTCCCGAAACGACTGGCGTGTTGAATGCTTTGCAAGCCTCGGCGATGCCGTCGATTACTTCCGAGAATGACCACATAACTTCCGGCCGCTCGGGCGAAGCGAAGTTCAAACAGTTCGTAATAGCGATTGGTTTGGCGCCGACGCACACGACGTTGCGCGCGGCTTCGGCGACGACGAGCTTCGCGCCTTCACGCGGATTCGCCGCGCAGTAGCGGCCGTTTCCGTCGAGCGCGATCGCCAAAGCTCGCCGCGTCTCCTTGATTCGCACGACCGCAGCGTCTGCGCCGGGCAGGACAGCGGTGTTCGTGCGCACCATGTGATCGTATTGGCGATAGACCCATTCTTTCGAAGCAAGATTGGGAGACGCGAGCAGACGCATCAGCGCATGGTTGTAGTTTGCCGTTTCTTCAAAAATGGGAGCAGTCGGAGGCGCGGGGCTGATGATATCCGTGCCGCCGCCAACACTCGCCGTCGGCTCGCTATTTAACGTCGGATCCGCGTCGGCGGCGACAACATTCGCAGGCGTGATCGGTGTCACTCTGTGATCCCTGACCCCAAACCCCTGACCCCCAACGGCCGCTCTCATCGGCCGCTGATATACCGGCGCTTCATCTGTTAAGGCCTTCACTGGCACATCGCAAACAACTTCACCATTGTGCGTCACGCGCATACGGCGGTCGTCGCCCACGTGGCCGATCACGACCGCGTCCAAATCCCACTTGGCGAAAATTTCTACGACTTCTTTCGACCTGCCTTTATGCGCGACGATCAGCATCCGCTCCTGCGATTCAGAAAGCAGCAGCTCGTACGCGGTCATTCCGGTTTCGCGTTGCGGCACCAGCGACAGATCTATTTCGATTCCCGTGTCGGCGCGCGCGGCCATCTCGCAGGTCGAACAAGTCAGGCCGGCGGCGCCCATGTCCTGAATGCCGGCGATGGCGCCGCTACGCATCGCCTCGAGACAAGCTTCCAACAAAAGCTTCTCCAGAAACGGATCGCCGACTTGAACTGTCGGACGTTTTTCCAAAGCCTCTTCATCAAACTCGGCTGAGGCCATCGTGGCGCCGTGAATACCATCGCGACCGGTTTTCGCGCCGACGTAAAGAACTGGATTGCCGACGCCCGCAGCCTTGCCGAAAAAGATCTGATCTTTCCGCACCAGCCCGAGCGCGAATGCATTGACGAGCGGATTCAGCGCGTAAGCGTCATCGAAGGCGACTTCGCCACCGACTGTTGGCACGCCGAACGCGTTCCCATAATGCGCGATGCCCGCGACGACGCCGGCGAGTAGTGAACGATTGCGTTGCCCGTTCTTGGGATCATCGAGCGTGCCAAATCGCAAACTGTTCAGCGCCGCCACCGGACGCGCGCCCATCGTAAAGATGTCGCGCAGGATTCCGCCGACGCCGGTCGCCGCGCCCTGAAACGGCTCGATGAAACTTGGATGGTTGTGCGATTCGATCTTGAAAGCTGCGCACCACCCTTCGCCGATGTCGACGACGCCGGCGTTCTCTCCCGGCGGAACGATGACACGCTCGCCGGTGGTCGGCAGACGCTTCAGGTGAATGCGCGAAGATTTGTACGAACAATGCTCAGACCACATGACTGAGAAGACGCCGAGTTCGACCAGGTTCGGCTCTCGTCCGAGCAGGTCCTTGATGCGGTTGAATTCTTCGGGAGTTAGGTTGTGCGCGGCGATTACTTCAGGAGTGATCATTAGTGACTCGTTATTTGTTACTGGTCACTTCCTTATCGATGGCGCCGCGAAGTTCGGCGGGTTGAATGCGGCCGAAATGCCGGTAGACAACTTTACCGTCCTTGTCGTAAAGAAACGTCGCCGGAAGTTGACCGTCCCAGTTCGCGTCGACGACTTTAATTGCCGGTTCAGGATCATTGACGTTTAGCAGAACGACCGGCATCGTGGCTTTCATTTCTTTCAAAAACTGCGGGACCGCGCTCTTGATGTCCGAAACGTCATCCAGTGAAACGGCGACGAAGTTCAGTCCTTTGTTCCGATAATCAGTGTCGACCTTGACCAAATCCGGAAATTCTTCCCGACACGGATCGCACCAGGTCGCCCAGAAGTTCACCAGCAGTGGCCGCGTGTCTTTCGGATCGTGCTGGATGATTTTCTTCAGCCCATCGAGATCGATTTCGCGAATATCCGAAGGCCCCGCAGCGCGGCCGTTCAATTGAGCCGGCGCCGCGAAGCCCACGAACGAAGAAACAATCGCGAGGCTGATGATGAGAAGTAATGAACGCATTGATGTTGCGCAGGTTGTTAACTTGCGCGACGCATATTAACAATTTGCGTTACGACACTCGTTTGATCGAGCAACCAAACGCCGCGCCGCCGGTCTTGCTGATCGCCTTGCCCGCGAGCATCTCATCGAGCGCTTCACGCACATCGTTCGAAGTGACCCCTTCGATCTTTTGCGAATTGTCGATACGGCCGTGATAGAGCAGCTTGAAGTTCGTATCGAGCAGGTACGCTTCCGGCGTGCGCGTGGCCCCAAGGCGATCCGCGATCTTGTTTCCGTCATCCTTCAGGATCGTGAACTTCAGACCTTTTTCGGCCGCATGCGATTTCACTTCGGCGGCCGGTTCGGTGCTGTTCGCATTGATGCCGATGACGTTAATACCCTTGGCCTTGTAGTCTTCGGCCAACTTTTCCATGCGATCGTTGTAGGCGTTCGATACCGGGCATTTGGTTGCGACGAAAATCACCACCGCGCCTTTCTTTCCCATCAAGGCCTTCAGCGAGTGTTCGGCTCCGTCTGCGTCCGGCAGTTTGAAGTCATCGATGACCGTGCCGATTGTCGGCGGCGCGGGAAGATCCGTGCTGCTGCCGCTACCAGCAACCGCGGCGAGCGCGATAATGACCAGAGATGCTATCAACAGAGAAACTCCGTACTGTTTCTTCATTTGGAGACTCCTTTCAGAAGTGGTTGGCGTTGACTGCCAAGATTAGCAGCGAGAGTTTGACGTGGCAAGCCGCCGAAAGCTTCCCCAACACTACGGTTTTGATGCACAGGAACGAGTGCGACGCGTGGCAATCAAAATTAGCAGCAGCATTGTCGTTACCGCCGCCGAGAGCAAACAATACTGACAGAAATGGTGGATTACGAATGCTTGCAGATACAGAAGCCAAAGCGTGGTCAGAAACATCAACGCGACCAGGCCCGGGAGCATCGATCGCGCGATTGCGTAACCGAACGCGGCCAGAATCGCCAAGCTGAAGAATGTGAAGTAAGCGAGCGCGCCCACCGATGCAAGCGGGATCGAACCGAGGTGAGCGTACTTGCTGCTGAGGACTTCTGAACAACCCGAGACGATGGTGCAGCGAAGACTTGCGCCGGTGAGATCTTGAATCGTCAAATAGATCGCGTCACCAAGCCCGATCAACGACACGAGCGCGGCGATGAGATACGACCATGCGATTTTATTTTGTGAATCGGTAACGGGGCTCATCGTTTAAGCGGGAGATGTTTTTCTCGTGCGTCAGATCATAACAAAACAATCGAATCATCCTTAGGTCGACGGCTCGGTTCGACGGGCTCGATTGATTCGACCGATTCGATAGATTCGATCCTTTGATATCGCTCGATGATTGGTTCAGCCGTGTGGCGGCTTTCCGGACAAAAATCGCAGTAATAACCGGCGCTGTCTTTTCGCTCCTGGCAGTCGTTACATTCCAGCACGAGTCCGGTATGCAACAACGCGTCGAGCAGCGGAATCAAAAGACGGCCACGATCCGTGAGTTCGTATTCGACTCGCCGGGGCAAGCCGCCATAGTTGTTTCTGAGAATGAGCTCGTCCTGCTCCATCTCACGCAGTCGGCCCATCAAGGTGCGACTGCTGATCGGATGGAGATCTTCGAGTAGTTCCGTCGTCCTTTTCGGACCGGCAAAAAGATCGCGCACGACCAGCATGGTCCATTTGTCGCCGATTAGCTGGAGCGCGCCGGCTATTGGACATCCGTCAATCTTACGTCGTCGCACGATCTTGCCTCCGAAAAAAGCTGTTGCATCCGAGGACAAAAATACTCGTAGTTGGGAGTTTGTGCCAGCCCTGTTTTCGTAATCGAATTGGAAAGGCGATCAGAAGAACGAATTGGACGGCTAAAAAAACAAACAACCCGAAGGGTGGGACTTCGGGCTGTCGCTCGGTCTCAGCTAGCAGGAACTCTGCTGGTATGTGCGCTGCCGGCTGCTACCTTGTCGGCGTGGGGAATTGTTTCTTGGTGATATCTCCTGCGATTCTTGATTTCTGCCCTTAGCTCGTTCCAAAGCCTAGTTGCTAACTCTCCAGAGCGATTCCTGTGCCGCTGAGTTTGGGTGGACCACCGAAGCAAAGATTTGTGCAATAACCGGTTGTTCCGAGCAAGAACCCGTGAATCGCTGGAAAACTACTCGCTTTTTCATATCAGAAATGATAGTAAGGGCTATCAGTAGCGATAGTCTCAAAGACTCTCGGCCGCGGCCGAAAGAGCTTGGGACGTTCAGCTTTCGCAATCAGTTAGTTATGAACCCCAGACTTGTTGCCATCAACGGCTCGAAAAAAGGAGTAACCTTTCCGTTGTCCGCCGACGAGACCACAATTGGTCGTGAATCGGGCAACATCATTCCCTTACCGCTTCCGTCTGTCTCGCGACGCCACTGCGTCATTCGACGTGACGGCGACGAATTCAAGATCCGCGATCTCGATAGCGCCAATGGGACGTTTGTTAATGGCATTCCGATCAAAGAGCAATCCCTTTCGCATTCCGATCATTTGCGACTGGGAAGTATCGAATTACTTTTTCTGATTGAAGACACCGAAGAAAGTACGTCCGGAAATTTGGTCCAACTCGACGATTCGAATCCCGTCTATGAATCCTCAAAAACGCTCCGGCCCGAAACGCTATTGCCCGACACAGAACGGACTCCAGTCCAAGGTCCTGAACACGAACGAACGCAACGACACTTCGGCGTGTTGCTAAAGGTGGCGACGCGGATCAATCGCTTGCGTCACACGCAGGAACTCGTGCGAGAGATTTTGGATTCGATCTTTGAAGTTGTGCCCGCGGATCGCGGCGCGATCCTGCTGACGCAGGATGACAAAGAATTCTCGACGGTTCACGGAAAGAATCGCAGCAATGACCTCCGTCCAGTCAAAGTTAGTCGTACTGTCGTCGAACGCGTAATCCACGAAGCTGTGACGGTTCTTGTGAATGATGTGGCCACCAGCGATTCGCTGGGAACTGCCGAGAGCTTAGTGACAGCGCGAATTAGTTCGCTGATGTGTGTTCCGTTGATGCTGATGGAAGAAATCATCGGCGCAATTTACCTCGACACCAGCGATCCGCTCGTGAGTTTCGACGAAGGACATCTGCAACTGTTGATGGGTATCGCGGGAATCGCCGCTGTATCTTTGGAAAACGCGCGACAGATCGAATGGTTGGAAGGAGAGAACAGCCGGCTCAGATCATCGCTCGCAATCGAACACAATATGATCGGCGAGAGCGCTGCGATGCAGGATGTGTATGACTTCATTCAACGCGTGGCAAAAGCGAGGTCGGCCGTGCTCGTCTGCGGCGAGAGCGGCACTGGAAAAGAGTTGGTCGCGCATGCAATTCACGCAAACAGCCCGCGCGCGACACAGCCGTTCGTGCCAATCAATTGCGCCGCGTTGACTGAAACGCTGCTGGAAAGCGAATTGTTCGGACACGAAAGAGGCGCGTTCACCGGCGCCATCGGAAAGAAGCAAGGTAAGTTGGAAGTCGCAAATGGCGGCACTGTCTTTCTCGACGAGATTGGCGAAATGACGCTGCCAATGCAGTCGAAGCTTCTTAGGTTCTTGCAGGATCACAAAATCGAGCGACTTGGCGGCACGCGATCAATGGAGTTGGACGTGCGAGTGATCGCCGCCACGAATCGAAACTTGGAAGAAGCAATTAAGACCGGAAACTTTCGTGCTGATCTCTATCACCGGCTCAATGTTGTAAAAGTCACAATGCCGGCGCTCCGTGATCGCCGTGATGACATTCCGCTGCTCGCGAGTTATTTCGCCGCGAAGTACGCAAAGGAGTGCAAACGTGCAATCACGGGAATCTCGTCTGAAGCGCGCGCTCTGCTGCAAATCTATGATTGGCCCGGAAACGTGCGCGAATTAGAAAACGCGATTGAACGGGCGGTCGTATTGGGATCGCGCGAGACGATTGGGCCGGAAGACTTGCCGCGGCGCGTGCTTGATGCTGCCGATAACAGCGCCACGATTGGCGTGAAGTACTACGAAGCTGTTAAGGACGCGAAGCGGCAACTAGTCATCAATGCGCTTGAGCAGGCGAAAGGAAGTTACACTGAGGCTGCCAAGGCACTCGGCATCCATCCGAACAACCTGCACCGAATAATTCGCACGCTGGATTTGAAAGCAGCCGTTGCTAAGTAATTCAAGACTAAGCGCGAAGATTGATATTGTAGGTTTTGATCTTCGAATTCAGCGTGGTGGGATTCATTCCCAACAGCCGCGCAGCGCGCGATTGATGGCCCGCGGTTTGATCCAGAGCCCGACGGATCAGGTCGATTTCAAATCGCCGCACTTCATCGTAAAAATTTATTCCGCGTCCCACGTCGATCGTCGCGGCCGCGCCTCCGCTTTCGCGGACGACCGCGCGCGTCGCTTGCGGATCGGCGATTTCCGGACGCAGGCATTCTTTGGTGACCTCATCGCCGGGAGCGATGACGACCGCGCGTTCAATTGCGTTCTCTAATTCCCGCACGTTGCCGGGCCACGAATAATTTTCCAACAGCGAGAGCACGTTAGGAGCGATGTGTTCGGATACCTGACGGCTGTTTTCAGCGTTGTACTTGCGAATGAAATGCTGAGCCAGCGGCAGAACGTCCTGCCGTCGATCGCGTAGCGGCGGCAACTCGATTGGCACCACGGAAAGCCGATAATAAAGATCTTCGCGAAAAACTCCCTGCCGCACAGCTTCTTTCAGATCGATGTTCGTTGCCGCAATGATGCGGACGTCAACCCGACGCGGGCTGGTATCACCGAGCGGGGTGAACTCGCGCTCTTGAATGACACGCAGCAGACGCACTTGCGTCTCAGGCGGAATGTCGCCGATTTCATCCAGAAAGATCGAGCCGCCGTCGGCAACTTCGAACAAACCCTTCTTCGCCGCGATGGCGCCGGTGAAGGCGCCGCGCGTGTGTCCGAAAAGTTCTGATTCCAGCAGCTCTGTCGGAATGTTCGAACTGTTCACAGTTACAAAAGGCTTCGTGACGCGCGGGCTGGCTTCGTGAATCGCTTTCGCGATCAATTCCTTTCCGGTGCCGCTTTCGCCGGTAATCAAGATCGTCGATCGTGCGGCAGCGACTTGCTCAACGACGCGAAAGACTTCCTGCATGATGTCTGAGCGCCCGACGATCGCGCCGCGATCGACTTCGCGGCTCATCGCCTGCCGCAGCGACCGCCGCTCTTCCTCTTTGCGGCGTCGCTTAACACCGGTGGCAACTGTTGCGCTGATATGTTCGTTCTGGAAAGGTTTGCGGATGCAGCCGAAGGCGCCTTTTTCCCAGGCGGCGATCGCCGTATCGAAGGTGGCGTAGGCTGTGATCATCAAGACCACGGCGTCGGGATCCAACTTCAAAAATTCTTCCAGCGCACGTAATCCGCCAATCCCAGGCATCGACACATCGAGCAACACAACGTCGTATGAACGCTTGGTGTACGCGTCCAGACCTTCTTCGCCGGTTTTGGCGAGATCGACACGATAGCCTTCGGCCGAGAGCAACGTCTCGAGCACGTCGCGCATTATTTCTTCGTCGTCAACGACGAGTACTGATCCTTTTCTTGCCATTATTAATTGCTACAGACTTTTGGTCTGTGCGTGATGTATTTTGCGAAACGCTGAGGTTATCACTGATATGAGCGCACAATCCAGCGACAAGACAGAAGTCTATGCCATTAAAGCGCGGCCGCCTGCAAACGCGCGCGAGGATCGCGAGTGGGAAGTGTGATACGAAATGTAGTGCCGAACCCGGGTGTGCTTTGGACGCTGATGTGGCCGGAATGCTCCTGGACGATGCCGTAAGTGACGGCGAGACCAAGGCCGGTGCCGCGGCCGATTCCCTTCGTGGTGAAAAACGGATCGTAAATTTTCGCGACGTCTTCGGGAGCAATGCCGACGCCATTGTCGGAGACTTCGACGGTCAGCGCGTCCTGGTCTCCGTTTTTGGTCGCCAGCACGATACGGCCGTTGCCGTTCGCGATCGAATCGCGGGCATTCAGGATCAAGTTCGTGAAGACCTGCTGCAATTTTACTGAATTGCCGTGAACCTGAGGCGCATGATCGCCATACTCGCGAATGATTTCGATCTGGCTGCGGCGTAGTTGCGTCTCGAGCAACTGCAACGTGTCATCCAGCACGCGATGAATGTCGACTTCAGTGAATTCGGCGGCGCCGCCCGTGCGCGAAAAGTTCAAAAGATTGTTGACGATTTCGGTGGCCCGATCTGCCTGACTTCTGATCTTTTCCAGCAAGGCATGCTTCGGATCGTCTTCCGCGAGCATGTTCAAAAGCATCTGCGTGTACGAAGAGACTCCGGTGAGCGGTGTGTTGACTTCGTGCGCCACGCCCGCGGCCAGTAAACCAATCGAAGAAAGTTTTTCGCGCTGTTGCAGTTGTTCTTCCAAACGAAGACGTTCAGTGACGTCTTCGAAAACCACAAGCGCACCCGTTTGTTCCTCCGAATCAGCCCACAACGGCGCCAAAGCAATGTTGAGAACGATCGCTCGACCGGCGCGTGTGGCCGTGTGCAGCTTGTAAATCTGCCGGGTCTTGCGCAACTGCCAACCGTCAGGCCCCAGCACCTGGTGCAAAGTGTCGGCGAACTCTTCCGCGAATAGTTCTTCAACTTTCTTGCCGACAACTTCATTGCGCGTAATTGAGAAGATGTCTTCGAGCGCGGAATTCAGGCGCGTGATTCGCCCATCCAAATCAACCGCCATCAGGCCGACATTGATCGATTCAACGATCGATTCATTGAATTCTTTGAGCAGCTCAAGTTCCGCGGCGCGCTCTTGCTGCTCCTGATAAAGCAGACTGTTTTCGATTGCGACCGCAATGTAACCCGACACGGTGCGGAGAATCTCAACATCCTCAGACGACAGCAGCGCGCCATCAGCCGATCGGCCCAGCCCAATCACCGCCACCATTCTGCCGCGCACCACGCACGGCACGTAGTAATGCAGCACGCGCCGCACTGACCCGTAGCCCTCGGGTGCAGTCTCCAGATCGTCGGCCCGGACGACGCCGGTTTCCGCCGATCGCGTGCGGATCATCTCGCGAAAATCGGCCGCCACACTCAACTGCGCGGTCAGGCCAGCCGTGCGCGCCGCGCGGTAATCGCCCGGGGCGGATTGATCTTCAATGAAGATGGCGAGACGCTCGACGTTCATTACTTCGCGAAGGCGATTGATCAGCGAATCGAGCAAAGGATCGAGTGCGGTCGTCGCTGAAATCGTGCGGCCAAAATCGAGCAAGCTGTGTCGCATATCATAGCGGCGGCCATAGAACAGTCGATCGACTTGTTCTTGCAGGAAGTTCTTAATTGGCGCGGCAACCATCACAATCACCGCCATCAAAAGAACTGAAACGATTAGCGGTAAACTGATGAATTCACCCGAACTTGATGAGCTGCCGCCAAAAGCATAGAAGCCGATGAAATAAACGATGACACCAATGCCCAGCGCGATTGCCAAAGTGGTCGCCGCATACACTGCGGTGCGCCGCACCACCAGCTCGACGTCCATCAAGCGATATCGGACGACGGAATATCCGAGCGAGAGGGGGATCAAAATCAGCGGAAGAATCGCGACCTCGGTAAACGGTCCGGCACTTTCGCCGACGATGTAACCGATTCCATACAGCAGCGTGAAAGGTGCGATCGCTAACACCGATCCCCACACGACCCATTTCAGTTGTTGCCGCGCGACAGTGTTCTTGCTGATGATGAAACGGCGCACGAGCAACGCGGCGCTCGCAATTAAAGCCCCGACGAAATGAATAAACGAGGTCTTGTAGAATCTGGCGGCGAAGTTCGCCGAGTAATCCAACAGCCGATGCGGAAAGACCCGGACCAATTCATCATGCAGGTAAATATTTGCGGCGAATGCGACCAGTAAGAACGCCGGCACATAAAGGAGCACGGTGCGCCAACGCCGGTCTTCGAACAAGTGATAACGAACCGGATAGATCGTGCTGAAATGCAGGAACAACGGCGCGAACATTATGAAGGCCGCGTTCCGAAGAAATCCGACCGCCAGATCGAGATCGCGATACGTTCCCATCGGGGTATAGAAGTGAAATACAAACGCGGCGAGACACAGCCCGGCGAAGTGCAATACGAACGGCGCGCGACCGCCCTGCTTGAAGATTACAAACAGTCCGATGAAGAGATAGACGACTCCGATCAGGTTGAGGTAGAGATCGACGGCACTCAGATTGTTAACTGAGCCGAGGTTGTCCAGGTCGGCGTAATAGTAACGAGTCTCAGGCGGATAAGACGGCCGTTCAATCAGGTAGTGAATCTCGCCGCCGATGCGCGCTTGATCCAGGTACAACTGAATTTTTTCCGCGCCGGAAATCTCTTCGCATTTTATGCCGCGATTGACATCTTCACATTTGTTGCCGGTCATGCTGATCGCGAGCAAATGATCGCCGGGAATCATGCGCGCGCGCGCCGCTGCGGAGCCCGGCTCGACCTGTTTCGCAATGATGCCTTGTGAGGTGTCGACCCAGGTGACGCCATCCCAAGGCGGTCCCAGGCTATGCATGCGTTGGTAGAAGTTTACAGCGCCAGCAGAGATCAAGAGCCCTGCCGTTATCAGCAGCACCCAAGTCTTTCCTGTTAGCACCGAACCTTTCATTTTCGTTTTCTTTCGATGCCGCGCAAACGCGCGGTGCACACTACAACGTCTCCCGCTAAGGCAACCAATGTTCCAACTGTCGATCTGCCGTTTTCAGTGTTCAAGAAGTTTCGTTAGAGGATTTCCAGCCAATTCTCGAACCATAAACGATCGATTCAGTGGTTGGCATTCCGACGCTCTCCATGTTTTCGTACTCGTCCAAGATTTTGGAGAATAGTCGGACAACTGCTGGAGACAAACGGCGCGAGAGGCTGAAGGATCGCGCCGCTCAATTATCAAAAACGAACCAGGATACCGCCGCGAACTGAACGCGCCGTGGGGGCAACCTCGAGGATCGTTTCGCCATTGTTCGTGCGTGGCTGGAAGTCGAAAAGATTACGCGCGTCGATGACGGCTTGCGCTCGCACCGGCAGTCCAAACGTCGGCAAGTCTTGAGTTATCTGAACGCTGAGCGATGGATCATAGACCGCCAGGCGTCCGGCAAAAGGATCGATCGCGAAGACAGTCGCCTGCGGCGAGAAACGAAACACAGTTTGCACGTGAGTGCCCGTGGACCAGTCGCCCGCGACCTGAACGGCGGCCGTTTCGAAGAAGCCGTTGCTGAACAAATCAGCAGGATTCGTGATTCCCAGCGGCGAAAGTTTTTGCCCGCGTCCGAAGGAATAGCCCGCCGAAGCGCTCCAAACCTGATTCAAGCGATGCGAGTAAACGACGCGCATGCCACGCGCTGATCCATTCTGATCCGCGACGTTGAGAATCGCGGTCGATGGCTCGCCGGAAAAAGCCGACAGGGGCATCGCCATCAAACCAAGGCCACGACCGTTGGTGAAATCCATGAAAGCTGCCGCTTCAACTTTCGATCGATTATCGAGGACGCGCTCGACGCCAAATTCGAGGCGTCGGCTTTGGCCCATCACCGCCCGGCCGCTGACGAACGCGACCGGTTGCGTCGATCGTTTGAAGAACACTTCAGCATCTTCAAACTTTGCCGAGCTTTGCCGCGTTGACTCATCGCCGCCAGGGGCGAATGAAGCCTTCACTCGCGTGCGCGCGTTCGCATCAAACTGAAGCCCAAGTCGCGGCGTGATCGAAGAAGCATTTCCGGCGCCGGTAAAGCGCGAATAATCCAGACCCATCACGACCACGACGCCGTCGCGAACAATCCACTCGTCAACCGCTCGCACAGACATCTGGCCCAAAGAGGATCGCGTGCTTGTCCGTCCATCAAACACATTGAAAAGATGCGCGCCGCCGCCGGTCACGTTCAGGCGGTGACGGTCGTTCAAACGCACGCGCGCGGTTGTTTCAAAGCGTTGTGGGGCACTCGATCCGATTCCTGTTTGGCCTGCGAAGATGAGGTCGATTGTCTCTGAGGCCGGCAGCGCAAGCGCGAAATTCACACCTTCGTAAGAGGGTGAGAAAGGATTCGATGAACTGGCGAAATAAGTTTCGGCTACACCTTGCAAACGAACTCGGCCACGTTCGTCGGTCGCCGGTTGAGTAGTCTGGCTAATCTCTTCGCGCGAACTGTCATCGTTTGCTTGTTCGGCTGCGGCGATCGTCGGATCGTCACCTTCGTTCGCCTGAAAGATCGACTTGCGGCTTTGCACCGATCGCAGCGTCCACTTTGCGCTGTCTTTGTCGTTGCGCTGATTGACTAGCGTGCGCGGCGAGTTCGCGGGTTCCAGATTGAATCGATAAGCGATTTCGGCCGAAGGGTTGACCTGAACGGACGAGAACAAAACTTCGCTGAAGCCCGTAGCAATTGCTTTGAGGGAATAACGGCCCGCCGGAATTTTGGCGCTGAACGTTCCGTCAGCAGCCGTGCGGGTTTCTTTGACGATCTGTTTTGCGCCTTCGCGAATCAACTGAATCAAAGCGCCGGCCAACGGCGCGCCCTTATTGTCCCGGACAGTGCCGGTAATCGTCGCGAGGCGTGCGCCTTTACCCATCGAGGGGACAGCGCTCGTCACGACAACTAAGGCGAGACCAATCGCGAAAACGTTGAGTTTGAAAATAAATTTCATCACGGTCGGACCTCCGTCATTCGACTGACAGGGATCGTTTTGGCAGGAGTGAACGAAACCCTTCGCTCAATGTCCGTTCGATTCTCAATTCGCTGCGTTCAGATGCCTGGACGGTGCGTTAATGCATAATTTAACCGCCCCGGGCCAGGGAGACCATCACCCGTTTGAATGGCGTAATTCTCAGCTACCGGGAACCCATAAGTCAAGTAGAACCAGCCATTTTTGGCCGCACTTTTGCCGCTGGTTTCCCCGTGTTAGGATGAATTGCACACAACAGGGATAGACACTTCCGAAGTAACAAGATGATCGATCAAGTCCAAACCACCCGTCTTCCCAATGGTCTGACGATTCTCACTGAGCACATGCCCGGCCTGCGTTCCGTCAGTTTCGGGATCTGGGTGAGGCGTGGTTCGCGTCACGAATCAGCGTCGCTGAACGGCATCTGTCACTTCATCGAGCACGCGCTTTTCAAAGGCACGCACCGCCGTTCGGCTCACGAAATAGCCTCGGAATCGGATCGTCTGGGCGGTCAACTCGACGCCTATACGACCCACGAGATGACCGGCTTTGCCATGAAGGTTGTCGACACCGAGTTGGAAAGCGCCTTCGATCTGCTGGCCGATCTGCTCTTGCATCCCCGCTTCGATGAAGACGATCTGGCAAAGGAACAGAAAGTCATCATCGAAGAGATGAAGATGATCGAGGACACACCGGATGAGTTGCTCAACGAACTGTTTCATGCCGCGTACTTTCCAAATCATTCTCTGGGCCGGCCAATCGAAGGAACTGAGCACACTGTTTCGTCATTCGATCACGCCAAGACCGCTGAGTTTCATACGTCAAACTTTGCGCCGCAAGATTTGGTGATCGCAGCCGCGGGCAACATCCTGCACAATCAGTTGATTGAGTTGGTCGCGCGGGCTTTCGCAGGCGTCAATGGTCAGGTCGACGGCCATAACCTTTCCCAGCCGCCTCAAGTTGCGTCGCCGATTTTGGTTGAACGCAAGAACGAACTCGAGCAGGCGCATCTAATTATTGCCGCGCCTTGGCCCTCCGCTAAGAGTGCCGACCGCTACGCAGCCAGCATGTTGGGAACGATCATCGGCGGTGGAACGTCCAGCCGTTTATGGCAATCGATCCGCGAAGAGCGCGGTCTGGCTTACTCGATCGGCGCCGGCGGAATTACTTACACGGACGTCGGCATATTTACGATCTACGCCGGCACGTCGCCGACGCAAATCGATCAGGTATTGGATTTGTCTCTGAAAGAAGTTCGCAGAATCGTGCGCGAGCCAGTCGCGGAAGCTGAATTGCAATTGGCGAAAGATCAATCGATTTCGTCCGTGCTGTTGAGCCTGGAATCTTCCAGCGCGCGGGTCGGAGCGTTAGCGCGTCAGGAGATCGTTCACGGGCGGCGCATTTCGCCCGACGAAGTCCTTCGACTGATCAAAGCAGTGACCGTCGCAGACGTGCAGCGCGTGGCGCAATCATGTTTCACAACTCCAGCCCTGTCGCTCGGCGCGTTGGGAAACCTGAATGGCTTTGCAGTCGATCGCGCGCGTCTGGAAATTTGAGGGCCGTGACAAGTGACCAGTGACGAGTGACAAGCTATAATGCTTTGCGCGACTCGTCAGTTGTCACTCGTTACTTAGTCATCCATGAAAATTTCTGTACTCGGCAGTGGTTCAACCGGAAACGCAGTGTTGCTGGTTGCTAACGGCACTCGTGTTTTGGTCGACGCCGGTCTAAGCGCGCGCGAGATTGTTCGGCGCATGGCGTCACTCGGCGAAGATCCGAATTCGCTCGATGGCATTTTGATTACGCACGAGCACGGCGATCACGCCGGCGGCTTGCGCGTGCTGATGAAGGATCTGGACTGCCCGGTTTTCATTTCAGCAAAGACGCGCGAGGCTTATGTGGGTGAGAGGCGCAATGTGGCAAACGACGAGCCGCGTCGTCGCGCCGATGCTTTGCGGGATCGCGCAGTCGAGATTGATTCAGGCCACGACTTTCAAATCGGCAAGATCGAGTTTCATCCGTTCACGGTGCCGCACGACGCGGTAGACAATTTTGGTTTCACGGCGACGCATGAGGGCGTGAAGATCGCGACGCTGTTGGATTTTGGGCGCGTGACGACCTTGATTACCGAACGACTGCGAGGCTGCGCGGCGATTGTGATCGAATCGAATCATTCACGCGACATGCTCAAAACGGTCGAGCATTATCCGTGGGAGTTGAAGCAGCGAATTCTTTCGCGGCTTGGGCATTTGTCGAATGAAGACGTCGCGGAGTGGCTGCTTGATGGATTCGACGGACAGGCGCGTCATATCGTGCTCGCGCATCTGTCGCAACGCGCTAACAATCCGTACCTGGCGAAGATTACGGCCGAGAGCGCGTTGCGCGAGCGAGCGCCGCTGTTCGCATGTGAGACGGAAGTGACGCTTTCATTTCCGAAAGAGCCGACCGGGTGGATAGAAGTATGACGTGTGTCAGAAGCCCGCGCGTAAGCAAGGGCCGGATTCAAGGGTGGCCCTCCCTGACGGTCGGGCTTCTGACACTAATTGTCGCTGGCGCAATTCTGTTCAGTGCCTGCACCGCCAACATGCGTCGCAGCGGCATTCCCGCCGGTGCGCAGACGGCGCTCGATGCGGCGATCGAAAATATTGACGCAGCACGTTACGACGAACTTTATCAGGAAGCGTCGGACGAGTGGCGCAATCAATCGACGCTCGAGCAATCCCGATCAACGGTTCAGACTTTACGCGATCGCTTGGGCAAAGCGCGGACGCGCAGCTTGTTGACCGCGCGCGAAGAACAAACATCGACTGCGCCGATCGCCGGACACTCCGTGACCGTTACTTATCAGACTACTTTCGATCGCGGCGAAGGACTGGAAACCTTCACGCTGATCGAACACGGCGGGCGTTGGGCTCTAGCAAAGTATTATGTGAGTTCGAGTGGGTTGAAATAAAAGTCTCAAGTTTAAGGTTTCATGTTTCAAGTTCGCTGATTATCGTGAAACCCGAAACTTGAAACCTGAAACATATGATTTCGCGATACACACTGCCCGAAATGGGCGCGCTCTGGTCTGAACAGACCAAGTTCCAGAAATGGCTGGATGTTGAGATCGCTGTCTGCGAGGTCCATGCGCAGATGGGAACGATTCCGCGTGACGCGTTGGAACAAATCAAGAGCCGCGCGAAATTCTCCGTCGAACGTATTAACGAGATCGAGAAGACAACCGATCACGATGTCATCGCGTTCACAACCAACCTTGCTGAGTCGATCGGAGAAGCGTCGCGCTTCGTTCATTACGGACTGACGTCGTCCGATGTCGTTGACACCGCGAATGCGCTCTTGCTTCGTGAAGCGTGCGACCTTCTGCTCCCGAAGATCGATGCGTTGCTCGATGTTCTCAAGCGCCGCGCTCTCGAATTCAAGCACACGCCGCAAGTCGGGCGCACGCACGGCATCCACGCTGAGCCAACTTCGTTCGGGTTGACGTTCGCGCTCTGGTACGACGAGGTGCGCCGCGATCGTGAGCGCTTGTTGAAAGCGCGCGCGACTGTCTCAGTCGGAAAAATCAGCGGCGCGGTCGGCGCATTCGCGCATCTCGATCCGATTGTCGAAGAAAAGGTTTGCGCGCGTCTGGAATTGAAAGCCGCGCCCGTCTCAACGCAGATTATTCAACGCGATAATTACGCCGAGTACTTATGCACGCTGGCAGTCATCGCGTCATCGCTCGACAAGTTCGCTTTGCAGATTCGTCATTGGCAACGCACCGAAGTGCGCGAAGCTCAGGAAAAATTCAAGCGTGGCCAGAAAGGATCGAGCGCGATGCCGCACAAGCGCAATCCGATTCTATCGGAACGCATCTGCGGTATGGCGCGTGTCGTTCGCGCGAACAGCATCGTCGGCTTGGAGAACGTTGCCCTGTGGCACGAACGCGACATCTCGCATTCGTCGGCCGAGCGCGTGGTGCTGCCCGATTCAAGCATCGCCATTGATTACATGCTGGCGAAGATGACTTCGCTGATCGAGGGGCTCGTCGTTTATCCGGAGCGAATGCTCGAAAACCTTAACGCGACGCGCGGATCGATCTTCAGCGGACAGTTGTTGCTGTCGTTGACACAGGCTGGCGTTTCTCGCGAGCAGGCTTACGAATGGGTGCAGCGGAATGCGATGACGGCTTGGGATGAAGGCGGCGATCTGAAATCTGTCGTGTCAGCCGATCAGGATATTGCCGGACACTTGTCGAAGGAACAAATCGATCGAGTGTTCTCGCTCGATACTTATCTGCGGAATGTCGATGCGATATTCGCGCGGGTGTTTGGATAGTTACGAACCGGGAGCGGTAGCGAACGGATCAAGAGGGAGCATGGCCTAACTCAGGTCCCACTTGATCGGTCGCTACCGCTCCCGGTTCTGACGTTTACTTGTTTGCGAACTTCTCAGCCATGTTGCCGATGATCGGCAGCTTGAACTCCGCGCCGCCGTACGATTTGACGGCCGCGAAGATCAGGCCGCCCAGGTAAGCGATCACCACGACCAGCCAGACCAGACCCATCAGCATACCCATGATGCCGCCCACCGCGCCGCTATTCGTGGCAGCGCTCGCGGCGACGCCTGCGATCAGCAAAACTATTCCAATAATCCACAGCGCGATTGCTATGACAAGAAATCCGGCGTGGAGCAGAATCGATTGCAGCGCGTGGAACTTCACGAAGCGATTCTCTTTTTCCATGATGAGGCAGATGATGGCGATGATGCCGATCGGATAGCCCAGCGCAGCGGCCAGATTTCCATCCAAACCAAGAGCGGACTTGCCTGTATCCATTCCAGTTCCTCCTGTCGGGTTACGTTTGTGATTTTTGGATTACTTGTTAACGGTCTTCCATGCGAACTCGCCGATGATCGGCAGCTTGTACCACTGACCGCCGTAAGCTTTTATGCCGCCCATGATCCAGAGTGCCAGAAATACAATGAGCAGAATGAACCGCAGCCCGAGGATTAGGATCCATGCCACCCATGACAAATCGAACGCATTAAGCGCGAGTGACAGGATCAAGCCAAGAATGCCAATGACGATTCCGACCGCAATCTGCAGAGCCGCGAGAAACAATGACTGCACGGCGTGAAATTTCACGAACCGGTTTTCTTTTTCAGTGAACAAAAAAACGATCGCGAGCACCACACCAAGGCAGCACAAAAAGTTCGCGATGTAACAGAGCATGGCCCCAACGTTTGAGTCGAGGTTCATGAAACTTGTCTTGCCGCCAGGCGCTCCGGATGCGGGCGCCGCTTCTGGATATGGAGTTGCCATTGCCGTACTCCTTGCGAAAATGAATCGGAAAGCGAACTGCGATGGCGGAAATACTATGCTATCGGCTACACCTGGCGCAACATTTATCGTAATATCTTGCGTTCAATTGGTGTCAGTGCCCGAAGCGAGCGGCAGGTGTCAGTACCCGGAGCGGTAGCGACGGGATCCAAACGCAACTACCGCATTGAACGTAAAGCTCATTTTGATCCGCTCGCTATCGTTGGCGGTACTGATACGCGCTCATTTATGAAAGCCAAAGTTTACGTCACCCTGAAACCGAGCGTCCTCGATCCCCAGGGGAAAGCGATCAAGCACGCCGTCGAATTGTTAGGATTTAGCGGCGTCAGCGACATTCGTCAAGGCAAGTATTTCGAAATCGCGATCGATGCGTCGGGCAATGCTGAGGATGCGCGCGCGGACGCCGAGAAATTGGCGCGCGACGTTTTGTCGAATCCGATTATTGAAGATTTTCGTGTGGAGATTGAGCAGTAACGCGAGCTGTTAGCTTGCGAAAGCGACCCGCGCAAGCTGCCAGCTTGGGGTACAGATTATGAAATTCGGCGTCATAGTTTTCCCCGGCTCCAATTGCGACCACGATGCTTATCACGTCATCTCGAAGCATGTGGGCCAGCCGGTCGATTTCATCTGGCATCGCGATACAGATCTTTCGACCTACGACGCGGTTATTATTCCCGGCGGATTTTCTTATGGAGATTATTTGCGCGCGGGTGCGTTGGCGCGGTTCTCGCCGGTGATGAATTCGGTGAAGGAGTTCGCGGCCGAGGGTAAGCTGGTGCTGGGAATCTGCAACGGGTTTCAAATTCTATGCGAAGCCGGTCTGCTGCCCGGTGCCTTGATGCGCAACCGCGATTTGCATTTCATCTGCGACCACGTAAACGTCCGGGTGGAAAGCACCGACACTCCGTTCACGCATGAACTGAAACTCGTAAGCGTGCTGCGCATGCCGATTGCGCACGCCGAAGGAAATTATGTTTGCGATGATGCAACATTCGAAGAGTTGAGCCGCAAACAGCGAATCATCTTCCGCTACAGCGATCCGAATGGCCAGTTAACTGACGCCGCGAACCCGAATGGCTCGCGTGATAACATTGCCGGCATCTGCAATAGTGAGCGCAATGTTCTGGGTTTGATGCCGCATCCGGAACGCGCCTGTGAAGATCTACTGGGCTCGAGCGATGGCCGCGAACTTTTTCGATCGCTGGCGGGTGCTTTGGCCGCCGCAGCTTAGATACAGCGCAAAGTTAGTATTTGCGTCCGCAAGTTATCAGCTTGCGATTCTCAGAAAGGACATCAAATGAAACGTCACCCCGCTTACCTGGCCGCCGGCCTGCTGCTCTTTGCGGTGCTCGCCTGCAATCTCAGCAAGAACAGCAACAGCAACAACTCGAATAACTCAAACAAGAATGCGAACTCGAACACGAGCAAACCGACGCCGCAGCCGACCCGCTCAGCAAATGCCGATGTGTACATCGACAAGATCTACATGGCCAAAGACAAAGACGGCCAGGCCGGCGATGAAACGACTTCTTACGCCCCGGGCGATCGCACAGTTCACTGCCTCATCGAGTTGAACAAAGCCAAGGGCGGCACAAATGTTCGATTCATTTGGAAGGCTGCCGATGTGGCCGGTTCGAGCGATGAAGAAATCAAGACAATCGACTATACGACGAAGTCTTTCGAAAATAAGGTGCACGGACATCTGACACTGCCGCGAGATTGGCCTGCCGGAAAGTATCGGGTCGAAGTTTACATCAACGGCAGTCTCGACAAGACGATCGATTACACGGTCGAGTAAGCTATGAAAAAGTCACTTCCATTCGTAGTGATCGCGATCGTTTTGATGGCCGCGATCGCCGGCGGTTGGGTTCTGCTGCGCTCGTCACGCCAATCGATCAACTCGTCTAATCCGACACCCGATCCCGCTTTAGACGTTAAGGGCGCTGAGCCTCCGCACATTCGCGGTAACCTGAATGCGCCGGTCACGCTGGAAGAGTTTGGCGATTTTCAATGCCCTTCGTGCGGTGCTTACTACCACGAGTTGAAAAAGATCGAAGCCGAATACGGCGATCGCCTGCGGATAATCTTTCGCGAGAACCCGCTGGTCCCCACGCACGAACATGCGCTGCTCGCGGCGCAAGCAGCCGAAGCTGCGGGCCTGCAAGGCGAAGACAAATTCTGGGCGATGCACGACAAGCTTTACGAAGATCAAACCACCTGGACTCAGGCGAAGGATCTCGTGCCGGTTTTTGTCGATTACGGGAAGCAGATCGGATTGAACCCGGATCAGTTCATGAAGGATCTAAACGGCGAGAAAGTTGCACAGCGAATATTTCAGGACGGAAAGCGCTCGCATGCGCTGAGCATTAACTCTACTCCGAGTTTCTTCGTGAATGGGAACGAAGCCAAAGACCCGCAGCAATGGAAACCTGAAGGCCTGCGTCAGATGATTAACGACGCGCTTAAGGCGGCTGGAAAATAACTCGCTTCGATGCTAATCGGGCGCCGGCTCGTTCGAAATAACCTCACCGGTCGGCTCAATGATCAATTTGCGATCGACCGTGATGTGCTCGCCTTCGATCGTCACTTCTTCTCCGCTGGGCATTTCAACGGGCAAGTGATCGAGAAAACGCTCTGCGTCGATCGCCGACATGCAGCCGGTGCCCGCGGCGGTAATTGCCTGCCGATAGACCGAATCCTGCACGTCGCCACACGCAAACACGCCGGGAATGTTCGTCGCGGTTGAATGCCCGTTCGTGAGGAGATAGCCGACCGGGTCCATATCGATCTGGCCTTTGAAGAGATCGGTGTTGGGCTTGTGACCGATCGCGATAAAGACGCCTTCGCACTCTAAAGTAAAATGCTCTCCGTCACTCCCGTTTCGCAGGCGTACGCCGGTAACTCCATGTTCCGCGGTGCCTAAAATCTCCTGCACGTCGGCGTTCCAAACGAATTCGATCTTCTCGTTTCGAAATGCTTTCTCTTGCATGATCTTTGACGCGCGCAATTTTTCGCGACGATGGACGACGTAAACTTTCGAAGCGTAGCGCGTCAGGAAAGTCGCTTCTTCCATCGCGGTATCCCCACCGCCAACGACGACCAGACGCTTGTTGCGAAAGGCGGGCAGCGGCCCATCGCAAGTCGCGCACGCCGAAACTCCGTTGCCACCGAATCCAACCGGCGTCTTTGCTTCGCCCGGGACGCCGAGCCATTTTGCCGAAGCGCCGGACGCGATGATCAATGTCTCGGTCCTGATGATTTTGTTTTCGGTGTAAAGGGTGAACGGTCGTTCCTGTAGATCAACTTTCGTGATCCACTCTTCCAGGAATTCAGTTCCAAATCGTTCCGCCTGCTTGCGAAACTCCATCATTAATTCAGGACCTTCGATGCCTTTCGCGAATCCCGGGTAATTCTCGACGTCGGTGGTGATCATCAACTGACCGCCGGGAGTCGTCTGTTTCTCAGTGTCGACCGGCGCATCGATCAATAGCGGGGTCAGGTTGGCGCGGGCCGAGTAGATTGCGGCGGTCAGTCCTGCCGGTCCTGAGCCGATGATAACTACCTGGCGGCGAATCTCTTCTGTGGCCAAGATTGTTGGGTCTCCTTCTGTCGTGTCAGAACCCCGAGCGGTAGCGACGGGATCAGTTGCTCACCTAACGTTTCGATCCGGTCGCTACCGCTCCCGTCTGACATGTTCACGGGAAAGTCTATTGGCGTTTTCGGTGACGCGTATAGTATAAATAATGCTGTATAAGTTAGTCGAACCAGGCAGGCCCCAGCCCCACCGTGTCGAAGCCGGATCCACCTTTTGCGGTTCGCCACGTTTTAGGGAGCATGTTGATTAGGAACTCGGACGGAAACAATAAAGCTGCTGCTCGCCCTATTCGGCGCATAGCTGTGCTTGGCGCGGGCACGATGGGCCACGGTATCGCGCAAGTAGCGGCGGCCGCGGGCTATGAAGTTATGCTGCGCGACATCAACGAAGATTCCGTCGCGCGCGGACGGCAAGCGATCGAGCACAATCTCGCGAAAGGCGTGCAGCTCGGGAAAGTAACGGAACAGGATCGAAATCAAACCCTCGCCCGCATCCGCACCACAACTCAACTCGAAGATATCGCGGAAGCTGATCTAATCATCGAGGCCGCGCCTGAGAGTCTCGAATTGAAACAGAATCTCTTGCGAGAATCTGAATCGCTGACTAATCCCAACTGTATCTTTGCTTCGAATACTTCGTCTTTATCAATCAGTCAAATCGCGAGGGCTTCTGCTCGGCCGGAAAAAGTTATCGGCATGCATTTCTTCAATCCGGTGCACATTATGCGGCTGGTTGAAATTGTAGTTGGCGAGCAAACAGCCGCCTCGACAACAGAGTTCGTGCGCATAGTTGCCGCGGCAATTAAGAAAGAACCGATCGTGGTGCGTGACGTTCCGGGGTTTGCGTCGAGTCGTTTAGGCGTGACGCTTGGACTCGAAGCAATGCGCATGATCGAGCAGGGGGTCGCCAGCGCGCGCGACATCGACACGGCGATGGAACTCGGTTATAACCATCCGATGGGTCCGCTGCGTTTGACCGATTTGGTTGGACTCGATGTGCGGCTCAACATTGCCGAGTACCTGCATCAGCAGTTAGGTTCGGAAACTTTTCGGCCGCCGGAAATTCTTCGGCGGATGGTGCGCGAGGGCAAGCTCGGCAAAAAATCCGGCGAAGGTTTTTATCGCTGGAACGATCAAGACAAGGCCCAAAAGGCATATACTACTTAGCCGGTAAAGCAATACTAACCGGTCAACCAAGACAAGGCCCAAAAGGCATATACTACTTAGCCGGTAAAGCAATACTAACCGGTCAACGAGAAATCGTGGCGACTGTTGTGAGCACCCCTTATCAAAACGAAGAGAGACGCTTTGCACTGCGCATGGCGCTGCGACTTCCGATCGTGGTCTCAGGTCGATCGGACGATGGCGCGGCATGGAGCGAGCCGACCGAAACGGACGACATCTCGACGGCTGGTGCGCTCTTTCATCTGAATCAAAAGGTCAGCATCGGCGAAAAGCTTTACATCCGCGCGCATCGGCCCGACGGCTCGCCGACTGAAGCCACGGCAACGGTCGTGCGTCTCTCGCCCGCGATCTATGGCACGGCGCGCGTCGGCGTACAGATCGCCGAACCGGCCGAAAATTGGACTCGCCTGTTTGTATCCTGGGTCGCTGATGAGCAAGCGGCGGCGCCGGGCGAAAGTTGACTTTTCCCTTTCCCCGAAATCAAAAATTATTTGACATTTATCATCTGACATTTGTCATTTGATGATTCGCAGGCATTACAAAGGCTGCGAACATGTTGAAGAACTTTCGTGCTGAACCGATCCTTTCGGGTTTGCGGCTACACGTCTCTTCAAAATTGACCAATGCACAATGTCAAATGACAAATGTCAAATAGAATGATTTACTTTCTGAGAAGTTCATAACTGGAGCTAATTAACGTGACCCAATTATACGAGACCATTCTGGTCGAACGGCGCGGAGCCGTCGCCGTCGTCACCATCAATCGGCCGGAGAAACGCAACGCGCTCAACATTCAAACGCGCGCTGAAGGCGCGGCTGTTCTTGATGAGTTGCGTGCCGATGATTCAATTCGTGTCGTCGTGTTGACGGGGGCTGGAGATAAAGCATTCATCGCCGGCGCGGACATCGTAGAGTTTGCTACGCGCACGGCGATCTCTCAGCGCGAAGTTATGCTCGAGCGATCTCTCTTCAATGCGATCGATGGTTTTCCCAAACCGATCATCGCGATGGTGAATGGCTATTGCCTCGGCGGCGGATGCGAGGTTGCGCTCGCCTGCGACATGCGCATTGCCAGCGAGAAAGCTTCGTTCGGTCAGCCGGAAATCAACCTCGGCATTATTCCCGGCGGCGGCGGCAGCCAACGCCTGACGCGTCTGGTCGGCGAAGGCAAAGCGATGGAGATGATTCTCACCGGTGAGATCATCGATGCGCAAACCGCCTTGGCCATCGGCCTCGCGAATCACGTCGTGCCGGCGGATCAGCTTGAGACGAAGACGATGGAAATCGCGAATCGCATCGCAGAGAAGAGTCCGATTGCGCTGCGCCTGGCAAAGGAAGCAGTGAAGATTGCCTCGCGTTCGAATCTTGATGAAGGTCTGCGTCGTGAAGTTGATCTGTTCGCGTTATGCTTCTCGAGCGAAGACAAGGATGAAGGCGTCAAAGCCTTCTTGGAAAAGCGCAAGCCCGAATTCAAAGGAAGATGACGGAGCGCGGGCATCCTTGCCCGCAATTTCTATGACCAGCGAACTCGAAATGGAGCGGTGGTCGGTGATCAGCGAGCGCGGCTGTGAAGCCAGCGGGCTAAGTCATGAAGAAGCGCGTCGGCTGGTTCATCGTCTCGGCGGTGAAGGCCGTCACGGTTTGTGCATTATCACCGATGAGGCTGCGCGTCGGATGAGTGCTCCGACCGCAAAACCGCAGATGAACACGGATTAGCACAGATAGTTGCCGTTCCTATCTGTGCTAATCCGTGTTCATCTGTGGTTTCAAATCATCAACATAACTTTCCCGAAACTCTCATTCGACTCGATTCGCTCATGGGCCGCGCGGACGTCTTTCATTTCGAAAATTTTGTCGATGATTGGACGGACTGCGCCGCTGGCTAACAAAGGTACGACTTGCTGCGCGAAGAGACGCGTTGCAGTCGCTTTCTCTTCCGCCGAACGCGTCCGCAGCGACGTGCCCATGATCTTCAGGCGCTTCTGCATCACGATCGCATAATCGATTTCAGCTTTAGATCCGCTGGTCGTGCCGACCAAGATCAAGCGGCCCTTCGTTGCCAGCGATTGCAGGTTCGCTTTCAAGTAAGCTGCGCCGACGAGATCGAGAATTACGTTCACTCCCGCGCCGCCTGTCCATTCTTTCACAGCCTCTACAACCTCCATCGGATCGCTGCCAACCGCACACGATGCGCTCAAACCAAATTCTTTTGCGCGCTCAAGCTTGTCCGCGGTGCGCGAAGTTCCGTAAGCGAATGCACCAGCAGCTCTGACCAATTGAATCGCAGCCGTGCCAACTCCCGATCCGGCTGCATGAATCAGAACGTGTTCGCCGATGGTCACTCCGCATTGCGTGAAGAGAGCATCGTGTGCAGTCATGAAGACTTCCGGCACCGCGGCCGCTTCGATCCAATCGAGATTTGGAGGAATTCCAGCGAGATGATTTTCGGGGACGGTGACGTATTCGGCTTGCGCGCCGCCGCCCACGATTCCGAAGACGCGATCGTCGACTCTCCAGGTGCGCACTTCCTCACCAATCGATTCAACCTCGCCGGCGAATTCCATTCCGGGAATGTCCTGCGGATATCCGGGCGGCGCGGGATAGCGCCCGAGTCGTTGCAGAATGTCGGCTCGATTCAATCCAGCCGCGCGCACACGCACACGGACACGATCGGCGGTTGGCTGTGGAGCATCAGCGACCTCGCGAATTTCGAGGCCTTCGACGCCGCCGAACGAAGTTATGGTTACGACTTTCATGGACCAGAATGATCGCGCGATGACGAGGTCAGTACCATCCGTGTGAACGGATGGGACAATAGGCGTGCAAGAGATTGATTCTTGATCCACCGGCTGACGCGGGCGGTACTGACTTCATTTCAGAATCGTTCGCGCATACTTCAAAATATTCTCAACATTGAATCCAAGATGCTTCAGCGCCACATCCCCCGGCGCTGACGCGCCGAAGCGATCGAGACAAATCACATCGCCTTTCGGTCCAACGTATCGGTCCCAACCTTGTCGTACGCCGGCTTCGATCGCGAGACGCGCCGTGACGTTTGGCGGAAGAACTTCATCGCGATAATCCTGCGATTGTTCTTCGAAGAGTTCGATGCAAGGCATTGAGACGACGCGACTCGTGATGCCGTCGCCTTGTAACTGCTCGCGTGCCTGGAGGGCGAGAGAGACTTCGGAGCCGGTCGCGATCAGGATTAACTTGATCCGGTCGTTACCGCTCCCGTTACCGGCTTCATCGGCTTCCGCAAGAATGTAACCACCGTGACGCAGACCCTCTGCTGAAGCAAATTTCTTTCGATCAATCAAAGGCACCTTCTGGCGCGTGAGTGCGAGCGCCGTCGGCGCGTGACGACGGAGAATCGCGAGCCGCCATGCTTCGCGTACTTCGTGCACATCAGCAGGGCGAATCACGAACAGATGCGGAATGGCGCGAAGCGCAGCGAGATGTTCGATCGGTTGATGCGTTGGGCCATCTTCACCGAGACCGACTGAATCGTGCGTGAAGACATAAATGGCCTGCACCTCGGACAAGCACGCGAGGCGAATCGATGGACGCATGTAATCAGAAAACGTCATGAACGTGCCGCCGTAAGGAATCAAGCCGCCGTTCAGCGACATGCCGGTTAGTGTCGCGCCCATCGCATGTTCGCGTACGCCGAAATGAATGATGCGGCCGTCGTAACTGCCGGCTTCAAAACTCCCGCCGTCTTTGATGTCCGTGTTGTTCGAGACGCCGAGATCAGCCGATCCGCCAATCAACATCGGCATATGCGGCGCGAGCGCGTTGATGACTTTGCCGCTCGCGACGCGCGTGGCCATCGCTTCGGCATCGTCGAATGAGGGCAAATGTTTCTCCCAATCCTCGGGCAGCTCGCCGCTCATGGTGCTCCGCCAAAGCTCGCCCAACTCCGCATGTTTCTCGCTGTAATTCTTGACCAGAGCGTCCCATTCCGTTTCGGATTTCGCGCCGCGATCGATTGCTTCACGAAAATGCGCGAGCGCTTCGTCGGGAATGTAGAACTGTTTGTCTTCGGGCCAGCCGAGATGGCGCTTGGCTTCGCGCACGGCATCCTCGCCGGGAGGATCGCTATGAGCTTTGCGCGTGCCGGCGGTCGGCATGCCGTAACCAATGATTGTCTTGACCGAAATTAGCGATGGCCGATCACCGACTGACTGCGCGTCGCGAACCGCGGCGTCGATGGCGGCTGTGTCGTTTCCATCTTCCACGGTCGAAGTGTGCCAGCCGTAAGCTTCGAAACGCTTCGGAACGTTTTCTGAAAAGGCAAGATCGGTGAAACCTTCGATCGTCACGTGGTTGTCGTCGTAGAGATAAATCAGTTTACCGAGCTTCAAATGTCCGGCGAGCGACGCCGCTTCTGACGCCACGCCCTCCATCAAATCGCCGTCGGAAACGATCGCGTAAATGTAATGATCGATGAGCGAAAAGTCCTTTTGATTAAATTTCGCAGCCAGATGCGCCGCGCCCATCGCCATGCCGACGCCGTTGGCGAAACCCTGGCCTAGCGGGCCCGTGGTAATCTCGACGCCGGGCGTCAAAACATTCTCCGGATGGCCGGGGGTTTTCGATTCCCACTGCCGGAAATTCTTAATTTCGTCGAGCGATAAATCGTAGCCCGTCAAATGCAGCAGCGAATAAAGCAGCATGCAACCGTGGCCGGCCGATAACAAAAATCGATCGCGATTTTCCCACTTCGGATTGCGCGGGTTGTAATGCATGAATCTGGTCCAAAGCACGTAGGCCATCGGTGCGGCGCCGAGCGGCAAACCCGGATGACCTGAGTTCGCTTTCTGCACTGCGTCGAGCGTCAGCGCTCGGATTGTGTTGATGCAAAGTTGATCGAGTTCGGGATTCAAGTTGGTTTCCTGCTGCATTCGTGCGCTCATGTTCCTTAGTTTCAAGTTTCAGGTTTCAGGTTTCAAGTTTCAAGTTCGCCCGCCGAAATTTGAACCTGGAACCTTAAACTTGAGACATCATTTCATTAGTTTCTCGTAAAACTGCTGCTGACGTTCGATCGCTCGCGCGTAGACTTCGTGCCGAGCTGGATCGGGTTCGTAAACTTCGCCGCCAGCCGAATCGATTGTTTCGATGCTGTCTATCTGGCCAATCGCTTCGAGCGCGAGCAAGGCCGCGCCGCGTAGGGAAGCTTCATGCGCTTGCGAAGTTTCGACGGGCCGGCCCAGCACGTCCGCAAGCATCTGCAACCAACCCGGCGATGACAGCAAAGCATTGCCGGCGGCCACAATCGTCGCGTTGGGAGCAACCTCGTCGATTGCCTTGGCGAGCAGCGCGAAACGATAGCAGATTGCTTCCATGGCCGCGCGCAGCATATCGATCGGTTTGGTCCGCGCAGTCAGACCCACAATCGATCCTGTCGCCGTTGCGTTCCAACCGGTAGCGCGTTCTCCTGACCAGAACGGCAGCATAGTCAGTCCATGAGAATCGGGCGCGCTGTCGCAAAGCTGCTCTTGTAAATCATCGATCTCGAAATCAAGTCGCAGCGTCTCGCGCATCCATTGCACGAGCCCGCCACCGTCTGAAAGCGCGCCGCCGATAACGAAGCGATCGCGATCAGCACGATAACAAAAAAGCTCCTGAGGCAACGACTTCCGTGGCGTTCCTGAAAAGAGCACGCGCATCGCGCCGGAAGTCCCAATCATCAGCGCAGCTCGGTCAGCCGTGACGCAGGCTGCACCGATGTTGTTCGCCGCGCCATCGCCGATCGCGGGAAACCACCCGGCTCGATCAAGCACTGGCCAACGCGCAGCATAATCTTCGGTTAACGACTGAAAGGTCTTGCCCGACGGGGCGATCGCTGGCAGTTGTCCGATCGCGATTCCGATTCCGATCGACATTTCGGAATCCCATGCGCAGATCTGTTGATTGAACAGACCGGTAGCCGAAGCCATCGAGACGCTGGTGGTGTCATCGCCAAAGAATTTTAGAAATGCATAATCTGGCAACGACAACCATCGCTTCACCTTGCGAAACAATTCCGGCTGTTGTGATTTAAGCCAGAGCAATTTCGCCGGCCAGTAACTCGGATGAAAACGCGCGCCGGTGCGCGGATGAGTTTCGGCTTCGTCAAACTGCGATCGCAAATCCTCGACGAATTTTGCTGCGCGGGTGTCGGCCCAGCCTAGCAACGGCGTCGACGCCCGCCCCTCCTCGTCCACACCGACCAGACTGTGCCAAAAACACGAAGAGGCCACGTAATCGACGCGCGAAACAAAACTTTCGGCGCGCGCCACAGCGACATCGATCGCGCGCTCGACAAAACCAAGCAGCGCGTCGGCGTCCGCGTCCGAGCCGCTGCTGACTTCAGAAAATTCATGAGAAAGAGAAACCCGCGAACCCTTGATTTCATCGCCGCGGCCGCCGAAAAGAGCGGCGCGCACGCCTGAACTGCCAATGTCGAGGGCTAGCGTAATGGTGTCCTCGCGTTCGGTGCGCAAAGACGCGGCAAGCACCGACAGATCGATATCGGGGCGATCTTCGAGAACCACTTCGTCAATGACAGTGCTCATCGGGATGCGTTCAAACGACGCAAACTAATCGATTTCTTGACACGTGAGATTTGAAACGTGAGCATCGCACAACGATCTATTTTCGTCCAGCGTTTTTCGATACAGAACCGCCCGCGGTAAGCGGGCAAAATAAATCTCTCATTACAGTTCTCGTGCTCATGGTAATCTGAACAAGCGCGCCATCCGGATTCAAGCGCTCATTCGATGGAAGCTCAAACCCTCAACTGTCCAAACTGTGGCGCCGCAATTTCGTCGGACTCGCCGCGCTGTCAATACTGCGAATCCAAGCTGGCCACGATCGCCTGTCCATCGTGCTTTGCGATGATGTTCGCGGGAAGCCGACATTGTCCGCAGTGCGGCGCGGCGGCCGTCGATCCCGACAAAATCGAACTTTCGATCTTGAAGTGTCCGCGCTGCAAAATCGATATGAATTCGATTCGGCTGGGCGCCGAGCAAATCCGTGAATGTGAGACGTGTGGCGGGTTGTGGCTGGCGGCTGCGGCGTTTGAAAAGCTTTGCGCCAGCCGCGAAGAACAATCAGCGATTCTCGGCGGTGCGTCGCATGCTCCGGAGAGTCATGCGACGACGAATGAAGCAAAGATTCAATACGTGCCTTGCCCGCAATGCGGCCAGTTGATGAATCGGATTAATTTTGCGCGCTGCTCGGGGGTGATCGTCGACGTTTGCAAGGGTCACGGCACCTGGTTCGATCGCGATGAGCTGAGCACAATTATCCAATTCATTCGCGACGGTGGTTTGGAAGTTTCGCGGCAGAAAGAAAAGATCGAGCTCGAGCACGAGCGCCAGCAGCTTCGCGCCGAACAATACGCCGCCGCCAATCGAGAGTTGATGCACTCTCACTATTCTGCAGCCGACGAGCGAATCGACGGTCTCTCAGCGGCGGGCGGTTTATTAAAGTTCCTGATCGAGTAGCCGAGGAACTTTTATGTTCTCAATTAATCGTCCCTCGCCCAAACAAATCGAAGAGTTCATCGAACAATCGAAAAATCTCGCGCTCTCGTACCATCCAATTGGAATCGCCAAACAAAATCCGTCTGGCTTCGCAGTCGATGAAGCGAGTGCCGTGATTGGCAGCGCGCGCGAAGCATTCGCGCGAGCAAAAACCGCGCTAATGAATTGGAAGCACTTCGCGTTGGGTTGGGTTGAGTTGTTTCCCCAAGGCGCATCGATTGAACCTGGAAGCGATGTCGCGGTTTTGGCGCGTCACTTGGGATTGTGGTCGCTAAATGGATGCCGCGTCGTCTACGCGATCGATGATGAAGATGGTGCGCGATTCGGATTCGCCTACGGCACTTTAACTAATCACGCTGAATGCGGCGAAGAAATATTCGAAGTCTCGTTGAATGAACGTGAAGAAGTTGTTTACTGGATTCGCGCTGTGTCGAAGCCGACGGCGCTGCTTGCTCGCATTGGTTATCCGGTCACCAGGAGCTTCCAAGCAAGATTTCGGCGCGACTCAATTCGCGCGATGCAACGAGCCCTTGGATCTCCCTCTCCCTCTGGGATAGGGCTGGGGTGAGGGTTTGCGACGCGCCTACTAACGCCCTCACCCTAACCCTCTCCCAGCGGGAGAGGGAAACAGAACATCTTCCTCAAGGTTCATCATCGTCGTCATCATCGCCGGCCTTCTTACCGTCGCTCCGTTTGTAGATTTCGTAATTGCCAAGACTGTCGATCTGTTCGAAGTCCTGTTCCAAGGCCGCGGTGATTTTTTCTTCTTCCTGATTCACGCCATCGTCTTCGTCCTGCAAATCCTGTTTGACGATCAGCCACTTGATATTGCGCGCGCGACAAATTTCCAGAATCTGTTCGGGCGAGTAAGGGTTCACCGTGTGATCGAATAACAGCACGGGAAACTGTGGGCGACGACCTGTTGCGTAATAAAAAGGATCTTCGCCGGGAAGCAACAAGATGCCGTCGTCGCGCGGAATCTTCTGATCGGCATAGCGAACAAGTTCTTCGAAATTCGGAATCCAGTCGCCGCGCGTCGAGAGTCCTTTCAATTGTGGTAGCGTGGATCGTTTCAACTCGCCATCATCCAGGTTTGCATAGCTCAAACGCTCGTGCGAGCGCAGGTAAAATGCGCCCGCGATTGTCAGCGAAAACACAATTACCGACGTGAGTGAAACCAGAACGAGCGAGGCGCGCTGCTTTGCGAACTTTGCGAGCGCGATCAAACTCATCGCCAAGAGAATCATGAAGAGCGGCCAGATCGCATACGTCGATCCCCAAAGCTGCTGCGACATAAAACAGCCGTTGATTGCAGCGATCAAAATGAGAGGCAGGATCAACGAAATGCCTGACCGTTTCCTAAACGCGGCGATGGCCAAAGCGAACGCAGCGATGATGACCACGGGCCAAACATTTAATAGTCGCTCGGCGCGCTCTGACGGATCAGAGTCGCGCAAAAGATAAATCGCCGGCCAAAGAAACGGAATGGAAAGTAGCAACGCCGCGGGAATCGTCCAGAGTCTATTCCGCTGCCGACTGAACCAAAGCAGCAACGCTCCCGCGACGATGAACGCGAGCCAAAGCACGATCATCTTGTCGGTGTAAATCCCGAGCATCTCTCCGCGCGCTGGCGTGCGACGCTCGGCGGCAAACTGAATCGTCCAGTGCCAATAATTCTTCAAGCCGGCGGTCAAATAAATCAGAAGAATGGCAACCGCGAACGTCATGGCCGCGCCTGACAAAATCAGCACGTATCGCTGGATGGTCCGGCGTCGAACTTTTTCCCAGACAATCAGCGCAGCGATCAAGGCAATTCCGCTCGCGAGAAAAAGCAATCCGGTGTTCTGCTTTACGAATAGCGGGATGACGAGAGAAACACCGGCAAAGATGGCAACCAACTTTGACGAGGGTTTCCGCTCAACTTGTTGAAGCAGAAGCACGGCGACCAGAATTGCGAGCGTGCAGTCGGGATCATAAAACGGATGCGGAAAAACCGAGTAAATGCCGAGCGGAATCAGCGGCAGGCTCAACAAGAATGCGAGTAGCCGCGAATGCTTCGTCGCACGCAGAACATTCCGCAGAGTCCTCCACGTTAGAACCGTGCCGAGCCCTCCAGCCACCGCGCAGTACGCCGTCGTGTGCCAAAATACGCGGCCGGTCAGCTTGATGATCGCGGCTTGAATTAGAAATGTAATCGGCGCATGCGCAAACGGAAAATCGCGATAAGGAATATCGCCGAGCGCAATGCGATACGAATTTTCCAGTGTGTAACTCAGATCCCAAAGCACTGCGAGATGCGAGTTTTGCCAGACGACAACGGCGGCTGTCCCGCCAAACAGCAGGAGTGCAACGATCAGATCAATTTGCCATTCGCGTTTGGTTGGCGAGGTGAAAGCTTGTTGCGAAGATGGCATCAGGCAATCTGTTATTCGACTTTTTGAGGCTCAGCAAGTGCCCACGGATGAACATGGCCATTGCCGGACGAGTTGGCGCCGTCGTGTCCATTGCCGCTTAGCCTGCCGTAGGTATGAAGCAGCAGAGGGAGAACGACGGAAGGCGAAAAGAATTTTTGGTAGCGCTCATGCGCGGCGCGGCCCAGGCGATGACGAAGGTCTGAATCAGCGGCTAGTCTTAACATGGCTTCAGCCAACGCGTCCGCATCGCCGGGGGGGACCAGTAACCCAGCCTCGTCGCCCAGCATGTCGGGCACGCCTCCGACTTGCGACGCGATAATCGGCTTTCGATGGGCCATCGCTTCGACGATGCTGTTTGGCGTGCCTTCGGTAAACGACGGCATGACGAAAGCGTCGATGCGTTCCATAAACGAGCGGCGCTCTTCGGGATGAGTGTAAACTCCGTGATAACGATAGCGCCCGGCGACATTAAGAGCTTTGGCGCGCGCGGCGATCTTTTGGCGTTGCGATCCGTCGCCTGCCAGGTTCAGGTAAATGTGATCGTTATCGCGGCAGGCAATCGCCAGCGCGTCCATCAAGACCATCGGGCCTTTCAGTTCTTCCATTCGAGCAGCAAATCCAAACGTAATCTTTTCATCTCGATGATGCTCAGGGTTGTGGCCGTTCGCCAATTCCTGCGACATGATCGGAAGAACTGACAAACCTTTTTGCGGCGGCAGCTCTTCACGACAATGATTCATCAGCAACGGAGAGAGTGCCGCGATCTCTGAACAGAGCGGCAGCACCGAAGCGAACTGGTGATAATAATCAAAGCCGGGTGGATTGAACGGTATGCCAAGCTCCTGATAAATCACCGGAACGCCGGCGTCGTGCGCGGCCCTGATCATTACGGCCGCGCCCGCATTAGGGGTCATCACATGCACGAGATCCGGTTGCTGCGTTTCAAAAAATCGCCGGCACGCTCCCGAGTAGCGTTCGGCTATAGCCGTAAGCATGGGTTGCGTCTTGCGGCGAACGAAACTCTTCGAAGCCGGAAAGGTGTAGAACATTCGAGTGGCAAGTTTTCGACCGGCGCCGAACGAGTTCTGCGTAAGATTTGAAGCAATCCAGGACACCGGCACGTCCGCTTCCAACAGACGTTGGTAGTACTGATCCTCTTCGGCGTGCAGATACATCAGCAACACCGAAACGGATTGACCTGCTTTGCGCAGATGCGCCGCGTAGGTCACCAGCGTCTCGTCTGCGCCGCTGATTGGACCGTCAAAATGACTTTTGCAAAGAATGATTTTCATCGTCGGGCAAATTGGAACAAACGGTCTTGAAATGCATTTTCGCGGTCGCGATCTGAACTGGAGTAACAGTAGATTTAATTAATGCGGCAATTGTGCGGACGTTCATCCACCAGCGAAATACAGACATAAACGCCGCTGGGTGGAGCGACAAAAGTGTTCGCGCACTTTGCAGGGCATGCCCAAAAGCACCATTGCGAAAGCCGCTGAATGTTTCCCAAGACAAATGCTCAGCGACGTTCGTCGAAAAATCGCGCCACGTGCGGCGCTGGTCCTTTTGCGAAGCATTAGCGAAACGCGGCAGCTGGGTAAACACGCGACGAAAATGCCGTGCACTTTTTGCGATTATCTCGACCGTGTTCGAGCTGCCTTGTGTCGAAGCAGGCGACGATTGACGCCAAATGATCGCAGGCGCTTCGATTGCGATCACCGAAAAAAGTTCAGTGATGCGAAGCCACAAATCCCAGTCGTCGATTCCGGGAATTGCCTCGTCAAGCAAACCGATCTTCGACAGGATGGATCGCCGGAAGACGACGCTGCCGCACGGAATGAAATTGCGCGTCAACAAAAGCCAAAAAATATCTCCCTGCGGACAGCACCTCGGTTGAGCTGGTCCGCGTTCGCCGTTTGAACTCTCAGGTATGGCCTGGCCGTAGACAAATGCCGCGTTTGGATTTTGCTCCAGAGCTTCGATTTGCCGGTCGAGCGAATTCGGCAACCGCAGGTCATCATCATCCAGAAAAGTTATGTACTTGCCGCTGCTCGCGATTAGTCCGACGTTGCGCGCCCCGGCAACTGCCTGATTGCGGTCGACGCGAACGTATGTGATCTCCGAGATCGATTTACAAACCGCCGCGGTGTCATCGCTGGAAGCATCATCGACAACAACGATCTCGACGTCACGGGCGGCGGTCCTCGCGCTGCTAATCGCGGTTGGCAGCAGATGCGGCCGATTGTGCGTGGCGATAATGACGCTGATTTTTGGCATTAAGAAGTTGAATAGCGCGAAGAGCGCGTTTGGATTTTCAAACTCGCTGTCGATCAATTAATCCAGTCTTCGCAATCAAGTTCTTCGCAAGCTTTTCGTACGCACCCGGACGAACAAAACTTATCGGATCCAGCTTCAGCGCAACCGACAAATTGGCAACCGCTGGCTTGAGTTGTAGTCTCGGAAGATATTTCGCCGCCGCGGTCCAAATCAGATTTTCCGAAATCCGATTAACCATCCGTTTGCGCGTTGCGCGGCGTTGCGCCTTTGCGGCGGCTGCGGCCCGCGGCAGCTTCAACAGGTTACGTTGATGATTCGCAACGCGATGCAATTGCGACGCTCTGGCAGAAGATCCCTGATCAGAAAACGGAGTAGGCTGACGATAAAGGCCCACCGGTTCAGGAATCACCACCGCGGGATACAACTCTGCGATGCGCGTGAAAATGTCCCAGTCATCAATGCTGCTGACGTGCCGATTCAGCAGGCCGACCCGCAAGAAACATTCTTTCCGAATCAAAGTACACAAAGGCATCACCGGAAAATCCAGTTCCAGCAATGCCCAGAAGATGTCCCCGCTCGCGTGCTTTGGTTTGATGACTTCTCCGGTCGGCTGATAATTTTGATCAGTCATGATCATGGCGCCGCAAACAAAACCCGCATCCGGATTAGCAGCGAGTGACGCCGCTTGAAGATCTAACGATCCGGGCAGCCGAAGATCGTCATCGTCAAGAAATGCGACATACTCTCCGGTGCTCGCAAAAATTCCGATGTTGCGCGCGCCGGCGACACCCTGATTTCTTTCGACGCGCACGTACTTTATGTCGCTCAGTTCCCGACAAACATAGGCCGTTGCATCGGTCGAAGCATCATCCACGATGACGATTTCGACATCAGTGCCGGCGGCGCGAGCGCTTTCAACGGCCCGCGGTAACAGATCGGGGCGATTGTGAGTTGGAATGATTACGCTTACGAGGGTCATGCGATTTTATTCGTCTGATGTAGCGAACGTCTCGCTCCTGCTCCCAACACAAAGTAGATAACCCTTAGGGTTGAAAGTCAGGAAAAATTTTTCACGCTCTCGATCGACAACAAAGTCATCGCGTGTGCCGAGGAATTCCTCGACTGCTTCCATCGGGCCCGGGCCAAAGTCTTCAGCCACCGGATGATTGTTGACGTTAGTGTCTTCGACAATCAAATAGGATCCCGGCGTCACCAGATCTGCATACGCCCGCAGTTCATTGAGCACGTGATCTTTTCCATGATCTGAATCAAGAATAACCATCACGCGCGTCTGGAGTTCGACACTTTTTTTCACCAGGTCAATCGTCTCAGGCGCAACGGACGAACCAAAAACGTAAGTAATGCGCGGATGCTTTGGCCGCAGCGGATTATCCTGGAGGTCGATGGTGATGACTTTCCCTTCACCGATCAAGTCGCAGACGGAAGCCAGAAACAACGCGCTTCCACCTGACTCAGTGCCTGATTCGATAATCACTTCAGGCCGCGTTTCAAAGAGAATCTCCTGGTAAATCCAAAGATCAAGCGGACACTTTCGGGCGGCCACACCCAGCCAGAACGTGTTGCGCCAGATACCCGATTCGTAATATTGCCGATGAAATTGGTCCGCGATTGAACGCAACGTAACCTCTATGACAAACGCTGCCAGAACACTCCGGTCCAGTCAATTGCCGCTATCTCTTCGGTGATCCCAGAGCTGGCTCGATAATCTGAGATCGCCTGGCGGCAGGGCGGAAGCACATAGTCGTCAACAATCAAGTACCCGCCAATCGAAAGCTTCGGATAAAGATGTTCGATCGCCACCATCGTTGATTCGTAGAGATCGCCGTCCAGACGAATCAATGCCAACCGCTCAATCGGCGCATTCGGCAAAGTATCATTGAAGAACCCCGGTAGAAAGCGGACAGTATCATCGAGCAAGCCGTACTTTTGAAAATTTGCTTTAACTTCTGTCAACGAAACGGCCAGCTCCTCACATTCATGCAGCCAGCTTCCCTGGTCGGCTGGATAAGATTCTTTGGGTGGCGGCAATCCGCAAAACGAATCCGCGCCCCAAACAATGCGGTCGCAAATGCCGTATGCCTTCAACACGCTTCGCATGAAGATAATTGCACCACCGCGCCAAACGCCGGTTTCAATCAGATCACCGGCAATGTCGTGTTTCAGAATGTCCTCGATGCAGGATTGAATATTATCCAGGCGCTTACGGCCGATCATTGTGTGAGCGCCTGCCGGCCATTCGCGACCCTCTTGTCGATCGCTTGCTTCATACGTTTTAGCGCTCATTTCGAGCTCGGGATAAATTTCATTGAGTAAGCAACGCTTCATCAACTCGAGGTAAAGTTCGACGCCGGCACCGTGAGAATTATCACGCGCAGCACTCGGCTCACCGAAGCAGTGATCCATTGCAGGCATGACCAAACTATACTAGATTAGGCCCCACACTGTAACGATGTCGATTCCGAAAAAGCCGTCCTAAACTTGATCCCGTAGCGAACTCTAAAAAATGTCCAGATCAGGATTTACTCCAGCGTCTCATCCTATCTGCCTCACTGAGCCGGTGAGACTTGCGTCGACCGCATGGGCCGCTCACATTCCGTTCGCAATGTTGCTGATCGATCTTTTGCGCCCGCGCGCGGTGGTTGAGTTGGGAACCTTCACCGGGGTTTCATACTGCGCTTTCTGCCAGGCGGTGGAAGAGTTGAAGCTTGATACTCGCTGCTATGCGATCGACTCGTGGCGCGGCGATGAACACAGCGGTTTTTATGGCGATGAGATTCTTGCCGATCTAAAGCGCCATCACGATCCACTTTACGGCGCCTTCTCGTCCCTGATTGAAAGTTCATTTGACGAGGCCCTCGATAACTTCGAAGACGGCGCGATCGATCTTTTGCACATCGACGGTTATCACACCTACGACGTTGTCAAACACGATTTTAAGAGCTGGCTGCCAAAGATGAGCGACCGTGGTGTGATGCTGTTGCACGATACCAACGTGCGGGAACGGGACTTCGGCGTTTGGCGGCTTTGGGAAGAAATAAAGATCAGATACCCGCACTTCGAGTTTATCCATCAGCATGGTCTGGGCGTAGTTTCGATCGGCCCCAACGTGCCTGACGAACTTCACTCGCTGGTCAATGCCTCCGAAGCCGAGGCGCAAATGATCCGAGCCTTCTTCGAGCAGATAGGAGAACGCCTAAAGCTTCGGCTGGATAGGGTGCACCAACAGAAAGTGATCGACAATCTGTTTACCGAAGTAGCAACGCGAGACTCAAGCCTGGCGGATCGCGACGCAACGGTCATGGCTTTAACCGATGAACTCACCGCGAGGGATGCTCGAATAAATGCGATTTTGACTTGCCGGGCGTGGCGCTGGTCACAACGAGCCAGTCGTGTGAAACAAGTACTCGTATCGCCGTTGTCCCCTGTCCTCGATCGCTTTCAACGGAACGGAAAAAAGAAAAACGGGAAGCCTCTCAGCAACACTCCGGCGATGCGCGCGGTGCGGCCGGCCGCGTTGACGCATGTAGAACAAGCAGTAGTTTTGTCATCACCGGCGTCGTTAAGAGAAGCCACCCGCAACGAGCCTCAAACATCGGCCCGTTTGCGTCCCGACGTAGTGTGCTTTTCCATTGTCGATTGGAATTTCAGATTTCAACGGCCGCAACAACTCATGTCGCAGTTTGCTGCCAATGGGCACCGAGTATTTCTAATTCGGCTCGATCAAACGCTCTCGATACAGACTCGTCCTAAGTTTTCCTTGATCCAGCTCAAAGAAAATCTTTACCAGATTACCCTCGCGGCGCTGCGGCCGGTGATGATTAACCAGGAGGATGTGAAAGGCGGGAATGCAGATTCACTGTGTGCCGCGCTCGAAGAGTTACGAGCCGCCTACGGCATCGGGGAAGCCATTGCCTATGTGATGACGCCTTCATGGACCACGATGGCCCAGGAAGCAAAACGTCGCTGGGGATGGCGGGTCGTTTATGATTGCATGGACGATTGGAATGGATTTCCCGGATTCGGAAGACTGGCCGCGAATGCCGAAGATCGTTTGGTGGACAACTGCGATCTACTCGTGGTCAGTGCCAATCGATTGTATGAAAAGTGGCGAAAGCGCAACGGCCCAACGGTATTGGCTCGAAACGCAGTTGATTTCGATTTCTATCAGGAACGCTGCCGGACGAATAAGATGCTGGGCGCGAAACATCCGATCGTCGGCTATTTCGGAGCGATCGCCGATTGGTTTGATCTCGATCTGATGATCGCGGTGGCGCGTCGCAGACCTAACTTCAACTTCGTACTGTTAGGCGGCGTCTTTGAGGTTGATGTGACCGAGTTGCGAGGACTGCCCAACGTGCAGGTGCTGGGTCAGCAACCCTACGAGACCATGCCGCAGTATCTTTATCACTTCGACGCTTGCATCATTCCATTCAAAATTAATAGCACGACACAGGCGACCGATCCGGTTAAGGTGTACGAATATCTGAGCTGCGGCAAACCGGTAGTCTCGGTGGACTTGCCTGAGCTGAACTCGTTCCGGGAACTTTTGTACGTCGCGCGTAACCGCGACCATTTTGTCGAGCAGCTCGATAAAGCAATTGCCGAAGACGATCCGGACATTAGACAGCGGCGCCGGAAGTTTGCTGCGGAAAATACTTGGCGCGGGCGATACGAGGCGATCATGGCAGGACTCAGCGACGCCACGCGGTTGGCCAGCATCGTGGTGGTCAGTTACAACTGCCTTGCGATGACCAGGCTTTGCCTTGAGAGCGTAATGCGAAACACAGATTATCCGAATTACGAAATAGTCGTGGTTGATAACCATTCGAGCGATGGCACTCCGGCTTATCTGCAGAAATTGGCGAATCGAGATCGGCGCGTGAAAATTGTTTTGAACTCCGACAATCGAGGTTTTCCTCGCGCGGTCAATCAGGGAATCGCCGCCAGTTCGGGTGAGCGTTTAGTGGTTCTCAATAACGACACAATCGTTTCGCGCGGCTGGTTAGGTCGCTTGCTACGCCACCTCGACATTCCGGAGATTGGTTTGGTGGGTCCGGTGACGAACTTTGCCGGCAACGAAGCAAAGATTGCCGCAGACTATCGGACGCTCGGCGACATGGAGATGTTCGCGGACGAATGGATGCGAACGAATGACGGCCAGATCGCCGACATTCACATGCTGGCAATGTTTTGTTTGGCCTTGCGGCGTGAGACTTACGATCGCATCGGCCCCCTGGACGAACAATTCGGAATTGGCATGTTTGAAGATGACGATTACTGCATGCGCACAAGATCAACGGGCTTGCGGATCGTCTGCGCGGCCGACGTCTTTGTTCACCACTTTGGGCAGGCAGCATTCAAGAAACTAATCGACAATGGCGAATACGAAAAAATATTCACCGAGAACCGCCGCCGTTATGAAACAAAGTGGAATGTAACGTGGATCGCGCACAGAAACGACCCACTAAGATTCGAACCCGTCATCAGAAAGGTCGCTGAGACTTAGTGGCTTTGCGACTTAGTCAAACCGAATTCTTCGATGGCCCCTGGAGTAATCAAAAAACTGAAGAGGATTATGCCGCTTGCCGGAACGTTTGGACGCAAGCCTGATACTTCTTTGGTTCAGCCGGATGAGGCGGCAACAAGTAAGGCTCAAGTCTCCTGCGTACCTGACGGTCACTTTTATTCGCCGATTCCTTCTCACGACGAGGTCCGGCGCAATGAGGAAAGAATCTTTAGAATTCCCGAACGTCTTCCGGCGATCGATTTGAATGTTAACGAGCAACTTCTCACGCTGACGTCACTCGCCGAGTACTGCGATGAGATCCCTTTTCAACCTGGGAAGACGAAGGGCCTGCGATATTTTCTGCAAAACCCGATGTTCGGGTTTGCGGACGGCATTTGCTTGTATGGTTTGATCCGCCACCTCAAACCGAAAAGAATTATTGAAGTCGGAGCCGGCTATTCTTCCTGCGTAATGCTGGACACCAACGAGCGCTTCTTTGCCAATAAGATTTCCTGCACTTTTATCGAACCAAATCCCGCATCATTTCTGTCTCTGCTGGAGCCGGCCGATTCGAATCGAATCCAGCTTTTGCAGACGCCACTACAGGATGTTGACCCGGGAACGTTTCTTAATCTCGCGGCTAATGACATTCTTTTCATTGACTCAACTCATGTCAGTAAAGCGGGCAGTGATGTCAACTATCTGGTCTTTGAGGTTTTGCCGAAACTCCAGTCGGGTGTGTACATTCATTTCCACGATATTTTTTATCCTTTTGAATATCCCAAGCAGTGGATTTGCGATTTAGGTATCTCATGGAATGAGGCATATTTATTGCGAGCCTTCCTGCAATACAATCCGTCATTTCGCATAGCTCTGTTTATTAACTATCTCGAACGCTTTCATTCAGATCGATTGAGGGAGCTCATGCCGCAATCACTTGGTGGCGCGGGTGGCAGTCTTTGGCTGCGAATAGTCTGATCCGAGTGGTTGCCCGGTCTAACGAATGTCTCTATCCAATGAAGAGTTAAGACGGCGTTTGGCGGTGCAGGAATGGACCGCGCACAACATCCAGCTCAATTCGGACACCTCGACGATGCCCGGCAAGCCGGATTTCATGGAGACCGATCTGCGCCTCAAGGCCATCCTGCGGGCGCTTTCCTTTTTTTATCGCGAGCAACTTTCAGGTTTGCGAGTTGCCGATCTTGGCTGCCTCGAAGGCGGATTTACGCTGGCGATGGCGCGAGAGGGCATGGAGGTCATTGGCCTCGAAGCCCGGCAAATGAATCTGGATAAATGCCTGCTGCTGAAAGAGCACTTTGACTTGCCGCAAATGGAATTTCGATTGGACGATGTTAAGAATTTCAGTCGTGAAAAATATCGCACGTTTGATGTCGTGCTCGCGCTGGGAATCTTCTACCACTTGAATGACCCGGTCGCCTGGTTGCAACAGGTAGCTGCGGCGACGCGCGGCATGCTGATCATCGAATCACACTATGCTCCGGCTGACGACCAGGCGCTTAAGCTTCTCGATTCCAGGCTCAAGCTCGGATCGCTGGTCCGCGAAACCATTGATGGTTTCGAATATGAAGGCCGGTGGTTTTTCGAGTTCGAACCGCACGCCGACCCCGAAGTGATGCCCTGGGCGTCATACTCGAACAACAGGTCTTTCTGGTTGACGAAAGAATCGCTTTTGCGCGCGGCGTTGAGAGCCGGTTTCGATCTTGTCTTTGAGCAGCACGACTACTCGGCCGATCAATATCAATTCCACATGTTTACACGATCACGAGGGCTTTTTCTCGCAATCAAACAAAACGCTGCGGCGCACAATCCTCTTCAAGGCTAATGGCCTTCACCACCCCGACCTACATCCTTTTTTTAGCAATCGTTTTCGCGGTTTACTGGACTCTTCGAAGACTCGGACCGCAAAACGTCTTACTCCTAATTAGCAGTTACTTATTTTACCTGACATGGGATCGCCGCTTCGGCGTCCTGCTGCTAGTCTCAGGAACAATAGATTACCTGCTGGCTATTCTGCTGGGAAAAGCGCAGAAGATTCGTCTTCGCCATAGCCTGCTGGGACTGAGCATTCTCACCAATATCGGCACACTTGTATTTTTCAAGTACTTCAATTTCTTTTCCGAGAATTTCCAACTTCTCGCCAAATCTATCGGATGGCGCACAGATCCCACCCTCGTCAAAGTGCTATTGCCCGTCGGTCTCAGTTTCTACACCTTCAAATCGTTGAGTTACGTGATTGACGTTTACCGCGGTCGGCTTGATCCGACGCGTAATCTGGTCGCCTATCTGACGTATGTCTCGTTCTTTCCGCAGATTCTCGCGGGACCTATCGATCGGGCCGGCAATCTTCTGCGCCAGTTGCTTGCCGAGCGCCGCTTCAGTTATCCGCTCGCTGCGGACGGATGCCGGCAGATCCTTTGGGGTCTTTTTAAGAAGATGGTGTTGGCCGACAACCTCGCGCCGATTGTGAATCTTGTTTACGGTGAAGCTGCGAATAGGCCGGGCACAGCGCTGCTTTTCGCGACAGTTTGTTTTGCATTTCAAATCTACTGCGACTTTTCGGCCTATTCGGACATTGCCATCGGCGCCGGTAAATTGCTGGGCATCCGCTCCGGGCCAAACTTTGCTTATCCCTATTTCGCCCAATCACCGGCTGAGTTCTGGCGGCGTTGGCATATTTCACTGACGAGCTGGTTTAGAGACTACGTTTATTTTCGCCTGGGCGGCATCAGGGGTTCAGCTGTACGCAAGATACTCAACGTGATGATAACTTTCATGTTGAGCGGATTGTGGCATGGCGCGTCGTGGAACTTTTTGATTTGGGCTGGACTGAACGGAACAGCCGTACTGCCCGCCGTGTTTCTGAAAACCGGCGCCCGACCCGCCGCGATCAGCAAGTTCGGGTCTTTCCTCAAATCGACAATCAGGACGTCGCTGACATTCGGTTTCATCTGTTTGACGTGGATCTTTTTCCGTGCTGAAACTGTGGGAAAAGCTTTTTTGATTCTGAAGAAAATTTTCAGCGATATTTTTTCGGCGACCGCGTACCGTTCACTGCGGGCTCTACTTCATCCATATCCAGCTTATCCTCTTGCGGGAAAAACGTTTGCGATTTTTATGCTCGGCTTTGTTGGGATTGAGTGGCTACAGCGGCGCCGCGAACATCCTCTGGTCATGGACGGACGGCCTACTATTGTCAGATGGTTCGTGTATCAGGGTGTGATTTTCATCGTGATCTATTTCGGCACATACTCGATCAGCCAGTTTTACTATTATCAGTTCTGAAAACTTATGTGGATGTTTCTTCGCAAGCTGTCGCTGTTTCTGATGACGCATCTAGCCATCTGGGCCATCATTCTGTCCGTCTATGTGAAGCAAAAACCTTTCAGTCTCGAGCTGGGCGCGGCGAATAAGGACAAGCAGCGGCTGCTGGAACAGGCGGCCTCACCGCGTCTGATTCTAATCGGCGGGTCGAACTTGTTGTTCGGCATAAATTCTCCGGAACTGGAAAAGCGCACCGGCTATCATCCGATCAACATGGGCGTGAATGTTGGCGACGGGTTGGCTTTCATGCTTAATAACGTCGCGCCCTGGGTGCGGCGCGGCGATGTAATTGTCATCTCGCCTGAATACGAACATTTCGGATCGTTTTATTACGGCAAGGGCGAATTCTTGTACGCCGAACTGGAGCAAAGGCCCGCGGCCATTCGATCGTTTGCCTCCGGCAACATGGTCGAAGTTCTAAATAAAGGTTTCATCATTGCCGGCAATGTGTTTCGCTACACAGTCGATGGCAAGAACAAAATTCTCAAAGCCTATTTAGAAGACAACGGCGCGGTTTATCGCCGCGCTGCCGTTAATGATTACGGTGATATTGTAGGACACTACAACAGGCCCGAGAGACTGGAAATCAAAGACCTGCCGATAGCAGGTACCGATGCGACCCCGGAAACGATGGTCCGCGCAATAAACGGCCTGAATCAATTCAGCCTCGCATGCGAGCGGCGAGGCGCCCGCGTGTACTTTTCTTTTCCGCCCATTCCGCGCGAATTATTAGGGAGACGAACGGCGGACACTCAAAGTATCGCCGAAAACTTACAACGGCTATTGCGTTTTCCCATCCTGGACACACCAGTGGAAATGAGTTTTCCGTTGGAGAATTTCTATGATGGTTACTATCATCTGACCTTCGAAGGCGGATTGCGGCGCACGGACAAGTTGATTGAAAGCCTTAAAAGCAAGGGCGCATTGCAACCATAATATTCAATGACCATACCCGCAGCCGCGCTCGATTTTTTGACTGAACGCGCAAAGACTGTCGGCGTCGCGTCGCCTGTAAGAGATGACGACCTCTTCAAAAGCGGCGTACTCGATAGCTTTCAATTGGTCGATTTAATCGTTTTGCTCGAGGCGAACGGCGGTATCAAGATTCCAGATCCCGATATCGATGCTGAAAATTTCCACAGCATCGCCGCAATTGAGCAATACCTCAGCTCGCGAAAGGATTAGACGGTGGAGGCGTGTGTGGCAGGGTCGGGCATCTATCTGCCCGAACGAATAGTTTCCAATGAAGAAATCGCCGAGGCGTTGGGTCTCGATCCCGACTATATTTTTAAGTCGGCCGGGATTCGCCGCCGTCGCTGGGCTTCTTCAACGGAAACAACCAGCTCGTTAGCCGTAGCTGCTCTCGGACGCGCTTTGAAAGATGCTCGGCTGGCGCCAGCAGACGTGGATTACCTTTTATTTGGCACGATGACGCCCGATCGTTTCATTCCGGGAACCGCCGCAGCCGTGCAAAGAAAAAATGGTTTGCGCGACATTCCATGCCTGGATATTCGCGCCACGTGTTGCAACGCCCTTTACGGTTTGCAAATAGCTCGAGCGCTGATCGCCACGAAAGTCGCTTGTAACGTGGCGATTTGTTTGGCTGAAATCCAGTCGCCGTGGCTTGAAATGTCGCCGGAATCTGGAAAAATTTCAATGCTCTTTGGGGATGGAGCATCTGCCTTGATCGTGTCGGCTGCGCGTGGCGAGGCCTCTCTGGAAATCTTGGACATACTACTGGCAACGGACGGCAACTACATGGATGATTTGGGAATTCGTAGTCCAGGAACGGAATTCGGTCGGCCCGGTAAAGCCGCGGATTCGTTGCCACGAATGGTTGGTCAATCGGTAATTTTGCAAGCGTCACGCAAAGTCGTCACCGCCTGCGAAGCTATTTTGCAGCGCAATCATATTGCCGTTGAGGAAGTCCGTTGGGTCGTTCCACACGAAGGCAATTCGAATCTGCTGGCTCGAGTGATGCGCAATCTTAGTGTTTCGGCTGAGAAGACCACGGCAATCTCCGTCATGGAAGACTTGGGCAATACTTCTTCAGCCTCGATGGGAATAGCCATCGACAAATTACGTCGCGCTCACGAGACGAAGTCGGGGGATTATGTTTTGCTTCCAGCATTCGGCGCGGGATTCACCTGGGGCGCAGGCCTTTGCCGCGTTTCATAGATTCAAGGAATCAAGCTAAACCCAAGACCAGGCTGATGCTCAAAGTCCTTTCAATATTCGGAACGCGACCGGAGGCCATCAAGATGGCGCCGGTGATTCAGGCGATGCAGCGAAGGTCTAACTCATTTGATGTAAAGGTCTGTGTGACTGCACAGCATCGAGGTATGTTGGACTCACCGCTGGAGCTGTTTGCGATCAAGCCCGATTACGATCTCGATATCATGGCTGACGATCAGTCGCCGTCGCGGGTCTTTGCAGCGGTGCTCGAGAAGCTGGAGCCGATACTAAAGAACGAACAACCTGGTTGGCTGCTAATTCAAGGTGATACGACTACTGCTGCCGCTGCGGCTCTGGCGGGATTTCATGCCGGCTTGCGGGTCGCGCACATCGAGGCCGGTTTGCGCACTGATAACAAATGGCAACCGTTTCCCGAAGAGATCAACCGCCGGATTGTGAGTTTGCTGGCGGACCTTCATTTTGCGCCCACGGAGAACGCCCGGCAGAACCTGATCGATGAAGGCATCGCCGGCGATCGAATTCATGTAACCGGAAACCCCGGTATCGACGCGCTCAAGTTGATGTTGCAGCGTCCAGTTCCGCCTGAGGTTAGCTCGCTTCTGGATGGCGTGCCGGTAATTCTGGTGACCGCGCATCGGCGCGAAAACTTCGGCCAACCTTTAGCGAACATTTGCCGTGCGTTGCTCGAGACAGTTCGTCGCTATCGCGGCCACATAAAAATAGTCTATCCGGTACATCGCAATCCTCAGGTCGATCGCCCCGTCCGACAATTACTCGGCGGGGCTGAAGGGATCGTTCTACTCGATCCGATGGATTATTTGTCGCTGATTCATTTGGCTCACAAGTCATTTGCGATCGTCACTGATTCCGGAGGCTTGCAGGAAGAAGCGGCCAGCCTGGGTAAGCCAGTGCTGGTGCTGCGAAATGTAACCGAAAGACCTGAGGTCGTGACTGCCGGAGTGGCGCGCGTCGTAGGTGTCGAAACTGAAGCAATCGTGGCAGAGATTTCCAGATTGCAGGAAGACAACGAAGCCTATCGATCAATGAGTAATGCAACGGATGTTTACGGCGACGGTAAGGCCAGCGAAAGAATTCTGGACGCCCTGATCGATTTCAAGTAGCTAATGCGAAATGCTTTTTAGGTAGTTGCTGATGACCGCCTCAGGTGCGCCATCGTCATAAAGCTGGCCGGAATGAATGTGAATTGCACGATCGCACACCTGCTTGACGGAAGTCAGATTATGACTGACGAATAGGACGGTCGTGCCGTCACGACTGGCGTCCTTAATCTTCTGCAAGCATTTCTTCTGAAAGCTTGCGTCGGCAATTGTCAGCACTTCATCAAGCAGCAGAATGTCCGGTTCGAGATGGGCCGCGATTGCAAACCCGAGACGTAAATACATTCCGCTGGAATATCGTTTCGCGGGCGTGTCCAGAAAACCTTCGACCTGAGCAAACGCGACAATTTCGTCGAACTTGCGCGTGATTTCCTGCTTGTTCATTCCGAGAATCGCGCCGTTCAAGTAAATATTTTCGCGGCCAGTCAGGTCGGGATGAAAACCAGTGCCGACTCCGAGCAAACTTCCGGTCCGACCATAAAGATCCGCGAGACCTCTCGTTGGTCGAGTGATGCGCGCGAGAATTCTCAGCAGCGTCGATTTTCCGGCGCCGTTGCGTCCGATGATTCCGACTACTTCGCCGGGCTGCACTTCGAAGCTAACGTCATCCAACGCCCAGACGATCGGGTCACTGCGATTCCGACCACGAATAAGTTGCGCCGCCGACTTTAGCGAGTCTTTAAGTGCTTCGCGCAGAGTCGGCGCCACCGTCTCGCGTCGACCCAGATGATATTTTTTCCCCAGGCTGTCCGCTTTGATGATTGGCTTCATGTGAAAAGAGTTGCGGTGCGGTGAACCTTCGTCTACACATCGTCCGCGAAGCTGCTCTCCATTCTGCGAAACAGATGAATTGAAAAAACGAGCATGGGAAAAGTTACGAGAGCAGAGATCGCGATATGGGCCCAGAAAAAAGGCAGATTGAATAGAGAAGCGCGCGCGCCATCAATTATTCCGGCTAGCGGATTGAGAAAATAAACCACTCGCAATCGTTCTGGTATGAGACTGGAGGAATAAACGACCGGCGACAGAAACATCCAAACTTGAAGCAGGATCGGCAACATGGTGCCGACATCGCGATAGCGAACGTTAAGCGCCGCGCAGATCAAACCAACGGCGAGAGTGAGCGCGGCGATTTCTGCAACGAATACCGGAAACATCAAAACGTTCCAGGTAATTGGAACCTGGAAATAGATCATCAATCCGATCAGCACGAGCGTCGCGATCAAGAGATCGACTAATCTCACCCCGACGGCTGCGGCCGGAATCAGCAGTCGCGAAAAATAGACGCGCGTGATGATCTGCGCATTGGTGACCAGACTGTAGCTGCTGCTGAGCACCGCGTTCGATACAAAGGTCCAAAGCAGCAACGCGGTGTAGGCAAAAATCGGGTACGGTACACCGTCAATAACCCAGGCTGCACCTATAATCGTTTGCTTGTAACGGACTTTAAGATCGCGCCACATCAGGAAATAGAGCACTTCGCGTTGAGTCCACAGTTCAGCAAAATCAAGGCTTTCCCAAAAGCGACTGGGTCGAATACGCGTGACCGGTTCTGCCGGCAATTGGTTAGAGCGGGAACGCGGCAGCGCGGTCGAGATTACCGCATTTGCATCATTCAGCGAGGTGCTCATCGGTTGTGTCCAGGGGCAAGTTTTCTGCTGACTTCAATTAATCAACGGAGTCTATAGAGAACGGATCGAACTCGTCAAGACACCGTAATTCCGGCTTAATCAGTTGCAGATTACCTATTTCACACATCAGTATTTTCCGCGCAGCGTCGGCGGCACAGAAGTTTACACGCACGGCCTGGCTGTTCGCGCGCAACGCGCGGGGCATTCAGTGCGCGTGATATCGCATGTCGAATCACCATCGCTCGATCGGAATGACTTCAAGGCAACAACCACAGAGCATGAAGGCGTCCCGGTCACTGAGATTCATTACAACTTGAGCCGCGCCGGACATCCTGCTCGCGCCGAGTACGACAATCCACACATCGTTGAGCTGTTGAAACCCGAGCTTGAAAGGCTCAAGCCGGACATCGTTCATGCAGTTCACGCGATGAAGCTCTCAGGCGCGGCGTTGAATTTATGTTACGAGATGCAGTTGCCTGTGGTGCTGACGCTCGCCGATTACTGGTTCATTTGCGCGCGCCATACTTTGATTCGATGGAACGAAGAACTTTGCGATGGACCGCGGCACGATCTGGATTGCCTGCGTTGCGTGCACGAGCTGCATGGCTTTGCAGGCGAGGTGATGCAGAAGCTGCCGGCTCCGTTTTTGCGTGCGGCGTCCAGGATCGCGTCAACCGTGCTCGGCAAAAATCAACCGCGTTCGGTGCGCGACCTTCAGGCGATCCGCGAACGGGAAAGTTATCTGCGAGATACGGTTCAGCGCGCCGATCGGGTGATCGCGCTTTCTGATTTTCAAAAAGAAATCTTCGTGCGCAATGGCTATCCGGCAGAAAAAATCCATGTGTTGCACCATGGACTTGAGACTGCGGGTCTGAAGCCCGCAAAATCACATGCGAGTGAACCGATCGAAATCGTCTTCATCGGAAGTTTGGTCTATCACAAAGGTGCGCATGTTGTGATTGAAGCCCTGGCGCGTCGAGCTGATTTGAAGATGCGTTTGCGTCTTTACGGCGACATTCGCGGAACGAATCCTTATCTTGATTCGCTGAAGCGGCTTGCCGCCACGGACAATCGCGTCGAGTTCATGGGAACTTTCCCGCCAGGTGAATTAGGTCGAGTGTTTGAATCGGCTGACGCGCTGGCGATGCCCGTGCTTTGGTACGAAAACGAGCCGTTAGTGGTGAAGGCGGCGCGATACATCGGGCTTCCGATCCTTGCGAGTAACATCGGCACGCTCGCGCAGTCGATCAATAACGGAATCAACGGCGTGCTGCTTCCGCCGGGCGACATTGACGCTTGGGCCAACGCATTTGCGTCATTTCGCCTGCACAGTCTTACGCAAGATCTATCAATCAAAAGCATGGACGATAACGTGAGCCAACTAATCGCGCTTTATCAGGAGATTCATTCGCAACGATGCTCCAAACAGAGTATCTAGTTGACTCGCTCGCTGCTGTTTCGATCGACGCGCCGTCCGCGGATTACGTCGATTTGCAGAAGATAATTCTCGCGCGCGAAGTTGAAACGGCAATCTTCCAACATCCGCCGTCGTCGATTGCTTTTCCGCCGGTGAAGGTCGGCACTAACGCGAAACTAGTCTTTGCGATCGGAATCAAAGAAGTCGCGTGGCCGCAGCTCAAGAGTCCGGTTAGATTCATAGTTAGCATCGAAAGTGACGGCCGCCGTAGAGTTGCATTCAGAGCAACGTTAAACCCGCGCAAGCTTGAATCCGATCGAGCTTGGGTGAGACACAAACTCGATCTTTCAAAGTTTGCGGGTCAATCGATCAAGCTTGTCTTCACGACGAAAGTCGGATGGCGACGTTCGACTGAGTACGCTTGGGCCGGCTGGGCCAATCCGCGGATCATTCACAAAGTCGCGGTCGTCTCAAAGCCGCGCAGGCACGATCGTCAGCCGCACATTTTTCTGTTGACTGCGGACGCGCTGCCGGCGCGTTATCTTGGTTGCTACGGACATCCGGAAATACAAACGCCCGGCCTCGATCAACTAGCCGCGGAAGGCGTGCTCTTCGAACAGGCCTGGTCGCAATCGTGCATGACGCTGGGTTCGTACGTTTCGATCCTGACGGGTCTGCATTCACACGAGCACGGCGTCAGCCGGGAATGGCAAGCTTTTCCGGTAGCTAAGACGAATCTGGCAACTGCTTTGAAGCAGCGCGGTTATCACACAACGTTCGCAGTTAGCTCGCGCGAACTCTCAGGGCGAGAAAACTATCTCGATCGAATCTTTGACGAAGTTCTGCGCACACTTTCGAATCCGATGCAGGATGGCGCGGTCACGAACCGGCAATTCATTCGCCGTTTCGAACAGCGCCCGGATCGGCCTTGCTTCTCTTGGATTCACTATTTCGATGTGCATCCGCCCTCGATGCCCCCGGCGCCGTTTGCTTCGATGTACTACGCCGGCGATCCAACTGAATCTCGAAATGAATATCTGCCATCAGAGATTGGCCGGATTCGCTCTGTTGAATCGGCGCTTGTCGTGCGCGCCGTCCTGCCACTGCTCGAAAGTGGTCAAGCGGTCGCGGAAGTCATCGACATTCTGGAAGACACGGTTGCGGTTCTTAAAGATCGCAGCGATTTCAAGCCAGATCTCGCCGAGCATGTTCTGAATCTGGGAGCGCGGGCGATGCGCGGCGAATCGCGAGATCAATTCGGCGAGTGGCTTCGTCATCAAACGAAAGTGATGCGTGACGGTCGCGTGCCGAATGAGCTGCTGCAGTGGATCAAAGAGATCATCAAGTTGCTTGAGAGGACTGAGCAGGACATCACGTCGTGGCTGAATGGCGTCGTTGATTTTCGATATCCGCTGGCCGTGTACGGGGGCACAGTCACTTACCTGGATTCACAAATCGCTGCGTTCGTGTCACACCTAAAAGACCAAGACCTTTACGATCAAAGCCTGATCATTTTCACAGCGCCGCACGGTGAAATACTTGAAAGTCCGAGACTCCCGTATCAACACTTTCTGCTCGCGCCTGATACCTTGCATGTGCCGCTAATTATGAAATTACCCGCGCATCATGACGTCAAACCCGGCGTTCGGATCAATGGCGTGATCGATCTAATCGATTTGTTCCCGACTATTATGGACATACAACGGCTGCCGCATTCATTCAAGCTTTCGGGCGTATCACGCTGGAATCAAATCAATCAGGGTGAAGATATTCTGCCTCGTGAAAGCTTTGCCACAGGCCCGCATCATGTGTCGCATTCGGTCTGCCGGCCGCCTTATCTTCTGGTTGATAAGCAACCCGCAATTCACTTGGAAACTTTCCACGCCGTAGTCAGCGGAGCTAACGAAGTGCTCTATGACACAAGTTCCGGCGAAGTCTATTCGGACGATTTGCCGGGAGTGGTTGAGAAATTAAGGAAGAGCCTCGATGAATGGCGAAAGCGCACGGGGATTACCGCGCCATAAGTTTCTGACCATCGGCTGATTGATTCAGATATTGAAAAAGCTTCTGGGCCGCCAGTTCGTTTCCGGCCTTGTTCCAGTGCGGGTCGTGAAGCAGATAAAGGTCGTGTTTCGCCTCTTCCGCTCGAAAGGTTTCCAGTAAATCAAGATAAGGAATCTGCTTCGAGATCAGAAAAGTCCTCAATTGGTCTTGCGCCAGATTCAAGTCGTAATCTTCACGGTTCAATCCAAACTTTGTGACCAGAGTGTCGAATAGCTGGGGCGTGACCTGCGTCGAGTCGGGATATATCGCAACCATGAACTTGATATTGCGCGCCCTGAGCAGATCGTTCATTTCGCGAATGCTGCGAAAAATGTAATCAGTATTCTGCCCGAAACGCGCCGCCGAGCTTTTCGTATCAAGAAATTGCAAATAGCTCCTCTCTAACTGGTAAAACTTTTCTTGCGACAAACTCTTCGTCGGCACAGGTTGTCCGTTTGCGGCAGCCCATTCCTGCGCTTCTTTTTTCGCTTGCTTCGCTTCACGAGAGAGCTCGTATTTTTGGTCCAGGAACACCAGCAAACGCGATTGGAAGATGATTGGATACCCGAACAGGCGATGTTCGTGTTGCCTATTGATATCCACGAAACAGCCATTAACAATAATTCGTTTGCGATTTGGGTCAGCGTCGAAAAAATCATTGCCCGCAAAAAAGCCAAGGATGACCAAGTCAGGCTTGTATTGCAGGCCAAACTTCTTGAGCATCAATAGCTGCTCGCCAGTGTGTGTGCCCTGGTAACCCGTATTTACCACGTCGACTTTATGAGATTGATCGCGCTTCTCAAACATCTGCTCGAGCAAAGCGGTGTAATTGGCCTTGAGTCCTCCGGCCCAACCGAATGAATCTCCGACCACCAGAATTCTGAAGGTCCCGGGTTCTTTCGTTAGGGAATAATCGCGATCATTGAAACCAAACCGATTTGTGATCGTGCCGTCATCACCCTCGCCCATGATTCCCGGAGCAGACCGAAAGTATGCGCGCGCGCGAAAACCGAGATCGGGATCGTATTCAAAACGGTCTTTGAACAAGTAGGGATCCGAAACGGTCATCAGAACTTCCAGGCAAAGTAAAGAGACGATTAAGACGACTCCGACCTTAATGCCAATTTTGATGATCGTGCGTAAGCGATTCAGGGCGAGATTCCTTCAGCAGGTCGTGCTTCAGGTTTGCGAATCGAATTGGTGGAGCCGAGGGGGATCGAACCCCTGACCTCATGACTGCCAGTCATGCGCTCTCCCAGCTGAGCTACGGCCCCGTATATCGTCCGGTCGAATGATCCGGCCAATGTCGTGCCATGATAGAGGAGAAGACGACGGGATTCCAAGTGTGGTGGTAGTCCGCGGAGCGGACGCTCGAAAGTAGCCCAGCCCTTTAGGGCTGGGTAACGCGCGGGAAAGATTTCCAAGCCCGCTTTAGCGGGCGACAGAACGACAAAAAAAACGTCGGGGTCTTCGCAAATTTCTGCGACCTTTTCCCGCGTGGGCTCACTAACTTGTCAGTTCCACGTCTGTCCGGAAAAGTTTCTAGCTAAGGAGAGCGTTATGACGAAATCACTCTGTTACTTTGCATTGGCGCTGGCCATGTTCGGTTCTGCGGTTGCGATTGCAGCTCAGGATAAATCCGAAAAGAAATTAGACAAGAAATCTGACGGCTCACTGCAATGTCGCGAATCGCGCGACGGCGACAGGCTTTTCAGTCATTGCGAAATCAAAGAGCAGACGCTGCCGGCAGGCGGCCAAACCACCGTCGATGGCAAGCAGAACGGCGGCATTTCAATCAAAGGTTGGGACCGAAACGAAATCCTGGTGCGCGCGAAAATTGAAAGTCGTGCGCCAACGCAATCCGAAGCCGATTCGCTTGCCCAGCAGGTGCGCATCGAAACGACTGCGCTGAACATTCACGCCGAAGGCCCCGAGTCGCGCGACGATTATCAATGGTATGTGAGCTTCGAAGTATTCGTGCCGCGACGATCGGATCTTTCATTGCAAGCACACAACGGCGGAATTTCCATTAGTGACGTCAGCGGAAGGATTGGCTTCAAAACGATGAACGGTGGTGTCTCGCTGAAGCGAGTTGGCGGCGCGGTTGCCGGCAGCACGACAAACGGCGGCGTGCATGTCGAGCTCGCGGGTGCGCGTTGGGAAGGTGAAATGCTGAACGTGACGACGACCAACGGCGGCGTCAACATCGCGATGCCGGATAATTATTCGGCGCATCTCGAAGCCGCCACTACGAATGGCAACGTCAGTTCGGATTTTGCCTTGAACGTTCCCTTGACCGAGCGTCATCGCATGCCAAAAGAGATCAGCGTCGATCTTGGTTCGGGTGGACCAACGATTCGTGCCATCACGACGAACGGCGGCGTGCGAATTGGGCGCGCGTCGATCGCTGAATAGTGCTCACACACAAGAATGACCATTTTTGCGGGCCTGTAAGCAGAGATTTCTTGCGGCATTGGGCCACCGACAACCTTCGTTGATTTTAAACGCGACTCGGTGATGATGCGGCGATTCTCCGGGGTGTAGCGACAGTTCACGCTCTGTCCCGCGAGATTGATGATCGCATCGGCGGCTTCAAATTCAGTTGCCCACTCGCCGAGATTTTCGCCATCCCACGCAATCACGCGCCAGCGCTTGTTCGCCGGCGTGCGACTGAGAACGACAACCTCGTCACCCTGCTCGTGAAACGCGCGGGCGAGCAACGTACCGACATAACCCGATCCAACTGGAACTACGATTTTCATTTCTTGAGCCTCCGCCAATTCCAAATTCCGCAATTCGGAAACCAGTTTTTGAACATGTTCAAAAAGAAGGACGGCGGTTTTTTTGGGCGAGTTCAAACTGTTGGGGATACCGGCGATGGCGGTCTGATAAATTCCCACATCGCATGGACCGACGCGACTTTCTTAAATCGAGTAGCGCCGTCGCCCCCGTTTCACGGGCTCCCTTCTCGTTTCACTTGTCTGCTCTTGGGGCTCGCTTCGCTTCACCCCAGGCTTTATGCTGACGCCTGCTCCGCAGACTGAGAGAGTTTTGATTTGGCAAAGCAACTCGGATTTTCTAAGTCATGGTTGGTAAGAATCTTTTCAATCGGTTATTTCCCTCGGAACGCGATTCGCGCGTCGCGATTCTCTACGAACATCGCGAGATTACTTATGCGGAACTGCGCGACGAGACTGTGCGAGTTGCTGAGAGATTGAATGCGCTGGGAATCTCGGAAGGTGAACGTGTCGCGATCCTGCTCGCTGATTCTCCTGAGTTCATCGCTTCGTTCGTGGCCATCATCTCGTTAGGCGCGATCGCGGTGCCGATCAATCTGGCCCTTAGGCGCGAGGATCAACTCTTCATTCTGAAAGATTGCGGTGCGCGTGTGGCGATTGTGGAAGCGCAGGCTGCGGGTTCGTTGCTCAACAACGCACCCTTGATTGATCTGCAAAACATCCTTGTGGTTCAGCGCGGCAGTGATGATGCTTCTCTCGAGATTCCCGGAATCGCGGTTGAGAATCTTGCGACCGCGCAGCGCCTGGCGTTATCCCAATTCCCGGTCACTCGGGCGAGACTCGGAGACAGAGAGGTCCTCCCTCACGGCCGGGCTTTTGACAAGGAGACGGACGCCTTCATTCTCTACACGTCGGGCAGCACCGGCGAACCGAAGGGGGCGGTGCACAGCGAGGCCGACATCTTTTATACAAACGAAACGTATTGCCCTGAAGTGCTAAAGTTGCGCGATGGCGATCGGCTGTTTTCTTCTTCACGTTTGCCGTTTGCTTACGGTCTGGGAAACGCATTTACGTTTCCTTTGTTGAATGGCTTTACGACGATTCTGTGTCGAGAGAAACCGACGCCCGAAGTAGTGAGCCGCGTCTTCAGTGATTATCGACCGACGATCTTCTTTGGCGTGCCGGTCGTGTTTCGCATGTTGCTTGAGCATCATCACAGCATCGCACCTCTTGATACGTCTATTCTGCGACTCTGCATTTCCGCCGGTGAAGCTCTGCCGGCACAACTCGGCGAAGAATGGCAGAAGACTTTTGGTGTCGAGGTGTTGGATGGAATCGGCTCGACTGAGATGCTGCACATGTTCATGTCGAATCATGAAGGCGAGGTGCGCTATGGCAGCAGCGGGAAACTTTTGAAAGGTTATGAAGCTCGGCTAGTCGATCATGACGGCGTGACAACAGCTACGGGAGAGGTCGGCAACCTTTGGATTCGCGGCGGCAGCGCCGCGTCGCGTTATTGGCAGCGGCCGAAGTTGAGCGCAGAAACATTTGTCGACGGGTGGGCGCGGACAGGCGATCTCTATCGTTGCGACGAAGACGGAGTCTGGTGGCACATGGGGCGCAGCGATGATTGTTTCAAACCGACGGGCCAGTGGGTTTCGCCGATCGAAGTTGAAAGCGCGCTCATGAGCCATGGAAGTGTGCGCGCGACGGCCGTCGTCGAAGGATTTGATAAAGATGGTCTGTCGTGTGTGTGCGCGTTTGTAGTTCCGCGAGAGCCCAGCGCAACATTGGAAGACGAATTGCGCAACCACTGTGAAACTGCATTACCGCGATTCAAGCAGCCACGCCGTTACATCTTCGTGGATGAACTGCCGTACACTGCCACCGGCAAAGTGCAGAGATTCAAATTGCGGGAACAGCTACGAGCGGAGAGAGGCGCGCACCAGATGTGAGGTCAGTACCACCAGCGTTAGCAGGTGGGATAAAGGGGCTTTCCTGATCCATCCGCTTACGCGGATGGTACTGACTTCATGCCCAAGCAAGAGAGCACAAATGAATTTGAACGAAAAGAGTCTCCAGGAAAGTTACGCGCCGCAGATGGCCTGCTTCGGCTGCGGGCCGGCGAATGAAAGGGGTTTGCACGTCCGCAGCTTTCCTCAGGGTGATGAAGTCGTCGCGACTTTCAATCCTGAAACTTATCAGGAAGCATTCCCCGGAATGTTGAGCGGCGGAATTATCGGCACACTGCTCGATTGCCATTGCAACTGGACGGCGGCGTATCACCTGATGAAGAAAGCTGGATTGGATCATCCGCCATGCACAGTCACCGCCGATTACACGATCAAACTAATGCGGCCGACACCAACCGATAAACCAGTCGAGCTGCGAGCGCGCGTCGTCGAATCAAACGAGGATCGCGCGGTTGTCGAAGGCGAGTTGATCGCGCATGACAAGGTTTGTGCGACGTGTCATGGAACCTTCGTGGCGGTGAAGCTGGGTCATCCGGCATATCATCGCTGGTGAGGGTTTGGAGTGCGCCGGCAGAGCGTAGCGGCGACGGCGCTTTGGTTCCTTGCGTGCAAGATAATTCAAAGCGGTGTCGCGCTGCGCTTGCCACCGCACTCCAAATGACACTGCAATGATCACCACTATCTTCTTTGACATCGGCGGTGTGCTCTTGACCGACGGTTGGGGACACGCTTCGCGGCGCGCGGCGGCTGAGAAGTTCGGTCTTGATTGGGACGAGTACAGCGAGCGGCATGAGAAGGTTGCGCACGCCATCGAGACAAACCGCCTCGCACTCGAGCGTTATCTTGATCGCGCAATATTTTATCGGCCGCGTTCGTTCACCCGCGAGGAGTTTAGCGATTTCATCTTCGCGCAATCTCAGGCGAAGCCGGATTCGCTGAAGCTTGCCGAAGAGCTGGCGCAGTCAGGCCGGTACTTCATGGCTACGCTCAACAATGAAATTCTTGAACTAAATGTTTTTCGGATCGAGAAGTTTGGCTTGGCGCGTTACTTTTCCGTTTTCTTCAGCTCGTGCTTTCTCGGTCTGCGTAAACCTGACGAGGCAATCTATCGCATGGTTTTACAGATTACCCAGCGCGCGCCCCAGGAATGTCTGTTCATTGACGATCGGGAAGTAAACCTGGAATGCCCGCGCGAACTGGGAATCAACACGATTCTATTCAAAGCCGCCGCGCAGTTGCGGACGGAATTGATTCGCTACGGCATAGCGATCACCAACTGACGGAAGATCATGTCTCGTTAGCCAATATCTTCGTTTTCTTTCCGGCCTTATCAACCGCAACGTAAACGACCTCAGCTTCTGTCACGCGGGCGCGGTCGCCGGGCGAGCCATAGCGCTCGGCTTCAACTACGACCCGCGTGGTGATCGAAGTCGTGCCGACCTTCAACGTTTCTGAATAAAAGCTGACCAGATCGCCGACGAATACCGGCGCGTGAAAAATGACTTCACGCATCGCGACGGTGACGAAGCGATCCATGCCGGTGTGCCGGTGAGCTTCGATGGCGCCGGCGATGTCGATGTAGCTGAGAATGACGCCGCCAAAGATAGTGCCCTGCGAGTTTGTGTCGCGCGGCAGCATCGTGATGCGAATTGCGGGATCAGAGTTCATGAAGGGATAGTAAATCGTGAATCGTAAATCGTAAATGGAAGAAGAATCACAGCGGAACAATCGCGGTGAAAGGAGCGCACGCATCTTGCGTGCGATGCGCGGGCATCTCTGCCCCGCGTCCCGAATGATTTAGTGAGCCGGCAAGGATGCCGGGCGAACCGCAGGCAAGATGCCTGCGATCCGCGCTACAGCTCACGATGCAAACGGATACCAAGGAGTGTTGCGAAAGACCCAAAAGAAGATCAGCAGCACCAGCCACGCCCACATGTACCTCGGCGGGATGAACAAGCGACGGTATGGTTTGCCGGTTACGGCGCTCTTCGTGAATCCGAGAAAGCCGTAAACGATAAAAGGCAGCGTCAGCACCATCAACGGATTAAACTTGAAGGCGGCGATCGGATGGAGATGCAGAAGTTGATAAAACGCGCGCGTCGAGCCGCAGCCGGGACATTGGCAACCAGTCAGCAAGCGAAACGGACACTTAGGAAAAAATTGATTTGAGGAGAGCGCCGGATTGAAGAAAAAAAGAAACGTCGCGCCGGCGGCAAGTCCTAACCACATAGTCGCCGCAATTGCCAATTGCCTGGTGCGATCGGGAACGGTTTCGACGAAATAAAAACTCGACATGATGTTTGACGACGAATCTACAGATTAGATTGGGGAAGGCAATCCGAGGGCGCGGCAAATACTTCTCACAGTGCCTTTGGGAATCTCGCGATGCCTTGGGACGGTGGCCGATTTCCTAGCTTGGCGGTTAATGTACAACGTATGCTCCCTACCTTCGCGCACGAACTCACCGTGTCTTTCAAGGTGACGAACTAGGTCGACTCTTTCATGCCGCGCGGAAAGCAATTTCCTCGCTCGTGATTGTTTCGCGCGCACCATCTTCTGTGAGCAAACGATTTCCCTCGAGCACCATTTCAATTGCTTCATCAAGATTCTTACGAGCTTCTTCGACGCTGGAGCCAAGTGAGATTGCGCCGGGCAGCTCCGCAACTGACGCTTGAATCAGGTCGTCAACCTTCTCGTAAACGATGTGCATTTTGATTTCCATACGCGGATCATAACATATGCGTATCCGTCATTTTAGAACCAACCCTTCTTTCCATGCACATAAGTCCGTACAAACTCTTCATCGCTCTTGGTGAGGTACATGATGCCTTCGATGATCCCGATCACGTGCATGAAGCCGGCCAGCATGCCGCAGCTCAAGATCGATACCAGCAACATCGTCAGGCCTTCCTTTTGATAGCCAAGCACGAATTTATGAATACCGAAGGCTCCGACTACGATGCCTAAGATCCCGGCGATGATCTTTTTGTCGGCGCCTGCTTTCTGCCAATCGTCAGTCTGTGGTTGAGCGTAGAGCGGCGCGGGCGGCTGAATCGGTTGATAGGTTGGTTCGTAAGGCACTTGATACTCTGATTGGTACGCTGTGGTTTGCTTGCCGCTAATCACCGGGAGCTCGGCCTGACAGTGAAGACACGTCCGCGAGAAGTCATCATTCTGCGCGCCACACTTTGTGCAAAAAACGGCCAAAATTTTTCTCGCTTAAAAATCAAAAAATGGCGGACCAGCGAAGACACGCGCCCTCCAACTCCAGCGCTCTCTGAAACGAATCTTCGTTTCAGAAAGTCTAACGCCAATCCGCCTAGTATCACACTAAGGGTTCATGGGTGGCCAACCGGATCTAGATCAGGATTACCTGTTACCCACTATGCTCCCGGCCATTCCCAACGCGAATAAAATCAGCCATATGACAATACCCAGCAATCCAATGCCAATCGCGATAAAGCTGAACATCTTTGCTTTCTTCGAAGCCTCCTGCGCGCCGGCGACATCGCCCGCGGCCACTTTGCCGTTAACTTGCGTGGCGAAAATGATCGCGGGAATTGCCAACGGCCAGCAACAAAAGATCGAGATAATCGCCGGCACGAGGTAATTTGGTACAGTTGCCGAACCGCCGGATCCTGCGGGCGGGGTCCAATTTTGCGACATGTTATGGTCTCCTATGGCTAAATTCTGACTGCGAGTTTCCTAAAAACGATGAGGCCTGCTTGAAGAACTATGCGTGCTCACCAAAGCCACGCGCAGGAGATAGTAAGCTATCGATTCGTCCGCTGTTTGCTGAATTGTTCTACAAATAGCGAAGCATAACTAACAAAATACGCAGTCGATTGTCAATCCATTGGCCGCATAAAATCGTTGTTGTTGCTCACTTGCGGTGCGCGGATTTCCGCAATTGCTGCAGAAAGTTACAAGCAATCCGAAGGCGCCGCGGCGATTGACTGAACAAACGAAGATCGAGGATAGTCTGAGCCGGTCTGCTACAGTTTCGTTGCGCGACAGGTTGTGAAACAAGTTCTCCAAAATCTAAAAACGGGCGCGGTCTCAGTGACGGATGTGCCGGTGCCAACCGCGCGACGCGGTTTTGTGCTGGTGCGCACGGCGGCATCGTTGATTAGCGCCGGCACTGAGCGTCTGACGGTCGAGGCAGGACAGAAAAGCCTGATCAGTCGGGCCGTCGAACAGCCGGCATTGGTAAAGCAAGTCATTCATAAGGCGAGAACAGAAGGCGTTTTGAATACGGTCGATGCCGTCCTTTCAAAATTGGGTTCGATGAATGCGCTGGGTTATAGCGCGGCGGGAACGGTTATCGAAGTCGGTGAAGGCGTAACAGAATTTCGCGTCGGAGATCGCGTTGCCTGCGCCGGCGTTGGTTATGCTTCGCATGCCGAAGTGCTGTCCGTACCGAAAAATCTTTGCGTGCGTTTGCCAGATAAAGTCGATTTCGATGCGGCGGCATTCGGAACGTTGGGAGCGATCGCGTTGCAAGGCGTGCGACTGGCGGAACCAACGTTGGGCGAATCAGTAGTCGTGATCGGGCTTGGCTTGATCGGACAACTCGCGGTGCAGTTGCTGAAAGCGAACGGCTGTCGCGTGTTCGGCGTCGATCTCAACCAGGCGAAAATTGAGCTGGCGAAACAGAACGGGGCAGATGCCGGCTGCGCTCCCGATGAAGCAAAGCAGCAAGTCGTCGGGTGGTCGCGCGGTCGCGGCGCTGACGCGGTTCTGATCGCCGCAGCTACTGAATCGAATCAGCCGGTTGAACTCGCCGGCGAGATTTCGAGACAGAAAGGCCGGGTTGTCGTCGTCGGCGCCGTTGGGCTTACACTGCCGCGCAAGCCTTTCTATGATCGCGAACTGACGTTTCGGATTTCGATGTCGTATGGCCCAGGCCGCTATGATCCTGAATACGAGGAACGCGGACATGATTATCCGTTTGGCTATGTGCGTTGGACTGAAGGACGCAACATTGAAGCGTTCCTCGATCTGGTCGCCGACGGTCGCGTCAATGTGCAAACGCTGATAACGCATCGTTTTGAATTGAGCGAAACAGATCGCGCGTACAAACTGATTACGGGAGAGGTCAAAGAGCCCTATCTCGGGATCGTGCTGAAGTACGACACCGAACGCGGACTCGAAACTCGCATTCCGATTGCCGAAAAGAGATCCGCGCCGGCCTCCGCCGTTCGCGTAAGTTTCCTTGGCGCCGGTGGTTATGCAAAAGGAGTGCTGTTGCCGCTGTTCAAAAACGAAGGCGCGCAGTTTCGATCGATCGCGACCGCGTCAGGTGTGAGCGCGCGCGAAGTCGGAAGCAAATTTGGATTTCAATCGTCAGTTTCCAGCGCCGATGAAATCATCGACGACCAGGAAACAAATCTAGTTGTGATCGCGACGCGGCATGCCAGTCATGCCGAGTTGGCAGCGCGCGCGCTGAAAAGCGGACGACACGTCTTTGTCGAAAAGCCGCTGGCTGTTGATGACGACCAATTGAATCAAGTACTGAAGGCGGCGGCGAATTCATCCGGCCAGTTAATGGTGGGATTTAATCGACGATTTTCGCCGTTGGCAATCGCTGCAAGAGAATTCTTTAGCTCGAACCCCGAAACGCCGCTGTCGATCAATTATCGAATCAACGCCGGTCGAATTCCGCCAGGGTATTGGATCAATGACGAAGCTGAGGGCGGGCGGATCGTCGGCGAGGTCTGTCACTTCATCGATCTGATGCACTTTCTAACCGATTCGCTGACGACTCGCGTTTACGGTGAGGCGATCGTGAGTCGGAATGCTGACGTGACTAACGAAGATTCCGTATTCGTTACGTTGCGCTTCGCCGATGGCTCGAACGGATCGATTGCTTACCTGGCGGAAGGCAGCAGCGCGATGCCGAAAGAACGAATCGAAATTTTCGGGGGTCGCAAATCACTCGTGATTGACGATTTCGAATCGGCGATCGCGTACGACGGGTCGCGTGAAAAGAAAACGACCCTGCGCGATAAAGACAAAGGCCAGAAGAACGAAGTGAGCACCGTCTGTGCAGTTGTGCGCGACGGCAAACCTGCGCCAATTGCGCTCGAGGATCTCGCGACAACGACGCGCGCGACATTTCGGATTCTGGAGTCGCTGCGAACCGGACGGCCTGTCGAGGTCTGAGGTCAGTACCATCTGCGTAAGCAGATGGGGTCAATGATTAAGTCAACCGCGCATGCTTTATCCCACCCGCTTACGCGGGCGGTACCGACATCGTCGCGACGGCTCACTTGTAACTTCAATGCTCAAAGTCATCATCGTTGCCGGCGCGCGGCCCAACTTCATGAAGGTTGCGCCGATCGTGGCCGCCATGAGGCGCCGGTCAAACGAATTTCATCCCATTCTGATTCATACCGGTCAGCATTATGATGCGGCCATGTCGGACGCGTTCTTTCGGGACTTGGAAATACCTGATCCTGATGTCGATCTCGGTGTCGGTTCTGCAAGCCACGCGGTGCAAACCGCCGGCGTCATTCAAGCCTTCGAACCAAGCGTGATCAACGAAAAGCCTGATTGGGTTCTAGTTGTCGGCGACGTGAATTCAACCATCGCTTGCGCGCTGGTTTGTGCAAAGCTCGATGTCAAAGTCGCGCACGTCGAAGCCGGTTTGCGCAGCCGCGATCGCACGATGCCCGAAGAAATCAATCGCGTACTCACCGATCAGATCGCCGACTTGCTGCTAACACCTTCAGCCGATGCGGATGAGAATTTGAAGTCAGAAGGTATCCCGGCAGAACGAATCCGTTTTGTCGGCAACATCATGATAGATTCGCTGCTCGAGAATCTCGGGCGCGCCAGGAAATCGACGGCGCGCGCGGATCTCGGTCTCGAGGACAAAGACTACGCAGTCCTGACGCTGCATCGCCCGTCAAACGTTGATGAGCACGCGGCCCTCAGTCGAATCCTCGATGCGCTTGAAAGAATTTCGCAGCGACTGCCGATCGTTTTTCCCGCTCATCCGCGCACGCGCAAGATGATCGATGAGCTCGGCCTGACTGAGCGTGTGGCAAATATGAAAGGCCTGATCGTGATCGATCCGGCGAGTTATCTGGATTTTTTGCAATTGCTCAGCGGCGCGCGTCTGGTGCTGACCGACTCGGGCGGGATTCAGGAAGAGACCACAGTGCTCGGAATTCCGTGCATAACTTTGCGCGAAAACACCGAACGGCCGATCACTGTTGAGATGGGCACGAACAGAATTGCCGGAACACAAACTGCGCGAATCGTGGCGGCCGCTAACGAAGTGCTCGATCATCCGCCCGACAAAAACAACTTGCGCATTCCGCCATTATGGGACGGAAAAACGGCGGATCGAATTTTGGATGCGCTGATGGGAGCGAGCTGATATGGCGCGTTAGAGTGCCAACTTTAGTTGGGCGTTTTTCAGCCCCAAAACCCGACTGAAGTCGGTACGCTGACACCTGCCGCCCGGACACCTTTGCCCTTTCGCGTATTCCCCTTTAACCTTCCTCGGTTGAAAATTCTATCGACGGCAAAACGAATGTTGCGCGGCGAGGTCAGCGCGCGCACGGCCGCGCTGGAAGCGACGCGGCGCATGCGGCAACTCAGCCTGCAGCGGCGTGAGCGTGCGTCGCTAGGCCAATTGGATCAGCAACCGGCGCTCTTGCGCGAAGAGTTCGCGCGCATCAGAGCGTCCGACTTGCTCGCGCATTTTCGCTCGCGAGTTAAGCCAAAATTCTTTCCAGGTTTTCACGATTTAAAAAAGACGAGCGCGCTTCAGCAACGGCTTTATTCGGCTGAGACTACGCGATTGGTTTCGCAAGCAAATCGAATTGCGAACGATCATTGCTGGCCGCTGCTTGGGTTTGGCGAGAAATGTTTCGGTAGCGAAGAGATTGATTGGAATCGCGATCCGCTTTCGGGATTCCATTGGCCGCTCGACTTTCATGCCGACATCAATCTGCACCGCAACGACGGCTCGGATGCTCGCGTCCTTTGGGATCTGAATCGGCTGTCGCATTTCATAACGTTGGGCCGCGCCTACTCAATCACCAACGATTCAAAACACAGTGGCCAATTTTTCGAGCAGCTGGCGGGCTGGCGGCGACAAAATCCGGTTGCGCGCGGCGTGAATTGGAATTGCGCGATGGAAGTTGCGCTGCGCGCGATGAATCTGTTGACCGCGTTCGAGCTGTTCCTGCGCGCGCCGCAGATGGATGAATTGGCGCTGAAAGAGTTGCTCAAAACTTTCGATCAGCACGGCGCGCACATTCAACGGAATCTCGAATTCTCACACCTCGCTACGAGTAATCATTATCTGGCGGATGTCGCGGGGCTGCTTTGGATTGGCGTGTTGTTGCCGGAATTGCAAGCCGCTGATGAGTGGCGCGAATTCGGTTTGCGCGAACTGCTCTCTGAGATGGACAAGCAAATGCTGCCCGACGGCGCCGATTACGAAGCCTCCACCGGATACCATCGCTTGAAGGTCGAGTTGTTTCTTTATTCGTTCGTGCTGTGTCATTTGAACGGCGTCGAGATCGCCGAGAATTATTGGACCAAGCTGCGCGCGATGCTCGCGTACATGGCGGCTTATTTGCGGCCAGATGGACGTGCGCCGCTAATTGGAGATTCAGACAGCGGCCAGGTGATGCCGATCGTTCAACGAGCAGCCGATGATCATGGCTACGTGCTGGCGCTGGGCGCGGCGATCTTTCAAGAGCCGCGTTTTGAAATTCCGAGCGCGCTGGTGCCGGAAGAGCTTCTTTGGATTCTGGGTGAACCAGGCTTACGCGATTACGAATCGTTGCCCGATGGTTCAATGCCGCCGATTTGTACCTGCTCTTCAATGCGAGCGACAGCAGCGTCAAGGGCCGCGGCTCGCACGGACACAACGACGCATTGAGCATCGAAGTTTCTGCCTGCGGCGTTCCGTTCATCGTCGATCCGGGGACTTATCTTTACACCGCGAACTTGAGCGAGCGTCACCTGTTTCGATCTACTGCTTATCACTCGACTGTGCAAGTCGATCACGCTGAACAGAACACAATTGATGAACAGTTTCCATTTGTCATCGGCAACGAAGCCCAACCGCGCGTGCTTAATTGGGAGAGCAACGCCGAAGCAGACGTGGTAGTCGCCGAGCATTATGGCTATCAACGATTGGCCCAGCCGGTAACTCATCGTCGCACCGTTCGGTTCGACAAGCAGGGTCGTTACTGGTTGCTTGAAGACGAAATGTCGGGAACAGGAACACATCAGTTTTCCTTTCGTTTCCACTTTGCGCCCGGTTTGGAAAGTTCTGTGCGCCCTGATGGAAACATCGGAGCCTGCGATAATATGAGCGGGGCGCGATTGCTGATCATACCGAGCGATCTGGCCGTCAAACCGGAGTTAGAGGCTCGGTTCTCATCACGAGATTACGGCGCAAAAGATTCTTCGGTGTCGGCGTGCTGGACGATTGAGGCAAGTGTTCCCATGCACTTAACTTGGGTTATTGTCCCGGTTTGTAATCGCGAAGACGAACAGACGCGCTTGGCTATCGGGCGCGGCCAAATGAGTTTGTAATTCCGAAAAGACGTGTACAGTCTGCGTTTGCTTCCAGTTTCAAATTGCAGCCAATGATCTACTTAGCATTTGTCGATGATTGGGAATTGAGCGGCGACGGGTCTGGCGATCCGCACGAGCTACAGTTTCGCCCGATGCGCGAGTTGGTTCGCATTTACAACTCGCACGGCATTCGCGGCTCGTTCAATGCCGAGGTGATGCAGCAACTTACGTTCAAAAAACTCGGCGACAAGCATCCTGAGTTAAAAGCTTTGGCCTTGGAGTGGGAGCAACAGGTCCGCGAAACACTCCGTGAAGGTCATGATATTCAGTTGCACATTCATCCGCAGTGGAGCGATGCGCGTTATCAAGAGGGCCGGTGGAAATTGAATGGCGACTGGTCGATCCTGAAATATTCTGCCGAAGCAGCCCGGCAAATGATCGCGCGCGGCAAAGAGTATCTCGAAAAGTTGTTGCGCGCCATCGATCCGAATTACCACTGCGTTTCGTTTCGATCGGGTTCGTGGTGCATCGCGCCATCGCCGCACATTCTGAACACGCTGGCTGAATTCGGAATTGTTTTCGATATGAGCATCGTAGGCGGCGTGCGCTATCACACGCGGCGGATCGACCTCGATTATGCAAATTGCGAAGAAGACTTTGTGCCGTTCTATCCCGTGATGACGGACGCGCGAAGAGTGTCTGACAAACAGGAAGCGATCGTGTGCATTCCGACAAATCATTTTTATGGCTCGCGGCGGCAAACATTTCAGCATCACGCGCGTAAGGTGATTGGCGCGATGAAATCGCGAGTGGGTTCGCAGGACAGCGCCGCGAACGGCGGCCGGACCGTTGCCGCTTACGGTCACGAATGGGCCCAAGCGAATGCTACTCCGATGCAAAAGATTTACGAAAAGGGAGTGCTGCCCTATCTCAAAGGCCGTCATTTAATTTCCGATCTCGCGCAGCTGGATTATTCGCTGATGCGTGAAATGCTGGATTCAATTCGCAAGCGGGCGAGGGCGGCGCAGGTCGAAAGAGTGCCAGTCATTCTCGAAAATCACACGAAAGACATTCAAGACTTTTCGCATATCGAACGCTTCGTGATGTACGTGTCGAAAGCTGCTGACATTAAGTGCGTTACCTTGAGCGAGATTGCCGCGGACATACAATGCGGCCGTTTCGCAATCAAAACCGCGAGTGGCAAATGAGCGCGCGTGAGGCTGCAATTCTGGGTGCCGTCCGGCAGCGATTCTCTGACGTGCGCGATCGCATCGCCGGCTTAACGCCCCAGGCTTTTGGCGAAGCGGCCGATTATCTCAAACGCCTTCAGCAATCACTTTCAACTAACGATCGTCCCGACGACAACACTGAGCGCGTGCCGGTGGGAAGTGCCGGCCATGACTGCATCGCAGCGCTCTGTGCCATTTCATTAACGTCCGCGCAACTCCATCCAACGATTCCAGCAACGGACTCGGCACAGTTTCTTGAGCTCTTGAAGGAATGCCAAAACGATTCTGAAAAGAGCTTTCGGTTGCTCGCCGAACGATTTTCGTGGCCACCTAACTTCTCGCTTTCCACGGAAACTGAAATCCGCGAGCACGTGCTGATGCGTCTGATGGTCCATGATCGCGCGCGCATCGAAGAGCGTTCGATCGCGAGTGTCGATGCCGATGATCTGCTTTTGAAATTGAATCTCGTTGCCGTGCATTCGCGGGAAAGCGACGATTTGAGGTTTCTCGATGCGCTGAACTACTATTATGAGTTGTTGCCCACAAACTGGGTTCCGCGCGCGCGTCACGTTTCGCTGGTTGTTTCCTTTCTTGGTCTTTATGCCCGCGCGCTGCAGTGCGGATTCTGAGGAACCAGACAATTGCGCCTTGCGATACTCGCGAACACCCTGCCCGGAGCGCTGCCGATATATGAAGAATTTCATCGTGCTGGTTATCATGACTTGGTGGTGATTCTTTGTCCGGTGTCATCGCGCTCAGGCGCTCGCGACCGGGCGAAACACGCAGGACGTTTGCTGCTGAAATCCCGCCGATTCAAGTCGCTCAGCTTGTTGTTGAAAGGCAAAGTGAAAATCCTGCGCCACGCGTTGGACCATCCTCGCTCGTTAGAACGGCTCGCGAATCTGAAGCTCGATGTTGGCTTGCATAAAACCGGAAACATTTATCGGCAAACCACGATCGACAGCTTCCGGCTGGGGATTCTAAACGCACATATCGGGCTATTGCCGGGATATCGCGGCCGGAGTGTGATGGAGTGGTCTGTGCTGCAGGGGGAACCGGCCGGCATCTCGGTTTTCTTCATCGATTCCGGCATCGACACCGGCGAAAGAATCTTGTTGTCCGAGCCAGTAGACATATCTCATTGCAAGTCGCTGACGGAAGCCAAGCAGTACCTGTTCAGCCTGGACGCGATGTTTTATCGACGCGCGGTGGCTCTGTTAAGCTCAAACGAACTGAGTTGGAAACGAAATGATTTGTCTGGACGGCGATATTACGTGATGTCCAAACTCTTCAACGAAGTAACCGAACAACTCTTTTTGCTTCACCACCCTCTCCCTTTGGGAGAGGGCCGGGGTGAGGAACTTAGCTAGGGCGCGAGGGTAAACCCCTCACCCTAAACCTTTCCCAGAGGGAGAGGGAACTAGCGAGATTCATAACTGAATGTGCGGCATTTGCGGAGTCTGGGAATATGGTGCGACGCGCGGCAATGTCGGGCGCGAGTTGCTCGTGTCGATGCGCGACATAATGACGCATCGCGGTCCAGACGACGCGGGCGAATTAGTTTTCGACGATGCTCGCGGCGGTTTTGGATTTCGTCGTCTGTCGATCATCGATCTTTCGCCAGCCGGCCATCAACCGATGCGCGGATGCACGGATCGGGTCTGGCTGGTCTTCAATGGCGAGATTTATAACCACGCCAAATTACGCGAAGGCCTCGAGCAGCGTGGTCACGTTTACCGCTCGCGGACCGATTCGGAAACCATCCTGCATCTCTACGAAGAGCGCGGCCTGGATTTCGTTCACGATCTCGAAGGCGATTACGGCATCGCGCTGTGGGACGCCGAACGCGAGCGGCTGGTGCTGGCGCGCGACCGGGCCGGCGTCAAGCCTCTTTACTTCTATCATCACCAGGGGCGCTTCATCTTTGCTTCCGAGATTAAAGCAATCCTCCAACATCCGGCGGTGACTGCCGAGGTGAACGAAGATGCGCTCTATCATTATCTGACGTTTGTCACCACGCCGGCGCCTCAGACTCTCTTTCGTAACATTCACAAAATTCCCGCGGGCCACATGCTGACGATCGATCGCGGCGGCGAATTGCGCCTCGATCAATATTGGGACGCTTTGCCCGCGTCACAACCGCTCGAACTTAGCGAAGCGGAGCACGAAGCAAACATCCTCAATCTCCTGCGCGATTCGATCACAAAACGCATGATGGCGGACGTGCCCTTCGGAGTGTTTCTTTCCGGTGGCGTGGATTCGTCGGCGAACGTCGCGTTGATGTCTGAGCAGATGACGCAACCGGTGCGAACCTTCACGATCGGCTTCAAAGATTGCGAAGAGCTGAACGAGTTGGACTCTGCGCGGGAAATCTCGAAACGATTCGCAACGGATCATCACGAAGTCATGATCGGGCGCGAAGAGATGCAGAAGTTTCTTCCCGATTTGGTGTTTCATCAGGACGAACCGATTGCCGATCCCGTATGCATCCCGCTTTATTACGTTTCGAAATTAGCTCGCGACACCGGAACGATCGTAGTGCAAGTGGGCGAAGGCTCAGACGAATTATTCGCGGGTTACGACTGGTTCCGCCGCTTTCTGCTAATTCAGGAACGGTTCTGGCGCCACGCCGAACGCATGCCGTTGATCGCCCGTCGCGCAGTCGCGGCGGTGGCCCAACCATTGGCTGGTAAGGTCCTGAAGAAGCGTCTACCGGCCGAGCTCATCCGGCGCCTGGGCGCAGGCGAGTCGTTGTTTCAAGGCGGATTCATGATCTTCGATGAAACAACCAAGCGAAACGTTCTCAGTCCGGCCATGCGTGCGCAACGCAACGGTACGTCCTCGTATGAAGTGGTGCGCGAATATGAGGAAACAATTATGACCGCGCGGCCGCAATCTGATTACGCCGCCCGGATGACTTATCTCGAATTGAAACTTCGCTTGCCGGAGTTGCTGCTGATGCGCGTCGATAAGATCACCATGGCGACTTCGGTCGAAGCACGCGTGCCGTTTCTCGATCATCACCTGATCGAATACGCGATGAATCTGCCACGCGAATTGAAAGTGAAGGGCAATACGGGCAAGCATATTCTCAAGCGCGCGCTGGAATCGATCCTGCCCGCCGATGTGCTTTACAAACCGAAGCGCGGATTTGGCGCGCCGGTGCGCGAATGGTTTCGCGGCGCCGAAGGCGACGAACTGGTCGCGCTTTTATTAAACTCGACCATGCGCAGGCGAAACTTTTTCGATTATGAGTTCATTGCTCGCATGGCAGACGAGCATCGTCGCGAAGTGCGCGATTGGAGCGCTAACCTGTGGGCCTTGCTGAATCTGAGCGTCTGGTACGACCGCTGGATCGGATGAGCGATCAGTCAGCCATCGATGTCATCCCGGATGCGGTTGAATCCTCGCCGATTGAACCGGCGTTCGGCAGTTTAATGTCCGGCGTAGCCGTAACTTTCGCGACGCGTCTGTTGATTCTTGGCTGCGTCGTGACCTCAAGCGTCATCGTCGCCCGATGGCTTGGGCCCGAAGGCACGGGTGCATTAGCGGTGCTGAATGTCACGGTCGCGCTCGCTTTGCAAATAGGCAGCGCCGGTATCCCTTCGGCGACAACTTACTTTGTGGCAAAGGATCGAGTCGCACTTGGACCGGTCTGGACCAACGGAATTGTTTTTAGTTTAGCCGCGGGGAGCATAATCGCGATTGGAGTGATTGCCGTTGCCAATCTCAGGCCCAATATCTTCAACGGAATTTCAGGCCATCTGATCGCTATCGTCGCGATCTCGATTCCGTTTGTCGTTCTCGATCTTGATTAATTCAGTCCTGGTGCTCGTCATCTGGCGGCGCGGCTTGGCTATTTTGGTTTCGTTCAATACAGTTGCCGCCATAGTCTTGAGCCTCGTGTTGGTTTCGTTCGTTGTGCGCGTGTCGCGCCGGTTGAATGAGCATGCTGCTACTCGTTCTAATTTCTCGTTGCTGAAGCAAATGCTTGTCTACGGCGGCAAGTTCTATGTCTCGATCTTCGCGAGCTTCGTAATCTTTCGCGCTGACTTATTAATCGTCAATCACTTTCGGGGCACACAGGCCGCCGGCGTTTACGCGATCGCTTCCCAGTTTTCTTTTCTCTTGATCATGCTGCCGGGAGTAATTGCCTCGCTCTTGTTTCCGCGCGTCGCCTCGCGACAGGATGACACGGCCGCATACGCCGTGGATGTAACTCGTCACACATCTTTCATTATGTTGCTGGTCTGTCTCGCCGCGGCTGGCCTGTCGTTTCTGCTGCCGCTCGTCTATGGTGCGCGATTCGGCGACGCAACGATTCAATTGCTAATCATGCTGCCGGGTATTTTCTTCATTTCGCTCGAGTCGGTGTTGGTCCAGCATTTCACCGGGACAGGATTACCGGCGATGATTCCAGCGTTCTGGTTTATCACGATGGCCATCAATCTGGGAATGAACTTCGCGCTGGTTCCTGTTTGGGGGGCGCGCGCGGCGGCGATCAATTCGTCCGTGAGTTACGTGCTGATCTTCATTTTGGTGGCCGCCTATTTCAGTCATAAGACCGGACACAATCCACTGTTGGTGTTCGCGCCGCGCATACACGAATTCCAAAATCTGTTTGCGAAACTGCAGCGCCGCGCCTTCGCAAAATAAGCTATTGGCACAAACGTTCGCACGCGAGATCGAAGACATCTGGGGTTACGCGAAACGCCTGCGTTTCGTGCGGGCGGTAATTCGGAGCTGCTTCGAAGAATCAAAGCCACTGCGCGTTCTCGATATCGGCTGCGGCAACGGATCGCAATTGGCAATTCCGCTGGCGCAGGATACGCGACTGAAGATACTCGGTATCGACCCGGATGTGCGTTCCATTGAACAGGCTCAACGATTGAGCAATGCGAAAGACAATCTGGATTTCGCCTGCGAGTCTGTGGCTGAAATTCCCGGCGACCAACCTTTCAATGTCGTTATCTTGTCCGAGGTGCTTGAGCATTTGGAACGACCTGAAGAAATGTTACGGAGCGCGACCCGTCTGTTGAGCGGCGATGGTTTGCTGATTGTTACGGTGCCGAATGGCTACGGCGAATTCGAGATTGACTCCTGGATATTTCGGTTTCTTCGCCTGCAAAAGATCGTCGATCGTTTCGCGAAGCAGAGCGAGGTTTTGTCCGCGACTGATAATTCCGAGAGTGGGCACCTTCAATTCTTTACCAGGCCTCGCTTGCAGCGACTATTCAAAGACGCGGGCCTCAGTGTCTTTCGGCAAGACGCAGCCAGCTTTCTCGCTGGTCCAGTCGCGGGCCACTTCGTTGCGCGATCGCAGCGACTGATCGATTGGAATGCGCGCATCGCTGACCGATTGCCATTTGTCCTCGCGAGCGGTTGGTATTTTGCTCTGCGGCGCCGCGATGCGAACCAGATGGGTGCGATTAAATGAAAGTTGTACTGCTGGTTCTGAGCGGCGATCCCGATCGAGCGCGCGGCGCGCTGCGACAAAAATATCCCGAGGCCGTAATCGAGGAAATCACTCGGCCGCAAATCGAATCACTAAAATTAAGTCGGCGCGTGTCGGCGTTGCGCGGGTTGTCTCCTGAGATTTTCGCGGTCGCGACTGAGCGTCTGGCGTGGCAACGTGGCCAGGACGCGTTCCTTATGCTGGGAGCGCTCGCCGCAGCGCGCGACAGCGTGGTGTTTGATTCGCACGGCGGCTGGCGTCAGGAATCGCGAATGACTAGCTTGATGCGCGCGCCCCTGCGCCTGGCACGGGAAGCGATGGCTAGCGCCAGCGTGATGAAACGCGCGGCCCGCGAGTTGGAGACGCTCGAAGCGGCCGTCAAAGATGGTTCGTCAATTTCGTATGAACTTCCAGCGGTCGACGACGGTCTAGGACTTGTTTACTTGAGATGTTCGCCCGGACCAGCGACTCAAGCCGGCGGCGCCGCCAGTCACATCAACGGTTTCATCGATGGTGCATTGAGCCTGGGCGCGCGAGTTTCGCTGGTGACCAATGATGAAATTGCGGGGCTCGAACCAGACAAGCTTCCAACCAAAATCATTCGTCCGGAGCCGGTCGGCACGACGCGCGCCGCTTTTGATATTCATAACAATTTGCATTTCACGGCGCAGGCCCTAAAAGAGATCGATCAGCAAGCGCCGCATTTTATTTATCAGCGCTATGCGCGATTTGGTTGGGCCGGCGTGGTTGCGTCGCGGCGCGCGAAGCGGCCGCTATTTCTTGAGTACAACGGTTCCGAAGTTTGGGTCGGCCGATACTGGGATCGCGTTGGCAAATTGGATCTGCTCGCGCGTTACGAGCGTTTGAATTTAGACGCAGCGGCGCGAATCTTCGTCGTCGCCGAGGTCGAGCGGCAGAATCTGCTGCGCGCTGGTGTCGATAAAAAAAAGATCATCGTCAACCCAAACGGAGTCGACACTGGTCAATTCAAGCCAGAAATCGGCGGCGAGGAAGTACGTCGTGAATTCGGAATTAAAGCAGACGAGATCCTGGTTGGCTTCGTCGGAACGTTCGGACCGTGGCATGGCGTGGAAGTACTCGCAAGGTCTATTACGCTTCTGCCGCCTGAACGCAAGATACGGTTTCTGTTGGTCGGCAGTGGAGCTTTACGCGGCCGTGTCGAAGATATTCTGCGCGAGACAAACGCCGCAGGTCGAGTGATCTTTACTGGCCCGGTTGCGCATCAACGCGTGCCGAAACTGCTCGATGCTTGCGACATCCTTGCTTCGCCGCATGTTCCGCTGGAAGGTGGTGCAGAATTTTTTGGCTCGCCGACAAAGCTTTTCGAATACATGGCGATGGGGAAAGCGATCGTCGCCAGTCGCCTGGGCCAGATCGGAGAAGTCCTAACGGACGAAGAAACTGCGTTGTTAGTTGAACCTGGAGATACACAGCAACTGACAGATGCGCTTCTGCGTTTGAGTGGGTCGCGTGAATTGCGTGAGCGCTTAGGCGTCGCCGCGCGGAAGGCTGCAATTGATCGGCACACATGGAAGCGAAACGCGCAGCGCGTGATTGACGAATATTTCTCCCTCGCCCATTTGGAAAATGAGGGGGACTAATCATGAGCAGAGACGACAAAGAACGCGCGCGCGAACAGTGGAGCTGCGATCCCGCCGGCGCGGTGTATGGCAGTCAGCACGAGGTCGGCACGCGCGAATTTTTTGACGAAGTCGAGCGGCATCGTTATCAAGAATATGCGCCGTGGATGCCGGAAGTTATGGGCTTCGATCAATTCGCGGGTAGGCGTCTGTTAGAAGTTGGCTGCGGCATGGGGACGGATCTGCTGCAGTTTGCGCGTGGCGGAGCGCAGGTCGTCGGCATCGATCTCACGCCACGCTCACTCGAAATTTCCCGGCGACATCTTTCTTTGTACGGCGAGACCGGCGACTTTGCGAATGCGGACTGCGAGCGCTTGCCATTTGCTGACGAGAGCTTCGACGTCGTTTATTCAAACGGTGTGTTGCACCACACGCCCGACACCGCGGGCGCTGTGCGCGAGATTCATCGCGTGCTAAAACCGCGGGGACTTGCGCGCGTAATGCTTTATCAGCGAGGGTCTTGGGCCTACCTGAGCCAGGTAATCCTACGTTATGGAATTCTGCGAGCAGAATTTTTGCGCGGCAATCCTCCGGCGGAAATCATGAGTAAGTACGTTGAATTCAACGCCGGCGGAGGACGGCCTCTCGTCAAGGCTTACAGTCGTCGACAAGCTCGGCGATTGTTTTCGATGTTTCGCGAGGTGCGGCTTAGTGTTGAGCAACTCACGCGTGGAGAGTTCTGGTTCGTGGGACGACTCTTGCCCGAAAGCCTGTTCCGACGATTGCGCCGCCGCGCAGGCTGGAACGTAATCATCTCTGCGCGAAAATAGTTTCAGAACCGCGAGCAGGGGCGAGCGGCCAAATGACCAAATCCGAAACTCAACACGATGATCGATCTACTCGCGCGACACCGCGAGCTGCTCTCTATCAGCGGCTCCTGGTGCTGACCTTCATCCTCACGCTGGCCTTTGCGGTCCGCGCGTTGACCGCAAATTTTCTTCGCGTGCATCTCAACGATCCCGGCTGGTTTCCCAGTGGCATCTACGGACTGTTTGACGCTCCCGCGCAGGAATGGCTCGACGGACGGTCGTCGATTTTTTGGATCGACGATCCGTCGCGAACTGATAAGGCGATCTATGCGCCGGGTTATCCGCTGTGGCTGGCGCTTGTTTACAAACTGAGTGGCTCTCGCTCGCCGGCGACGGTTCAAAACTTTCAGTGGGTACTGGACTCGTTTGCGGTGCTGCTCATAGTTGGCGTCGGAGTCACGGCATTCGGTTGGCGAGTTGGATTGTGGGTGGGAGGAATCGCCGCGCTTTGGCCTTTGCTAGCGACATATGGCGCAGTGCCTTTGGCCGACGCGCCAACAAGCTGGATCGTTCTCGCCGCAACGTGGATGTTCTTGCTTGCCGCCAAGCGAAGAAGCATCGCGTGGGCCATCGGAGCGGGAGCGCTAATCGGTCTCTCATGTTGGCTGCGAGCCAATGCGATGTTGCTGATCTTCTTTTGGGCGGTTGCGGTTCTCTTGTTTGTGCGCGCGAATTTGCGACGACGATTGATCATGACGGGAGGTGTTATCCTCGGCGGTCTTCTGCTTATCTCGCCGATAATCTTCCGCAACGCGATTGCCTTTCACGCCTTTGTACCGACGGGCCTCGGCGCGGGAACAAATCTCCTGGAAGGAATTGGCGAAACTGAGCGCGGCGCGAAAGAATTCGGCGCGCCTCCTAACGATAGCGACGTCGTGGAGCAGGAACGCTTGGCTGCCAAAATTCCCACGGGAACAGATTTCAGTTTGTATTATCCGGACGGAATCCAACGCGACCGCGCGCGTACGCGCCAAGCGCTGGCAATTATTAAGCAGCATCCGTTCTGGTACGCAGGGGCTGTTATGGGTCGGATGGCCGCGATCATGAAGTATGCCGGTCAACCGAATGGAATTTACGGCAGCGCCGGTGTGAACGTCACCAGCAAGAAGAGTTTGCCGCCGAGCGCGCAAGGCGGCGTGATTGCTCTCTTTGTCAACGCAGTTGGAATGCTTCAGAGCGTGTTGAGGTACGTCCTGTTACCTCTAATGGTCGTTGGAATTGTCTTTGCGCTTCGACGCGACTGGAGACTGACTGCGCTGATCATGACGACGGTTTTCTACTACCTGGTGATCGGCTCGCTGATTCACACGCACATTCGCTACGGTTTGCCGATGCATGCGTTGCTGACGATTTTTGCAGCCTTGACGTTGATTAAATTAAAAGACTCGGTGAGCGGGTATCTGCGGAAGAGACGAAGACAAGCGACCGCGTGACAGATGGGGAGCTACAGCGCGCCTTCCTGCGAGAGGAGATCATGCAGATATTCGATCAGCGTCCCGAGATTTGAGAAAGGGCTTTTCTCTTTGGACAGCAAATTCTCGTCGGCGATCGTTATGTCGGTGCCAAATTCTGCGTTGATCTTTTCCTCGACTTCCATGATCAGGGTCACGAAATCGAGCGATTCCAACTTTCCGGTCGAACCATAAAGCGGCGCATCGAGGGTCTTGTCGACATGAACGCCGGCCGGCAGTTGCTCGTTTAGTTCATCCACCGCGGCATAAACCGCTTTCGCAATTCGTTCGTCGTTCGGCATGTTTCTATCCCTTAGTTCGTGGATTCTAGCTTAGCTCAGAACGAGATCAAAGAAGCCGTCTCAATTTCGCCGATCGAATATGGTGGTTGCGCCGGAGTCAATCTGTTATACTGTCTTCGCTCGCCTGGTTGGGCAATCGGCCCCACAGAATGCACGGCAATTCAAACATACGCAGTGATTAGGTCGAGCGAAGATTTTTGAAGCCGTCCACGGACGGCATTTACACACCGCGGACCAGGTTTCAGAGCGCGTCTTAATTGACTGACGCCCCGCTCCCTGGCGTTGTCCGAGTGGCAACCGCGGTCGACGGAGTTTCCATTTGAATTCAGCTTGTATCCATCTGCAGGGGCAGATGGTACTAAAAGAACCTGCGAGAGATCTCGATCGGTTTGATCGATTTCGAACGCGTCTCTGGCCGCAATCGCGATTCAGAGGCTCAACTCAACTGCCGGTAAATTCTGCCGGCGATTTCCATTTACAAATCAAGAGCAGGACAGCGCCGCCAACGATGGCCGCGCACCGCATGCAGAATGCATGCGTTCCTCAGAAAGAAAATCAATGTCAAGAGAGTTAATTGTTAGTGTGAACGGTCGCGAAAAGAAGATCGCGATCGTCGAAAATGAACGCGTTACCGAGTTCTATATCGAACGCGGTGAACAGAACCAGGGCATCGTCGGGAACATTTACAAAGGCCGGGTGATGCGCGTCCTGCCCGGCATGCAATCCGCATTTGTCGACATCGGACTCGATCGCGACGCGTTTCTTTACGTAACCGATTTCTTCGATGAAGAAGCCGAGTTCGAGCGCATCGTCGTCGACAAATCCAAGAAAGGCGACACGGAAGCTGCGACGCGCGCCGCTGCGGAACATATTGAACTATCTCGCGTGCAGCGCGAGCAGCAACTAGAAGCGACGCACGAACGCGCAGAACCGCTGCGTGAACTCGACCCGGCGGCGATTGCCGCCGAAGAAGTAACTGAAGAGCCACAAGAAGCCGGCACACGTCGTCGCGGGCGACGCGGTGGCCGCGGTCGTAGCCGCGCGAAGTCTCAGGCATCGCCGGAAGTCGAAGAACGCAGCATCATTCCGATGCAAGCCGAACCAATCGACACGCCGTTTGCAACCAGCGGCGTTTCGTTCGAGCGCGTCAGCGATGATGAAGAGCGCGCGATGAACGGGGAAATGTTCAAGGACGCGCGGCTTCAGGAAAGAATCATGGACGCCGTTCATGCCGTCGAATTCGATCTTGAAGACGTGGCGAGCGCGCCAGTTGGTTCGCTGCTAGGTGAAGGACTTACTGAAAGCGGTGATTTTCAGCGTATCGCTGACGAAGAAGAGGCTGCGGCTGAAATCGCGCCAAAGAAGACGAGGGAAATCCAAGCGGCTCATGTTCGGACTTTCATTGATGAAATTGCCGACGAAAGCGCGCGCTCAGTTTCGTTCGAACGCGTGAGCGATGATGAAGAGGCCGCAAGCTCGGAACCTCCTCCTCATTCGGCGCCAGCGAAGAAAGAAACCACCCGTCGAAAAAAGGCCGGTGTGATCGGGCGATTATTCAAATCAAAAAAATCAGAAGACGAAGAAGCTGAAACTGCGAACGCTGATAAAGCGACCGAAGCCACGGTCGATGCGTTTCCTGATGCCGATGCGAGCATAACGACCGGCCTACCTCACGAAGAATTCGCGACGCGTCGCGGTGGCCGGCGCCGACGTCGTCCTGTGAAACGATCGGAGTCAGGCGCGGCAGACGCGGACGGCAACGGCGCAAACGGTCATGACGAAGAGGCCGAAGCACTCGATCAGCCCGACGAAGTGCAAGCGGCCGATCCGATCGATGAACATTTCGAGCCTGCGGAAGAAGTCGCCGATCAGCCTGAAGCTCTGCCAGCGGAGGCGCCGCAGAGCGAAACCCGCGGCCGCCGCCCAGCTCCACGCGGGCGTCGACGTCCGACTCGTCACGATCGCAGTCAGCCTGCAATTACCGATTTGCTGCGCGAAGGGCAGGAGATTCTCGTACAGATTGCGAAAGAACCGATCGCCAAGAAAGGCGCGCGCATAACTTCGCACATCGCTTTGCCGGGACGCTATTTGGTTTACATGCCGACGGTCGAGCATCTCGGAGTGTCGCGCAAGATCGATTCCGACAGCGAACGCACCCGCTTGCGCAAACTGATCCAAAAAATTCACGCCGACGAAAAGTCTCCGGCGGGGGGCTTCATCGTACGCACTGCGGGCGTTGGCGCCAGCGAAGCTGACCTGCGCGCTGACGCTCAATATTTATTGCGTACGTGGCAAGACATGCGAAAGAGCGCGGAAAAAGCCAAGGCGCCGGCGCTGGTCCATCGCGATCTCGATTTGGTGCAGAGGATTTTGCGTGATCAACTTTCCGAGGACTTCACGGCGATTCGCATCGATTCTGAGGACGAATATCAAGGCATCGTCGAGTTCGTGAATCGCATGCAGCCGCGCATGGTTAAGAAAGTGAAGCTCTACACGCGTGACGAGCCGATTCTCGAAGCGTACGGCGTGCAAGCAGAGATCGATAAGGCGATCAAGCCGCGGGTGTGGCTCAAGTCTGGAGGCTATCTGGTCATCAATCAGACGGAAGCGCTGGTTTCGATCGACGTGAACACCGGCAAGTTCGTAGGCCGCGGCGCCACGCGTTTGGAAGACACGATCACGCGCACGAACATGGAAGCCGTCGAAGAAATTGCGCGACAGATTCGCTTGCGCGATCTAGGCGGCATCATCGTGCTCGATCTGATCGACATGGAAGAGCGGCGCAATCGCCAGCGTGTGATGCAGACTTTGCAGGAAGCTCTGCGTCGCGACAAGTCGCCGACCAAAGTTCTTTCATTCAACGACTTTGGTTTGGTGATCATGACGCGCAAGCGCGTGAAGCAATCGCTCGAACGCACCTTGTGTTCGCCTTGTCAGCATTGTCAGGGCGCGGGCCTGGTGAAGTCACCGCAGACGATTTGTTACGAGATTCTTGAGCAGGCGCGACGGCTTTCCAAAGAGGGTGAAGGATCGCGGCAGGCAATGCTGCGCGTGAATCCCGAAGTTGCGAAAGCTCTGCGCGGATCCGAACGCGACGTGCTGAATGAAATCGAAGATTACCTCGGCACGATCGACATCAGCAGCGACCCGCTGATCTTTCAAGAGCAGTTTGATTTCGCCTTTGTTTAGCACGAAGTCGGTACCATCTGCGTGAGCGGATGGGATAATAGTTGACGCTGGAGCCACCTTGATCCCACCCGCTCACGCGGGTGGTACTGACTTCAAGCAAGCGATTCAAAAAAACGAGCTTTACAGACCTCATGCCGGCTCGATAGAATGCTCAAAACGCGATAGCCCCACGGCGTTTGGCTTCCCCTAAAATTTCCCCCTTTTTGTCGACGCATATTTGCGCCGCCCGACAGCGAGTGCGCGCCGGCCCTTCTGGCCTTACAGTTCGTCCCGGCGTCGTCTCTCTACGACTGAATTAAATTCGGAAGGAAACTATGCGAACCCAAACCGTCACCAATGATTCACTCAATACCAAGCTGCTGCTGAAAACTTTAGTGGCGTTTAAGAAGGGCGATTTCTCGGTGCGCCTGCCAGGGGAATGGACCGGCGAGGCCGGCAAGATTGCCGATACGCTCAACGAGATTATCGAATTGAGCGACAAGACCGCCAAGGAGATGGATCGGGTGAGCCGCGTGGTCGGCAAGGAAGGCAAGATCATGCATCGCGCCGGAGTACCCGCAGCCGCCGGGTCGTGGCTGCGTCTGGTTGACTCGACGAATTTGCTTATCGACGACATGGCCCGGCCTACCAGCGAAATGGCCCGCGTCATCGGCGCCGTCGCGAACGGCGATCTTTCAGAACGAATGGCGTTGGAAGTTGATGGACGGCCGTTGAAGGGTGAGTTCCTACGCACGGTAAAAATCGTCAATTCGATGGTGGACCAATTGGGTTCGTTCGCCTCAGAAGTTACGCGCGTCGCGCGCGAAGTGGGTACCGAAGGAAAGTTGGGCGGCGAAGCAAAAGTTAAAGGCGTGGCCGGCACCTGGAAAGATTTGACGGATAGCGTGAACTCGATGGCCGGTAATTTGACGGCCCAGGTGCGAAACATCGCGGAAGTAACGACCGCTGTGGCCAACGGCGACTTATCCAAGAAGATCACGGTCGACGTGAAGGGAGAAATCCTCGAACTCAAGAACACCATCAACACGATGGTGGACCAGTTGAATTCGTTTGCATCGGAAGTGACGCGCGTCGCGCGCGAAGTGGGTACGGAAGGAAAATTGGGCGGTCAGGCATCGGTGCCGGGCGTCGCCGGGACCTGGAAGGACTTGACCGACAATGTGAACTCGATGGCCAGCAACCTGACGGGGCAGGTGCGAAACATCGCAGAAGTGACCACAGCCGTAGCAAACGGAGACTTGTCGAAAAAAATCACGGTCGATGTGAAGGGCGAGATTCTTGAACTCAAGAACACCATCAATACGATGGTGGACCAATTGAATTCGTTCGCATCGGAAGTGACGCGCGTGGCGCGCGAAGTCGGCACCGAAGGAAAACTCGGCGGCCAGGCGCAGGTGATGGGCGTCGCGGGAACGTGGAAAGACCTGACCGATAACGTGAATTTCATGGCCGGTAACCTCACGGGCCAGGTAAGAAACATTGCCGAGGTAACCACGGCGGTGGCGAACGGCGACTTGTCCAAGAAAATCACCGTGGACGTGAAAGGAGAAATTCTCGAACTCAAAGACACGATCAATACGATGGTGGACCAACTCAACGCCTTCGCGTCTGAAGTGACGCGCGTCGCGCGCGAGGTTGGTTCCGAAGGAAAACTTGGCGGCCAGGCCGACGTGAAGGGCGTGGCCGGAACGTGGAAGGACTTGACCGACAGCGTGAACCTGATGGGCGGCAACCTCACGGGCCAGGTGCGAAATATTGCCGAGGTGACGACGGCGGTGGCGAACGGTGACTTGTCCAAGAAAATCACCGTGGACGTGAAAGGAGAAATTCTCGAACTCAAAGACACCATTAATACGATGGTGGACCAGCTCAACGCGTTCGCGTCTGAAGTAACCCGTGTGGCGCGCGAAGTCGGCACCGAAGGGAAACTAGGCGGTCAGGCGGATGTGCGCGGCGTCGCGGGAACCTGGAAGGATTTGACCGACAGTGTGAACTCGATGGCCGGCAACCTGACGGCGCAGGTGCGAAACATCGCCGACGTAACCACGGCGGTGGCGAAGGGCGATCTATCAAGAAAGATCACCGTCGATGTGAAGGGCGAAATTCTCGAATTGAAGAACACCATCAACACGATGGTCGATCAGCTTAGCTCGTTCGCTTCGGAAGTGACGCGCGTGGCGCGCGAAGTCGGTACGGAAGGACGACTGGGCGGACAGGCGCAGGTGATGGGCGTTGCCGGAACGTGGAAAGACCTCACTGACAACGTGAATTTCATGGCCGGCAATCTTACGGGTCAAGTAAGAAATATCGCCGACGTGACCACGGCCGTCGCGAAGGGTGACCTTTCAAAGAAAATCACCGTCGACGTGAAGGGCGAGATTCTCGAGCTCAAAAACACCATCAACACAATGGTGGATCAATTGAATTCGTTCGCCTCGGAAGTTACTCGCGTGGCCCGCGAAGTAGGTACGGAAGGAAAACTCGGCGGTCAGGCAGACGTACCCGGTGTAGCTGGAACATGGAAAGACTTGACCGACAACGTGAACTCGATGGCCAGCAACTTGACGGGACAGGTGCGAAACATCGCCGAGGTAACCACGGCGGTGGCGAACGGCGACCTGTCCAAAAAGATCACGGTCGATGTGAAGGGCGAAATCCTCGAGCTCAAGAACACCATCAACACAATGGTGGACCAGTTGAATTCATTTGCTTCGGAAGTGACACGCGTTGCGCGCGAAGTCGGCACCGAAGGAAAACTCGGTGGTCAGGCGGATGTGCGCGGCGTCGCGGGGACCTGGAAAGACCTAACCGACAACGTGAACTCGATGGCCAGCAACCTGACAGATCAGGTACGCGGTATCGCTCGCGTGGTGACCGCGGTTGCCAACGGCGATCTGAAACGCAAACTGACGGTGGAAGCCAAAGGCGAAATCGCTGAACTGGCCGACACCATCAACAACATGACCGACACGCTCGCGACGTTCGCCGATCAGGTGAGTTCGGTGGCCCGCGAGGTGGGCGTGGAAGGGAAACTCGGCGGCCAGGCTAACGTGCCCGGCGCGGCGGGAACCTGGCGCGACCTGACTGACAACGTAAACGGTCTCGCCGAAAACCTGACGACGCAGGTGCGGGCCATCGCTGAGGTTTCCACGGCCGTGACCAAGGGCGACCTGACGCGATCGATCACGGTCGAAGCACAGGGCGAAGTGGCCGCTTTGAAAGACAACATCAACGAGATGATTCTCAATCTCAAGGACACCACGCAGAAGAACACCGAACAGGATTGGTTGAAAACGAACCTCGCGCGCTTTACCCGCATGCTGCAAGGCCAGCGCGACATGAAAACCGTTGCGCAGATGGTCCTGTCGGAATTGGCGCCGCTGGTTGATGCGCAGCAGGGCGTCTTCTATGTGAACAACAGCGACAACGGCGAGCCGGCTATGAGGCTTTTGGGCGGTTATGCCTACAACAAGCGAAAGAATTTGGCCAACGCGTATCATGCGGGCGAGGGCCTGGTCGGTCAATGCATGCTCGAGAAAGAACGCATTCTGGTAACGAACGTCCCGTCAGGTTATGTGCAGATAAAGTCGGGGCTCGGCGAAGCGCCACCGAATAACATCGTCGTCTTGCCGGTACTTTTCGAAGGCGAAGTAAAAGCCGTCATCGAGCTTTCCACCTTCCAAATCTTCAGCGACACACACCTAACGTTCCTCGATCAATTAACCGAAAGTATCGGCATCGTGCTGAACACGATCGAAGCGAACACTCGTACTGAGGATCTGTTGCTGCAGTCTCAGTCACTGGCAGGCGAGCTGCAAAGTCAGCAGGACGAGCTGAAGAAGACAAACGAGCAGTTGGAGCAACAGGCGCAATCGCTGCGCGAGTCGGAAGACTTGCTGAAGAGCCAGCAGGAAGAGTTGCGCCAGACCAACGAAGAACTACAGGACAAAGCGGCGTTGCTTGCGCGGCAGAAAGCGGAAGTCGAAGCCAAGAACCGCGAAGTCGAAGAAGCGCGTTGGGAAATGGAAGAGAAGGCCGAGCAATTGGCGCTGACTTCGAAATACAAGTCAGAGTTTCTCGCAAACATGTCGCACGAGCTACGCACGCCGCTCAACAGCATGCTCATTCTGTCGCGACAACTTGCAGAGAATGGAGAAGAGAATCTTTCGTCGAAACAGGTGCAGTTCGCAGAAACGATTCACTCATCCGGTTCGGATTTGCTTTCGCTGATCAATGACATTCTCGATCTCTCGAAGATCGAATCGGGAATGATGGGTATCGAAGTTGCTGATGTTTTGATCGACGACATCGGCGATCAGCTCAAGCGCAGTTTCCATCAACTGGCGCAAGACAAGAACATTGGCTTCTTTATCGAGCGGAGCGAGGATTTGAGTCCGCTCATCCTTACCGATGACAAGCGGCTGCAACAGATTCTGATGAATCTGTTGTCGAACGCATTCAAGTTCACTGAGCAGGGCAATGTCGTCTTGAAAATTGCTCCGGCGGCCAGGGATGAAAAGTACTATCTCGAATCGCTAAATCGCGCGAAGGACATCATCGCCTTCTCAGTCAGCGACACAGGCATCGGCATTCCTGCCGAGAAGCAGCGAATTATCTTCGAAGCATTTCAACAGGCTGACGGAACGACCAGTAGAAAATACGGCGGCACGGGCCTGGGCCTTTCAATTAGTCGCGAGATTGCCAGATTGCTTGGGGGCGAGATTCGCGTAACCAGCGTGCCGGGCGAAGGGAGCACGTTCACGCTCTACCTGCCGCGCGAATATCAAGCGGCGCGCGCAGTAGCGCCGCCAATCAGCCGCAGGCGAACGTCCAAAGAAATGGAAGCGGCGTGGACGCCGGCGGAAACCTTCAATAGCGAAGCCTTACTGGTCAACGATCCATCGCCGGTGATCGACGATCGCATGGAAATCGAAGAGGGCGATCGCGTAGTGCTGATCGTCGAAGACGACGCGGCCTTTGCCAGTGGACATTCGACTGCCGGATCGCGACGGTTGGACCATTCTCGATCGTTTGAAGCACGATCCGCGAACTCGCCATATTCCCGTGCATATCATCAGTGTCGAAGAACAGCGCCGCCGCGCGTTGCGCCAGGGTGCGTTCACGCATCTGCTGAAGCCCGTGACTAACGGCGATTTGGCCAGGACATTCGACAACATCAATGACTTCCTCGCGCGCGACGCTCGCGAGCTGCTGGTGGTCGAAGATGATGACGTTCAGCGCATGAGCGTCGTGGAATTGATTGGCAATAGCGACGTTAGGACTACTGCCGTGGGTACGGGAGAGGAAGCGCTCAGTCGTTTGAAAGATAAGAAATTCGATTGCATGGTGCTCGATCTGAAACTTCCCGATATGACCGGCTTTGAATTGATCGAGCAACTGCAAACCGGGAAGGAGAATTCAGACCTGCCGATCATCGTTTACACGGGCAAGGAGCTGACCCGAAAGGAAGAGACGCATCTGCGCCGGGTGGCAACTTCGGTGATCATCAAAGAAGCTGATTCGCCGGAGCGTCTGCTGGCCGAGACGGCTCTGTTCCTGCATCGCGTCGAAGCTAATCTGCCGGAGTCGAAACGCCGAATGATCGAACAGCTTACGCGACGCGACCCGGTTCTGGCCGGACGCAAAGTGCTCGTCGTCGATGACGATGTACGCAACATCTTCGCGCTGACCAGCGCGCTCGAGTCCTACAACATGAAAGTTGTTCACGCGGAAAATGGTCAGCGTGGCATCGACCTGTTGAAAGCAACGCCCGGCGTTGAAGCGGTGCTGATGGACATCATGATGCCTGAGATGGACGGCTATGAAGCGATCAGCGCAATTCGCGGCATGGAGAAATTTAGAAACCTGCCAATCATCGCACTGACGGCCAAGGCGATGAAGGCCGATCGCGATCATTGTTTGGAAGTTGGCGCCTCTGATTACATTTCGAAACCCCTGGATATCGATCAATTGCTTTCCCTGCTGCGAGTCTGGCTTTCCGGACAGGATGAAAACTTGTGACTGATTCCACGGCGGGAGACCGCATAAATATTTTAATGGTCGACGACAGCGCGACGAATCTGCTTGCGCTTGAATCAATTCTGCGGGCGCCGGACCGCAACCTGATTCGCGCCAACTCGGGTGATGATGCTTTGCGTTATCTACTCGATAACGAGGCGGCCGTGGTTCTGCTCGACGTTTACATGCCGGGCATCGACGGCCTGCAGACTGCCGAGTTGATTCGCGGGCGCGAAAAGTCGCGCGACATTCCAATAATTTTTTTGACGGCGAACACGACGGGGCACACCCATCTCAGTCGCGGCTATTCCCTCGGCGCAGTCGATTACATCGTCAAGCCGATCGATCCGGCGGTCCTGCGCTCGAAAGTGGCGGTCTTTGTTGAGCTCTTCAAAAAGACGCGCCAAGTAAAAAGGCAAGCGGAACTGTTGGAAGAGAAAAATCGCGAGCTTGAGAACGCGAACCTCGAACGGCTGCGCATGCTAATCGATCTCGGACACGAATTATCTGCCGAACATGAACCGGCAAGGGTTCTACGGAACTTTTGTGAATCTGCGCGAGCACTTATTGATGCTGAGCAGATCACGGTCGCGATTTTCGATGACGATGGACACAGCGTGCGACATTTTTTCCGCAGCAGCTCAAAAGGGCCGCTCGTTTCCGACGGAGAAATTCCGAGTGTGATTCAGAAAGCACTGCATCGGCTGACCAGCGAACAACCGGTACGCCTGGATGAATCCGACGACTTGCTGCTTGCTGAGGAAGCAGAAGCCGTACACTCTCTTCTGGCGACGAAAATTATTTCGGGTTCAGCGGCGAGTGGGTGGTTCTATCTCGTCAATAAAGTTGGCGCGAACTCATTCAGCGAGGCTGATGAACGTCTGGCCTCGAATCTGGCTACACATGTCGCCGTCGCTTACGAAAACGCAACTCTATACGCTGAAGCTCAGCATCACGCCACCGAACTAAGCATGGAAATGGCAGTTCGCAAACAAGCGGAAGAGGAACGTGCGCGCCTGTTGGTGCGCGAGCAAGCGGCGCGGGCTGAGGCTGAAGCAGCCAATCGTAACAAGGACGAGTTCCTGGCGACACTCTCTCACGAACTGCGAACTCCGCTGACCGCAATCCTTGGTTGGAGTCACTTGTTACGATCGCAAAATCTGAACGACACTGACACCGTCCGCGCGCTCGACACAATAGAACGTAACGCGAAATCGCAATCGCAACTGATCGACGATTTGCTGGATGTCTCGCGAATCATCACGGGCAAACTGCAAATCGATCGGGGACCAGTCGATCTATCCAGTGTTATTGAGGCCGCAGTTGATGCGGTACGGCCGGCCGCCGAAGCCAAATCTATCGGCTTCGATATTTCGATTGAAGCGGCGCGATCTTATGTGCTTGGCGATCAGAATCGTCTGCAACAGGTCTTCTGGAATCTCTTCAGCAACGCCGTCAAATTTACGCCGCGAGGCGGCCAGGTTAGCGTCGATGCGACCGGCACGGATTCACGCATGCGCATCTCGGTGACCGATACAGGAATCGGAATTACTCCTGAGCCTGGGGTTGGGTTTGGCTATCGTGCGTCACCTGATGGATCTTCATGAGGGGACCGTCGAAGTTGAGAGCCAGGGTAAGAATCTCGGGACAACTTTCACAATCACGATTCTGAAGGCGAATGTTCAGGTAGCGACTCAAAACGCAAATATCGAAACTGCTGACTCTGAGGGGCCTGACGTTCAAACCTACAGTCCGGAGTTACTTCATGGGTTGCGTGTGCTGGTCGTGGATGACGAACCAGACGCGCGCGATCTGCTCACCGCAATTCTCACGCGCTGTGGCAGCGACGTGCGCTGCAGCGAATCGGCCGCCGAAGCTCTGCAGGCATTTTCAGAGTGGAACCCGGACGTTTTGGTAAGCGACATCGGCATGCCTAACGAGGACGGCTACACGCTCTTAAAGAAGCTGCGGCAGCTGAATGCTCGCGCAGAGAAGATTCCGGCCGTCGCTTTGACTGCATACGCCACGGACGAGGATCGCTTGCAGGCCCTTTCAGCGGGCTTCCAAATCCATGTCGCAAAGCCGATCGAACCCGAGAACTTCGTTACCTCGATAGCTTCCATTCTCAGCGACAACGCCAAGTGACGCGAAGTAATTTCAGCGCTGTAGAACTTGGGCGAGCGAATTTCCCATTCCGCTTCCGTGATGCTTTGTGCTAAAACTCAGCCGGCGATGGAGTCCGCCATTAACCGCCTGCCGGCTGATGACTCCTACCAAATTCGTGGTGGGGAGTTACTTTAATGGCCAAAATGTTCCTGGCCGGCATAGGCGGTTTCGTCGGAACGATCCTGCGTTACTCAGTCAGCGGCTTGGTCCAGGATTTGAGCCGCAGCATTGATTTTCCCTACGGCACCCTCGCGGTAAATTTAATCGGTTGTCTGGCGATCGGTTTTCTTTCTCAACTGGCTGAGTCCCGCGGCTACTTCACGGCCGAAACACGCACGCTAGTCTTCATCGGCGTGCTCGGCGGCTTCACGACGTTTTCAGCATTCAGTAATGAAACGATGAATCTGTGGCGCGAAGGCGAGAACCTTCTTGCGATTGCGAACGTTGCGGCGCATTTGGTGCTGTGCCTGGGCGCAGTATGGCTGAGCCGCGCCGTTGCATATCGGATTTGGGGATAGCTGTACCGCAAGTTTTTAACTTGCGGTTTCATATCGGAGGTCTATCGCAATGATGCTTCCTAATGAAGGTTACTTGCTTCGCATTTTTATCGGCGAGAGCGATCGCCACGACGGCAAACTGCTGCACGAATGGATCGTGATCAAGGCGCGAGAGGAAGGGCTCGCCGGCGCGACCGTGATGCGCGGCATGTTAGGTTTTGGCGCCCACAGCCGCCTGCACACTTTTAAGATCGAGCGCCTGTCACAGGACCTTCCGATCATCATCGAGATAGTCGACACGCGCGAGAAGCTCGAAAAATTTCTAGAGCTGATCGATAACGAAATTGAAGAAGGCATGGCGACGCTGGAAGAGGTGAAGATTCATTTCTATCGCTCGGGTCAGAAGCCCGACCGTTAGGGAGGGCTACCGTGTTGCTGCGCTGCTTGAGATTCAATTGCCACTTCGTAGTTCTCGGTTTTGAAAGGCCGAAATCCACGCTTCAAATAATTCGGCATCGAAGCCGCGTCATCCAGCGTGCACGTGTGCAGCCAGACACAATTTGTACCGTCGGCCCATGCCTGCTCAACTGCGCACGTCAGCAAGTGTTTCCCTAAGCCACGTCCAATAAAATTGCCGATCAATCCGAAGTAAGCGATCTCAGTTGAGCCGTCTTCGCACTTTCGCAACTCAAAATATCCCGCCGTCTCGTCTGCATAAGTCATCAACCACAATGAGATCTCCGGTTGCGTCAAGTAATCCGTGATTTGCTCGTCAGTCCATGGCAGACGATCGACCCAGTGATAATTCTTTCCAACCTCGACGTAGAGAAAGCGAAAGAGTTCGATCGGGCAATCGCACTGCTCCACGATCCGAATCAGAGGATCGTCGAGCTTCGCGCCGCGCAATTCAGAGCGGTCGCGCATTTCAAGATAAGTGCGCGTGACCTGGAGCGCAGGCATCCCTGCCTGCGGTTCGCCCGGCATCCTTGCCGGCGCTTTTTGGTGACTTTGCAGGCTGGAAGCCTGCGCACCGCCCGCAGGATGCGGGCGCTCCAGATTGGGGCGCTCCTGAGCTGGGCGCTCCTCATTCGCACTCGTGGACTTTGCCGAACTCACTTGTCCTTACCCGCCGCTCTGGCTCGAGGATGAAATCGATCGTAAGTCTTCCGCATATGCATGTCGGTGATGTGGGTGTAAATCTGCGTCGTCGAAATGTCGCTGTGCCCGAGCAGGGCCTGCACGGAACGCGAGTCGGCGCCGTGCTGCAGCAAGTGCGTCGCAAAGCTGTGCCGCAGCGTGTGCGGCGAGACGTCGGGCATGCCCGCTTTCGCTGCGTGCTTCTTAATGATGGCCCAGGCGTCTTGTCGCGTTAACGCGCGGCCACGATGCAGAAACAGGTGCGGCTTTGCTTCGCTCCCAAGTTTCTTGCGCACGCCCAGATACTTTTGCAACCAGTGAATCGCACTCTTGCCGATGGGCACGCGGCGTTGTTTGTCGCCCTTGCCGTGACACGCGACCAACCCCGAATGAACGTCCACGTCGCTCGTGCGCAGCCCGACGGCTTCTGAAACCCGAACGCCGGTCGCATACATCAACTCCAGCAACGCCCGGTCGCGCACACCTTCATCAGTCGCGACGTCAGGCGTCGCCATTAATGCTTCGATTTCTTCTTCAGTCAAAAACCGCGGCAAGTATGAAATTCGCTGCGGGGTGTTGAGGTCTTCAGCCGGATGACGCTTGATGTGACCGTCGAGCATTAGAAAGCGATAGAAACTGCGCGCTGCGCTGACGGCTCTTGAGACCGACGCAGGCGCCAAACCAGCGCGCGACATCCGCGAGATCCACTCGCGCAGATCTTTCCGCTCCAAATCTTCGATCGGCTTGCCGTTTTTCTCAGCGCAGCTTTGCAGCTTCGCAATGTCGCGGGCGTAGCTCTGCAACGTATTGGCAGAGAGACCTTTCTCGACTTGAATGTAGCTGAGGAACTCGCAGACGAAATCGCGACTGGTAGTTCGGTGCGACATCGACTTCAGATTAGCACAGGTCAGAACCGCCTGCGGTAGCGGGCGGTTTACCGGTGAATGCAAGTGCGATTAGGTCGAAGGTCAACCGCCCGCTACCCGCAGGCGGGCTGGATACAAATCTTCGCGGACCAGGGAAAACAAGACTGCGTCGTGAGGCGTGCCGTTAATTAACAACCGCTTGCGCAAAATTCCTTCACGCGTCGCGCCTGCTTTTTCGGCGACGCGTTGGCTGCCCACGTTATCGACGGCCGCAACTATTTCGATTCGATGCAAACCGAGTTGTTCAAAACCGAATCGCGCCGCCAATCTCGTCGCCGCCGTCGCCACGCCTCGCCCGCTGGCGCTCGTGCGCACCCAGTAGCCGAGATTGGCCATCTGATGTACGCGATTGATAAAGTTCAGACCAACGCCGCCCAGAAACTTCTGCGAGGTTGTGTCGACAACCGCAAAGCTGTACCACTCGTCACCCTGGCTGGCGAGTTCTCTGGCGGACACAAATTCGCGGCTTTCTTCGATCGAATATTCCTCGTGACACCACGGCAGCCACTTCGACACTTCAGAGATTGACTCGCGCACGGCTTCGTATAGCAGGTCCGCGTCCGAATCGCGATACGTGCGAATCATAATTGATCCGTCCGTAAATTCAGCTTCCATGGGATGCGACGATGTGTTCAGAGTGCGTGGTTATGGTTTCGCCGGAGCTTTGTACTTATCAATCAGTTCCTGCATGCCGGCCGTTGAATTGTTGTGACGATATTTATAGTAAGCCTCGAAGTCCTGAATGTATTGTTGCCGCACCGTCTGAAGCGCAGCATTCCCTTCTGAAAGCGCAATCGCGTGAGCGTAAGCGTCAATCACTGCATCGAGCAGTGCCCGAGCCTTCTTCAATTCTTCATCCCGCGAAGATCCGCTGGGCATGCCCTGATAGCGCTTCACTTCATTTTGATATTCGTCATTCACAATGCCCGCGAGCATGACGAAGTTGTAAGGATCCGAAGGCGCGAGTTCCGAAGCCTTCGTGTAACTCGCTCGGGCTTTGGCGCGATCGCCACTCACCAAATTGAGCAGGCCCATCGATTGATACAAACTTGGCAACACGACTGTCTGGTAAGAAGTCCAACCGGCATCATCGACATCGGCCGGCTTTTTGTTGCCTTGAATCATTTCGATCGCGTGCGTATCGAATTGAATGCTTTGCGCCACGAACTTTCCGTTCTTGTTCTTCGCCTCATCCGTGCCGGTGGCTACCAATTGGACCAGCACCGCCAGTGAATCGGGATTTTTCGCCAGGTGCGCCGTCCCGAGCGAGAACGCGTCGTCGGCACGCTTTGCGGCCGTGAGCGCCTCGATGGCTATGGGCACAATCAATTCCTGCTCGGAAGGTTCTTTGAAAATTTCTTGATAGGAGTGCGCCAGCGTCACTTTTTGCGCGGTGTCTTTGACCGACGAAATGTGGTTGGCCAAGCGGCGCGCGACTTGCGGCCGCAAAGCGCTCTTCGGATATTTCTTGACGAAGTCTGTCGCAGCTTTGAGCTTGGCAGTTGAATCGGTCGCGGCGGCAATCGCCTGCGCCGCTTTTTGTTCATCAGCCGAGACCTTTGGCTGATTCAGTGGTTGAGCAGCAGACGCGCTGGCGACTAATGCAATCAGCGCCGCACAAAAAATAATCGATCCTCTTCGCATGTTGTACCTTCGGAAATTCAGGATGGGGCATGAAAGCCGCGAACATTCTGCTTTACGAGCAAGCACGGGAGCAAGCGACGAAACAACTGTCGGTTGAGTTTCAGATTAATCCGAGGCGCCGCGTCCGACGTTCGCTCGCTGTGGCACACGACGATAGCGATGCGCGATCGGCCGGCGGCGACCGATCCCGATCGCGTTACGCGAAATAATCAGCGTGGGCGGCAACTGTCGGCGCTTAAATTCATTTGCCGGCGACTCAACACGATTGAGAATGTCATAAACCAAATCGCGATCGTGTCCAGCAGCGATGATCTCTTCTGGCGACTGCTTCCGCTCGAAATAAAGCTGCAAAATTGGATCGAGTTTCTCGTACGGCGGCAGCGACTGTTCATCCAATTGACCCGGGGCCAGTTCCGCTGACGGCGGTTTGTTGATGATCGTTTCAGGAATCAGTTCACGCTCGCGATTGTAAAGCCGGGCAAGTCCGTAAACTTCCGTTTTCAAAACATCGCCAATTACCGCCAGCCCGCCGTTCGTATCTCCATAAAGCGTGCAGTAACCCAATGCCAGTTCGGATTTGTTTCCGGTGGAAAGCAGCAAACGGTTCTCGGCGTTCGAGATCGTCATCAGAATGTTTCCGCGCAGCCGCGATTGCAGATTCTCAACCGCACGTTCCGTCGTGCTTTTGTTTTCAACGTGAGGCTCCGGCAGATCAAGTTGGTTTCGCAAGGCGTTGAACGCATCGCTAATCGGGTTGACGCGACTTTCAATACCAAACCGCCGGCTCAGATCAATCGAATCGTCGATGCTGCCCTGCGAAGAGTATGGCGAAGGCATCGTCACCGCCAGCACGTTTTCTTTGCCCATTGCTTCAGCCGCCAGCGCCGCAACGACCGCAGAATCGATGCCACCTGACAATCCCAGCAGCGCTTTGGCGAAATTGTTCTTGCGCGCATAGTCGCGAATGCCGAGGACGAGGGCCTCGCGCACCGTTTCGATATCATCGCCCGGTAGACACCGCGAGTCAGGGATGCCGCAATCCAGATCGACAGTCTCAATGAATTCTTCGAACGGCGGCGCTTGCATGATGATTTTTCCGGTCGCGTCAGAGATGATGCTGGCGCCGTCGAAAATTATGCCGTCGTTTCCGCCGACGAGATTCACAAAAATGATCGGCAGGTTTGCCATGCGCGCGCGATGTGAAACCATTTCGCAACGCATTCCCATTTTGCCTTTGTTGAATGGCGACGCGTTGATCGAGATAAGCAATTGCGCGCCCATCTCGATCAATTCCTGCGCGGGATCGTTTGGATACAACCGTTGCTTCCAGAATGTCTTGTCATTCCAGAAATCTTCGCAAACCGCGACCCCCAGATTCTTTTTATCCAGGTCGAACAGTCGCCGCTGCCGTGCAGGCTCGAAGTACCGCGGATCGTCAAACACGTCGTATTCCGGCAGCAGAGTCTTGTCGGCAAAACCGAGTAGGTGTCGGTCGCGAATCACCGCCGCTGAGTTGTAAAGCTTCTTGCCGGTCGGCTGATCGTTCGGTCGCACGGTTCCGACAATCGCCGTCAAACCTTCAGTTGCCTCGATAATGTTGTTTAGCGGATCGAGAGCCGATCGAACTACGTCCGGATCGAGAAACCAATCAAACGATGTGTAACCCTGGATGGTAACTTCGGGAAAAACGATCAGATCGGAGGCATCTCTCTTTGCTCGATCGATTGCGTTGAGGATTCGCTGAACGTTGCCTTCGTAATCGCCGTTGGTGGTGTTTATCTGCCCGATGGTTACGCGCATCCAGGTGGATTCTAACAGTAGAGCGCTGGGTTATAAAAAGGAGCGAACGCGGCAATTAGGGCCGCTTCGAAGCTCATCGCGCGGGTCAGCAGATCGCGGGAAAGAACTCCCCAGGCGCCCTGCTTGCTGCGCACGTCGCGAATGCCGGCAAAGTCATCGATCACGATTCCAAGTTCGCGTTTGCCTTGGATCACATCTTTGACGATTGCATCCGGCACTTCGATCGAAGGCGACATGCCAAAGGTCTCGCGCTCACCGTTGGTAACAAAAGCCCAGCCGCGCAAGAACGTGTGCCATTCGCCCTCGACTGAGATCGAGTGAAATCCGCCTTCCAGCCCGACGTACAAATCCGCGTCCAATTTCTGATCGAGCAAAATCTGGCGAACTGCTAATGCGCGTTGGCGTGCTCCACTCATCAACTCCCAATCGTTTAGCGGCATTGCGGGCGCCTCAGTCTTAACCGATCGCGCGACCACGTTTGCGTCCCGCCACGTCGAATCGATCCCGGCAACGCGTGCGATCGCCGCGCGTACCGCCATGATCTTTGCAGCCCGATCAGAGCCCAGGGCGATCCGCTCGATCCGCGGGCACTTGGCGTTTGCTTGAGTTGACATCGATGACGGGCGTTGTTGTAATCGAAATTAGTTGAGAGTACAAGCTTCGAGCTTGGAGTGTCAGAAGCCCGCGCGTTAGCAAGGGTTTTCAAAAGAAGCCCTCCCTAATGGCCGGGCTTCTGAAACGATTCCCAGTCTGATCAATTATCACGAGGTGCAAAGTGTCAGTTGCTGATCTCATTTACGACTGGAATACTGTCGCACCTGAACTGCGCAAACCCGATCGCCACGTCGGATTTGACGACGAGACTTTGCGCGATGGTCTGCAATCGCCGTCCGTGTGCGAGCCTCCCGTGGAAAAAAAGATTGAACTCCTGCACCTGATGAACGAACTCGGGATCGATACTGCTGACATTGGCTTGCCTGGCGCAGGAGGAACGCACGCGGCCGGCGTCGAGTTGATGGCGCGCGAAATTGCCGAAAAGAAAATGAAGATTAGGCCGAATTGCGCGGCCCGCACGCATCGAAACGACATCATTCCCATCGCGGAAATTTCGCAGCGCGCCGGAATTGCGATCGAAGCCTGTACCTTCATCGGCTCTTCACCGATTCGTTTCTACGCTGAAGAATGGACACTCGAGAAGCTTCTGAAATTAACCGAAGAAGCCGTGACGCTGGCCGTCAGTGAAGGCTTGCCGGTGATGTTCGTCACTGAAGATACGACGCGTGCGAATCCCGAAACGCTGCGCGCTCTTTACACGACAGCGATTCGCTGCGGCGCGCGCGCGGTTTGCGTTTGCGACACGGTCGGACATGCGACGCCGGACGGTGCGCGCGAAGTGGTGAAATTTGTCCGCGGAATAATCGATGAACAGGGCGAGACAGTGCGGCTCGACTGGCACGGTCACCAGGATCGCGGTCTCGGCGTGATCAATTCGATCGCCGCAATCCAAGGCGGCGCGGATCAGATTCACGGCTCAGCGCTCGGCATGGGTGAGCGCGTTGGCAATGCCCCAATGGATCAACTGCTCGTGAATTTGAAACTCTTGGGATGGATCGAAAACGATCTGACGCGGTTGCGCGAGTACTGTGACAAGGCGGCGGATGCTTGTGGCTGGAATGTTCCTTTGAATTATCCGGTGTTTGGCAAAGACGCATTCCGCACTGCGACCGGAGTTCACGCCGCGGCTGTGATCAAAAGCTATCGTAAAGGTGACACGGAACTCGCCGATTTGATTTACTCAGGCGTTCCCGCCGGACTATTTGGTCTGAAGCAAGTGATCGAAATCGGGCCGATGAGCGGCAAGTCAAACGTGATCTTCTGGCTCGAAAACCGCGGCGTTGAAGCCAGCGAAGATCGCGTAAATCGAATCTACGAACGCGCGAAGCAATCAACTGCCGTCCTAACTGAACAAGAGTTGCTCGCGCTGGTGTGAACTCGATCCGTGTGACTCTTAATTTGAGGGAACGGTGATCGTCGCCGATCCCGCTTTGCCGGCGGGAAATCGTTTCTGACGTGCGATTTTCAAAGCTTCGGCATTACCACCAAACGCGTCTGTGACGCGCCCGCTTTCATCGTAAATAACCTGAACTGAAACTTCCTTTGCTCCCGGAGTCGGCGACGGACTTGCTGACGATTCACTCGCCTGCGGTAACTGAGTTGGTTCGTCGGTTGGCGCCGGAGTTTCAATCGCTGCTTTTGTGTCAACGGCGATCTTCGCAGCCTTGCTGCGCGCGTACCAGCCCCACGGAACTGCGATAACCGCGACCATCAGGATCACTGCGGCGAAAATCCAGGCAAGCTTTCGTGGTCCATAAGAGAACGGTGATTCGTTTTCAGAGAGCAGTGTTCCGAAGGGCGCGTTGCGGCTGACATGAGTTGACGGAGGCTTCATCGGTTCTTCATCGAAGAGGGAGACCGAATCCGAAGGATTTGCTTTTTGGGAGCGAGTCTCGATTGGGCAAGCTGCTTGCGCGCTCTTCGCATTTCCGTTCGGAAAGGGATTCTTGGGAGTGATGCCTTCGTCCAGCAGCCGCAATCCTTCGAGCACGACCGACGCCCAGGGTTGATCAATTGTTCGTTCCGGGGAGTCAACTGCGGGTTCAAATGTGAACGACGCCTTCGAGAGGGTTAGCGCGTAATACACGGCTTCGATGCCGCTAATAGATCCAATCGACGCATGCACGAGCGATCCTGAATCCAAATAAAAGTTTCCTTCGCCTTTCTCGCAGTTGATCTCAATGCAGCCAGTCTTTCGCTGGTTGCAGAAAAATTCTATCAACTCGGCAAGCGACAGATCCGACAATTCACCAGACAGTGGCATGGGCTTTCATTCGTTGTGGCTGTGCGGTCGAGTGCGACCGGCGATCGAAATTCAGGAGTGCTCGATCAGCAACTTCGTTCGTTTGAACGTGAGGCAGAGCAAACGCGCACGGGCGAATGCCACTAACATCTTAGGTGGTTGACTGATGTTTGTCCAGAGCCAACCTAGATAAAAACTCAAAAAATACTGAAGGTTTCAGCTATCTTTGCATTGGCGAACGTCCAAAATCGGCAATCGCACCAGCAATTTCATCAATCACCGCGAGAGTTTGCCGATCAGCGGTGGCGTCGTTGCAGAGGATGGAAAAAACCAAAATTTCACCGGTCGACGTCGTCGCATAACCCGAGAGAGAGTGGACATAAGTCAGCGTTCCGGTCTTTGCGAAAATGCGTCCCTCGTATCTTTTCAGACGCGAACTGAGCGTTCCGTCCCTGCCCGCGACCGGCAGCGAATCATGAAACGTCGTGGCGCCCGCGGTCTTGGCGATCGCAACCAACAGCCGAGCGGTAACCTCTGGCGTGATTAGATCCAAACGGGACAAACCGGATCCATCGCGAAGCTCGATCGCCGAGGGCGAAATTCCTTTCTGTTGTAGCCAAGCTTTTACGACTGCGGTTCCTGCTTGATCGTCGCCGCGCGACTGATTCTTTTTCGGATCGGGATCGGGCGCCATCGAGCCACGCTCTTTTCCAACCGTGCGCAACAACAGTTCAGCGAAAAGGTTATTGCTCTCCTTATTTGTCCGGTGAACGATTTCGCCGAGGGGTTCGCTGTCCTGATACGCAAGCTCGGAGGATTTTGGCGGATCGAACTTCTCGTTTTCTGCGATACGGAAATCGCGACTGCGAACATCGCCGCCAACTTTGATTCCGCGCGAGATCAGTGCTTGCTTGAAAAGAGTCGCGGCCCACAATGCAGGATCGTGAACTGAAAGAAACGCGGAGAACGCGTGGCCAGTAACAGGGAAATCGCCCCACACTCGTATTTCGTTGCTCGACAGATCGCGAATCAGGCCGATGGTTGTCGGAGCGTCGCCATCGGCGGTGTTCGCATTGTTCGTCAAGTGGACATAGTTTTCGTTCGGAGTGACAACGACGCCGGCTGCGCTTCCTTTCTTATTAGACGGCGCGATGGTCACTTCCACGCTGTTCTCGTTGACAGAGAGCGCGCTGGGTTCGGCGCCGAAGTACCATTGCAAATCGTTCCACTGCCAACCCAGGCCAAACAAGTCGCCGCGAAAATAACTTGCGTCGCCGATGACGTTGCCGCGGATTTCGCGAACGCCTGATTGGTAAAGTTGATCCGCAAATTTCGTGATTGATGGCGCGTCGCCTTTCGGTTTGGCAATCAAATCCGGCGCGCCGCGGCCGTACAACCTCACCTCGCCTTTGATGACTCCATTCGCGTCCGGCTTGTCTCCGTAGACGGAAGTACGCCAGCGATAATCCGCGCCGAGCAAATCGAGCGACACCGCCGTGGTGTAAACCTTCATGTTCGACGCGGGCACAAATAGTTTGTCGCTGTCATGCGAATAAATCGCGTGTCCGTCGCTCAGCGACGTTACGAAAATGCCGAACCGTGCTTGCTGAGTATCGGTTGAACCAAGAATGCGGTCGATTTCAGCGGCCAGCACAGCGTCTGCGGCCGGCTTTACCACTGACGATTCGGGCGTCGATTGTTTCGCAGGAGCGGGAGAAGCCTTTATCTTTTCGGCGCGCTTGGGTTGGCCGTTCAGCAGGCGCACTGAAATACTTGCCGCGATTAAGACGATTAAGAAGAGCAGTGTGGCTTTTCGTTTTGACATCGTGCTAACTTGCAAACAAGCTCGCCGTTCGATCTGCGCTTAAGAGTTCGCGCGTCGCCGTGTAAACATCTTCAACTTCGATTTGCATCACGCTCTCGCTGAACATCAATCGCGAGGTTCCCAGAGGAATGTAGGCATGCGGAGTCGGCACATCAATCAGCACTACGACCGGCGTGCCCACTGCCGCCGCGATATGAGCCGGCCCCGTATCGTTTGAGACGAACACGGCCAGTCGTGCCTGGGCGGCGGCCAATTGGGGCAACGAAAGTTTGTCCAGGATGACGGATGACGATGGAAACAGCGGGCGCATCTGCTGAATCAGATGACGCTCTTCCGGGCCCACGAAAACGATCGGGCGAACACTGTCATTGCGAATCAGCGAATCGGCCAATTGCGCAAAACGCTCGATGGGCCAACGCCGTCCGGGATGACCCGCGCCGGGGAACAGGCCAACCAGCGGCGCGCCCGCATCCGCTTTCGCCGGGCGCAACATCATGTCGATGGCGCGATCGTCTTCGGGACTCGTCGTAAGTTTGGGAATGCGCGGAGCATTCTTGATTCCCAAAGGCGCCAGCACATCGAGATAACGATCGACCAGATGCTGCTTTGGATCGTTTCGATCGATCGGCGGCGTGGGTTTGAAGTTCGCGAGAAAGTCGAGTGAGCGCCCGGGCCGCCGAGCAAATAAGCGTTGACGGGCACCGGAAAAAAACCCGAGCAGATTGGTTTCGGAAAAACTGTGCAAGTCGATCACGAAATCAAACTGGCGCCTTCGGATGTCTTTGGTGATTTGAAGTACTTTCCAAATTGAGAGCGGCTTGAATCCGTCGCGCAAGGCCACGCGATCAATCTCGATCGTTTCGGCTGCATATCCGGACATTCGGATGATCTCGCCGCCTGGTTTACCGACCGCGACGGTCATCTTTGCATGAGGAAATTTCTCGCGAAGGGCGCGCAGAGCGGGCAGGCTCATAACCACATCGCCGAGCTGTCCGAAATCGATGACGAGGATGTTGCGCGGGTTGAAGGTCACTTCAGATGCTTATCGAAAAATTCTGCGCCGGCGTGATACGAGCGCAGCCAATCCTGATGACGCAGGAAATCGTGAATCTCGTCGGGATAAATTATCTCTTCAAAGTAAACGCCGTTTTTGCGCAGCAAACGAACGAGATTAACAGTCTGCGAGAACTCGACGTTGCGATCGTCGTCGCCGTGAATAAGTAGCACTGGCGATTTCCATTTATCAACCGATGAGATCGGCGACGACTCGCGTGCGACTCGGTTGCGCTCAGCAGTATCGGTCGGTACGCGCAAGCCTGCAACGCTGACACTCCAATCATGCACGCCGTGAAAATCTACGCCGGCGCTGAATACATCTGAATTGCGCGCCAGGCCCAGCGCAGTCAGATATCCGCCGTACGATCCGCCCCACAGCCCGATGCGCTTGCTGTCAACATCATCGCGGCTGCGCAGATATTTCGCGCCGGCATAAACATCCTGATACTCGGAAGCACCGCGCGCGCCCCGATGCTGAGCCAGGCGAAACGCGCGGCCATAGCCAATGCCGCTGCGATAATTTACCGACAGAACCAGGTAGCCGCGGTTGGCCAGATACTGATTCATCGCGTAAGAGTTGTGATAGTAATAAAGATAATGCCAGCCCAGCAGCATTTGCCGCATTGGCCCACCATGCATGAAAACCAGCGCCGGCATCTTGCCTGACGCGTTTGCCGGCTTGAATAGCTGTCCGTGAATTTCAGTCCCATCGGCAGCTTTGAAGATCACCTGCTCAGGCACGACGAGTTTGGCTGCAGGGAAGTCGTGCGGCAGCGCTTGCGGTGCGAGCGCCTTCATATTCGATCCCTCCGTGCGCGCTGTGAAAGGCATAAACGGATCGCGCGCGGTTGAATGAAAGAATGCGACGCGCCGATCGTTATCGAACAGCGCGGGGTACATCTCAATACCTTCGCCTGTAGTGATTTGCCGGGGTGTTCCGCCGGCGACATTGGCCCACCACAAATGACGTCGATCAATGTCGCTCTTATTAGTTGAAAAGACGACGAAGGATTTGTCTTGCGAGAGCGCGACGTTCTCGACTTCAAAGTTGCCCGGTGTCAACGCTTCGATTGTTCCACCTTCCGCCGGGATCGAATACAAATGCATCCACCCATCTTTCTCGGAAGGGAACAGCAGACGATTGCCCGCAACCCATTGCCAGAAATCATCAGCCGCGTTTCCCGGATACGAATCGTTCTCTTGATCACCCGAGCGCCAGGCTTGTTTGGCGGCGCCCGTATTCGCGTCGGCAACAAAGATAGCCCAGGGTTGCGTGCGTTCTCGATCGAGCGAAAAAGTGTCTGAAATATTGAGTAGACGAATGAAGGCGATGCGTTGCCCATCTGGCGACCAGCGTGGCGCGATATCGCGATCGACCGTCGGCGATAAGAAACGAATTTGTTTCGTTCGCATGTCGTAGACTGAGACAAACGAGTGATCTCCGCGATTTGAAACGAACGCCAACTCGGTTCCGTCTGGCGACCATCGCGGTGAATTCACGTTACCGCGGACTTCGAGCAATTTTCTTTCAGCGCCGCCGATCGTCGGTGTTGTCCAAAACTTTCCTTCGCGAATGTAAATGATCTGATTTCCGGCCGGGTTGAAAATTGGCGCGCTGCCCTCGCCGATCGTCGTCATTCGTGCCGTGCGCGTGTCAACGGCGATGACCTGTTGCCTTACGCCGGCAGGATCGCTGCTCGGATTCGGGTATTCACCGGCCGAGTTCTTTCCCTCGCCGCGCACAAATGCGATCGTGTTGCCGTCGGGAGAGAAGACCAGATCGGTCAACTCCTGACCATCGTCGCTGTTGTAGTGTGTGATCTGCCGCGCCGCGAAGGCGGCCCCTTCGGCGATCCAGATGTTCCGCTTTCCTTGTGCATCGAATGCCCACGCGATTTTGTCGCCGCGATTCGACACTGTCAGCTCAGTTGGAAACGGCGCACTCGTCACTTGTTCAAGCGTGAAATTTTGCGCGTGAGCGCGCATCGGGCAGTAAAGTACGACAACCAACGCAAGCGGCAAGAAGAAAATGGGGCGGCGAATTTTCATCAGTGTCTCCCTTGATCTGATTCAGCCTGGACCTGGGCGTTCTTCCCTCCAGCAAGCGCAGGATTCTAACATCACGGATAGGCTATGTAACACTCGTGCACTATCAAATACATTTGCTAACATGCGCTAAGCGGATCATGGTTTGAAACGCGCGGCAGCTAATGGCCCATACTCATTATCACGGGAGTTCACCGACTGGAAGGCGGTTGGCCTGGTCAACCATTATCACGCTCAGTTTCGTTCTTGCGGAAGCGGTCACTGGTTATTTTTCTCACTCGCTGGCGCTGCTATCTGACGCCGGTCACAACTTCGCTGATGCGCTTGCGCTAATTATCGCCTGGTACGGCGTGTGGATTGCGCTCAAACCGTCAACGGCACGACGGACGTTTGGCTATCACCGCGTTGGGACTCTCGCGGCTTTGGTTAACTCTGTTTCATTGGTAGTGATCGCGCTTTTGGTTTTCTGGGAAGCCATCGAACGTTTGCGCCATCCCCAACCCGTTCAGAGCACGCCGATGATCATAGTCGCGACGATTGCCATTCTGATGAATACGGTCATCAGTCTATGGCTAAGAGGTGACGCGAAAAGGGACCTCAATGTGCGGAGCGCATATATGCACATGTTGGGCGACGCAATCTCGGCAGCAGGCGTTGTCGGCGCCGGCTTTGTTGTAGCTTTTACCGGCGCATCGATCGCTGACCCGTTGGTGTCTATTCTGATTGGCATTCTGATCCTTTGGAGTTCGTGGGGCATTCTGAAAGAATCGGTCAACGTGCTGTTAGAGGCAATTCCGGCCGGAATGAATATGAACGAGGTTGAGCAGACGATTGCGCGCGTACATGGCGTCCTGGAAGTTCACGACCTGCATGTCTGGACCATCGGCTCGGGTATGATTTGCTGTAGCTGCCACGTGATGGTCAACGAACAGAGCGTGCGCAGCGGTGAGAATGTTTTGCGCACTGTCACTGAAAAGCTGAAAGCCAATTTCGGTATCGACCACACGACGATTCAGGTGGAAGTCGAGGGTTGCGATCCAAATGATATGTTTTGTGTTCAAAGAATCGCTGAGCACCAGCATAACTAACCTGAACCTCGAGACTTCAAGCCTGATGCCACTGGACGAAAGTTCGACGATATTATGCCGATAATTCAACTCGGTTACGGGCAATCATCGATAGATTGTGAATATGATTCCGCGCGCTTCGATATCCTCGCGCCGCAGTCGAATGTCTCGTCCCAGTTGTCTGATTCTGACGTCAATGAAGCGATCGATCACCCAATCGATTCGCCGCCGCTAGAAGAGCTAATCGAAGCCGGCGAAACTGTTTTGATCGTCGTTTCCGATGCAACGCGCGCAACCGGCAGCGCGCAAATTATCAATTTGCTCGTGCGACGTCTAATTCAAAACGGAACGGCGCCGGGCGATATCGCAATCATCTTTGCCACTGGAATTCATCGCGCGGTTCGTCCCGAAGAAAAAACGCAACTGCTTACATCATTTATTGCTCAACGCATTCGCACGTTGGATCATGACGCGCAGGATTCGAGGCAGTTGATCCAAATCGGCACGATGGAGCGCGGCACTCTAATCGAAATCAATCGCGCGTTGAAAACATTCTCGAAAGTAATCATCACGGGCGCGGTGGGATTTCATTACTTTGCGGGGTTCACCGGCGGACGCAAATCGATTTGTCCCGGACTCGCGTCGGCAACGACAATCGAAGCGACGCACATGTTGGCGCTGGATTTCGAACGCGGCGGGCGACGTCAGGGCGTGGGAGCCGGTTTGCTCGGCGGCAACGCCGTCAGCGAAGCCTGCGAGCGAGTGGCCGAGATGATCCAGCCCGCGTTTTCAATAAATGCGATCGTTGACGAGAAAGGACATCCGGAGAGAGTCTACGCCGGACATTGGCATTCGGCGCATCGACGAGCTTGCGAAGATTATCATGCGACTCACTCGGTTCGCATTTCAGAAAAGCGAGACGTCGTGATTGTCAGTTGCGGCGGTGCGCCTTACGACATCAACATAATTCAGGCGCATAAGGCCCTGGACATGGCCGCGCAAGCGTGCGTCGATGGCGGGACGATCGTTTTGCTCGCTGAATGCAGCGACGGATTGGGGCGAACAGATTTTATGAAATGGTTTGAGTCTGAAACTTCGCAAGCACTCGAAACACGCTTGCGCGAAGCTTACGAAGTGAACGGCCAGACAGCGTGGGCGCTAATAACAAAGACGGAGACGTTCCGAGTTCATATCATAACCACTCTCTCAGATCACGAAACGCGTCGCATGAAAATGATTCCGTCGGCGTCGCTTGCAGCAGCGTTGTCACATTCTCCGTCGACCGCAAAAGGCTACATCATGCCGCGCGGCGCGGCGGCTCTTCCCACGCTCACTTAATCAAAAATTGCCGGCTAGACCGCTCGACAAACGTCAGAAAGCGAGACGGCTACTGTGCCGACTTCAACACAATCTTGCGATTGCGATTTCCCAGCTTGAGCACTACCGGATTGTTGACTTGAATCGGATGTTCTTCGCCGTCGATGCTGATGATGAAGTTCACCGGCGGAGTTCTATCAACAACGATTTGAGGCGGGGCCGCGGACGGTGCGACTTCGGTTGGTTTGGCAATGTCCGCGGTCCGCGTTAGCAAATTCGTCGCGACGATCCGCCAAGTGCTGGGCGAACAGCGCAAGCGCAAACCTGGCGTGTCGGTCTCTGCCGATTCCTGCGGCGCCAGCGCGTCCAACTTGAACAATCCTTCACCGCAGCGAGTGCCACCCGCGTCATAGAACGTTGCCCAACCCGTTACGTAAGTGTAGAAGTTGGTCGTAGTGTTTTTGATCGCGACGCGAATGTTGGTTACCGGCGAGTCCTGCGATCCGTTCAGCACGGTCGTCAGCAGACGCGCTTCGATCGCGGGCGATGACTTGGCGTCGAATCCCATCGCAGGTTCAGTCAATGCGGCGCGTTGTTCGGTGGGTTGTTGAGCGAAAACAGAAACAACGCAACAGAAGAGGATGGCGAATATCGATGCGATATTTTTCACGATAGATCTCCTTTGGTAATCACAAGAATCACGGATCGTTTAAGTCAAGCACAGTTCGTAAGGCGGCCCTTCCTCACGGTCGGGCTTTTGACACGGACCCGTCGCTATTGCTCCGGGTACTGATACGTTATAGCTTTTTTAGGACGCGCTGCGCGAGTGTCTTTGATTTATTCAGTTTTGACTTGGCATCGCCGGCGCCGCCGACGCTGATGCGGAAGAATTCATCTCCCTTGAGAACATACAGCGCGCCACCGATCTGGCTGCCAACCCAATAAGCATCTTCACCCAGTCCGGCAGTCTTCTCCGGCTTTGGCGACTCTTCTTCCCCCGCTTCGCGTCGCTCTCCGCCTTTTGCCTTCTTCCGCTCTTTGTCTTTTTCTTTTTCCTTGGCAGAGGGCGCCTCGGCGGTACGAGCAAATGTTGCCTCCCAGAATTTACGCGCCGTCGTGGTCCCGCCTTCTTTTGCGGCCGTTACATTCAACACGACGGAATTCCCGGTTGTCGGCAGCGCAAAATAGCACTGCGCAATGATGAAATCACCATCCTGCCGGTCGGATCGCTTCGCCTCCTGGTAAGCTTCGCCTTGGACGCTCTTGATGTCGTCGCTCGTCAACAGACTGCACGCGTCTATTTTGGACTTCACCGGTTGAGTTGAGGCGGACGAATTCGTCGACGGACTCGCGGTAGTTGTTGAAGTACCTGGGCTCTTACTGCTTGCCGGTGAATTCGAATCTTTTGAAGCGCAACTCGCGAACACCAAAAGAGCACTCGCGATGATGCAGAGCCTAAGGGTCATACTGACTCCTCCTCTTTCTTTTCCATTGATTTTCGAGGGCGCAGGCGGACGACTTCGTTGTTCGCGGTTGGTCGATACGCGCAAACCTGGTTGCGGCCGTTTCGTTTCGCGCGATAAAGCGCCGAATCAGCCAGCTCAATCAACTGAATAGGATCCCGCGCATCTTCGGGATAAGCCGCGACGCCAATGCTGATCTTGATGTGATGAGTTGGCTGCTGCTTGCTTGATCCGCGACGGGCAGCGGGGAATTCATGTTGTTCGATCGCCGAACGCACCCGTTCGGCGGCAATCAAGGCTTGAGGATAATCGGCATCCAACAGGAAAGCCGCAAACTCTTCGCCGCCGAATCGCGCCGCAACATCGCCCGCGCGCAAAGATTGTTTGATGACGGCGCCGACTTCTTCCAGGGTCTCGCTGCCCGCGAGATGGCCGTAAGTGTCGTTTACTTCTTTGAAGTGATCGATGTCCATCATGAAAACGCAGAACGGCATCTTCTCGGCTTCGGCGCGCGCGGCTTCGCGGCGCAGCTCAGAGAAAAAAGATTTGCTGGTCAGCAAACCGGTCAACTCATCATGGACCAGTAACCGATGAATTTGTTGCTGAAACTCGCGATCGATTTCGTCGAGCATCTCAAAACGAATTAGCTGATCGCCGACCTCGAATTTGTCTCCGTCTTCCAGCACCGCTCGATCGACGCGTTCACCATTCAGAATCGTGCCGTTCGTCGACCCTAGATCTGTCAGGAGGTAGCGGGGCTCTCCAGTTGTCTCGTCGCGCTCGGTCGTTATGCGCGCATGCAGCCGCGAGGCCCGCGAGTCATTGATGCGAATATCCGCGTCGAGCGCCCGCCCCAGTGTGACCTTCGCGCGATCGAGCGGGATCGGCACGGCAAGCAATTCGCCGCGCAGGAAAACCAGAGCCGGTCGCAACTCGCCACGGCGCGGAAATTGGCCGGAAAAAGTTCCGATCTCGTCCAACGATTTGGGCAGCGATGTATCGTCTGAATTTTTCGGCATTCGAGCTTGGCGCATGCTCTGGAGGCTGGTTTGGCGGAGCATTTGACCTGACGCGTATCTTATATCGCGGCCATGGTTTACAGCAATATTTTTCGATTGCGCCGAGAACAATCTGCGGCACATTTTACCGGATGCTTAGAACGGTGTCGGAAGCATGCCGACTTGTCCTCAACGTGGCCAACTCCTATAATTCCTGAAAACAGGTTTCATTATCCAATCGCGAAACATTAATTTCGAGGAACATTCCTGATGGGTTGCACCGTTAACAAAGCACCAGTCGAGCCGCTAGTTTGTCCGAACTCTCCGAGTATTCTAACTGTCGAACGCGTAGCTGAAGCCAAGCTGCCAACTGAATGGGGCGACTTTCGCATCGCGGGTTATCGTTCAAAGATCAGCGACGAGGAATTTGTCGTGCTATATGAAGGCGAGCTGCGGCCTGACGTGCCGACGCTCGTCCGGATTCATTCGCAATGCTTGACTGGAGATGTGTTTGGATCAACTAAGTGCGATTGCGGCGCACAGCTTCACCGTACGTTGCAGATGATCCAGAAAGAAGGACGCGGGGCGGTCGTATACCAACAGCAGGAAGGTCGTGGCATCGGCATCCTCAACAAGATTCGCGCGTACGCTTTGCAGGATGCGGGCGCAGATACAGTCGAAGCGAACGAACGTTTAGATCTTCCGGTGGATGCGCGCGATTATCGTCAATGCGCCGAAGTGCTCTTCGACCTTGGTCTCTGCAAAGTGAAAGTGATCTCGAACAATCCAGGCAAGCTGCGAGCGCTGGAAGAAGCGGGATTGGAAATTGTTGAGCGAGTTTCCATCGAAGTAGAATCTTCGGAAAGTGCGGCCAGGTATCTAAGAACGAAAAAAGAGAAGATGGGGCACTTACTAACCTTTTAAGACAAAGGCCAGTAACGATCCTCACACGCACAAAAAAGGGAGAGAGCTGACGAAACTCTCTCCCTTTTTGAATGGCAATTGACGCGCTCGTGAGGAATTTCGGTTATTGTTTGCCCCGCAACTCTTTAATAGTATTTCGCAGCTGATCCGCGTTGGCTGCTTTTGGATCGAGCTGCAAATACTTCTCGAGTTCGTCCGCGGCTTCCTTGTTTTTGTGCGCGCTTATATAAAGACCGCCGAGGAACTTGTGCGCTTGGGCCAGATTTGCTCCGCCATTGGCAATGGCACTTTCCATTTCTTGTTGAGCTTCCGGGTATCGTTTTGTCTTAATCAGAGTTAACCCCAGATAGTAATGCGCCATCGGTCCGGAGCTGCTTTGTTTGAGCGCTTCGCGCAAATGAGATTCGGCCGGCTCCAGCTTATTTAGATTGTAAAGAGCGATCCCCAGATTCAAATGAGCTGAAGCATCGGTAGGCTGTAATTTCAAAAAAGCGTCGTACGTCTCAGCAGCTTTATCAAAACTGTTAAGTTTCATGTATTGGCTGCCGAGTTCTCTCTGCGCCGGGGCGAAGGTGGGGCTCACCGAAACGGCTTGCTTCAATAACTCAACAGCCTTCTTGTGGTCGCCCGCCTGCGAGGCATCGAGACCCTTTTTGTAGTTGTCTACGGCGGCTTTTGGAAATTGCGACAGCATCTTCTCTGAGTCCATGCTGCCCTTTGGTTTGAGATGAAGGTCCAGCATGACCGTTTGGCCGGCAGGACCTAAACCTATGCCGCCCGTATTTCCATAGATGGCTACCGATTCTCTTACGCCTTCATAATCGGTGTTCCCGTCTATCACCACCAAATATTCAGCCGCAGGCAACGAGCGGAAAAGGAACGCCCCATCCGCATCGGTAACGGCGCTCTTCAATCCGTTGACGTTTCCTTCGAGTCTAACGACGACGCCGGGGCCAACTCGTCGACCTGAAGGAAGATAAACGTGCCCTTCGATTGTGTGCAGACCGCCGGCTGCGTCCGGAAGACCACGCGTGCTGCCGACGCCGCCCTGCGCTGACGCACTGATGAAAATTCCCAAGACAAGAACCGCGGGCATGAGACCACGAAATAAGTAATTGATGGCAGAACTGGTAAACATGGGGTCCGATCCTTTCAAAGCAAATGTAAGTGAATTTAGGACCTGGAGTGTAAGTCCTTGATTGTTTGCTGTAAGACACTAGCATCGGTCGCCTTGGGAGCCAACTTAAGGTATGTCTCCAACTCAGCGGCCGCGTGCTTATAGTCGCGTCTCTCCAAAAATATTCCGCCCAGATAGCGATGCGCTAATGCCACTTCAGGCGATTTGGAGTCGATCGCCGTTTGTAACTCGCGCTCTCCTTCTTCGAGCTTTCGCTGAACTGCCAAGGTGATTCCCAGATACATGTGCGCTGTGGCGATAGAATTATTTATTCCGAGTGCGATTCTAAACTCCTTTTCGGCGTCACCGTATCTTCGCAAATTCAGCAATGCAATTCCGTAATGCAAACGGGCGGGAAAATCCTGTGGGGTCAATCGTGTAGATTTTTCGAAGACTTGTGCTGCTTTACCCGCCAGACCACTTCTCAAGTAGAGTACGCCTAATAAATTCAATGCCAGCGGAAAGTTGTCATAACCGGAAATCGCTGCATTCAATTCTTCCACAGCCTTCTTGTTGTCACCGAGCTTCAACTGCTCCAGAGCTTGCAAGTAGTGATCACGAGCAGCCTCAGGAACGCTGGCCAGGGTAGCCTCAAACACTCCTGCTTTTGACGCCTTTCCATGTTTGAGCTGAAGCGCGATCTGCACCGTATAGCTTCGTGGAACAATCGGCAGTTTGATTCCGATCCGAGAAGTATTCCCCTCGCTATCAATATATACAGGTTCTCTTACCGGCTCGTATTCGTCGCCTGCGTCAAGGACAACCACGTAGTTGCCGGGAATAAGTCCTGAAAAAGTAAAAGAACCATTCGCATCTGACATTACGGAAAGCTCGCCAGAGTTGTAGGTCTCCAACTTGACCATGACACGCCTATCGGAGCGTCGACCGGACGGATAATAGATTCGACCGTGGATGGAGTGTTGGCCCCCGGTGCCGGTTGGATCTAAGCCGCCGCCGATTTGCGCGCGCGCGACGCCGAAAGCAAAGAGCGTAATCACTAGAGCTACTAACGGCGTGCCAAGCAAATGCGTGTTTCGTTTACTTCTATGACGTGAACTCGACATCGGTTTAGCCTTTCGAAACGACCGAGGTAGAGGGTTGAGGGAAAATTTAGCAGCCTTGGCCGGAAAAGAAAAAGGAGAAGCGCAAAATTGCTCGCGCTTCTCCTTGCCAAAGAACTCACTGGGGACTAAGCCCCGTGAATAATTAGTTAGAAAGTGAACTTCACACCCAAACGCAGCGACGACGGGAACTGGAAGATTGTACCAGCACCGTAGAACGGGTTCGGGAACCGGTTCGCCGCGATGTTCGCTACGCCCGGAATTCCGCTATTGATCGAGAACGTCTCGTCCAGGCGAATTGCACGCTGGGAATTCAAGACGTTGAACCAATCTGCGGACAATCGAAGTTCGCGCTTTTCACCCACCTTGATGGGATAGTAAGCACTCATATCGAGGTTGTAGGTGAACGGCGTGCGGTTGGTACCGATGCTGTTCACGTCATTCGGGAAACCAGGCTGGGTGGCAGCGACCGTGGGTACGATAGCCGTACCGCGCTGCACCGCAAATCCTTCGTTGTTTCCGTAAACAGGATGCGGAATTAGCTGATTATATGGAATCCCGGACTGGGCGCGGAATGATGCGCCGATCAGCAGTTTGAACGGCGTGCGATAGCTACCGTCAAGCTTGAACTGATGCGGACGATCATTCGGAAGCCGCCCATAGGTGTTGTCAAGCAGACTGACCAGGTCGAACAGCGAAGTGATGTTCGGGTCAGACTGTCCGTTGTCATTGCGGAACAGGCCTTCGTAGTTACCGATCAGGCTCGAGTAGACGTACGAACCAATCATCTGCCAGTTGTTGGTGAATCGCTTGGTAGCGGTAAACTCAACTGCGCGGTAATAGCGGCGCGCCGGACCAAAGCATCTTGCCGTGGGCGACCCACCGGTTCCGGTACAAGCAAAGTCCTCGGTGGTGAAACCATGGGCGGCATCACCTCTGCGGCCCGGGTTGAAGAGGAAGTAGTTATTTCCATCGTCGAACGAACCGTCTTCAATCACATTTCGTTGATGACGGTAAATGCCGCGGATGCCAAGCACGAGGTCCTTTTTGACTTCATACTCAAATCCCGCCGTGTATTCGCCAATGCTTTGCGGCTTCAGGCCGGCATCGATTGGCGTATGGGTGCCACCGAGGTTGCCGATGTCGGCGACGACGTACGCACCCGCCGGACCATTCAACGTTGAAACGTTGAAGTTCAGGTCGGTCTGAGTAGTGTCGCTGCCCGCTCGCACGTTTACGTCGAGGGGTACCGGCGTTTCAATGTAAGTGGCATAGTTGGCAAACAGTTTGCCCTTGCCTTTTCCAGTGAAATCCCAGATCAGGCCGAGTCGCGGCGCCAGGTTGTCCCACCAGTTGTTAAGCTTCAGATAAGCAAAGCCGCCGCGACCAATAGCCTGTTCATAATCCCAACGGACGCCGAAGTTGAATTGCCAGTTCTTGGCGAATTTGTAGTCGTCCTGAACATAGAACGCCTGCATATCGGTGTGAGTCCCATCTGGCGCCTGCAGCCGGAAATCCCGGACGCGGACGCTGGAAAGAATCAGGATGGGGTTTACGCTGAGTTGGGCAGCCGATAGAGTCGCCGTTGAAACCGACGTAATGCCCGCCGGCCCAACACCCGCAGTAATCAGAGCATTGAAGCGAGCTGTTAGCGCGGCCGCCGGACACTGCGCGGCGGTCGCCGAAACGGCAATACATGGACCAAAGTTATTGGTGACGCGTTGGCCGATCGTGATGTTATCGCCGTCACCACCGGTGGCGCCATTCGGGTCCGGATAAGTTATCGGCGTTCCCGTGGAGATCGTGTTGATCTTGTAGATGTTGCGTCCCCACTCAAGGCCATACTTAATCGTGTGCTTGCCGACGACGTTCTGCAATCTCGCTGCAAATTCCCAGCGATTGCGATCCTGATGCGAGAACAGACCGAAACCCTGGCGAATAAAGACGCGCTGCAAGGTTCCGCCGTTGCGACCGTCAACAAAGGCAACGAAGTTCTGCGTGGTCGCTGAACGCGCGGTCGTGTTAACGGGTGTAAGTACCGCTCCGGCAGCATTGGTGACCGCGAAGTTGTCGCTCACCAACGGCACGCTCTGCTGTGATGACACCGGCAGAGTATTCGCTCTTTGGAAGTGCAGCCCGAACGAGAACTCGCCGCTCATGTGCGTTCTGATAGCCGAGTTCATGCGAGCGACATAGTTATGTCCGCCCGTTTCAATCGTGCCCCGGAACGAATCCGGATTGACGCCAAAGCCCGAGCCGCCGAACAAGAATCCGGTCTGCTTCGTGAAGTCGCCGAACGTAGAGAACGTAAAGGTGTTCCTCTGGTTGACCGCCCAGGTGATCTTGCCGGAATAGAACGGCGTTTTGATCTGGTTGTTTACGGGACCATGGAAAACCTGAGTCAGGAAAAAGTTCTTCCGCTGTTGCGGATTGAAGGCTCCAAAGAACCAAATTTTATCTTTCTTGATCGGACCGCCAATATCGATACCGGCGTCGATCTCAGAAAAACCATTCGGCGCCGAACCGACGAATGGAAACTCGTTGGTCTTGCGCACCAAGCCTTTGGTGGTGAAGTAGCCGAATCCATCGCCGTGAACTTCGTTGCCACCGCTCTTGGTGATGACGTTGAAGATACCGCCGGTCGACTTGCCATACTCAGCGCCGTAGGCGCCGGTCTTGATTTCAACTTCTTGAACAAACTCGAAAGGAAGGTTCGCACCTGATCCGCCAAACGCCGGGTCACTGGTGTTCACGCCGTCGAGAATGTAGTTGTTTTCCGGGCCTGAAGATCCTCCTACTGACGGATCGCGATCGCGTCCGGAGGCATCACGCAAACCTGACCGAGCCACGGTCGGCGCGATCGTATAAAGTCCCTGGACCGTTCGCGCTGTCGGGAAATTCGAAAACTGATCACTCGAAACGTTCGACCCGCTGGTATTGGCCGCTGTGTCGACCACGGCGCCCGACGTAACGTTAACCACGTTAGTCGAGGTTGCGAGTTGCAGGCTGACGTCAGTAGTTGATGTCCTTCCCAGATTGACTGAGACATCCGCTGATTCAAACTTCGCGAAACCGCCCGCGTCTATCGTAAGTTTGTAGGTACCCGGAGGCAGCGCGAGGAGTTGGTAACGTCCATCGTCGCCCGTCGTTGCTGTCCGGGGTGAGATCAGATTGGGGCTGGTCGCATTTACCGTGGCGCCCTTTACCGCAGCGCCGTTCGGATCGGAGACCACGCCTTCGATCGCACCTGTTGTGCTCGTCTGGGCCATCGCACTGGTAGCGAAAAACGCCAGCGCCGTGGCCATAACGAACATAAAGATTTTTTTCATCATCTCTGTCCTTTCCTAAAGAATAGCCTCAGTTAAGAGGCTCTGAAATTTTCTGTTTTGAATCTAATGACCACCACCCAAGTACTAACCTTGGCGTAGTTGGTCCTCATTATTCCAATTTCGCGGGTTGAAAGTCCGCGGATTCCCGAGGGAAACCGGACTTTGCCTGTGTTGTTTCGCCGCGAATTCATTCAATTCTGCTCGGTTTTAAGCAATGGTGGTGCCATAAGCCTGAGTTTTCCTTGGAGCCCGAAATACGTCGTTTTGGAGCCTTTCCCGGCTCGCGCTGATCCGAAAATTCGGTTTTAGTCCGAAATTCCGTAAACTCGGCGATCTGGCTCCAAGCCTTAACCTATTTACTCTAGGCGTTAGCTCATCAGAAGGCATCAATCATTGTGATAGACTTCGAGCTCAATCCAGAGTAGGCAGGTTCCGCCATTTGCCCCAACGAATCTATCGCGATCCAGTCCACAACATCATCCCGTTGCGCGACGACAGCGCCGAAGGACAACTGATGATTCGGCTGATCGATACGCCGGAATTTCAGCGGCTACGTCGCATCAAGCAACTCGGCCTCGGCCTCTACACGTATCAAGGCGCAGAGCATTCACGGTTCACGCACAGCCTCGGCGCGCTGCATTTGATGACGCGCGTACTCGAACAACTAATGGATCGAGCCAGAATCGATGCGAACGATCGTGCCGCGGCCCGGGTAGCAGCGCTGCTTCATGACGTGGGACACGGCCCGTTCTCGCATGCGATGGAAAAAGTTCTCGGCGTGCATCACGAACAGATGACGATGCTCGCCGTTACGTCGCCGGAAACTTCCTTATGTGCAGCGCTCACTTCGTATTCATCTGAGATGCCCGCGCGCGTCGCATCAATCATTGACGGAACATTTAAGCCGGCCGCGCTGGCGCAACTTGTGTCGTCCCAGCTTGATGTCGATCGAATGGATTACTTGTTGCGAGATTCGTTGATGACCGGAGCGAAGTACGGGCTTTACGATTTGGAATGGATTATCAATGCGCTACAAATCGATGAAGATGCAGATCGAATCTACGTGGCCGCGCGCGGTGTGTACGCGGTCGAAGAATATCTGCAAGCGCGCTATTACATGTTTCGCCAGGTTTACTTTCATCGCACGCTGCGATCGGCCGAGGCTGTCTTGCGATCGGCACTGAGCCGCGCGTTGGCATTAGTCGCGAAGGGTAAAGACGTTTGGTCCGTGCCAGGCACCGCGTTCGGAAAAATTCTCAGGCGCGAGTCGCTTTCGATCACGGAACATCTCAGCATGGACGATTCCGATGTGATCTTTCACATGAAGCAATGGCAGCAGTCAGACGATGAAGTCTTGAGCGATCTCAGTCATCGATTTGTGAATCGCCGCTTATTCAAAGCGATCGATCTCGACATGCCCGAAGACGAACGAAACGATTTTATGAAGGCGGCGCGTTCAGTTGTCGCACGCGGCGGGTTTTCGCCCGAATACTATTTCATCGAAGATCGCGCCAGCGATGTTCCCTACTACGGCTATTACACGGGTGAAGGCGTCGAGCCGCGCACGCGCATCTATGTCGAAGACGGCTATGCGCATCCGACGATTCGCGAAATCAGCGAAGTCAGCGAAGCGGTCCGCGGCCTGCGCAAAGGCTACGAACTTCATCGCGTCTGCTTTCCCGCCGAAGTGAAAGACGAAGTTTACCGGCTCTATCACGCGACGCCTCACGATCGAACGGCCGCAGCGAGTTAGCAACACCGCCTTGATTTATCCTGCAAATAATCTTTTGTCGCGAGTTGGAAGGAATATTCCGGGACTCGTCCTTACCTTGCTCGCGACTGCTTGGTCTGTGAATGCCGAACCGTCAACCCGCATCGCGGTCCTAGATTTTGGATCAGAGCCAACGGGCACCAGGGTCGCCGCAAGATTAAATACTATGTTTACCAATGACGCCGCGAGAGAATTCACGCTGATCGATTCAGATTTGGCGAGAGCCGCCGCCCGCGGAATTGGGTTTCAGGGCTCAACGAACCTCACCGTTCAGGAAGCGCGCGATCTTGGCGCCGCGATTGACTGCGATTTTTATTTTCTAGGCGGAGCGCAAACAGTGCGGCGATTGCCTTCAAATGGCCCGGCATACTTCGATAGTTACGCGTCGATTTTTCTTGTCAGCGCGCGCACCGGCCGTCTGATTCTATGGGAGCGGCCACTCGTGCGGCGCGATTCAGCTGACGATGCCGAGAAGCAGTTGCTCCAGAATTTGTCATCCGAAGAAGTACGTCACCGATACGTTGATGCAATTCGCCGTGCGCTTGAAGATGAACGAGCAGGACGCGCGTCAGCTGTCGACGCTCCCCCGCCCGTTATTGAAATGATGTCCGACGGCGACGATGACAAAGACAAAAACATGCGCGCGCCGCAGCCTTATCGGCGAGTGAAACCGCCCTATTCGCAGGCCGCAGCCCTTGCGGAAGTGGAAGCCATCGTCGATGTGTTGGCCGATATTGACGCCCGCGGTGAGGTCACTCGCATCGACATTGCGCGTTGGGCCGGTTACGGTTTGGATCAATCAGTGATTGACACGGTCAAACAGATGCACTTCTTTCCGGCGATGCGCGACGGCCGAAGCGTTCCGATGCGCGTGCTGCTCCGCTACAACTTTCGCAAGCCGCCTAAGTAAAGTTGAGGAGTTAGAGTACCAACTTTAGTTGGGTGGTTTTCTCTTGTGACGACGGCTAAAGTCGGTACTCTGACGCTGTTAGCGACGCGGCTTGTAACGCTCGATCAGCATGTCCTGACGGCTCGGCTCTTTCGCTTCGCGTCCGCGAACGAAGACGTGTTCAACTTGCGTCGAGAACTCAAACGGATCTCCGCTCCAAACAACTACATTTGCATCACGTCCCGGCTGTAACGAACCGATTCGATCACCCAGTCCGAACAGTTCAGCGGGGGCCAACGTCACCGCTCGCAGCGCGTCGTCATAGTTCATGCCATAGGCGACGGCGCTGCCTGCTTCGTACTTAATATTGCGCGCGTTGAATCGCGATTCGTCGTCGTCGCTGTTGCCGACCAAGATCACCGGCACGCCGGCGCGACGCAGGATTGCCGCGTTCTCTTGTCGTTGATTCAAAGTCGCGAAACTGTCGGGAATATTGTTCATCGCCCCGGTCAGCACCGGCACGCGGGCAGTCGCGAGACGATCTGCTGACAGCCATGCCTCAGCGCCGCCAGCGATAGCCAGCTTCAAATGATAGTCATGCGCGAGAGCGAGCGCGGCATCAATCTCGTTCATTTGATTCGCTTCAATGATCAGAAGCATGCGGCCTTCGATGACCGGAATCAGTGCTTCGAGATCAGCTTTGCTCGCGGTCAACGACCTCGTTCCCGCCCGATCAAAATTTGTCCGATTCGCTTGATAAAAAATTACGTCATCGAACAGCGTGCGCAGCTTTCCGATCAATTCGCCACGCGCTGAAGTGCCGGCGCTGTTGGCGTTGCCTACCTGCGCGACCATCGCAACTGCCGGCCGGCGCACTATGTCCGGAGCGTGACCGCTGATTAGATCAATCGCCGCCGCTTGCCCCGAAATAAGTCCTCCCTGCGGCACGACGATAACGGTCGTAACTCCTTCGCTCCTGGTCGGTGCGAAAACGGTCGATGCCGGATTCAGTCCGTCCCAGACGCGAAAGTTTGCCGCGATATTGTTGCTGCCTTTGGCGCTCGAATCGTTCGTGGATCTAACTTGATCGATTTCGATCAAACCAAGTTCCGTGAGCGAGTTGATGAATCCTGGCGTGACGATCTTTCCCGTGGCGTCGATCCTCTGAGCGTTGGCCGGAAGGTTGAGATTCGATCCGACGGCAGTAATCACACCATCGCGAATCAACACCGTGCCGTTCGGAATCGGCGGGCCACTCACGGGGTAAACTTTGCCGTTGGTGATGGCAATTGTTTGTGACAGCGCAGAGGATGCGACCGCGATTATGAAAGCAGTAATAAGAAACGCTCTGCGCATTTCAGTTGTCCTCCTTCACGGTGCCGAGTTCAAAATCCGTTCGCCACTTCTCAGTCGGGTCGCCGCGATCGAAGAGCAGCGCACCGTCAATCCAAACCTTTTCGGCTTTGGTGTAAATGCTGAAAGGATTGCCGGACCAAAGCACCACGTCCGCATTCTTTCCGACTTCGAGCGATCCGATTTTGTCGTCAAGCCCGAGCGCCCACGCCGGATTGATAGTCAACCATTTGATCGCCTGATCCTCGGTGATGTTGATTCCTGCTGCGCGTCCCGCGTACATCGCTTTCGCAACTTCCTGATTAAGTCGCTGCGCGCCGAGCGCACTGTCCGAGTGAATCATCGCGCGCGCGCCAGTAGCCTCAGTAATTGCAAGGTTAGCTTTGATCGAATCGTTCGCTTCCATCTTGAATCCACCCCAGTCGGCCCACTCGGCCGCGCCGATGCCGTTCGCTTTCAGCAGGTCGGCGATCTTGTAGGCTTCCACAGCGTGATGGAACGCTCTGATCTTGTAGCCAAACTCATTCGCGATATCGATCATCTGGGCCATCTCGTCGGCGCGGTAGCAATG
>QHXI01000025.1 GCA_003222895.1 Acidobacteriota bacterium | reverse complement strand
CGGCTTCAGAAAGAGAACGATCACAACGCATCCGTTCACCTTCAACGTCCCTCGATCAAAAGCAGATCGCTGCGAGTTGGAATCCGCACGAACAAGCTCCCGATGATCGACTTAACGATTTCCGGCTGGCTCTGGGTAAACGCCTTGAGCTTGAAATGCGACTAGCTTTCGCCGAGGTCTGGCATGACCGCGCAGTGCATCATGGTGACACCTATCGTTTTGAAGTAATGGATCAATCGACCGGCGAGGAACGAAAGATTTCTGACCTCGATGTTCGGCGTCGCGCCGCCGCGCGTGCCACACGCAGCAGCGACTCGGATCACGCCAGCCGTGATCAAGCCATTGAAACCGATCTCGCACAGCATAGCGTGACCTTGCAGCAGCTCACCGAAGCGCGACAAATAAAGATTGCGGCGCTCGGAAAAGATGTCGGCTCACTGCGGGGAACCTTATCAAAGGTTGATCAGGGTATCAAAAAGCGGTACGAAATGCCGTCTGATAGGCAAGTGATTCCGCTTCTGGCTCGCGAGACGCCCTTAGAACTTCAAAAGCAAGCCGTCAAGTTGAATCTTCCAGACAGAGTTTTAGAACTCGAAAGACTGCGAGTCGCATTAGCTCGTCAATACGATGCGCCAACCCGTACTGATGATGAAGCAGAGACCCTCGCTGCCCAGGTCAACGTTGCTCGCGCAGACTTCATGGCGCGCAATGCGCGCTTGGACAACTTCGAGGCATCGATCCATCTGACGCCTTATGAAGTGCACGGTGAACGATGGTCGCTTGCCGCCCTCGACAAACAAATCTCTCGTCGGCAAGAAGATGCCAAGCTAGTTCCGCAACGCGCGGCGCGGTTAGATCTGCGATCGCTCATCCAGCTCAATTATTCCCCGGCTGGCCGGCAAGAAGCCGCTGCGGAAGTTGGATATCTAAAATTGATTCGCGAGGAAGTAGTCCGGCAGATCGAGCAACGCCGTCAGCCGCTCGTCACAGATCGTGCTCTCGCCCGTGAGATGGTTGATATTCTCGATGATGCCCAAGCAAGCGAGATCAGTCGAACGCGCGAGGATAAGGATATACCGGAACCTAAGTACGAAGCCTACCAGATGAGGTCATTTGAAAGCAGTGCTGAAACACTGCACGACTCGAAGCTGTTACACGAAGTACATGAGTGGGAGAAGAATGCCTCTAAGAACGACACTGAGATCAATTGGGAAGGCCGAGCCGTCGCTAGAGAGATCATGTCCGGCATTGCTGTTGAGGAAACTAAGGAACGCCTGCAACACTTTCTCGAAAGTAAGAAGGTCGCTTCTCTTCACTTAGGAGATCATCGCACTGGTACGCTGCGTGAAGTTGAAGCGCGGACCTTAACGGAGTATCTGGCTCGCGCCATCGAATCAACTGAGCAACGAGATTTTCGCCGCACCGTAAAGCTGGCTGCGCATGAGCATCATGGCCGCTTGGTTAGCGAGTTTGAAAAAGCCCAGGAATATCATCACGCCGCACACGAGATGGCTTTTGACGCGAAGGAGCGTGAGCCTACTTTCACCGACAAGGAAAAAGTGAATCTGGAGATTCATGCTGAACGCCAGAACGATGATGCTGAACGAGAAAGATACCTTGATTTGGCGCGGCCTGAGCCCGACCAGCACGAGCGCGTTATGGTCGCGCACGATCGCTGACTAGGTAAAGTGGATTAACTTATGTGATCTTCACATCAAGCTTGATTTCCCGCGCAGTATTGCATCGCATGTTGAGCTATGCATAATTTACGACTGCGCCCGCCTCCCCGGTGGGCGAATTGGTCACGTGGGGTGAGGACACGTGGCCTCAGGGTGAGGCTTGTGGGAGGGCCTCACCCGTTTTGTTTTTTGAGAAGGAGAAGTAAGCAACGCTAACCAATTATGCCTTGGCCTCAAAGGGCGAGTTTGATATGGCGTTGTATCAGGATTTGCGGCAGTATAGTGGCGTTCAGCGATTCCAACTCTCGGGCTACCCGTGATCTAAGAATCTCATGGAAGACAAAACGCATCCTCTATCGCTCAAGAAAACTGGACTGATTTGGGAAGGCAAGTACGATGCAACAGGAAGACGCGTCGCGCCCCTGCGTGTATCGCTGCCGTTTCAGACCGTCGAGACGGTCAATGAATCCACGCAAGAGCGGCAAAAGAATTTGCTATTCGGATCGTCACCCGCTTCACGCGAGACTGAATGGCGCAACCGCCTGATTTGGGGCGACAAGAAGTACGTGCTGCCTTCACTGTTGCCGGAACTTGCAGGCAAGGTAAACCTGGTTTATATCGATCCACCGTTCTTTACCGGAACCGATCAGTTGATTACGGTGAGTGTCCCTGATAGTGATGAGTTCCTTGTTAAGGAGCCATCGCTGATCGAGGAGGCGGCTTATCGAAATGTATGGAGATTAGGCAGCGGTTCATTTTGTGAATGGATCTATCAAACACTATGTCTGTTGCATGAGTTACTGACCGACGATGGAGCGATTTTCATTCGGTTCGATCAGTATTGGTCACACTACGTAAAAGTTATTGCCGACGATGTCTTTAGTAAAGGCAATTTTCAAAACGATATTGCTCTCAAGCGCATTTACAAGAATTTGACCGGCCAGGGCCGTGTCTCATTGCAGATTGCGACAGACTCACTGTTTCTATATTTCAAGTCAGACAATTCGCGCTTCTACGATATCGAAATCCGCCTGAGCGCGTAATCTTCGGAAAGACCTATTACCCGCCCCCGGGCAAACACTTCAAGTTCGGTCAGACAAAAGTTGATCAGATGTGCCTGGACGAAAAGATTCGTATAAAGGCAAACGGTCGGCCTGAGTATTGGGTCGAACCCAGCGGGACAAAACCTCTCACTTCTAACTGGACGGACATTTCCAGTTACTCGTTCACAACGGGTTATCCCACAGAAAACTCTGAGGCTCTTTTAGAACGCTGTATTCGCGCCTGTTCGAAGGAGGGCGATTTGGTATTAGATTCCTTTTGCGGCAGCGGCACGACGGCGGCTGTGGCTGAACGGCTAGGTCGTCGTTGGATTACCTGTGACATTGGACGATTTGCAATTCATACGACTCGCAAGAGACTTCTATCAATTCCCGACGTTCATCCCTTCACAGTTCAAAACCTTGGCAAGTACGAAAGGCAGTTGTGGCAAACGGAAGCGTTCAGAACTGATGAGGTGGATTCTAAGAACGAGGCTGCGGCTCGCCATCGAGCTTACATCGAATTCATTCTGAAGCTTTATCAAGCCAAACCTATAGTTGGGTACACGTGGCTTCATGGCTTGAAAGGCGGACGCATGATTCACGTCGGGGCTGTAGATCTGCCGGTAAGTGTTGGTGATGTGCCAAACATCGCCGCTGAGTTTCGCAAAGCTGTTGGAACCGGCAAGGACGCACCAAAAACTAACAGCGTTGATGTGCTGGGGTGGGATTTTGCATTTGAGATGAATGAAGTCGCGAAGCAGCAAGCTGCTGCGGCCAACATTCAAATGCGTTTCTTGCGCATCCCTCGCGATGTGATGGACAAACGAGCCGTTGAACAAGGAGATATCCATTTCTTCGAGCTTGCTGCCCTCGCAGTAGACGTTAAGGCGCAAAAAAGGAAAGTACGCTTACGGTTAACTGATTTTGTGATTCCGCCTGATGATGTTCCCGAAGAAGTCCAGCGTGGAATTAAGCACTGGTCACAATGGATCGATTACTGGGCAGTGGATTGGGACAACAAAGGCGACGCTTTCCATAATGAGTGGCAGACGTATCGCACTCGCAAAGATAACAAGCTCGCGTTGGATACGGACCACACCTACGATGAGCCCGGCAACTACACGGTAGTTGTGAAGGTCATCGATATTCTTGGCAACGACACAACCAAGTCTGTAAAAGTAAGCGTTAAATAGAATGCCAAGGAAGAAGAAGGAATCTCCGGCCCAGATCGCCCTTCTGGAAGCGCGCACTGCAACCGCTCCCTGTGTGCCCGCGATAAAGCAGAAGGTCGGCGAGTGGCGTGACAAAAATTACCCAGGCATTACTAACACAACGCGCTTGCTTCTTAATCACTGGTTTCAAACCGAACATCGACTACCAAATGGCAGCAAGTTCGCCTACCACTATTTCCAGCGCGAATCGGTCGAGACGCTAGTTTATCTCTATGAAGTAGCGAAGATACGCCGTCATAAAGATCTCGTGCAGACCTTTGCGACGAGAAGCGATTTGCGACTGCTTCAATACGATGACTTCGCGCGCTACAGCGTGAAGATGGCGACGGGCAGCGGAAAAACGAAGGTGATGTCTTTGGCGATTGCGTGGCAATTCTTCAACGCAGTCGCAGAGGCACAAGACGATTATGCGAAAACATTTCTTCTGGTCGCGCCGAACGTCATCGTATTTGAACGTCTCCGAATAGACTTTGAAGGCGGACGTATCTTTCGCACCGATCCAATTATCCCGGCTGAGTTGGAAATCTTCTGGGACATGCAATGCTACATGCGCGGCGAAGGTGAGCGCGCCAGTTCGCTTGGCGCCCTTTATTTGACGAACATCCAGCAGTTTTATGAGCACCCCAGCAATGAAGCCAATGAACCCGAGGAAATGACGGGTGTGCTGGGGCCAAGACCTTCGTCGCAGATATCAGAGGTCGAAGACTTTGATAAGCGAATCATCTCGCGCGGCGGGCCGATGGTCGTCCTCAACGACGAAGCTCACCATACGCATGATGAAGAGAGTGAGTGGAACAAATTTATTCGAGGGCTGAATGCCAAAGTCTCCCGAGGCTTGGCGTCGCAACTTGATTTCACCGCCACGCCCAGGCACAGCAAAGGACAATTGTTTTCCTGGACGGTGTATGACTATCCGCTCAAACAGGCAATCATCGACAATGTGGTAAAGCAGCCACTAAAAGGAATTGCAAAAGGCATCGCGGAGCAACCCTCAACCATCGCCAGCACGAAATATCAGGCATATTTGGCCGCCGGTGTCGAGCGTTGGAGGGAATACCGCGAACAACTAGAACGTCTCGGTAAGCGTCCAGTGCTCTTTGTCATGATGAACGATACAGCCGATGCGGACGATGTGGGAGATTGGCTGAAGAAAAAATATCCATCAGAATTCGGCGGAGACAAGTTAGTCATTATTCATACCGACCGATCAGGCGATGTATCGAAAAAACAGTTGGAGGAGGCCAGAAGAATCTCCCGCGAAGTCGATGATGAGAAAAGTCCGGTCAATTGTATTGTGAGCGTGCTGATGCTGCGTGAAGGATGGGATGTTCAGAGCGTCACAGTCATAGTGTTTCGTGGAACTGGATCGGGATACACCGAACGGGTAGACGTAATCGGCAACAAAGCGTTTATTGAATTCGTCGAACAGTTGGAGCGGGAAGAAGACATACAACTTAAAACGTTCGAACTCGGAAAAGATAAGGTCGTCATTGTTACCATCGCTCCCGATCCGAATAAGATTGATAAAGATATTATGGTGCCGGTACTCAGCGCGATTTTGACGCGGAAGAAATCGTTGAGCGAAGAGATCGAATCGCTTGATATTGGTAAGTTCAAGTGTCCGATCCTGCCGCGAAAGGAAAGCGACAAGGCAGCAAAACACTTCAGATACGAAGGCTATGATCTGATCACCCTTCAGAAGTTGATCGAGCGCGATTACACGATTCCAGAACCGCAAACGGCTGAAGAGGTAATCGGATATTACGCAAGAAGAATCGCTCAAGACGTGAAGTTGCCTTCGCAATTTGCAGCGCTTGCTCCCAAGGTAAGACAGTTTCTTGAGGAGAAGGCTTTCGGCGAGCGCGTGAATCTGCAAGAGCCCGCCATTATTAGAGCCATCGGCAGCAATGTAGCGCAGTATGTGACCGTGCGAACGTTCGCTGATGCGCTTCGCAAATTGGTGGTCGAAGAGTTGCAGCCACAACTTTTGAACGCGGGAAGGCCATTGTCGGAAACGCCAGCGTTTCCGTGGTCGCGACCGACCGTTGATGCAGATAAGTGCGTTTTCAGTGTAGTGCCCTGCGAGAACGCTTTTGAAAAAGAATTCGCCCAATTTCTCCAGAAGGCTGAAGATGTTCTGCGGTTTGCGAAATTGCCTAGTCAGTTCGGCTTTGCAATTGAGTACACGGATGGTTCGGCAAGCTTGCGCTATTACGAGCCTGATTTTGTTGTTGTATCCGACGACCGCACGCATCACGTCGTCGAAACAAAAGGTCTCGAAGACGTGAACGTTCCAAACAAGGATCGCGCTGCACGTTTGTGGTGTGAGAATACAACCATCTTGACGGAGAAGCCTTGGTCTTACGTTAAAGTGCTGCAAACCGAATTCAAGCAGCTCCAACCCACCCTGTTCTCAGACTTGCTTGCTTTGTGCTGAGAACTGTCGTTGAGAATCCCGTGAATTTCTAAAATGTTACAGATAGTAGGGTTCACTACTATTGAAAGATGAGGCGTGTTTAGCATTGCCCCTTTGCCGTGAAACGCTCGGTTTACGCCGCAAAGAGTTTGAAAAATGCGTCGCAAACGAGTCTCAAGGGATCAATACGAGCCTTCGTGACGAGCCGCCCTATTGACGATGATGCCGAAAGGCGTTGAGCACCGCGGCTTTGCCGCGCAAGTTCTGGCTTTGTGCTCAACGCCTTTCGGCATCATCGGAATTCACACGCATTGTCTTTCCACGCGAGACCTTCAATGGCTGGTGCTCAACGCCTTTCGGCATCATCGGAATTCACACAGAAAATCGAAAGCTGGCAATAAAAAATCAGTTAGTGCTCAACGCCTTTCGGCATCATCGGAATTCACACTGCTGATAGACGAGACGCCATCCTAGCCGTTGGCCTGTGCTCAACGCCTTTCGGCATCATCGGAATTCACACTGATTGCGCGCTTGCGCCTCTGCACTGATGACGTGTCCGTGCTCAACGCCTTTCGGCATCATCGGAATTCACACAGCGTCAGTCAGGACTGTGTGCGGCGAATTCAGTTCGGTGCTCAACGCCTTTCGGCATCATCGGAATTCACACTCTTGAGCGGTTGTCCGAACCTCAAGCACGAATCGGTGCTCAACGCCTTTCGGCATCATCGGAATTCACACTGCGCGGGACGGGTGAAGGCGAGGACATTGACTGGAAAACTGGCGGGTGCTCAACGCCTTTCGGCATCATCGGAATTCACACACGCAGGGACAATCCTGTTCGACTTCGATAATTTGTGCTCAACGCCTTTCGGCATCATCGGAATTCACACCATTGTGTTGAGCAAGAACATGCCCCACAGCACGGAAAGTGCTCAACGCCTTTCGGCATCATCGGAATTCACACCCGTTTACCTGATCTGAGCGCAACGCCGGCAAACATATTGTGCTCAACGCCTTTCGGCATCATCGGAATTCACACTCCAAGATGACGGTAAAACTTTTCACAGATTAGGCGTGCTCAACGCCTTTCGGCATCATCGGAATTCACACGCGTGAGGCTGTGGTAGGAAAAGAACGGGAAGTAATAGGTGCTCAACGCCTTTCGGCATCATCGGAATTCACACACGCGATCTGTTTGCGCGACTTGGCCGCGTTCTGTGAGGTGCTCAACGCCTTTCGGCATCATCGGAATTCACACTACTGCTTATCAGGCACGTAAGGACAGCACATCGATTGTGCTCAACGCCTTTCGGCATCATCGGAATTCACACCCCGTTTCACGTTTATCGGCGAGATAATTAACATGGGTGCTCAACGCCTTTCGGCATCATCGGAATTCACACGGATTAGCACAATCTCATTGTCGCGCTCAAAATCCTTGTGCTCAACGCCTTTCGGCATCATCGGAATTCACACCCCGCCCGCCGATCGATGGCAGCCTACGCCGTTCGAGTGCTCAACGCCTTTCGGCATCATCGGAATTCACACGCCTTCGCATCTTGCTAACACCGTAACCAGCGCCTAGTGCTCAACGCCTTTCGGCATCATCGGAATTCACACGATCTCTGCTGGCAACCTACATCGCCTTTCAATCGAGTGCTCAACGCCTTTCGGCATCATCGGAATTCACACTGCGCGGGTGCCAACCCTGTTGTTTGCCGCATGTTGTGAACCATGTTCTCACGCACCTGTTGGTTTCGTTTTAGCCTCGTGTTCTTCACTCGTTAAGGAGCCTCCTTTCGTATGATAATCACCCAATAATCAGATACTTAACGGTGACGCACGTATCTCAACAGTCCTCTTAGCCAATCTAACTATCCTGCTTCTTTGGGTTTCAGTGCTTTTTCGTAACTTCAAACTGACAACACCCTCATATGCTTGCGCCATATTACGCAAAGTCAAATGGACGACCCTCGTCAAACCAGGATTCTGGTCGATTATGTAATCCCACATGGCGCTCGCAAATTTCGCAAAGACTCAAAATCAGCAAACGATCTTCGGTTGCATCCAACATCTCTTCGAGTTCCCAACGCAGCTTTTCTATCTGCCGGCGCGTCAGTCGGCAGCGAAAGATCGAATACTGAAGTCGCCGACCGTATCCGTTCAGCTTCTTATACACTTTTCGCCAGCGTTTGGGCTCGGTAATGTCATAACAAATCACATACCACTGCTTTGCTTCCATTGCTCAGCCTCAACGTAATCTCATGCGCGCAAACAATCCACCTTCGTTCATCCATTCCTTTTCGAGTAGCCGAACTTCAAGCTCCATGATTCTCGAATAGGAAAGTGATCGCCGCAATACCGGATGCCGCCAATAATCACTCTTGCGACGCTCGTAAATGCTTATCAGTTTCTTTCGACCCTCATCTGATAGCCAGACCTGTTGACCTGCAATATCAAAATCAGTCTCAATGTCCCACTGCTTTCGATTGATCGAAGCAATCACAGGAAGATCAACTAACGGGACTCGAAACAATTCCATCAGGTCTAGCGCGAGGGGCGGCGCTTGTGAGCGCGGTCGATGGAAGAAGCCGAGCGAAGGATCAAGCCCGACGACCATGATCGCATTCATTACATCCTTCAAGAGGAGTGCGTAGCCGAACGACAACAAAGCGTTGCATCGATCTCGCGGCGGACGGCGGCTCCGGCCATCGGGTTTCATCTCTTCGCCAGCCTCAGGGACGATTAGATCGGGAAGCGCGCGGAAGTAGTAAGCTCCGATGCCCCCTTCATATCCTCGAAGCGAATCAATGCTCGTAGCGCGTAACATCGGCGACAAAAGCTTGCGAATAGCCTTGATGGAACTCTGCATCTCTGGCGATGAGCGCTCGGCCTCTCGGCTCGATCTTAAGAGGAAACTCAATTGACCTCGCGCTCTGGCCTCAGCCAAGCGTATAGCTAATTGCAAACACAATTCTGAATCAGTGAAGGCGCGGTACTGACGAATGCGTCTTTGCACCGATCCAGTTCCTGACACCCATGCGCCCGAATAGCGTCCGCCCGTCGTAATCCAATGCACGCCAATTTCCTGTTGCCCGCACATGCGCAAAGCTTGCGTGCTGATCTGCGCGAAGCCGTGTAAAACGATCTGTCCTATCTCGCGGCTTGGATGCAATTGAGGCGCTTCACCTAACACCGACACTTCTAAGCGATCGCCTTTGCGCCCGATGCGAGCACCGTGAGTGAGCACGTGAAGTGTGCGGCGATCATCATCGGCAGGAAAGAGTTTGAGCTGTCTAACTTCGCGCGCTTCGGGCGGCAACTCGGACAACATAGAGGCCAGGCGGGCTTCCTCCGGCAAACAAACCGGGGCAAGGGAACACTTCACGCACAAACGCTCATTCTCGGTTACTGGCGGACGCTCAATGGTACTTTGCAAAAGTCGGGCTCTTGATATCGAATGTTTGAGATCGTCCAATGCCTGATCGTCAATTGGAACACGCACCATCACGTTATCCGCGTGGTAACGAACGCGACCTTCAGTAACCTTTTGTCCTGTGCTCTCTGCAAGCAGCGCGGCATAAGCGATGACCTGCAACCGATCGCTCGCCCACGCTTCCGGTTTGTTATCAGGCGTCCGCGCCGAGCGACCTCGCTTGTGTTCGTAAGGAATCAACATCCCATCGCGGCGACGTATGCAATCGATCTTTCCGGTTAGTCCCCATTTCTCACTCTCCAAGCTTAGTGTTACTCGCTCGCCTTCGGTTTCCTCAGGGTCCTGAACAGGCTGCTGCGATTCGGCGCGTTGAGCCCAAGCTGGCTCCGGGTTTGCGTTCGGCTTCGTCGCCTTCTTCTTCCTTCGCACCACATCCGGGCGGGAAAGTACGTTGCCTTTTCTCGCGTCATCTTTCTTCTCAATTTCAACATGCAGCCTACGACCGGCATACACCCGCTCATCGGCGACCCGCATTTCTTCAACCTCTTCGAGGTAGAATAGCCGCTCGCAATACTCAAGTGCGTGCAGTGACATTATGCGCAGTGGTTCGGCCATAGATTTAGTAAAGGACTAATTAACTCTGACTCGGATCATTCTGTCGCTTGGCGGCTGAAACTCAAGTCAGTTCGCACTCAAGAAATCTAAAGAAGGCTGTCTAATAACAGTCCAAGCCGCTTCGTTTTCAAGTATCTCGCTAGTGATCTCCGCGTCATCGGACAAACGATATTGTCCCCAACGCGTTCATCTTCAGCTATCAATAGGCAACCATAAACTACCCGACTTTCAAGCTGCTTAATATCATCGACTAAGTGAGTGCTTTCGCCCAGACACAAGCCGCCGAAGCGTGAAATCCCCGTCGGATCATCCAAGGCATTGTTGACCCGTTCGGCCAACGAGAATTGCGAAGCTTCAAACTTTCCTTGTCTAATCCAAACTGCGATGCCGACATCGGTCAACAACTCCTGAAAATCAGGTCGTCGGTTGTCGCCAGTTCCAGGCCCATACTTTTTGCTCTTCACGCGCCAAAGAGTTCGCAAGACGACTGAGTATGCCGGCTTCGTCACTAAAGCGATCGCGATTTCTGCACCTTCGTGCTCGCGTCGATTCATTTCACCGACCATCGAAAGTAACATTCCATAAACAGTCGAAGGTGGAGGGCACGGAAGCGTTTCAAAATATTCGCGAGCACGCGGCACGCGAAAGCAGGCGACGGGAACCGAAACGTAGAGTCCCACATTTTCCATTACGCGCGCTCCGTCAAATTTAGATCGGCTCGGATTCTTTGCTTCAATGCATCTGCGGCGGCCTTAACGCCTGCCTTAGCGCCATTGCCAAGCGCGGCGCCATTCAGTAGCTCTTTTGATTTATCATCAAGCGAGCGAACTATCGCTCCTCCGATGAACAACTCGTCGGCTTTAATATCTCCATCTTCGACTTTCCGCAAAATCGCCGGTATTGACAAATTACCTTCAGGGTCCATTTCGAAACCGTATAACATTCGCGGCGCAAAATCATCAGTCCAACGAAAGATGACTGAGTCTGGCGCAAAGTCATAAAGAAACCGACTGTTATTGCCGCCAACCTCAGATAGATCGATAACTGCATCAATCACATCGAAGACCCGTGATGGATCGCGCAAAAATGGACGTTCGGGTGTAAGAGCGAAACCGTACTGGTAACGTGTAGCATGCACCTCCGTTGCGTAGAGACTTGTCTCAGTCTTTTCACCGCTTTTAGCGTTGAAAGTGATTTCGCCCTCGAACGGCGAAAGCGAAACGGCTCGCGTCACCTCTAGTGCCCCACGTCTATTTAAAGTTACGCCCTTTAATTTCATCACACGGCGTATATCCTTAATCTCTTTCGCGAGTCGTTTGACATTTTCCGCATCCTTTGGATCTGTGGCTTCCATGTCCGCCCATTTTGCTCCCAGCTTCTCTATATTTTTCTCAAACTGCTCAAGATCCTTCCTCGCTTTGGCCTCTCTCTTTGTGTCTTGTTCACCCTCAGCGTCCGCGATTTCATCGCGCAATTCCCGGAGCCGCTGAGGCATAGCATGCTGCTCATCCGTCTCCTTGGAGGCGGCCATAGCTTCCATGAATCCGAGAACGTCGTCGTCGGTATAGATTTTTCCGCCCGGCTCATCAGGGTTCCAGCCTTTCCACTTTGAATCTCGCCACTCGTGGTCGTTCTCATCGTGATTCCAAAACCGGTTCACAGAGTCTGGATCCCTGCGTTGCCACAAATATCGAATCGCCCAACGAATCGCTTCGGCCGAAACGGTGGTGTGGGGTTCGTTTTTCCACAGAATCTTTTGTAAATTCGTGATGTTTCCGTCGGTCTCACCGCGATTATTCGCTGCTTGTCCATAATGGGTGACCACCAATCCGAACAAATGTTTACTCATTGTCTTCATCCCTTTCGGTCTCTTCCTCGCTCAATAATTGTTTCTCTTTTGGCGTTTTTGGTTGGTAACTAATTAAAGAGAGCAGCGCTAGATCTCTCGCCTTACGCCAGTTGTTTTCATCAAACAAAGGCAACACTTCTAATAGGCCATTGCCTTGCAATTCTTCGTTCCCCCCAGAGCGCGCCCAAAAGTCAACGATTGTCTCGCGCAATCGATGAGCATTTCTGCTGTGAGAGACCGCGAGTCGAAGTCTTTCGAACTCCTTCTGAATCAGTTTTCCAGGATCGGCGCCAGATGCGGTAGCCCGTTCACTGACTTTACCCATCCGTCTGCGCCAACTCTCTTGGCAGACATTTATGAAGAGCCTCTCCGTTTCATCGTCAAACTGTGCTTCTTTCACCATTCTGTTTAGCCTCTCTCTTTCTCCCCTATAGGAAAGCCCTTTGCGAACTTCTTTGCGACTGAGCCACGTCGCTAGATCGTGATACCAGTGATTTCCGTTCGCGATGTTCTCGCTAATGAATTCCCGCGCCGTCGAGGGGGACACATAAAAACTTTCCGGCTTTGTAACCGTTCCCCTGCGATCCTTTTCTTCTTTACTTGTTTGCCAGCGATTGCGGAAGATTGCATTCGCTAAGTTGTAGTTTTCGAGTCCCTTTACCTTTTCCGAGAAAACAGAATGCGAAAAGGTTCTGGTCTTCTGCTGTTCATTCCATGGAACGATGCCGAACGTGAAGACGCGGCAGTGAACGCCATTCGAGCCTGTCGTCTGTGACAGTGACTTTCGCGCATCGCCTCCGGCGATCTCCGTGACGAACCGCAGAGCAGCATCCGAAGCACTACTTGCAGTCATTTCAAGTGTCTCGTACATAGGCGCAATGCGCCGAAGCTCGCAATACGATTCCAAATCGCGAATGTCAGGAACCACCATCGCGACTCGCGCTTTACGACCCTTCATCCTTGATCTTAATCGATAGAAAACCACACCAATCGGCGCGTACATAAGAGCGAGCGCATTCTCCACAGGTTCAGAGAATCGCGTATTGTCGCCATGACGACGGCCAGCCCCCGGGTATAGCCAACCCGCAACCTTGAGGGATTCCTTAAACGTGCCGTTGTCGTCAATGAATTCGGCCACCGCCTGAGCATAAGGTTTGATTTCTAAGATGGGCGCGAAGTTTCTAATCCAACAGAGCTTTCCGTCCATATCTTCTTGATAACGCAGCGCCTGTTTCTTCCCTGTCGAACGATGCTTTCCATGTTGAAAGAACGTATTTAGCAAGGCCGTTGCGATGTGCTCCTTCTGCTCAATTGAAGGTTCACGATCGATCTCCATTCCGGTGAATCTTACGAAGTGATTTTCAACCGAAAAGGAATTCTCAACGAGCTTTTTGAACGCAGCACGCTGGTCGTCCTTTGTCCAGTTAAGCGTGATTTGGTTCGTAGCGGGTGTCCATTCGAGCCCATCAATCTTTCGTTTCTTCTCGTCCAGCGCGCGGAGAGTCATAAAGAGACCCGCCAGTCCGGCTTTGTGCAGGCTGGTCATACCCGGAGCGTTGAGTTTCAAGGTCATTGTTTGAGCCATCGCGCTCCGATCTCCTTGCTGTAAAGAATCGTATTTGGCGGAGCGATTAAGCTGCCCTTAAGCTCTCGCCAATTGTCCATCCCACGTCGCGAATCAAAATTCATTGGGATCGCTTTCCAGATGATTTCCTTTCTGTCTCGTCGGCAAACCGTTTCGTCTTCGGGCAAAATTACGGAAACAGAAATGCCTCCTTCTCGCACAAGACCGGGAATAGCAAACCAACCTGAGTCAAGCCACTCTGTTCTTAAATCGAGATGCAGCTCTTCGCTCGAAGACATCGAGTTGAATGACTCCGCTAAGTCTGCTTGACTCAAAGGACGTGAGAGATTCTTCAATTCTTCAATCCATCGCTTTGCCAGTTCGAGGTCGCCCATAGAGTATGGGGCAGCGGCCGATGGTTGAATGTCGATGAAGTAACCTGTCCTTGGACTCCCCGGTTTGTCCGGTGCGATTCGTCGATTTAACCTTCCCAAGCGCTGAATCAAACTTGCTATAGGCGCTATGTCGCTTATCAAAATGTCCGCATCCAGATCGAGCGACATTTCTGCCACTTGAGTTGTCACGGCGATTAATCCTTCGGCATGCTCATCAATACTGAACGCTGTAACCACCTCGCTATGACGTCTTCGCCGATCTTCGTATTTGAATCGGCTGTGATAAGTTCCTACCGGCAGACCCATATCTCGCAGCCTCTCGAACGTTCTTTGCGCTCGCGAAACAGTATTACAAACCCAGAGCACCTTTTGTTTTTGCGCTGTTGCCTGTCTGACTATCTGATCCGCCTCATCCGGTTGAGGGAGTTGTTCGAAAGTGTAACGAGGCAATTCCTCCAAATCTTTTGGTGCAGGAACCTCTTGCACGCGGCCAACCTCTTTCAAAAGAAAATCTTTCCGGGCCTTTGGCAGCGATGCAGTCATTAAGAGAAAGCTCGCGCCAGGTAAAGCCCTAATCAAAGCCACCACTGCGGCGAACATTCGATTTTCGTAAGCGTGAAGCTCGTCAAAGACGAAACTC
>QHXI01000128.1 GCA_003222895.1 Acidobacteriota bacterium | reverse complement strand
TCAAACATTTGACTGCCGCGGCGGTCAGCACGCCTTCGGGAGCGCCGCCGATGCCGATACACGCATGAATGTTTGTGCCTGCGACCGCAGCGGAAATACCTGCGGATAAATCGCCGTCAGAGATTAAACGAATGCGCGCGCCGGCTTCGCGCACGTCGTCGATGATCTTCTTGTGTCGCTTTCGATCGAGCACGATCACCGTCAGGTCTTCGATGTCGCGACCCAAACGCCGCGCGATGTTCTTCAAATTTTCTTTCACCGGCGCATCGATGTCGATCACCCCGCGCGACGATGGCCCAACAACGATCTTGTCCATATAAATATCCGGCGCGTGTAATAGTCCGCCGCGTTCGGCAGCGGCCAGCACCGCGATCGCATTGTTCGCGCCCAGCGCGCAAAGGTTTGTTCCTTCCAAAGGATCGACCGCGATATCGACTTCCGGGCACGAGGCAGCCAGTTCTTCGCCGACGCCGAATCCGCCGCCGACTTCCTCTCCGATGTAAAGCATCGGTGCTTCGTCGCGCTCTCCTTCGCCGATCACGATGCGTCCGCGCATCGGCACCGAATCCATGACTTCGCGCATTGCTTCGACCGCGACTTGATCGGAATATTTGCGATCGCCCTGGCCCATCGTACGCGCGGCGGCGATTGCCGCGGCCTCAGTCACCCGCAAAAAATCCAGTGACAGCTCACGTTCTGTTCTGACTTCCGCCATGTTTTTCTCCTGTGCGCAGAAAACTTTCTGCGATTAATGCAGGCGAAGATTATTTGATAGAAAGCGGCGACATAGTATCAGAGGAGCAAGCGATTTTCCCAAAAGAAACGTGGCAAACGCGAGCGAAACCACTTAAGATGATGACGATGCCAACCATTCTTATCGTCGATGACGATGCCGTGATTCGCGGACTGCTCTTCGATCTTCTGTCTGAACAGTACGAGTGCAACACTGCGAGCACCGCCGAAGAGGCTCTCGCGTTTCTTGAGTTCGAAACCTACGATGTAGTGGTGACTGACATCGCCATGACGGGATTGGACGGCATCGACTTGCTCAGGCGGGTCCAGCGAAAGAACCCAAAGACACCGGTGATTTTGATCTCGGGAAAAGGCAACGAGCACAACACCGATTCTTTTCTTGAGATGGGAGCGTTTGCTTACGTCAAGAAGCCGTTCACATTAGACGAGATCGAAGAAGTGATTTGGCGCGCCGTTGCCAGCACTGCATAACAAGGCGATCACAACGCTACGCTGTGCGCTTCTGCGGGTTTCCATCCCGGCAATGTTCGTCTCGCCGGCTTTTCTTTCTTCAATCCAAGCGCCCAATCAGCTTGCATCAACGTGTGAATGTCGCGGGTTCCTTCGTAGATGACCGCAGCCTTGCAGTTTCGCAAGTAACGCTCGACCGGATAATCGTTCGAATAACCGTTGGCGCCGTGAAGATCAATTGCCATCGATGCAGCCTGCTCGCTGCGAATGGTCGCCTGCCATTTCGCCAGGCTGGTCGCGCGGCCACTCGGTTGTCCCAGGTTCTTCAACCAACCGGCTTTCATCCAAAGCAAGCGCGACATCTCGTAATCAGATTCCATCTCGGCGATCTTCTGTTTGACGAGTTGATGGTTCGCGATCTTCGTTCCAAACGTTTCGCGTTCGTTCGCATAGGCGACCGATGCGTCGCGTGACGCGCGAATCACACCGGTCGCGCCGGCGGCTACGGTGTATCTGCCCTGCTCCAGTGCGAACATCGCGATCTTAAAACCTTCGCCTTCTTCGCCGACGAGGTTTTCTTTCGGCACGCGCACGTCCTGGAGAGAAAAGTATCCAGTGTTGCCGGCGCGGATTCCCATCTTTCCGTGAATCGTTCCCGAGGTGAAACCTTTCATCGTGCGCTCGACGACGAAACAAGACATGCCTGAATGATCGCGTTGTCGGCGCTTCTCTTCATCGGTCCAGCAGAAGAAAAGAAAGTTGTCCGCGAGATCCGCGAGGCTGATCCACATCTTTTCGCCGTTGAGAATGTACTCGTCACCGTCGCGACGCGCAGTCGATCGCGCGCCGACGACATCCGAACCTGCGCCCGGCTCAGTCAAACCATAAGTCGCGAGCTTTTCACCCTTCGCCTGTGGGACCAGGTATTTTTGTTTTTGCTCTTCCGTGCCCCACGTGTAAAGCGTTAACGAATTCAAGCCCGTGTGCACCGACATCGCCACCCGCAAGGATGTGTCGACGGCTTCGAGTTCTTCACAGACAAGACCCAGCGAAATATAGTCGAATCCGGCGCCACCATATTGTTCGGGAAGGCAGACGCCGAGCAGATTCAGCTCGGCCATCTTCTGAAAAATTTCAGGATGAGCTTCCTGTTTCTCGTCCCAATCTTTGATATAAGGCGCAACTTCTTTTTGCGCGAACTCGCGCACGGTCTGCACCAGCGCTTCGTGGTCGTCGGTAAGTTGAAGGTCAATCATATTGTCCACAGATTACACAGATTGCACCGATTTAGAAAAGCAAAGCGGTGACGAATCCGCAGATTACACAGACTTCGCAGATTAGGAAAATACAAGCCGGCGATGTTCGAGGCTTCGAGTTCCAAAATTGAGTAATAGTCCTAGTTGAAAGCTCGTAGCTTTCAGGTAATTGATTGCTTGGGACTCCTCCGTTCCGCTCATACGGGAAAGAGCTTTTCAAATTCGACAACGATCGAATCGAAACAGATAAAATCAGCACAGCAGGTCGTCCCAAGCCGTTGCCCCTTGTAATGAATTGGCAATCGCACTTCGCGTCGAAAGGAAATAGCCAGAGCTTCCTATACCGGCTCAAGGAATCCGTGGCCGAGTTGTTTATGTACTTCAATTGCGGCGCCCATGATCGCGTAAGTGCGAGGATCGCGATCATTGAGACTTTTCATTATGTCGTCAAGCTGCTTGCGCTATAATCGCACAAGCCTGACGCTCTGGTGTTTTAGCATTTCCTATCTGTGTAATCTGCGTAATCTGTGGACTTCATCTCTTTTGCTAATTCTTTCGCCTGGTCTAGATCACTGACCCGCCCATCCAACTGCATCTCGTAAACGGCTTTGGTGATCTCGCCGATGCGCGGGCCGGGCTCAAGCCCCATCTCCAATAAATGTCGCCCAAGTAAGATCGGCGCCGGCGCCTGCGATGCAACATCAAGCTGGTGCGCGCGCTCAATGAACCATTCCTGCGCCGCGGCGTCGTACCACTTGTCGGGCGGCACCCATTCAGCGTTGCGTCCCAACGAATCCGCCCTTGCCACGCGATACAAAAGATCGAGTTCGCATTTTCGCGCCAACCGGCGAAACGCGCCGTCGCCGACTTCATCGCGCTTCTTATAGAACTCGCCCGGCTTCAGATGATCGCGCACCAACGCAATCACCTGTGCCCGCACATCGTAGCCATCCAACGTGTAAATGTTGAGACGATCGAGAAGACTCTCCGTCGGCGCTACGCCTTCTTCTTCGTGCTCGCGCGAGCGGATACGACCGTCAACAAAAGCAGTCGTCGCCGGTTTGCCAAAATCGTGACACAACGCCGCGAGCATCACCGTGACCTGTTTCGCGTGCGGCAAATCGTCGACGAGAGAGCGCGCGCGATCCACCGTTAGCAACGTATGAATCCAAACGTCACCTTCAGGATGCCATTCAGGTTCCTGCGGCACGTCGATCAAAGCCTTCAGTTCCGGGAAAAGCTGATCGATGGCACGAAGATCGCGAAGCCACTTCAACCCGATGGATGGATGCTGCGCCCGCATGAGAAGTTTTTCGATCTCTCCCCAAATTCTTTCCGCGGGCAGATCGGATAAATCAATCTGGCGACAAAGCTCGGCCGTCTCAGAGTCAATTTCAAATTCAAATCGTGCCGCGAACTGTGCAGCTCGCAGAACGCGCAAGCTGTCTTCTGGAAAAGTGTTCGGCGAGACGGCGCGCAAAACCCTCCGATCAAGATCTTCGCGCCCCTGAAATGGATCGATGATCTGCAGCGTCAGCGGATCCTGCAAGATCGCGTTAATCGTAAAGTCGCGGCGCTTCGTAGCTTCCTCGATCGACATCGATGGATCGCCTTCGATGAAGAACGAGCGATGGCCGCGCCCGGTCTTTCGTTCACGACGCGGCACGGACACATCAAGGTGCTGCCCGAGCTTGTAAACGGTGAATGCTTCGCCGACGACGTTCACCGGTCCAATTTGATCGAGCAGGTCACGCAAGCGAGCCGGATCGATCCCATAGACTTCCAGATCCCAATCCTTCGGCTGCCGGCCCATCAGTTCATCGCGCACACAACCTCCGACGAGCAGCGCGCAGCCGCCTTCGTCGCGAATTGCTTTAGCCAGTTCCAGGACTTTTTCCGGAATATCGCTCATCGTCGAAAAGGCGGACGACGCCCGCCTCGAAAACGAATCAACTTGTCACTCGTCACCGATGATGACGTTCGTCCCGCGTGTCGATGGCAAGCAACTGATAATCTGCGCGCGCTCTATCTTCGTTAGCTCAGTCCCCGCCGCGTGCCAGAGTTTCACCCAGAAGGTTCGCGTCTCACCATGAATCGCAAAGGTCGACCCGTCATTCATCACCGGGACAGGCTCGGCTGTGGTTCCAGCCCGCAATTCATCGAGCAATTCGGGAATGAATGACTTGAATTTGTCGAACTGCGCGAGCACCGCGTCGTCCGCGATTTCAGCCGGCGGTAAATCGATCGGATCGTCTGACTCGAGCAGCAACCGTGATTCCGTCTGATGGTCGCGCTTTTTTAAGATGGGCATCCCACCAATAAAAGCACAGCACGTATGGTGTCTCAAAATTCGAAGCCATGACGACAACCAGCCGCGTAGCGGCGAAATGTTTATGGTCCGAGTGAATTCAACCCAATTCTCTCCGAATCGAGAGAAATGAACTCATCTCTCTCGATTCGGAGCAGTAAATTTTATTGACGGCGCTGGTCTATAAAGATGCCGTGCCGACGGCACTCAAACCGTCAGATCGACGCTTGACTGTCAGAATCGTCGCGCGTACTCTTGGGCTGCGTACGCCGAGTGCCCGCGCAGAAATAATGATCGGTCGATTCAACAGCTATCGTTATTATTGGTATTACGGTCCGCTCTCCGCTGGGAGGGACGGTCGGGCGATGAGCTGTCGCGAGACGATCGAATAACTCGCTGACAACTTTTGAAACCGGCCATCGGTCCTTCCCAGCGAAGGATCGGTGGCCGGTTTAGTTTTTGGAGCGCGCGACTATGACGACAGAAATAGAACCGAAACAACAGCAACTTCTTCTTGATCACGTCGATATGCGTCCGGTCACCGGCGATTTGGACGAGGCGATTCTGGATCGAAACGCGATCGTTCAACTCGATCCCGATCATCCCGGCTTTCGCGATCGCGAATATCGCGCGCGTCGAAATCAAATCGCGCAGCTCGCCATGAATTACCGTCCCGGCGATCAAATTCCTGACGCGCCTTATACGGCCGACGAACATCGAGTGTGGCAGACGATTTGGCAGGCGCTGCGGCCCGCTCATCAGAAGCATGCGTGCGCTGAATACCTCGACTCGCTGAAGCGTCTGAACTTTTTAGAGGATCACATTCCGCAGTTGCGAGAAGTGAACGAGAAGGTTCACGCGATCAGCGGGTTTCGACTTGAACCTGTCGCGGGGCTGGTTCAGCCGCGGGTGTTTCTCGAGAATTTGGCCGACGGAGTTTTTCTCTGCACGCAATACATTCGTCATCATTCGACGCCGCTTTACACGCCCGAACCGGATGTCGTGCACGAGATCGTCGGCCACGGCGTGACGTTGGCGTCACCGAAAATCGCGGAACTCAATCGACTGTTCGGAAAAGCCGTGAAGCGTACGCAGACGGCGGATGCGCTGGAGAAACTTTCGCGCGTCTATTGGTTCACGATCGAGTTCGGCGTGTTGCGAGAAACCGGATCGGTCAAAGCTTATGGCACGGGTCTGCTGTCGTCAGCGGGTGAATTGGAAGAAATGCACGATGCCGCATTGCGTTCGTTTGATTTAGATGCGGCGGCATCCGAAGCTTACGACCCAACTCATTATCAGCCGGTCTTGTTCTGCGCCGATTCATTCGACGAGTTATATCAGACGCTGCGCGAGTTTCTCTTGAACTGGTGAATTAGATCGCCGCGCGTTCACGCCGGAAGCGTTGCCGAGGTGTTTTCGGTTGCGCTTTCCGAGTGGTCCAACAACCAAACTGATCTTGGATCTTGGAGATTATCTAAAAAATTGAATTCCAAGATTCGGCAGGTATTTGACTGCCTCCAAATCGATAGAAAATCGGCCTCACACCCGAAAAATTCCGCGGCATTGACGTTGCGTAAGCGCAAAACAACCCCGAGAACTAATGATGTTCAGACGTTCCTAAAAGACGCTGACAGCGACTACTCGCTCAAAGGAGGTTCCCATGATAATCAGACAGAAAATAGCGTTTCAGATAATCGTGGTCGTGATCGCGTTGGTTTGCTTCGGCAGTATTTCGATGGCCCAATCGACCGCAACCTTGCAGGGCACCGTCAAGGACGAAAAGAGCTCGGTGGTTCCGGGCGCGAAGGTAACGGCTCGCAACCAGGCGACGGGAATCGAACGCACTGCGCAAACCGACTCTGACGGCAATTATCAAATCGCCGCCTTGCCGGTGGGCACTTATTCCGTAAGCGTCGAGGCCGCGGGATTCAAGCGACAACTGGTCAGCGATATGAGCGTCGAAGTCGGTCGCACGATCGAAAGGGATTTCACGCTGGAAGTTGGGACGCTCGAACAAAACGTCAACATCACGGCCGAGACTCCCGTGATTGAAACGACAACCACCTCTGTGGGCCAGGTCATCAATCAGCGAAGCGTGCAGGAGATCCCCTTGAACGGCCGGCACTTTGTCGATCTGGGATTATTGATTCCGGGCTCGGTGACGCCGCCACAAAACGGATTTCTCACGGCGCCGCTTCGCGGCCAGGGATCGTTCGGGCTGAACACCGCGGGCGGGCGGGAAGACACCGTGAACTTCATGATCAACGGCGTCAATCTCAACGACATGGTGCAGAACCAGATCACCTTTCAACCATCCATCAACACTGTGCAGGAGTTTAAGGCCGACAATTCGACTTTCAGCGCCGAATACGGCCGTAATTCCGGAGCTATCGTCAACATTGCCACACGCAGTGGAGGTAATGATTATCACGGCGAACTGTTTGAGTTCCTGCGCAACGACGCCCTCGATGCTCGCAACTTCTTCAACTTTTGTCCGCCTGGAGTCACAACTTGCAAGAACCAGGGAAGGCCTCCTTTCAAACGTAATCAGTTTGGCGCGAATATCGGCGGTCCGATCAACCTGCCGCACTTCGGCGAAGGCGGCTCGCCTTTCAGCTACCACGGCAAGAACAAAAGTTTTTTCTTCTTTAGTTATGAAGGGCTTCGCCAACGCCAAGGCCTGACACTGCCAACTGTGACAGTTCCCACTGACGCGCAACGAGCGGCGGTCACCGATCCTTCCATTCTCAAGTTGTTGCCGCTGATTCCGAGATCGTCGACGGGGCTGTCCAGCGGTTCCGCGACTGCGCCGGTGAACATCGATCAATGGACGGTAGACATCAGTCATAATTTCAACGCGAAGGATCGTTTACACGGCTACTATGCTTTTCAGCGAGATTTTCGCGGCGAGCCAACGCTGCAAGGAAACAATATTCCCGGATTCGGCGACACGCGCCAATCACACCGTCAGATTTTCACCTTGAACGAGACTCGTATCTTTAGTTCCAGAGTCGTGAACGAAGCTCGCTTTGGCTTTAATCGCATTCACATTCTTTTCAGTCCGAATGCGAAACTCAATCCAGTGAGCTTCAATATTAACGATGGCGTGACGGACGCTATCGGTCTCCCTCAGATCGCCGTCGGCGGCGGCGGGATCAACATGGGCGGACCGGCGGGATTTCCCCAAGGCCGAGCGGATACGACCTTCGTTCTCTCGGACACTCTTAATTATCTGCGCGGGAATCACTCGTTGAAATTCGGAGGCGAGTGGCGTCGCTTTTATAACAACAACACTAACCGCGACACCGGCAGTTTTACCTTCGCCAACACCGCCGCCTTTATCGCCGGCAATGCGAACGGATTCACCGCCACGCTGGGCGACGTTTCCACGGCAATCGCGCAAGGCGCTCTGGGCCTGTTCGTCCAGGATAATTACAAGGTTCGCTCGAACCTGACGCTGGAGTTGGGGATGCGTTGGGATTGGCTGATGTCGCCCACGGAACGGTATAACCGTTTCGCCGACTATGTGCTGCAAACGAACTCGCTGGTTCGCGTCAACAGCGGCATCGCGCCCGTGTATCACACCAACTGGAAAAACTTCCAGCCGCGCGTCGGTTTCTCGTGGGATCCATTTAAAGACGGCAAGACCGCGATCCGCGCGGCCTACGCAATCCTCGCGGACCAGCCAGTCACGAACCTGGTTACCGGCAATGCCACGAATCCGCCATTCGCGACTTCGGTGGCGTTGCCGCTTTCAGTTCCCACGACCACACTCTTTAACGCAACCAATGTCGCGATTCCCGGAGCTACAGTTTCTCCGAGTTCGTCAGATCCAAATTTCGACAACGCGTATGTTCAGTCGTGGAACTTCAACATCCAACGCGAAATCAAATCGGGCCTGGCGGTCTCGGCCGGATACTTTGCCTCCAAAGGAACGCATCTGCGCCTGACGCGAAACCTGAACCAGACATTCTTGAATGCCGCGCTTATCGCCACCCGCCCGTTTCCGGCTCTCTCTCCAACCAGTCCGATCAAGCCCGGAACCCCGCTGCAAAATATTACCTTCCGCGAAGCCACCGGTAATTCGAGTTACAACGCTTTGTGGATCACCGCGAATAAGCGACTGTCGTGGGGCCTGCAATTCAATGCTTCGTATACCTTCTCGAAATCGATTGACGAGAACTCGCAAAGCTCGCAAGGTGTCACGCTGCAGGACAGCAATAACATCCGCGGTGATCGCGGCCTTTCAGACTTCGATGCGCGCCGTCGATTCGTGATCAGCGGCCTCTATGAATTGCCGTTCAAGAAGAACAGCGCCCTCGGCGGTTGGCAGATCTCGGCGATCGTGCAATCGCAAAGCGGCAACCCGGTAACTCTGTTGGCCGGGAATGCGGGGGCGCTCGCCGGCGGTGTGCCTGCGGCAAACGCCAATTCATTCACTGGCCTTGCCACGCTACGCCCGGACGTTGGCGCGCCGATCAACATCTCACCAAACGCGGCCGCCACCGGCAACGGCATTCAGTGGTTTCCAAATCTGGTATGCGATCCTCGGCCCGGCGGATCGTGTCCGGCAGGCGCGGTGGCGATTCTGCCGGTAGCTTTCGTCAGCGGCAAGACCATCTATCACTTCGGCAGTTTTGGCCGCAATACGATAACTGGGCCGTCGTTCAATAACACCGACTTCTCAATTATCAAACGCACCAAGGTGGGCGAGAACAAAATCATAGAGTTTCGCTGGGAAATCTTCGATTTGCTCAACCATGCGAATTTTGGTCAGCCCGGGCGAGTAGCGCAGATCGGAAGCACGACGTTTGGAGTGATCACCAACACTCGCTTTCCTACCGGTGACTCTGGCTCATCGCGGCAAATGCAATTCGCTCTTAAATTCAAATTCTGAGAGTGCGGAGCAACTTTGAATGAAAAGTGCACCGAATCTTGAAAGACGGTGCGCTTTCGTTGTGAAGAGCGTCGATGGAAAGCTTCGGACTCTGTCTGATCGCGTGCTTGACACTCTTTTCACGTCGCGCCTATAGTTTCGCGTGCAAGGTTTTCAACCGATGTCACGCATGTATTACTACTTTAATTGGTGCGCCTGTACGTGGCTTCTCCGAATGGAGGAGCGATCGGGAAAAAACCAATTTGCGTGTCAATTGGCAAGTTAAGTAGGCGCAAAAAGTTTTAAGCCGGGTCGCGATTTCGAAAAGAGTCGCGGCCGTTTTTATTTCACATGAAAATGATTGCTGAAGCTGAAATACAAAGTGGGCCTCAACCGAATCGGCTGAGAGCGAGCGAACTGGAATCGCAGATTGGTCACACGCCGCTGCTGCGCTTGCGCCGCGTAACTGCCAACTTGCCGGCCGATGTCGAAGTGCTCGTTAAGGCAGAACACCTGAACCCCGGGGGCTCAGTCAAAGATCGCCCAGCGCTGGCCATGATTCTAGAAGGCGAACGCAGTGGCCGTCTCTATCCGGGAAAAATTATTCTGGACGCCACCAGCGGCAACACCGGGATTGCTTATGCGATGCTCGGCGCTGCGCGCGGATATCCAGTCACGCTTTGCTTGCCGGCGAACGCGAGCGACGAACGCAAACGCATTCTGAGAATTCACGGCGCTGAAATTATTGAGACTGACCCGTTACAAGGATCGGACGGCGCGCAACTGTTGGCCCGGGAAATGGCCGCGCGCGACGGCACGAAATATTTCTATGCTGACCAGTATAATAATGACGCGAACTGGCGAGCTCATTACCAAACCACCGGGCCCGAAATCTGGCAACAGACCGAAGGCCGCATAAGTCATTTTGTCGCGGGCCTCGGAACGTGCGGTACCTTCACCGGCGCGGGCCGCAGACTGAAAGAATTGAGTCCGTCGATTCGTCTGATCTCGATGGAACCTGATTCGCCGATTCATGGGCTCGAGGGATTGAAACACTTGCCGACTTCGCGGATGCCGGGAATTTTTGATCCGACGCTGGCCGATGAACAGATCGAAATCGCCACCGAAGAAGCACAAGCGATGACTCGGCGGCTGGCGCGGGAAGAAGGACTTTTCGTCGGCGTCAGCGCCGGCGCGAACGTGGTCGCGGCGCTTTCGCTCGCCCGCAATCTTGGGCCCGGCTCCGTGGTCGTGACCATCCTGTGCGACGGCGGCGAACGATACATGAGTGAACACTTCTGGACTGAATAAGATGACCAAAAAGAACGACCTCGACATCGCGACGCAACTCGTTCATTCCGGCGAACGCGGCGACGCACCCAAAGGCAAACCGACCTCGGTTCCGATCTACGCTGCGGCGACGTACACGTACGAGTCGATGGAAGAGATCGACAAGGTCTTTGCCGGCGAAGCGCGCGATTACATCTACACGCGCTACGGAAATCCAACCGTGGCTGCCTTCGAAGAGGTGATGCAGACAATCGAAGCAGGCGCAACGGCCTGCGCCTACGGCTCGGGCATGGCGGCATTGCATGCGGCGTTGTTCGCGTGCGAGTTGGCGCCGGGCGCGACCGTGCTGGCGTCGCAGGATCTTTACGGCGCCACGACGAATCTGCTGCTGAATATTTTCGGCGCGTTTGGCATCAAGACGGTGTTTGCAGATTTCAGCAATCTCGATGATGTGCGGGGCAAAGTTGATCAAGTAAAGCCGCGCGTGTTGATTGCCGAAACAATTTCTAATCCCCTGCTGAAGGTTTGCGACATCGATGCCTGCGCTGAGATTGCTCAAAAGATTAATGCGCGACTGATTATCGATAACACGTTCGCTTCGCCTTATCTTTGCCAGCCGCTCCGGCACGGCGCCGACATTGTCGTGCACAGCGCGACGAAATTTTTGAGCGGACATGCTGATGCGATGGGCGGAGTTGCGATCTCGCGTGACGCTGCGGACAGCACGGCGCTCGTCGGCGTGATGAAGTTGGCCGGCGGGGTTTTGAGTCCGTGGGAAGCACACGAAATTCTGCGCGGCGCCAAGACGCTGGGCGTGCGCATGGATCGTCATTGCGAGAACGCCCGAGCGTTGGCCCAACACCTGCAAAACGATCCGCGCGTCGGTCCAATTCATTTTCCGGAATTAGTCGAAGTCGATCGGCAGGACGTCGTGCAGCGCATGCTGCGCGACGAACAGTTCGGCGCACTTGTTTCGATCGAATTAAGAAACAACACGCGTGAAACTGCTTTTCGATTTATGAATGCGCTGAAGCTCTGCGTTCGATCGACGAGCCTGGGTGACGTTTTCACGAGCGTGCTGCACCCGGCGACGGCCTCGCATCGCGATTTATCGCCCGCCCGGCGTCGCGAATTGGGGATCAGTGACGGTCTGATTCGCATCTCTGTCGGCATTGAGAACGTCAAAGACATCATCGCGGACATTGAACAAGCGCTGGCCGTGTCAGAACCAGAAGCGATCGCGACCGGCTCTGCAAAATGATCATCGTCGACGATCACCAGCTATCCGAAATTCGTGCTCACGGCGAACGCGACTACCCGTACGAATGCTGCGGCTTGATGCTCGGACGATTCGAGGACGGACGCAAGACGGTGGTCGAGACTTATCCGATCTCGAACGCCCGCGAAGAGGAAGCGAAGCGTAACCGCTTCTTGATTTCACCGGAAGAACTCATGCTTGGTGAAAAGTACGCTCGCGAGAAGCATCTGGACGTCGTCGGTTTTTATCATTCGCATCCGGACGACCGCGCGGTGCCTTCGCAATACGATCTCGAGCACGCGTGGCCGGTTTATTCATATATCGTCGTGAGCGTTGAGAAAGGTCGCGCCGTCGATCTGCGATCATGGGAGATGGAAAACGATCGCTCAAGATTCAATGAAGAAGGGATTTTGACCCCCTCTCCCTCTGGGAGAGGGCTGGGGTGAGGGCTTAGTCGACAGAACAAACCGAATTTTCTTTCCCTCATCACCGCAGGGTGCTGAATGGGAAAGGCATTATTATTTGTCAGTTCGCTAAACCCTCTCCCAAAGAGAGGGAATAGAGAAGAGGTAACAACATCATGCCAGTCACCATCACCATACCAACCCCGCTGCGGCAGTTCGCCGGCGGACAAACTGAAATTGAGGTCAACGCATCGACAGCCGGTGAAGCTCTCGATCAGCTAACGTCGACGCACGCCGAGTTGCGCCGTCATCTTTTTAACGATCAGAATGCGTTGCGAAATTTCGTCAACGTTTACGTGAACGACGAGGACATTCGCCATGTAAGCGGGCCCGAAACGCCGGTCAAAGATGGCGACACGATTCTGATCGTGCCTTCGATCGCCGGTGGATCTGTGGCGCAAATTGATAATTTGCGCGTTGAAGATCCGCAAGTCAACAACTTGCGCCACGATGATCTGCCGATGCTCTCGAACGAAGAGGTCGCGCGTTATTCGCGACACTTGATCATGCCGGAGGTGGGCATGACCGGGCAGCGAAAGCTGAAAGCGGCAAGCGTCTTGATGATTGGCACGGGTGGTTTGGGCGCGCCGCTGGGAATGTATCTCGCTGCCGCCGGAGTCGGACGATTGGGCCTGGTTGATTTCGACGTGGTCGACGCATCCAACCTGCAACGGCAGATCATTCACGGCACGAAAGACGTCGGCCGGCCGAAGATTGCTTCCGCGCGCGATCGCATCCAGGACATCAATCCGCACGTTGAGATCGAAACTCACGAGACGAGACTTACCAGCGAGAACGCACTGCGTCTCTTTGTTAACTACGATGTGATCGTTGACGGCACGGATAATTTTCCGACGCGTTATCTGGTGAATGACGCCTGCGTGCTGACGCACAAGCCGAATGTCTATGGCTCGATCTTTCGCTTTGAAGGACAAGCGAGTGTCTTTTGGGCGGAACGTGGACCATGCTATCGTTGCCTTTATCCTGAACCACCGCCGCCGGGCTTGGTTCCCTCGTGCGCCGAAGGTGGCGTGCTCGGCGTGTTGCCGGGAATCATCGGTGCGATTCAGGCGAACGAAACAATTAAGATCATTCTCGGCGCGCCGGACATTATGGTGAACCGGCTGCTTCTGTTCGACGCGTGGCGCATGCGTTTTCGCGAATTGAAGTTGCGCAAGAATCCGGACTGTCCCGTATGCGGCGACAATCCGACAATCAAAGAGCTAATCGACTACGAAGAATTTTGCGGCATCACTCAACCATCGCAAGCGAGCGAACCAACTATGGAAGAAATTACAGCCACTGAACTGAAACAACGCCTTGACCAGGGCGACGACATTCAAATCATCGACGTGCGCGAGCCGCACGAGTACGAGATTGGACAAATCCCAAACTCAAAACTGATTCCGCTGGGCCAGGTGCTGAATCGCATGAACGAGATCGATTCCGATCGCGAGACTGTCGTCCATTGCAAGATGGGCGGCCGCAGCGCGAAAGCGATCGATGCCCTGCAGCGTTCGGGCTTTCCCGGCAAGCTCGTCAATTTGAAGGGCGGAATCACCGCCTGGTCCGACGAAGTCGATCCCACCGTGCCGAAGTATTGACAACAGACAGCCACAGATGAACACACAGATCGACACCGATAGTTCAATTCGTTTATCCGTGCAATCCGTGTTTATCTGTGGCCAATTCTTTGTGATGGCCCACATTTGTCGGCCATTTTCGCGCCTTCTCTGCTGCGTCCACTCCCTTCTCGGTGTATGATTAGCCCGCCTTAATCCCTGCTCTGAGGTAACACCTAAAGTGGCCAAAGCAAACGACGCATCCGCGGAACAACACAAGTGGGTTTATCTTTTCGAAGAAGGCAGCGGCGATAACAAGTCGCTCTTCGGCGGCAAAGGCGCGGGCCTCTGCGAGATGACGCGCGCCGGACTGCCCGTTCCTCCCGGATTAATCGTCACGACTGAAGCTTGCAACGCGTACTACGCCAACAATAAACAGTTTCCTGAGGGCATGTGGGAGCAGGTCGTCGAAGCGCTCCATGCAGTCGAAGAAAAAGTCGGTAAGAAATTCGGCGATGCGAATAATCCGCTGCTGGTTTCGGTGCGCTCGGGTGCTGCCTTTTCAATGCCCGGCATGATGGACACAGTTTTGAACCTCGGCTTGAACGAAGAGACTGTACAGGGATTGGCAGAGCAGACCGGCGATCTTCGATTCGCGCTCGATGCCTATCGAAGATTCGCTTCGCTGTTTGGCGAGATCGTTATTGGGGTCGCCCACGAAAAGTTCGAGCGCGTGATGGATCGCTTCAAAGCTCAAACCAAAGGCGGCAAGGACACCGATCTTAAACCTGAAGAGCTGCGCGGCATCATCGCGGCTGAGAAAGAGATCATTCTCGCTGAGCAGCACGCGATTCCGGACGATCCTTACGAACAACTTCGCGTTGCGATTGGGGCAGTCTTCAATTCATGGATGGGCCGGCGCGCCTGCGACTATCGCCGCATCAATCGCATTCCTGACGACCTCGGCACGGCCGTGAATGTTCAGGCGATGGTGTTCGGCAACATGGGCGCGAACAGCGGCACCGGCGTCGCCTTTACGCGCAATCCTTCGACGGGAAAGAAGGAGTTGTACGGCGAATATCTTTTGAACGCGCAGGGCGAAGACGTGGTTGCCGGGACGCGCACGCCGAATCCGATCAGCCAACTGAAGAAAGAATTGCCGAAAGTTTACGAACAGTTCAATGCGATCACGCAGTTGCTCGAGAAGCATTATCACGACATGCAGGACTGCGAATTCACGATCGAGCGCGGCAAGCTTTGGATGTTGCAGACGCGCACCGGCAAACGCACCGGCGCGGCCGCGGTGCGCATCGCCGTCGACATGGCGAGCGAGAAGTTAATCGATCGCGAAACCGCGGTTAAGCGCGTAACGCCGGAGCATCTCGATCAACTGCTGCATCCGACCGTCGATCCGAAAACAACTGCGCCGGTGTTGGCGACTGGACTGCCCGCAAGCCCGGGCGCCGCGCAAGGCCAGGTCGTCTTCAGTCCCGATGAAGCTGAAGAGATGGCGAAGGAGGGCGCGAAGGTGGTGCTCGTTCGACAGGAGACCAGCCCGGATGATTTTCACGGCATGGTCGCCGCGCAAGCGATCGTGACGGCCCGCGGCGGCATGACCAGCCACGCGGCGGTCGTCGCGCGCGGCATGGGTAAGACTTGCGTCTGCGGCGCGTCGGCAATCGATGTTGATTACAGTCAGCAGCAGTTCACGGTCGACGGCGAAGTCATCCCGAAAGGCGAATGGATCACTGTCGACGGATCGACTGGTCGCGTGTTCCTCGGCAAAGTTCCGACGATTCAGCCTTCGCTGGGGACCGATTTTCATGAACTGATGAAGTGGGCCGATAAGTTTCGCCGCCTCGGCGTGCGGGCCAATGCCGACACGCCACTCGATGCGAAGACCGCGCGCGGTTTCGGCGCTGAAGGCATCGGTCTTTGCCGCACGGAACATATGTTCTTTGGCGATCAGAGACTGGCGGCGATGCGCGAAATGATTCTGGCCGACGGTGTGGGCGCGCGCGAAAAAGCTTTAGAAAAACTTTTGCCGCTGCAGCGCGGCGACTTCGTGGGCATCTTTCGCGAAATGGCGGGCTTCCCGGTCACCATTCGTTTGCTGGATCCGCCGCTTCACGAATTTCTGCCGAACGTCGACGAACTCTTGAGTGAGCTGGCCGAATTGAAGATGGGGTTAAAGCAGGCCAAGACCATGGTCGAGATGGATCACCTGCTGGATGAGATCGATGAAAAGCGAAACTTGCTTCGTCACGTGAACAAGATTCGTGAAGCCAATCCGATGCTCGGGTTTCGCGGTTGCCGTCTTGGCCTGCTCTACCCGGAAGTTACGCGGATGCAGTGTCGCGCGATCTTCGAAGCTGCCTGCCAGGTCAAAGGTGAACGCAAACAGGTGACGCTCGAAATCATGGTGCCGCTGGTCTCGGTGAGCGAAGAGTTGAAACAACAATCCGAGGTTATTAACGAAGTCGCGCGCGAAGTCATGGGCGAACACTCGTTCGGCACAAACGATCTTACGCAGACGACCTTCGGCTTGAGTCGCGACGATTCGGGTCGCTTCCTGCCTTCGTACGTCGATCGCAAAATTCTTACCGACGATCCGTTTCAGGTGCTCGATACCGAAGGCGTCGGCGAGCTGGTGCGGATCGGCGCGGAACGCGGTCGCAGTATCAAGCCCGATCTGAAAGTTGGCATTTGCGGCGAACACGGCGGCGACCCGCAGTCGATCGCGTTCTGTAACGAGATCGGATTGAACTACGTAAGCTGCTCGCCGTATCGCGTGCCGGTGGCGCGACTGGCAGCAGCACATGCGGCGCTCGAAGCAGAAGAGAGAGCAGCGGCGGACCGAGAATTGGAAGAAGCCGCGCGCGAAGCTGTCGCGCAGTAACTCGGATCCCATTGTCTTATTCCTGCTCGACTCATACGGATCGTCGGCCCTGAATATGAGTTGGATCGCTAAGCCTCTCCCCAAGTCTTGGGTAAATGCCCTAATTTCAAGTCCTCCTCTGCGCTGTCTCGGCGACCTCTGCGTCTCTGTGGTGAATCCCCCTTACAAACACTCACCGCTGAGACGCAGAGAACACGGAGGGGGCGCAGAGAATCTCAAATTAGGGCCCTACCAAGTCTTGAATTGCCTGGCACGGAAGGAACCCTCAATGAAACGTTCAAACATTTTGCCGCTGGTTCTAGTTTTTTGCTTTGCGTCAACGCAGGCCCAACAACCGAAACCAACGCCGCCACCACCGCCGACGTTGACGACTGGTGGACAAAAGCCCGGCGAGGTCGATCAGGACATCATCAAGATAACCACCAATCTTGTTCAGATAGATGCGGTAGTCACCAAAGGCGGCAAGCAGATAACTGACTTGAATGCTGACGACTTCGAAATTTTTGAAGACGGCAAACCTCAGGCCATCACAAATTTTTCCTACATCTCGAATGTCGTCGCTACTTCGGGTACCAAAGTGGCTGCTGCCAAATCGAATCTGCCATCACCGCCAATCCCCGCTGCTGTTCGTCCCGACGAGACTCGGCGAACGATCGCGTTTGTGATTGATGATCTGGGAATGGCTTTCCAGAGTCTGGATATTGCCAGAAACCAACTACGAAAATTTATCAATGAGCAATTATCAGAGAACGATCTAGTGGCGATTGTCCGCACCAGCGGTGAGATCGGTGCGCTCCAACAATTCACTACCGACCGAAGAATTCTGCTGAGCGCCATCGATCATATTAAGTGGCAGCCGTGCAGCCGAGCTGGAGCGACGACCTTCGGTTACAACGACAGATCTTGTAGTGGCGATGCTTACTCTGCTTCGTTGCGGGCCATCAGGTACGTGGTTACCGGTATGGGCAGCCTGCCGGGACGAAAATCACTCGTGGTGCTTTCCGATAATGTTCCGCTTGATCGGCAGGAATCAAGTCTATCGCCAGAGTCGGGTGCAAAGCCGATCCCCGCCGGGGCCGGAGCTGAGCCGGTTACGGTGCCGACAATAGATACGGGCGGCACTCGCTCGTCGGGCGTCAATGCGATCAACGATCCTCACGCTAACTATGAAGCGCAGCTAAAGCACATCGCCGAATTAGCCATTCGCGGATCGGTAGTGATTTATACCGTCGACACGCGCGGGCTCGAGGTCACTTTTCCCGGCGCGGACGTTCATTTTAGCGGCGCAGCTCAGGGAAGAGGCAGCGTCTCGCGTCAGGTGGGCCAGGCAATCAGCACTAACTCGGGCCATCTCTTTAATGATCGCCAAGGCGCGGAATTGATGGCGAAAGAGACGGGCGGTTTCCTGATCGCCGATTCAAATGATTTCGGCTTTAAGCGTGTGTACGAAGACCAGCAGGGTTATTACTTGATCGGGTTCCGGCCGTCTGATGAAACCTTCGATCAGAAATTTCATAACATTAGCGTGCGCGTTAAGAAGTCGGGACTTGTGGTCCGCACTCGCAAAGGCTTCTACGGCGTAACCGATGACGAAGCCCGCGCGACACTGCGAAAAGCGCCGACCACCGTAAACGAAGCGCTTCGTTCGCCATTCGGCGCGAACCAGATAACTATTCGTTTGAATTCAATCTTCACCAACGCGAGTGACGCGGGCTCGCTCTTGAAAGCATCGATATTCGTAAACGCCGGCGATCTGTCATTCACAGAATCTGGAAGCGGATTGCACAATGCGGCGTTTGATGTCGACAGCGTCTTGTACGGCGATAACGGCGAGATACTTTATATGCGAAGTCAAACCGCCACTCTCCAACTCAATCCGACTCAGTATGCGCAGACCTTGCGCGAAGGGGTAGCGTATGGCTTTGACGTGCCAGTCAAATATGCCGGCGGTTCACAGTTTCGCGTTGCGGTTCGAGACCATGCCTCGGGCCATTTGGGCACGGCGGGCCAGGTCGTAGTAATTCCCGATTTGCGGAAGAATCAGCTAGCGCTCTCAGGAATTCTTCTAACCGCTGAACCCCACGGACAGTCGGCCAATATCGCTGCCGAGATACAGTCAGCGACAGCCCTTCGCCTGTTTCATCAGGGTGATGATCTGATCTTCGGCTATGCGATTTACAAGGCTCAGACAAACGGAGGAAGGCCGCAAATTACTTCGCAGACGCGAATCTTTCGCGACGGCAAATTGTTTTATTCCGGACAGAACGTTCCTATCAACCTCGAAGGCCAGCCTGATCTTCAGCGCATCACCAGCGGCAGCCGGCTGCGCCTGGGACCGGACTTTCCGGCCGGCGATTACATTTTGCAAATCGTAGTCACCGACAATCTCGCCAGGGAAAAGCAGCGCGTGGCAGCGCAGTGGATCGATTTCGAAGTCATCAAATAATTTCCTCTTACGCTGGCCAAAATGCTCGCGAGCTGAAAACGCTCTTGATATACTCGCGCTGCTTTTCAACTTCAAAGGCGAGGACTAAGAATGCGCTTTGCGTTACTCTGCTCTCTGATCTTAACGTTTCCCTTCGTGCATATGACTTCGTCTGCTCAGAACGCGCCGCCCTTAACTAAGACAGCCGAGACGGTCTATTTGTTAAAGCCTGCGCACATCTTCGATGGCGAGTCGGCACAACTGCACACCGGATGGGTCGTGCTGGTACGCGGCGAAAAGATTGAAGCCGTTGGGCCGGCGAGTGATGTCAAAGCGCCGGCCGATGCGAAGGTGATCGATCTGCCGGGCCTGAGTCTGATGCCGGGATTGATCGATGCGCATTCGCACATCCTGCTTCATCCTTACAGCGAAACTGTCTGGAACGATCAAGTCGCACGGGAAGCTCTGAGCCTGCGCGTCGCGCGGGCAACGAATCATCTGCGCAGCACTCTGATGGCCGGCTTCACCACCTTGCGCGATCTCGGAACTGAAGGCGCGGGCTATGCGGATGTTGGATTAAAGCAAGCGGTGAATCAGGGAATCATTCCCGGACCGCGTCTGGTCGTCGCCACGCGCGCGATCGTGGCGACCGGTAGTTATGGCCCGAAAGGTTTCGCGCCCGAGTGGAACGTACCGCAAGGAGCCGAAGAAGCCGATGGTGCCGACAGTTTGACGCGCGTGGTGCGCGAACAAATTGGCAAGGGCGCCGATTGGGTGAAGGTTTATGCGGACTATCGTTGGGGCGCAGGTGGCGCGGCGCACGCAACGTTCACGCTGGAAGAATTGAAACTCGCGGTTGAAGTCGCGAAGAGCGCCGGCATTCCTGTTTCAGCTCACTCAACCTCGACTGAAGGCGCGCGCCGCGCAATTCTCGCTGGCGTAGAAACGATCGAGCACGGCGATGGATTGACTCCGGAACTGCTTCGCTTGATGAAAGAGCGCGGGGTCGCATTATGTCCTACGCTGGCCGTCGCCAGTCCGGCAACGATCGAAAATAAGAAAAGGGTTTTCAAAGACGCGCTATCTTCCGGCGTGACCATCGCCAGCGGCAGCGACGTGGGCGTGTTCGCCCACGGCGACAACGCGCGCGAAATCGAAGCCATGGTTGCGTGGGGAATGCCGATGGTCGACGCACTGCGTTCGGCTACGTCAGTTGACGCGCGCGTGCTGCATCTGGAAGAAAAAATCGGTCGCGTCAAGACCGGATTATTCGCAGATCTAATCGCCGTCGAAGGCGATCCGACCAAAGACATCTCTGCCCTGCGCCGCGTGCGGTTCGTGATGAAGGACGGGGCCGTCTACAAACAGTGAGTGCTTTCCTAACTTCTGAACCACATGACGATCATCACCACCGTCGCTGCACTCATTATCGCGGCAGTTAGCCAACCAAGAATTTGAAGCAGCGGTGAACTCAATCGTGATTCCATCACTTTCTTGTCGCTGCTTAGAAGCGTTACGAGTGCAACTAGCGGCGGTGCCAGCGCGCCGTTCAATACTGCAGACCAAAAAAGCATCCGCACCGGATTGAATTTCAGATAGTTGAGAACCAGCCCCAGAGCCATCGCCGTTGCCAGCACGGCATAAAACTTTGGAGCACGGCGCGGACGGTCATCCAAGGAACCGCGCCAATGCATTCCTTCGGCTACGGCGTAAGCGGCCGATCCGGCTAACACAGGCACCCCCAACATTCCCGTGCCCAACAATCCGATCGCAAAAAGCAAGTATGCGAAACCTCCTGCCAGCGGGCGCAAAGCTTCCGCAGCTTGCTGGGCCGTTTCGATGTCGCGTTGACCTGAGACATAGAGCGTCGCGCCCGTGGTAAGAATGATGAAATACATTGTGACGTTCGAAAATGCCATGCCCGTCAACACGTCCGTGCGCGCCACTGCCAGTTCTTCATCGCTCGCGCCGCGGCGCGCGTGCACTGTCTTGCGTCCGATCTTCCGCTCTTCTTCCACCTCCTGCGCTGCTTGCCAAAAGAAAAGATAAGGCGAGATCGTCGTGCCGAGGACGCCCAGGAAAGTCGCGAGATATTCTGCGTCAAATCTGAGTTGCGGAATAAATGTGGCTTTGAGCACGGCGCCCCACCGGGGATGCGCCAGAAAAGCTGCGATCACATATGCGAACAATACGAGCGTGAGCCACTTGAAAACATTCACGATGTGTTTGTAGCTGAACCAAACCAGTAAGACTACAATCAGGACAGTAAAAAGCGGCAGCCATACAAACCGCGAAACACCCGTGATCATTTGCGCAACCTCGGCCATGCCGCCGAGGTCCGCGCCGATGTTGAAAATGTTGGCGATGACAAGCAATGCGCAGGCGCCCCACAGAATTGGCGCTGAGTAACGTCGGCGGACGACTCCCGCAAGTCCCTGGCCCGTCACCATGCCGAGGCGCGCGCACATCAATTGCACCGCGGCCATCAAGGGAAAAGAAAAAAGCGCAGTCCATAATTGTCCATAACCAAATTGGGCGCCCGTGACCGAGTAAGTTGAGATTCCTGAAGGATCGTCATCCGCCGCTCCCGTAATCAGGCCAGGACCCAATTCGCGAAAAAAATTGCGCAGCTTTGCGGTTCCGAATCGCCTGAGAGTTTTTTTGATGGCGCTCTGTGGCATATGCAAACGGATTGTCGGGCGTGGGTGGACTATAGCACCGGGGAAGGAAAAAGCGGGCCGCCAATTAATGGATCAGAGCCCGCTTAGAAATCCGAAAAATGTTTTGGCTGGGAGGCAGGGACTCGAACCCCGATAGCCAGATCCAGAGTCTGGAGTCCTACCATTGGACGACCTCCCAGCAGCGATTCCGAATTTACGGAACTCGCACACAGAAAGTCAACACGACGTGATGGTCCATCTCGTCAAATCCATCTCGGTTTTTAACCGTCCTTGAACGACAATGAAAATAGTCCTTGCGCTCAAGTCAATCATGAACGCACAATAGGCGCGTCCGACGGCACCCTTCACCAGCCGTTGCTTCACGATCGTTCAATTTAATAAGACACAGACACCCCGATGGAATCAAAATCGCCCCAGGACACAAACGAACTGGCGCGCCTGAGCGCGCAGGTTTCTGATTACGAACAGAAATTGGCTGACGCGGCAACCCTGGTTGCTCGCATTAGACACGAGATTAATAACCCGTTGGCTGCTTTGCTGGGCCAGGCTCAATTGCTATTGCGTGAAGAGTTGACTGAGCGTTCGCGCAAGCGCGCCGAAACCATTGAGAGTCAAGCAAAGCGCATTCAGGAGATTGTTGGCGAGCTGCGAGAAATTCAGTTGCCCGCCGGCGCGGTCAATCGCCAGAGTTAGCGCGTGGGCTGCGCGTCAAGATAAATCGAAGAGTAAGAACTCAGCTTGATCGCGCGCCGCGATCTCCACGGTGGCTTCTTTCGTAATCGCGGCGCCGTCGCCCTGATTCATTTCCACGCCATTAACCGCAATTTGGCCGCGGGCTACTTGCAGCCAACCAGAACGATTGGTCGCAAACTGATGCACCAGTGGCGCATTAGATTCAAGAATCGAAGCATAAACATTCGCGTCCTGATGAATCTTTACCGAACCGTCCGTGCCGTGCGGCGAAGCGATTAACCTAAGCTTCCCTTTTCTTTCGTCATCACCGAATGCTTTCTGTTCGTAGCCCGGCGCAAGATTACGCTCGCTCGGCAAAATCCAAATCTGCAACAGATGGCATGGCTCAGTTCGAGATGGATTGAACTCGCTGTGCGAGACCCCGCTGCCGGCGGTCATACGTTGTACGTCGCCGGGACGAATCACGGAACCATTGCCCATGCTGTCCCGATGCTCCAGCGCGCCGGCCAGAATGTAAGTGATGATTTCCATGTCGCGATGCGAGTGCGTGGGGAAACCCTTTGCGGGCGCGACTCGATCTTCGTTGATCACGCGCAGCGTGCGGAAATGCATATGCGCCGGATCGAAATACTGATCGAACGAGAAGGTGTGATAAGTGTCGAGCCATCCAAGATCAAAGTGGCCGCGTTCTTCTGATTTGCGAATTGTGATCATGTTAGAGCGGGTTTGGAGCGCCGCATCCTGGGGGCGGTGTGCAGCATCCCGCCCTGCGATTTTTAGAAATTCACCACCGACGGTAGCGAGACGGATTCACGAATCGACTCGATCAACTTCGGCATATCGCCGCGTGCGAAAATCGCCATTCCATTCAGATTCAAATCAATCGACAAACTCGCGCGCCACTGTTCGAATCTCTCGATTGCGGTCCCTCGATCAGCATCGTCAATCGTCGAGAGATAAAGCGCGTCGGCTTTCTCTAGCGTTCGCCGCGCCGAAGTTTTCAGTTTGTTCTCTCCGGCGCGAGCGCAGATGATCGCGAAATCTGCTGCAACGTGTTCCAGAAAGCTGTTACCTTCGACGATCACGCCCGCGGACTTCACTCGCGACAGCGCGCGGCTTATGCCTGCTTCAACCTGATCCTCGCCGACGATGACCCAGTGAACATTGGCCGCACCTGCGTCCCAAAACCGGCCCGTATCTTTGCCCTTTTCGTAATTCGCGTCACGCCCGGAACGAATCAGCGGTTCGTCGCGCAGCAGGTCGCTGACGCAACAGCCGCTCGGGTCTTTGCCACAGGAACGATAATGACCGCGCGTCAGCTTGATCGCTTCCCAGCCGGGCAAACGCTCGATCAATTCACAGGCAAGCGTTGTCTTGCCGGCGTTCGACGACAAGCCGCTGACCGCAACGATCGCTGGACGAGGTTGTTTCATTAACTGACAGACGACATCAGAACTCGCACAAGTTGTTCCAGGCCCGCCGCGTCTTCCTGATCGAATCGCGCGAGCTTGGGACTATCAAGATCGAACACTCCAAGCAAGCGCAAATGTTTCATCAACGGTATCACAATCTCAGAATTCGAAGCGCTGTCGCAAGCGATGTGACCGGGGAACTCATGCACGTTCGGCACGATCACCGTCTCGAATTTGGCTGCGCCCGCGCCGCAAACTCCCTGGCCAATTTTGATTCGCACGCACGCGGGCGGGCCCTGGAATGGGCCCAGCACCAGCTCACCGTCTTTCGCAAAATAAAATCCCGCCCAATTCAGATCGGGCAGCGAATGAAATATCAGCGAAGAAAAGTTCGCCGCATTCGCGATCAGATCGCGTTCGCCGGCGAGCAAGCTCGCGAGTTGCGCCGCGAGTTGGTCGTAGAGTTCGCGTTTCGATTTGGATTGGTTCATTGATTCAATGGGTCAATGGATCAATCTGCCGGTCGAATACTTATTACCACCGATTTCGATGCCGGGGTGTGGCTCTTATCCGCAAAGTGATCGATCGGGACCAGCACGTTCGTCTCGGGAAAATAGGTCGCGGCGCAGCGTCGCGGAATGCTGTACGGCACGATTCTGAATCCGCGCGCGACGCGATCTTCGCCGTTGAAGTGGCTGATCAGATCGACGAGCTGGCCGTCCTGCAATCGTGACAGCCGAATGTCTTCGGCGTTTAGAAATACGACGCGACGGCCGTTGTGAATTCCCCGATAGCGATCGTCGAGTCCATAGATCGTCGTATTGAATTGATCGTGGCTGCGCATCGTCATCATCAAAAATTCGCCCGGTTTCAAATCAATTTGCGGCAGCGGATGAACGGTGAAATGCGCCTTGCCGTCCTTCGTTTTGAACTCGCGATTGCGAATCGGATTCGACAGATGAAATCCGCCGGATTGACGCACGCGCTCGTTGTAGTTTTCAAAGCCGGGCACGACATGTTCGATAGCGTCGCGAATTCGATCGTAATTGGCAATCAGAGAATCCCAATCGACGGTGCTGCGATCAGCAAGGGCCGCCTTCGCCAATCCCGCGACGATCGCCGGCTCGCTCAACAAGTGTTCGGAAGCGGGTGGCAAAGCTCCGCGCCATTCTTCGACCACGGCCATTGAATTTTCAGTCGTGACGAATTGCGGTTCGTTTGCCTGCACATCAATCTCAGTTCGCCCGAGACACGGCAGGATTAACGCCTGCTTTCCGGTAATCAAATGCGCGCGATTCAGTTTGGTCGAGACATGCGCCGTCAAACGACAACGCCGCAGAGCCTCAGCCGTGAATTCAGTGTCCGGGGTCGCCGAAAGAAAATTGCCGCCGAGGCCAAAGAACACTCTCGCCGATTCCTCGTGCATCGCCCGAATCGCATGCACGGTGTCATAGCCATGACGACGCGGCGGCCTAAAATTAAACTCCTTCCCCAGGCTGTCGAGGAATTGCGGAGCCGGCTGTTCCCAAATCCCCATCGTCCGGTCGCCTTGCACGTTGCTGTGGCCGCGCACCGGACACAACCCACTGCCGGGTTTACCCAACTGACCGCGCAGCAGCACCAGATTGACGATCTCCTGAATGTTGGCGACGGCGTTCTTGTGTTGCGTCAATCCCATTGCCCAACAGAAGATCACGCGTTGGGAGTTGATGAAGATTTTCGCGGCATCTTCGACCTGCGATTTCCTCATTCCGGATTGTTCGAGAATATCGCCAAGAGGAACACGTGCCAGCGCTTCTTTGAATTCGGCAAATCCGATCGTGTGCTGGTTAATGAATTGATGGTCGAGAATTTCCCCAGGCCGGCGCCGTTCGGCATCGAGAACTTCCTTCATGATGCCTTTGAGTAAAGCCACGTCGCCATTGATGCGCACTTGCAGAAATAGATCGGCAAGCTGCGTCCCCCCGCCGAGCCAATTCCAAAATTCTTGCGGATGTTTAAAACGTGTCGTGCCCGCTTCAGGCAATGGATTTATGTGGACGATGGTGCAGCCGCGTCGCTTGGCTTGCAGCAGCGTCGTCAACATGCGCGGATGATTCGTACCGGGATTTTGTCCGATGATGAAGATCGCGTCACAAAGATCGAAATCCTCGAGCATGACCGTGCCCTTGCCGAAACCGAGCGTCTCTTTCATTCCGGTGCCGCTGGATTCATGACACATGTTCGAGCAGTCGGGCAAGTTGTTCGTTCCAAACTGTCTTACGAAAAGTTGATAAAGAAATGCAGCTTCGTTGCTGGTGCGACCTGACGTGTAGAAGATCGCTTCATCAGGCGACGCAAGCGCATTCAATTCTCGCGCAAGTAGCGCAAACGCGTCTTTCCAATCAATAGCCTCGTAATGATCCGCGCCCTCGCGCAGAACCATCGGCTGCGTGATGCGCCCTTGTTGATTCAGCCAAAGGTCGGATTGCCCGGCTAATTCTTTTACGCTCCACTTCGCGAAGAAATCCGGAGTGACTCGTTTCTTCGTCGCTTCATCGGCAACGTGCTTGGCGCCTTCTTCACAGAATTCGAAATGCGAGCGCTCGCCATCGGGCTCAGGCCAGGCGCAGCCGGGGCAGTCAATTCCCTGCTTCTGGTTGAGTTGTAAAAGCGCCTTCGTGCCGCGCACGACGCCCATCTCGCCGAATGCGAACTTTGCGGCGACCAGCGCCGAGGTCATGCCTCCGGCAGCTTTGCTGATCGGCTTCACGTCCGGCGGGGTTGACTCGAGCGGCGGTTGGGCATTCGTAGGCTTAGCACTCATACGGTTGCTCAGAGAGTTTTCTCAATCTCGTCTTTGTATTGAGCCACGGCGAAAGAAATTTGACTGCCGACTGATTTTAGGAATCACCCATGAATATTGCAAAGATACGAAGGGTAAGCGATGTAGCGATTGACTTACTTCCGCGTTTGGCTTAAAAGCATCTTCTTCTCTGCAGTTGAATTAAGTTCTCAAACTTAGCTTCATGCCACCTGTCTTCGAAGGAGCCAAAATGCATCTGAAAAAGATCAGCAGCTTACTGTGCGCAAGTCTTCTCTTCATCGGTATCGCGGTTCTGTCTGTGCAGGCGCAAAACGGTTACGCGCGCGATCCGAATCAGCAAGTCGATCAGGACTATACGAAGAAGATTTCTGAGTACACCACGGAGAAATTCTTTAATTCACCGCTGACCGACTACTTGCCGGCATCGTCAAATATTCCGACTCCCAAAGCGGTGCTCGGCGATGTCGCCGGCGCGCCGGGCAAGCTGCCCTACGCGGAAGACGTCTACAAGTACATGCGGATGCTCGAGAAAGCTTCGCCGCGCGTGAAAGTTTTTTCGATCGGGACAACCGAAGAAGGCCGCGAACAGATCGCCGTCGCGATCGCGTCAGAAACTTTATTGGCGAAGCTGGATGAGAATCGCGCGCGTCTGACGAAGCTCGCCGATCCGCGGTCGATCAAAATGGACGATGCCGAAGCCGATCGCCTCGTCGACCAATCGTTTCCGATTTACTACATCACCGGCACGATTCACTCGCCCGAGACTGGCGCGCCGACGGCTTTGATGGAACTCGCTTATCGTCTGGTCGTCGACGACAGCCCTTACATCAAATCGATTCGCGACAACATGGTCACGCTGATCACTCCCGTAGTCGAAGTCGATGGCCGCGATCGCATGGTCGACGTTTACAACTGGCACCTCGCGCATCCCGGCCA
>QHXI01000101.1 GCA_003222895.1 Acidobacteriota bacterium | reverse complement strand
TCCTTGGCTGGCCGCGTTCGCCGCTACTATGGTCACGCTAACCACTTGGGGACGCGGAGTCTTACTCACCAACTCCAGAGCTAACGTCCTCGATACGCTTCTGCCTACCTTAATGGGAATTGTTGAATTTGGGCTTTTCGCAGTTTTGTATCCGCGCAAAGGCCTCGACGGAAAAGATATTAGATGGGCGAACGGCACGGAGCCATGGCATCTCTGGCCTTTCGCGAATGCTCTTCATGCCTTACTTGCGGTCTTCCTGGTATTGAATCGGATTTACAACACGGACCCAATCAAAGATTTTGAGCCCCGACTTCAACCATTGGCTAGTCAATATATGGATTGGATGAGGGGCGATTGGAAGGGCGCTTTGGGTACCGCGATTGTAATTACGATCCTAGGGTATTTCACCCTTCCACTTGCGCGCAAAAAATCTCGATGGTATTTGGCGTTCTGCTTTTTGCCCGTAGTAGTTTACGCAGGTGTTGTCAATATGGCGGAACATCAGCGACAACTTACTGACGATTACGTCTTTGGATTAGCGGCGGCACCAACACCTTCGCCATCTCCTCCGTGTCAACAAGTTCTGGATGAGATTCGTCGTACGGTCTGTCGATAGGCAGACCACTTTGTTTGCGTTTGGTTCCTCACTCGCAAAGAGGAGTTACACTATCGAAGACTTATGTTCAATTGAATCACAGCAGTCCAAGCTAGAGACCCATGACCGATCAGGAATACGCCGAATTCATGTCCTACCTTTTTGAGCGTCACGTTCGACCGCGAATGTCACGCCTGCGTAGCCGCTTGGATCATCACATGAAAGAAGAAGTGCATAACCATCTTGATAGGGCGGAGCGTTCGGCGCGGATGTTTCGCTTCATCGAGAGTTACTGTGAAGATAGCGAAGATGTTTATCGCACGTTCACACCCGAGATTCTTGCCCGATCAACTGCTGATGTTCGCTATAGCCTCAGTTTTAATACTCGGATTACGGAAGAAGGTGGATTCCTCGACGCCTATGAGGAGCACGAGCAGGAGATTCTGGTTTGTCTAAAACCAGAACACTTGCCGGAAGCCGACAAAGAGATCATTCGCGAGATCGGCAGCGTAAATCCAGACGTCGAACTACGCAGCCTTGTATACGCGGCTAAAGAGCGGGTGCGCAAGGTTGACCGCAGCTATCGCGAAGTTTCGATCAGTCAGGAAATGAGAAACTTCGAGAAGCAGTTGGACCAGGCAGAGCAGAGCTTTCGTAAGGTCGCAGAGTTGAAGGAACCGGAGATGATGAAGGACCGGCCCAAGAAGTCGCGCCGTTGGTTCAAAGGCGTCGGGCAAATAGCTCAAGGATCGGCATTATCGATCGCAGACGTTGCTCTAGCCATTGGCATCTTGAAATTGCCAGTCTCTGCCGAAACTGCCACCTGGGGCGCACTGGCTTCAGTCGCTACGGGCATTGGCACAGTCTTGAACGGAATTGGCGACTTGCGAAACGAGTAGCCGATATCGTCTTAGCCTTTCTTTCTGGCGGCTGTCATGATCGCAGCAATTGCTGACAGGAAAACTGACAAATTGTCAGTTTCCAAATCTTGTCCTTGCCGAGCCAACCGGCGACAGTAAACTGACATTCCGGGAGGGCGTCACTTCGCCAAGAAGATGTTGTGTTTCACACACAACTTAGCCGAGCATCTGGCCTTCCTAGATTAAACAAAATGTTTAATGAGATTCGCAATTTTGTTGAATTTGGACCAGTGCCTTTTTGTATAAAAGGGAGTGCCTTTTTGTAACACCTCGCCAACCGGCGCAGCAGCGCTAGGAATCTCGAAGTGTCCGTTCCTCGACACCTGAGCCTCAGAGGAACGGACAGTCTTGCCATGATTTGCTTACCCGAAGGCTGATAGGGAAGATTCCAAACGCCCGATCGCTAACCCCCGAACTGACTCTCGGAACTGATCATTCCAACCTAGAAAATCATCGCCCGTCCGTTGGCTTTAGCATTCCGTCTTAGCAGACCTGTTGGATATTACATACAGAAAGCCTTCTCGCGGAGGCAGGAGCGCCAACCTCAGCCTCTCGCAAGGTCAGCCAATCCAATTGATGTTTGTTGTGGAACTACCACCATAGCCCTTCATTGAGAGGATAAAAGCCTTGGCGAGGGCAAGGGTTTTATCGGAATCCGCTGCCTAAGAATCGTCTGGCTCATGCTTTGCAAAGCGTGTTAAGGGAGCGCACGAACCTGAGGATTAAGTAGAGAGCGCGAACGAAAGGCGAGTGAGGATTTGAGAATGAATCAACGATCCGATCCGAGGGCAAAAATTCAATGGCACTGTCCCCTAACGTCCACCGCGATCAAGCCTACGCATTCGGTCGAGGTCGAGCAGATTAGGGAGTGAGTGTTGCCCGCCAGCCACGCGGCGGTAGCCTTAGGCAGCATTGGTAGTGACGTTTTATTGAGGTTTCCGTGTGGCCCAGCCTTTGCTGAGACAGTAAACAGCGCAACTACGAAGGCTTGAAAGCGTTGCGCGAAAGAAGTTGGTATGGAGTCCGACGACGCAAAGATCGAATGGTCACGCGAGAGCAATCAGCGAATCGCAAGTCGCGAGGAGTTGTTATGAAAATAAACTTCGCCAACCCGGAATTTCTCTCAAATTGTCGCGTCATTATTAGATGCCAGCCATCTTTGAAAATAAGTTTTGGGGGTGACTGAAATTTCAGCACAAAACTTCCGTCATTTAACAATGGAACGAAATTTGTAAAGTACATCTTTGAGGGACGGGAACGAAGACGCGACGAAGTTGGATGAGGCTAAACATGAAAGCTAGGAGAAACCAAAGACGAGCTTCCGGCCTGCCTGGGAAATCGCGTGAAGCGACGCTACTGAATGGAGTCCCGCGACTAGCTAAAGTGTCGCCTTTCTTCCAAAACCGTGTCGCTTTTGGCGACAGATCGTTGTTATTGCTGACGAAAATATTCTTCTGGCTCGGTGCGAGGAAAACGGGATTTTTGCCGTCAATATACATAGGGAGTCTTTTCCAAAATGTGTTGTTGAGTAGTCGAGGTTAACTAAACAGTCTCAGAAGAACTATGACTTAAAGTCCTAAATCTGCAATAGGAGGTTCCGGCCCGACCGGAATTTCACGACGGCTCTGGCCGTCGTCCTAATCATGCCGGAGAAACGTTCTCCGGTTTCACAGGCGAGAGTATTTGGTTTCGCCAAAGTCCCTCTCCGCCGCCAACCGAATAGTTTGAAAAAGTTCTCATTTGGAGGAAGGAGATAGTCTGCCATGAAAACGACTCTAGGATTTCTAACCGAAGAAGGCCGCACTCGCAGAAAGAATGCCAGCGTGTTTACTTCAAGCAGTATCTCAACAGCACGTATCGAAGCTATTTGCCTAATGCGAGGTCACGCTACACGACCTTGTCCGCGATCCTGATCGATCCAAATGGCAAAGAGCAAAAGTCTGCCGCTATCGATCTAATGGTCGAGCCGCTCTTGGACGAGAATGGACGGATTAAGTTTGACGGTCGTTACCCGCTCTTTCAAACCAGACAAGGCGTACCGGCAAAGAAACTCTTCTGGGAAGAAAAAATCGCCCTGGATAAGGACGCCTACGACTGGCTACAGACGAACATCTACGACGACCAAACGATCCCCGATATCTGGCGTCCCGCATGGTTGGGCGCAATCCTGATTTTCATCTTCGGAACGATCGTCTTAACAGCGATTGATATGTTCGCACAGCGGCAATATCTGAAGGGTCAGCCAGTCAGAGGCACTCGCGAGCTACAACCGAAGGCCTATGCCCGCGAGCATCGCAGACACGTTGGTTATCAATTCAGAGTCTACGCAACCGTCGTCAGCGTATTCAGAAAACTACTCGGCATTAAGTCCCCTAGTTACACCTTGAGCGTGCCGTACGCCGAAGAGAATGAAGGACTGCTCTTGCTAGGCGATCCTGGGACAGGCAAGAGCCAGGCGATACACCAACTCCTGGACGGGATCACGGAGCGCGATCCGACGGAAGCTCTCATTATTTATGATCCGTCAGGCGAGTTTATCGAGAGCCACTTCAATCCAGCCACAGACATCGTTGTCAATCCGCTGGATGCAAGAAGCCTCTATTGGGCGCCGCATCTCGAAATTACCGAGGGAGATGAAAAACTCAACGCTACCGAACGTCAATTCATAGCGGAGAGCTTCTTCCCATGTCCCGACGATGCGTCGCCCACTACTCGATTCTTCATCATGGCCGCACGCGCGATCTTTGCGTTGATACTGATTTCCAATCCGACGCCAGAACAGATCGTGGAGTTGCTTTGTAACGAGGAATTGATCGACCAATGCGTAGCCGGAACCGAGCATGCGCATTTGATCAGCCGAGGCGCGAAGGGTCAGAGAGGCGGAGTGCTCGCTACCCTTTCGGAAGTTGGCGAAACCTTCAAACTCCTGCCATCAGCCGAGGAATGTAAAAACCGTGGATTGTTTTTGAAGAACTGGGCGAAACGGCGCAGAGGCCGACTCTTCATTACCTCTAGTCATACGACCAGGGAGCCATTGAGACGGTTTGACGCCGCATTGCTGAATATTCTTCTGGGTTACCTCCTGGGCGAGAGTTACGCCTTATCAGGCGAACGTCCCTGTTGGGTGATCATCGATGAGGTTCACGCTCTCAAGCACCTACCGATTCTCAAATCCGCTTTAGTCGAAGCCAGAAAGTACGGCGTTAAGTTCGTGCTTGGAACGCAGAACAAGGCGCAGTTCGAGGAACACTATGGCCGAGGCGCGGCCACGATGCTGGCATCGTCGCATTCAAAGATGCTTTACCGCTGCAATGAGCCGGATTCGGCCCGTTGGGTTTCCGAAATGATCGGTGAGGAAGAGAAAGAGCGACCAAGAGTCAGCACCACCGCGACAGTGCAGGCCAATGGCAGAGACTCGATCAACTACTCGACACTTACAGAACGTCGGTTGGTTGTTAGCAGAGAGCAGATCATGTCTCTGCCGAATCTGCATGGCTACTGGAAGTATGCGGACTCAGTAGTCCCGTTCCGCATCGAGCCAATAGATCGTCCACAGGTTGCGCCGTCATTCATTGCGCGCCCACCTAAGCCCGTCGTTCAGAAACAACTCAAGCCTCAGGCGCTGACGCTTGTAGCGAGTACTGAGACTGCTACCGCAAATGGAAACGGTAATGCCAACGGCAACCACAAACAGACCGCCGAGATTACTTCCGAAGTAGTTGAAGGCCTTGATGTCGGCTTCTGAGGTGAACAGCCATGATGACGATGAGTAATGCTCTTTCAGCGGGCCAGGCCAACACCTATTACCAGCAGGACTACACCAGCAAGAAGGAGAACTACTACAGCGAGCGAGGTGAAGTAAACGGTAATTGGATAGGCCAGTTGGCGGAAGAATGGGGTCTGACCGGCGAAGTAACGAGCGAACAATATGAGCGACTCGTGGCCGGTCAAGACCCGAATACAGGTGAGCAGCTCATTCGCTTTGTTCCGTCGCGCGAAGCGGTGAACAACTACGGGGACGAGATCACGACGAGTGAACACCGCGCCGGTTGGGATGCAACCTTCAGCGCGCCCAAATCGGTTTCTCTCGCGGCGCTGGTTGGCGACGACGAACGAGTCCGAATGGCGCACAGGGAAAGCGTGGAGAAAGCGTTGGAAGTGTTCGAGGGATACATACAAGCGCGAGGCGGCGGCAACAAACCGGCAATTACTACCGGCAAGATGATCGCCGCGCAGTTTGAGCACACGGCGGCGCGGCCAGATCACGAAACCGGCTATGCCGCGCCGCAACTTCATACACACGTCGTAATCATGAATCTGACGAAGACCGAGGAAGGAAAGATCAGATCGGTTCAGCCGCTTGAGCTTTATCGCACTCAGCAATATGCAACCGCGATCTATCGGACGCACTTGGCTGAGAAGCTTCAGGCGCTTGGTTATCAGATTGAAGTAGACCGACGAACCGGAGCGCCGGAGATCAAGGGCTTCAGCAAAGAGTATCTCCAAGAGAGCAGCCCACGCAGAGAAGAGGTTCGCAAAGAAGCTCAGGAGATGAAAGCGCGACTTGAGCAGGAAGGCGCGACCGTTAAAGACGGCGCAGGACTCAATCAAGCCGCAGCCCGAACCAATCGACTCAGCAAACGATATGACCGCACAGAGATGAGACAGAGAGCGTTGGAAATGGATGCTCGCTACGACAACCAGGCCAAACGAACCGTGCGAGAAGCTATCGAGCGCGGCGGCATGCGTCTCTCTCAGGACGAGATCACGAAACGGGCTCAGGAAGCCGTTACCTTTGCTCGTGACAATGCCACCGAACGCGAGGCAGTCACCGATATGCGGAAAGTAATGGCCGATGCGCTGCGCCGCAACATGGGATTGACTACACACGAAGCAGTTTCGAACGAGCTTCATCAACGCATCGAGCGCGGTGAGTTCGTTGAGATCATTCGCGAACGGAAACCACGCGAGGCAACAACGCAGCGAATGTTGGAAATGGAGAAGTCGAATCTGCAAACGATGATCGAAGGACAAGGCACGCTTCAACCAATCACCGGATTCGAGCGTGTGAGACCGATGGTGAATGCCATCGCCGAAAGACAACAACTCAAACTGAATGAAAACCAACGCGCAGCGGTTGAGGAGATCCTTACCAGCCGCGATCAGATCATTGGATTACAAGGCGGCGCTGGCACAGGCAAGACAACCGCCCTATCCGTTCTGAGGGAAGCAGCAGAAAAAGAAGGATACGAAGTGCGCGGCTTTGCCCCCACTACACGCGCAACCAAGCAGCTCGCAGAAAGCGGCATCCAGTCCGAGACGCTACAGAAGTTCATCCGTCGGCGGCAGGAAGCGCCCACAAATCACAATCGTCTTTTCGTGCTGGACGAGAGTTCACTTGCCAGCACCAGGAATCTTCACAAGTTCTTTGCCCGCCTTGAGTCTTCTGACAAAGTATTGCTTGTTGGCGATAGCAGACAGCATCAAGCCGTCGAGGCAGGCACACCCTTCGAGCAATTTCAAAAGCATGGAATGGCTACGGTCAAACTTAGTGAAATCGTCCGGCAGCGAAAGCCCGAACTCAAGCGCACCGTTGAGAAACTCTCAGCCAGGGAAATGCGCGAAGCGGTCGACAGCCTTGAACGACAAGGCAGGATCATTGAGATCGTCAATACAAAACAGAGATTGAAGACAATTGCCAGCGCATTCTGCAAAAGCCCGGACAACACACTCGTAGTGTCACCGCGCAATCGAGAACGACTCCAACTTAATTCCCTCATTCACCGCCAGCTACAGCGCCACGGCAAGGTCAGTCGAGCGGATCATGAAATGACGGTCTATGTAAATCGTCAGGATATGACGGGAACTGAACGCACATTTGCCAATGCCTACGTGCCGGGCGAAGACATCATTCGGTACAACCGCGCGAGTAAGGTCTATGGCGTCGAAGTTGGCGACTATGCGCGTGTCACCGCGAAGAATCATAAAGAGAATGAGATTACAGTCCACTTCGAAAGCGGGCGAGAACTTACCTATAACCCCCAGCGACTCTCAGGCGTTAGCGTCTATCGCGAAGCCGAGCGCGAATTCGCAGAGGGCGACCGTATTCAATTCCGAGCACCATTCACTGAAAAGCGAGTTGCCAATGGTGAGTTAGCAACCATCGCGAAGATCGGCGATGAAGAAATGACAGTAAAGCTCGATAACGGACGCGAAGTCAGTTTTGAATCTGAGAAGTTTCGTCATATCGATCATGGCTACGCGGTGACAAGCCATTCGTCACAGGGAACGACTGTTGATCGTGTTCTCATCAACGCCGATACACAGGAATCGAGAGTCTTACTGAATGACCGCATGGGCTACGTTGCGGTCTCACGCGCCCGAGAGGACGCGATCATTTACACAAACTCAATCGAGGAATTGCGAGGAGCGTTGGACCGGCGAGTTGATAAGGAGATGGCTGTTGAAGTGGTGGAGGAGTCAATGGCTCACCGAGACGAATTACACCATAGGCCGAACAGCCACGATACCGAACGTAGCGAACCTCTTGGATTAGATCGAGTTTACCAACAAGACATCAACGATCAGCCAAATAATCGCGCCACTGAAGCGATTGAGGTTGAGGAAATGGAATTTGAATTAGCTTAGTAGAATCTTTCAAGGTTTGAGGTTGAGATATGAGTACGCACTTTCAGTCAAATACGCCCATCAAGCGACCGCAGCTTCTAAAAGTGCCTGAGGTCGCTCAATTACTGAACGTGAAGCCGCGCACAATCTACGAGATGGTTGCGCAGCACCGCATCCCTTATCGCAAACCGCCAGGCACAAACATCCTGCGGTTCGATCTTGATGAAATCATGGCTTGGACGCGCGGCGAAAATAACAAATGACTTCATCGCGCGATTGCTGCTACCATGCGCTCGTTCTCTCTTGGTGGCTGCAACTTCAAGGAGAACACATGTCAGTTTACAAAAGAGGTAAGAAAGGCACGCATTGGCATTACTACTTCCGAGTGCGTGGCGTGCGCTACCGAGGAGCAATCCCCGAGGCGCGCACGAAATGGGAAGCAGAAAAAGCCGAAAGCAAGATTAAGCAGGATGTCTTTGAGGGAAGGTTTGGCAAGGTAGAGACTGGCACGATGAAGTTGAAAGACTTCATTGACGAGATCTACATGCCGTGGGCTAAGTCGAATAAGAAGTCATGGCTCAATGACCACTACAGCAAGCCCATCCTGGAACAATTTTTCGGCAAC
>QHXI01000100.1:4440-12697 GCA_003222895.1 Acidobacteriota bacterium | reverse complement strand
TCCCATAATTTGGATGGCAGTCCTGTGCGAAGCGAACCGCTTTGCCGTTAAGCACCAGCACGCGGCCGCCGGGTCTGGCAATGCGATGGTTCCCTTTGACGATTGGACTGCTTGGGTGTTCATGCCACGGCCCAAGTAAATCGTCTGCAAAGTAAAGTCGCAACGTGTCGTGCTGGAACGGAGTCGCGCACGTAAACAACCACCACCTGTTCTCGAAATAACAAATGGAAGAATCGGCGCCCTCGCCTTTAATCAAGGCGCCCACGGCAGACCAGTGAGTAGGAAATGGATCAGCCTTGTATACAGTCACGGTGCAAGGCTGCTGCGCCTCGGGGATCATATAGTACCCACCTTTCCACTCGAAGACGTAGGGATAAGACAAGTGGCAAGGCTGGGCCAGCACGATCTGCCGGTATTCCCAATTCAACCCGTCGGCGCTGACGGCCAGAGCGATCTCGCCCTTATCACTCTCGCTGTTCATGACTTCAAAGAACATATACCAGCGGCCTTTGACCTTGATCATAAAAGGATCGGCTACAAAGGCGGCGGGCACGTCTGAGACCTGATCACGAGACAGCACTGGATTGTTGGCCGCGGAGGCGGGCGCGAGATTGAAAGGTGAGTCGCCCGCGTAAATTCCGATCGACCATTCATAAGGATGCCGCGAAGGCTCGCGCCGCTTCACGCGCTTGGGATCGCTGTTTGGTTGTAAACGCATCAAGGGCGGAGAATCGATCAAGTCAGGCGACATTCGAGCCAGTCGACGGTATGAAGAGAATCAAAGTCTCGTCAAGAAACAGTCTGCTTCCGCTGTGGCCCAGCGCTTAGCATGTCCGCCTATCGAGGCAGCTATTCGCGCACCGATAGGCGGAGACACACCGAGCTTAAGTTTACTGACCTTATTGTTATTGCTGTCGGGGCTGCTTCTGTTTTTTGTCCTTGGTCTGCTTGCGACCGTTGAACCTCTCGCCCGGGTCACCGGCCGTCTCAGTGATGGACTTGCCCGGGATTCGCCGTCTGGCGGCGCTCAACCCAGCTGCCGGGATTTTGCCGGGGGCGACGCAGATGGTACCGGACAGGGGATCGCAGACTCTGAAAACACCCCAAACGCCCGCGGCGGACTCACTGGATGGGAAGCTCTTATACAAGTAATCACCGGCTACCTTGTTGATACCACCGGCGCTGTCAATAAGAATGTCGAAGTGATTACCCGGCCCGAAGCCGTCGCGCGCACCCATCGATTGCGAGAATACATTCCTTCCCAGATTTGCGCTCGCCACGGTGCCGTTGGTTGCTGAAAAGAATGAAACGTAAGGCTCTTCCTGCCAAAGGTGACCGTGAATGGTCCAGACATCATCCGGAAATCCGCCGGCGCCATCCGGGTGCAGCATGCGAAAACGAACCGGCGTCCCGGCCATGGCTGCGAAAATCGGAGTTTGCGGATTCCCCATGATGTTCGCGAGCGAGCACCGTTGCGCTGTGGTGTTAGCTGTGGAAGAAAAAACGCAGCCCATGCGCTGACTGTCAAAACCGTTCCAATTGTTGTTGTTGCTTACCAGGCGGTCAGATATTGGCTCGCTGCCGAAGTTCACAGAGTTGAAGATACCATTGCCTCCCGCGTCAGTCAGGTAAACGTTCTCTTGCACGATGGTAGCGAACTCACGGAACAGAAACTTACCTGTAACTGTGCTTTTGACGTCGACTGTGGTCTGGCTATTGTTAACAGGCGTCTGGAGTGAGTTCTGTGGTTCGACTATGAATCCGCCAATCAGCGCGAAAGGTAACTGCTCCATCGGATCGGAAGGCATTAGATTCGTTGAACCGAATTCAATTGGAATCCCGGTACCCTTACCCTGCGAGTCGTAGGAAATGTTGCCCGCATACCATTGATAAGTACGCGTCCCGCCCGGCGCTACGGTTTGATCCAGCGTGGGATCGCTCGATGACATGGTGTTGTTGAATCCGATATTGACGCCGCCATTGCGGGTAACATCGTGAGACATGAGCTGTGGGTGCAGCCCGATATGCGTCGATGGAAATAGTGGAATACCGTTAACCACGCCCCCGACTGCTCCATTTGCATTGCCGTCTGGCGTGGTAAAGATCGACTTCAGTTGGTTTGTCTTAAATTGGTTGAAGACTTTGACGGTAACGCAATCGCCGGCATTCGCGCGCAGGATCAGAGGCTCGACAGGAGCCTGTGATGACAGCGGCTTACCGTTACTGTCAGCCGGCACGTACGCCAGCGCCGAACTCCCCAAACTCGTGATGCCACTGCGCTGGTTATAGTTCAGCAGCAACGGCTTGGCCGGGGATCCGATCGAGTTAATCGCCGCGACGTTAAGCGTAGGGGTGACGTTGGCATTCGCCGGGCACTGCCATTTTCCAAGATTCAGCAGCACGCCCCCGCCCGGATTATTCGGCAACGTAGGTAGTCCTAACGTCTTCACCTGACTCAGATCACCACCAGCATTGAAGGCACGCAGAATTCCCCAGAGACCATGATTCAGGTCATTCGTTCCCGAACCTGGCATATAAAGATAGTCGGCAGAGAAGGGACCAGTGTTGGGGACGCGATTGGGATCGATCGGAACCGGCGCACTTGGCGGGAGCGTGAACACGAATTCGAAGTGTTCTGAGATTCCCATCGCCTGGTTGTCGCGATAGCCCGAGTTGCTCGCCGATGGTTCGAACAACCATTTGGTCCCGTACATGCTGAAATTGTGGTTGAAGAGATAGCCGCCGACGAGCACGCGCACTTGTACTTTGTCATTCTGGTAGGCGCGCATCAGCGGAGTATAAGGATCGAACGGACTTGAGCCTGGAGTGCCTCCAGGGAAAACGAAAGCCGGAACCGATGGCGACGGAGAAGGTTGCGGTGGGCTACATGGCGACGTCCTTAGGGGCCCGATGGGCTGGCAGTTGAGGTCATTATCCAGCCGCGACATCGAACTAAAGACATAAGAAAGGTCAGTGCTGGTAATTGTCGGATCATGCTTTTTGCCATTGGGATCGTTCGGGTTGGCAACTCGGAACGGAAGCGGCTCGTTTCGGTAGTTGACCGACATGGTACCCGTAGTAACTGCTCCGGTGATCAAAGTTGGATTAGTCTTCAGCGGGCCGCCGATCGCGTTAATTGCATTGGCGTTATCTACCCATCCCCATGGTTTTGTCGTCGGCGTGATTACCACTGGAGCGGCGCTGCCAGGATAAGGCACCGGAGTTTGGGTGCTGTTGCTGGTATAAGCCAAAGCCAGGTCCTGAAATTCGAGCATGAATTCCCGGTAGCTGTCGGCCGTGGCTGAGGTGACGATCCGTGCTTGCCAACTGGTCGGTCCACCATCGTCGTTGCCGCCCATCGGGGTATTGCTGTCATTCATGAACCATTTCGAGTCCTGCGGCTCAACCACGAGCCCGGCGTATAGACCTACCTGCTGGTGCGTTGAAGGCCCAAAGTGATCGTGGGTGAACACAGTCCGCAGCGTGCGATCATTGCCTTTTACGTCGAGCAGCGGGTCCGCGTACCAGCGTTGGATAGTGGTTTGCGCGCCGGCCCAATTCTTACCCCACGGATCAGGTCCGAATCTATTTGGCGGAGGACTAACGGCCTTTGGGCACTTGAAGGAAACCGGATCCGAAAGCTGACAGTTATTGCCAAGTCGGATTGCCGCAATGCGATCACGCACTTCTTCCGCGCTCAGCGTGCCGTCTTCATAGTTCCAACCGTTGGACGCTCCGTCCGACGACGTTACGTCAAACTTCACGAGATGAATGTGTTGACCGATAATATCGGTCGGCGTGCGCACCTGGAAGTCATCCAATTCATAGTAAGTGGGAACCAGGTTGGTGAGCCAGAACTCAATCACATCATGGCTGTTGGCCCGAAAGAAGAATGGTTCCGGAGCGCGCGTCCCATTCAAAGTATTCGCCACGTCCGACCACAAGGTAATGAAGCGCTGCTGCGGATAGTGCCAGCCCTTCTTGTTAAAGGTCACATTCATCTGCACGTCCGCGGCCTTGTAACGCCTGATCTTGGGATTGGCCGGTCCACCGTCACAGTCCTGTGGGTTCGGACAGTAAGGAGCGGGATCAGCAAAAGGCGCCCCGGGCTGTGGCTTTAGACCGTTGGTGATGAAATTAGCCGGATTACCATTCCACAATTTCTGCGAGCCGTCCGGTGTAAAGGTGAGATGGAATCGCTTCGCGTGAAAATCCATCGCGGCTTGTTCGACGGGTTCTCCTGCTTCCGCGAGTTGTTTCACCGCCAGCGTCGGATTCTCCTTAGTGAAGTCCCACTGGTTATGGCGCTCAATACCGACCGTACCACCAGTGACGACATTCCGAGCCAGGCCGCCATCCAAATAAATTATGTTGCCGTTAGGGTCCTTCTTACAGGCGCCGCTGGTATCAGTCTCGCAAGCGAAATCCATCGGAGGTTGCGGCGCGCGGTGCCCCGCGATGCCCGGAACAAAAAATGGAAAGCCAGGGTTGCCGGCGCCGGTAATCTTTACTTGGCCAGCGACAATTTCGGCCTTCGCTTCGGGCAACGGCGCCATGGCTAAAGTCGGCAACGGTACGATTGCGGGAATGGGCGTACCGGCACTAATTTCACCATCGGGCAAAGCACGGGTTCCGGCTTTCGGAATTCCGCTTGCATCAAGTTCAGATCCGTTTTCGAACACATCGTGCACACGCCAAAGGCTCCACATGCCGGCCGCAAAGTGCGGATAGAAATGGCAGTGAAAGATCGAATCGCCGACAGTCTTGTTGCGATTGCCTCCACCGTCGTAATCAATCTCCAGCGTAAAGGCCGATCCCGGACTGATCATCTGACTATCGAGATACGTGCTGTTGTCGTCATTAGGACTGTGTAGCCATTGATGAGCATGTTGGTGGTGCACGTGCGTGAGGTTTGCACCCGCATGCAGAATGCGAAAGATGACGTGATCATCAAGATAGCTGTGATAGACGTTTGAGGGATCATCCGCATAATAAGCTTTGGTCGCCTTAGCGAGCGGGCCAGACGTCGGATTCGGCGAACCGATCGGAGGACGTTGCGGCGGCGGAGTGGTAGTGTCCTGGGAAGCCTTAATCTGCTGATAGACTTGATAGACTTCCATTTTGGCTGCGGTGGGCGGCGTCTGGTTGGGCGGCGTCGAAGGATACGGCGATGGCACGTTTGCCGGAACATCTACGACCATCGCGGGATTGCGGTCACCTGACTCCGGTAATATTCGGCAGTCTGCGGTTCCACGTTGACGGCGCCAAACAAACCCGCAGTTAACTGACCGGCTGTATTGCCGTTCGTGCCGATTGTCGCGCCCGCACTGAACAGCAGATAAGTGCCTTGCTGGCCCGCGTAGAGCGTGTAGGTTGCCGTCTTGCCCGGATCGACCAGGCTGCTGGCGATCCGGCGAGGCGGCCACCGGAGCAAAAGCTTGCTGGAAGCGGCCATGATTCGGCCCGGTAATAATTGCCGTCAGATCAGTATAGAAAGTCTGCGGCTGAGCATTCAGGACCGGCTGGCATTGGCCGCCGCCCGGCGACGATTGCACGCGCGGGGTGTCGACCATTTTCAGAATTGGCCGGCATGCATTTTTATTCGTCGCCGGATATAGGGCGTCATAGTCGATAATGAGATGGCCATCCTTCGTCGTCTGACAAGGGCTGTTGGGATCACCCGGATTCTGTCGCTTGCAGGCGAGCTGTAGATCCGCTGCGGTCACCTGACTCCGGTAATATTCGGCAGTCTGCGGTTCCACGTTGACGGCGCCAAACAAACCCGCAGTTAACTGACCGGCTGTATTGCCGTTCGTGCCGATTGTCGCGCCCGCACTGAACAGCAGATAAGTGCCTTGCTGGCCCGCGTAGAGCGTGTAGGTTGCCGTCTTGCCCGGATCGACCAGGCTGCTGGCGTTGTTTCCTGTGTATGATCCGTCGGCGGCAATTCCACTGCTAGTCCCGCCTTGAGTTGTGCCCGAGACCAACTGCATCCCATTCACGTGCACTGATGCCTGACGTGTTACGGGTTGTAGCTGATTGATCGGCGGAGGCGGGTTGGCCAGGAGGTTGGTAAACTTAACTTCAAGGCAATCGCCCTGATTCACCCGTAGCACCATCGGACGTGGTCGCTTGTCACTGCGCAACATTACATTGCCGGGACTCTGCACCGTGCCGTTAATCGGTACGACATCCTGGCTAAGAGCGAAGATCATCCCCTGGGGCATCGCCGCGCCCAGACGGTTGAGCATGAACGGCTGATCGAGCGCGACTACATCTGCCTGAACCGTCCGTTTGCACGTTTCTGGCGACGGAGAGGTTTTTGCGGAAGGCACTGCGGCGTTTGCAGGAACTGCTTCCTTGGTAGCTACAGGTGAAGCGTTGACGGGTTTTGCGCCGGATTCATCCGCGGGCGCGACCTTCGTCGATACTTCAGTCATGCGCGGTTCAACCTTTGCCGCGGGCGCATTCGTTGGGGTCTCAATTACCAGCGCAGGTCTCTCGATGGTCTCTGCAGTGCCGGTCGCCGAGACGGCCGTTTGCCCAACGACCCGATCAGAAAAACCAATGAGCGCAATGACGATTGGAGCGATGAAGATGAGCGCGGGCGATGCACTTTGGCGTTTGCGCACGGATTCCTCCTTCTTTCGACGGGCGTGGGAATGAAGTGTTTCGCCTTCGCCCGATAACAGGACCAGGAAAAGAGCGACGCAAGCGAAAGGAACTCTACTTCGCTCAGACGGAAACAACTAATTTCTTAGAAATAACAGTGGAATGAAAAATTCTTGCTAGACGCGGGTACAGCCTAAATGCAAGATGAAATTCTGTCAACGAGAATTTCTTCCATTGCACCAATTGGATCAGCAGGTCCAGCTTACGATCGACCGATCGTTATTTTTTGTTGGCCGCGTCTGAGATTAAGTTGACTAGTATAGTGGGCGATGCCAGTCCGTAGGCCCTGTTCCAGAACGCGGCCCGATCATTACCTACAAGAATCATCGGCGTATGATCATTCTTGTTTGCGACGGCGGCCCCCAACGCGGCAAGCAGCGAATCAATCTCGGTCTTGTCTCCAGTCACAAATGTCCATCCCGGCCCAGCCTTGAACTTCGCTGCAAAGTCATGGAGCCTTTCAGGTGTATCGGTCGTCGGGTCGACGCTGATTGAGATCAATTGCACGGGAAGCGCCTGTTCCGCCAGCTTCTCCTGGACCTTGCGAAATGTCGCAGTCAACGGCGGACAGATCGTTGTGCAAGTTGTGAAGATGAAATTGATCGCGACGGTCTTGTCTTTGACGAGATCGTTGTAAAAATTCAGCTGCCTGCCATTTTGATCATAAACGCGGACATCCGGAATCCGCATCGAAGAGAGAGAATTTGCATCCGCACCATCAACGCCGGGAGTTTTGCTCGCGGGTTCCGCGCTAACATCTTCCTTAACTAATCTCAGACGCATCCCGCACTTGGGACATTTGCCGGGCTTCGCGGAAGTGACCTCGGGATGCATCGGACAGGCATAATGTTGGGCCTTCTTGCTTCGAGAATTTTCCTGCTTCGGTGCTTGAGCAGCACGCTGGTATCCGAGAGGCGTGACACAATAAAACAGCGCGAGCACAATCGTGAAGATGATCTTCATTGGGTCAACTAATTCCAGGGTTGCACGTCAGCGACTACAGTTTCGTTGCTAGTCTATACCGATCCACGAGCTCGCGGGTACAAATTGTTTCTTTTGCAAATCAACTGAAATCACGTACGCGCCTAGAGCGCCGATGCGGCGATTGGGACCATAAGTGATTGCGGGCGTTACGCCAGTTTCGAATTGGTTCAAACCTTCCAGGTTGGCAATCAACTTTTCCCGGCTAAGGTCCCTGCCCGAGCGCTTCAAAGCCTCGACCAAAACTTTGCATGCGCCATACGCCGCAATCTGGGCCGCCAAGTGTTGCGCCGGCACTTTGTATTTTTCAGCCAGCGCTTGAAACTCTTTGATCCCGTCCGGAGTTTGATCGGCCGGCGAGCTCGGAAACGAGAAAAATATCTTCCCGTTGAAGCCCGCCGGCGTATCAAAAATTTCTTTTCCGGCAGCAGCCCCGGACAAGTAAATCGAGGGAAACCAATTTAGCTTTTCAGCTTCCTTGACGATCGCGTGGGTCTCTTCTCCCGTGCTCAAGATCAAAATGGAATCGCGATTATTTTGTTTGAGCTTCCTGATGGTTTCGCCCGCATCAAGATGCCCAGGCGCATAGTGATGCTCGTCGAGT
>QHXI01000100.1:0-4209 GCA_003222895.1 Acidobacteriota bacterium | reverse complement strand
CCAGAAAGCGCTCCAGGTGCGCGCGCGTAATGGCAGGTGTGTCACTAGTCTCAAGAAACTTAAATTGGAGGCGGCGGTTATAGATGCCGCCCTGACTGTTAACTTCTTCGGCGAAGGCAGTCATCAAGGCTTTGACAGCTTGACCGGCTTCTGCAAGCGAGCCAGACGACGGCACGACGCTTCCGATCACGATACTGGTTTCGCTGATGCCCGGATCCCGATCCTTGCCAATTCGTTTCAAATAGAGAATTAGATCGGAGAGATCATCACGAGACATCTGGTAGCGCGGCATTACATTCAAGAGCTTGTTACCGGCGGGATCAATCCCACGCGTAATCGCCAGTTCCAAACCGCGTTCAGTGTAAGGAGGATGCTGCCGTCCATTGGCGTTCACGCCGTAAGGCTTCGTCAACGTCTCCCAATCCAGCTTTGATGGAGTGACGCCGCCTTCGGGCTTGCCCTGGCCATCGCGGCCGTGACAGTTGGCGCAGGTCACGGCGCTGCCCGGTGCCTCCAACGATGATTCGCCGAGATAAGCCAGGATCTCTTTGCCTGAGGGGCTCGTGCCGTTTAGATAGATTTGTTTGCCGCGGCTTTCCCCGGAGGTCAGAGGGTCCTGCACATTGACTGAGTTGTCAACTCCGCCGAAGCGCAGAAGACAGAGTGCGAGACCAGCTATGACAAGACACTTCCGAGGCGCAGCATGGTTCATCTTTCTAAGCGCCTTTTAGTTGTCGCCTGTTGGTTTGTCGTTGAGGACACTGAGGACAACCTTGACCAATTCATCGCTGGGAGCTAGCCCGAATGCCTTCTTCCATAAGCCCGTCCGTTCATTGCCGATGATGAAAATGTTCAGATGGTCCTGTTTGTCGGCGACATACTCGCCGAGCTTGCGCAACGCGAATTCGACGTTCTGTTTCTCGCCGGTCAGAAAGTACCAGCCGGGCCGCGCATGAAGCTTCTTTGCGTACTCTTTGAGATTCGCCGGAGTATCAATATTCGGATCGACACTGATTGAAATGATGTAGAGATCTTTGCCCACGCGATCGCTTAACGCCTCTTGCACCTTTTCAAGATTGCGATTCATCGGTAGGCAGCTTCCCTGACAGGTTGCGAAAAAAGAGTTGATGATGACCACTTTGCCTTTGAGTAGATCACTGTACAAGCGCATCTTTTCGCCGTTCTGATTCACCAGCACGACATCTGTGAAATACTTTTGCGCCGCCGATTCGGTGTTGGACGGATTCTGCGCGACCGTCGTCGTCGGCTGCGCTGAGGCGCGGGTTGGTTGCGGTGAGGCGCCCCCCTCCGCAACCGCGCACAGTAAGCAGCAGAGGCATATGACCACCGCATTCAAGGGCATGAACGTCCTGCCTGCAAACGTAAGTTTAGTCGGCTCGGTTCTTTTTCGATGCACGTTACACCTCAGGCGTGGAATTCTAACAAAGGCCGCGCATTCATGGACGCTTTGGCGGAGTCGCTGGAGTTTCCTGGCGGTCCTTCGCCACCAATGTCAAACGTTGTAGCTGATTGAACTGTACTCCCAGCGAAGGGCACTGAAAGAAAATATAATATACGCCGGCTTGCGGAGGCACAAAACTAATCTCATACGCGCCGTCCTTTCGCTGTCTGGCCCAGCTTCGTTCCTGCCAAATGCCGGGCGCAAGAAATGTAAGGACGCCGAGATCCTTCAGGTCCGATCGGGGCTGATTGGTCCGAACATCGATTACCTTGAACGCCAACTGGTAGTTAGTGCCGGCGAATGCGTTTGGCGCGGCAGGCAACGGCTCGATCTGAATTGGAACTTCTCGCTGCCTTGCCAGTTCTGGGTTCTCTCTTATCTCCGCGTCAAAGCAGTTGACCACGCGCGGCGAATCAAGCAGAAAGGCGACATCGAACTTTCCGTGGCCAGTAAGTTTTACGTTGGCCGCATAAACACCCGGCGACGTTTCGCGCAAGCCCTTGTCCCGCACCAATACCGCCTTCGGATCGCGACGGTAATTCTGAAAGCTCCCCATCGGCGCGGCCATTCCTTCCATGTAGTAATAAATCATTTTGTCTGCCGGGTTCGCTACCAGTACTGCGCCCTCTTCAGGGGCGGCGATAACAGCATCACCAGCGGCAGGGTACACGGACAGTTGCGGGGCCTTTTCACCGGCCGGAAAGCGCGTAACGTCGGGCTCAGAGCCCGGTGAGCCGAGCTTCAACAGGTTAATCATCGTGACAAATTCATCGCCAGTCGAACGCACGTAGGCAAAGTTTCTGGTGAAGGAAACCTGATCGGGCGCCCGTCCTGCCGAAACGGTATGAAGCAGCTTGTTCGTAGACGTGTCGAGAATATAGACGAGATTCGCCTGGCTGTTCACTGCAAAACCAAATCGTCCCGCGGGCGGAAAGCGAATAGTCTTAAGGCCGGGGCGGGTCTTGATGCGAGTAGTTATTTCTTGACTCTGCGCATTGACGACGACGATGTCTCCGTCACCCTCGTTGACTACATACACCGCTTCGCTAAGAGGAGAGAAAGCCAAAGCGCTCGGCAGCGATCCGACTTTGAGCTCTTTTGTTTTGGTTAGCTTCGCCACGTCGATTACCGATAGAGTTCCGGCGTTCTTATTGGTGACGAACGCATAACGATCGTCCTCAGGAAACGCGATTTCATGACGGCCTGGCCCAGTGTCGAGATATGCGACCACCTTCAGACTGGCGGTATCAATTACGGTGACGCCACTGCCAGGCACTTCCGGTCCATCGTTGCCCACCCACAAATATTTTTCATCGTGCTGCAGGGCGATTCGCGTCGGGTTCAATCCGACGCCGATGTTCGCCAAGACCTTCCAATCGCTCGTGTCGATCACTGCCACATCACCGGCCGAGGGACTGACAACAAATAGTCGCTCTTGTCCGCGGCTCATTACCCAGTCTTCGCCGGGACTTTTCAGGTTAATCAACGTGAACAGCTTACTGCCGCCGAAACCTGAAAGAGGATCGATCACGGAAATGTTTGGCTCGTGATTAAGAGCCAGAACGAAGTAGGTGTTCAGATCAATGTCCGGTCGATAATTGAAACTCGATTGCAGAAATGATTGGATCTTCTCGCGGCATCGCCGGTCGTCAGGCGTCGAGTCGTCTCTCTTCAAATCGATCCATGCAGCCGGATGCAGATTGCTAAGCCGCTGGCCCGTGTTGTTGTCGGTAATAGTGAAGCGGACTAATGCTTCAGTGCCCTCGACCAAATCCTTCGCTTTTACCGCACGAGGCTCAATCCTAAACTCAACGGCGATTCCTTCACGGACAATTCGTTGCGTTACCGGATTCTGATCACGTGAGGTCGAAGGTGATTGGTTCGGCCTGGTCTGCGTCCGCGCCAATTCAGTCCGTTCGGCTTTGATTTCGTTGCGGCTGCGAGTGACTGGATCACGCTTTCCTTGCGCGCGCGCGAACGCCATCCCTAACGCCGTTATCAGGAAAACAGTGACTAGTTTCGAGGACATTGAGACCATCTTGGTCTTAATTCGCCGTTCTATCAACTCACAGTCGAGAAGCAGTAAACCGTGCGACGATAAGTCGATTAGTTGAAAATGTTATCGTGATTCTTGCAGACCCTTTGACGTTCTTGTCGAGCGAACACAATTGTGGCAAAGAGAACGACGGATGAAACGAGTCATGTCAACAGGTGAATTTCGCGCTATCAAATCTGCCGATATCAGTGGGTTGTGGCGTGCGCAACTAATTCATCCCATCGATTTTGCGACTTGAGAAGTAGCTCGATCACTTCACGCACGGCTCCCTGGCCACCTTTTAGTCGGGTCACGTAATGAGCAACAGCTTTGGCATCTTCGGCCGCATCCGCCACGGCAATAGCTAACCCCACGCGCCGCATTACTCCGATGTCCCCGAGATCGTCACCGATGAAGCAGCATTCCTCTGCGGAAACTCCCGCTGCGGCGGTAATCGTTTCCAACGCGACAACTTTATCTTTGGCGTATTGATAGACGAATTCGATTTTCAATTCGTGTGCTCTGCGCTCGACACTGCTGCCGGCGCGACCAGAAATAATTCCGCTCTTAAAACCAGCGCGATGCCAAACCGAAATTCCCTGTCCATCGCGCACGTGAAAGGCTTTTTGCTCGTCACCATCAGCAGTCAACCAAATGCGCGCGTCGGTCAGCACACCATCGCAATCCATCAGCAGCAGCTTGATGCGCTGCG
>QHXI01000164.1 GCA_003222895.1 Acidobacteriota bacterium | reverse complement strand
ATCGCCCATGAACGCCTCGAGCAGCAACTTGAGATGCGGGTTCTGGAAACTTGCTACATAGCCGGCGACCGTCCGCCACAGCTCATCAACATCCTTGTTCGTCTTGGGAAGATAGTCGGAATAATCGATCTCGGCTTCTTCCATGCAGCGCACTTTATGGATGGTGAGCTGAAAGCGGTTCGAGTATTTATTGATTAGCCCGCGAACTTTGAGGAAGTCATCCTGCTCGAAGATATCAACGGCGTCGGCAACGTTGTCCCACATCTTGGCGTCGATCTGCCCGGTGCGGTCGCATAAAGTGAGCGAGAGATAGATGTCACCGCTCTTCTTGGGCTTAATTTGCTTGCTCGATACCAGAAAGGAGGAGGTAATAACCTGATTTTCGAAGCTGGCTGCGTCTTTGATAAAAAACTGCTTCATGGGCCTGGAGAAGCGATTTTACTGCAGGAAACGCAATAAGCAATAGGCGATAGGCAATAAGCCGTACGGGTACGAGAAGCTCTTGGCCTATTGCCTATCGCTATCGCCTACTGCCGTCTTACAGTATCCCAAGCTTCTTTTTCTTCTTCGCCTTCTTGCTCGGATTCGTATCGGCAGCGGCGGTGTAGATCGGTTTGGTTTGGTTGGGACTGGCTCCGGTGTCATTGAAGCCCGGCTTGATGTCAATGTAGGCGTCCTCGCGCAGCTTCGTCAGATATGAGCGCAGGGCCGGCTGAAGCTTCTCATAATAGATTGCTTCCTGAATCCGGTTCTCAACCTGCTTCAGCGGCGCAATGCCCGGCTGGGTATGCTGGTTGACCTTGAGAATCACGAAGCCCTGCTTGGTGCGGATCACGTCTGTCACCGTCCCCGGCTTCATGCCGAAGGTGAGATCTTCGAGTTCCTTGGCCAGCGTGCCGCGCTTGAACTGGCCGAGTTCGCCGCCCTGGTCTGCGGTGGGTCCTTCAGAAGATTTCTTTGCGACATCTTCAAACTTTGCACCGCCTTTGATGCTGGCCAGCACCTGCTTGGCTCTTTCCTCGGCCGCGGCGACCTTGGCTGGACGGATTTGTGCTTGTCGTAATAATCCTGAATTTCCTTCTCCGTAATCTGGATCTTAGGTGCGACCTCGTGGCTGATCACCTGCTGCGTGATGATTTGGTTGCGGATTCCCTGCTTAAAGTCCTCAAACGAGACGCCCTGCTTCTGCGCTTCCTTCTCGAGATCCTCGAGGCTGTCGAGCTTCAACTGTTTGCGCAGGTCGTCGAGTTTCTTAACTAGCTCGGTGTCGCCACTAATGCCCAAATCCTTGCCCTTCTGGAGCAGCAGCTGTTGGTCGATCAGGTCACGCAATGCGTCCTTTTCTTTTTCCCTGGCTCGCGGATCAGCATCGGAGACGTTCTGCTGTTTCAACTCCTGCTGCAGCTCTTCTCGACTCTTGGTGAGATCGGAGCGGGTGATGAT
>QHXI01000127.1 GCA_003222895.1 Acidobacteriota bacterium | reverse complement strand
GCACATACAACTTCGCCAGTTCATGAAATACTTCGGGGTTAAGGCGGTCCTCATGATGGAGTTTTGTTAGCACTCGTTCAGCGTCACTTACATGATTCATCTCGAGTTGCTGGGCCGCCAGCTTGCGACCGAAGAGGTAATGAAATCGGCCCAGCCCTCTCTGCATACCAACTTGCAGAACGGCGAGTGAGTTTCCCCGCAAACCTAGCCGCCAATAGAAATCCGCGCTCTCGCTCAGGACTCCATAATTAGTCGGAAACTTCTTGATTAGTGCACCAAGCACAGCCGCCGCGGCAGTTTGTTGACCTGTCCGCTGGTAAGTCTCAGCCAGTTGCAAGCGATACGAGATCGCCTGACGGGTATTAGCCGTGACTGCTATCAGACGTCTGAGGGCCGCAATCTCTCCACTTGCTTCTTTTTTGTCGGCAAAGAGATCGCGCGCGCGTCGCAGGAACTGTGGTGAGTCCTGACGCGCAATTTCCTGACGAAGCAATGCCGAGGCTGCCGACCAGCGCTTGGCGTCATTTAGAAAATCAACGTATTCCCAGATGAACTCCCAATCGTTGTTCCGGCGCCGCTCCTGGTTGAACGCGAAAACGATCTGTTCGAATACGCCCGGTCGCTTTGAAAGAGTAACCATGCGCCTACGGGCTCTGGCTATGTCTGAAACTCTTTCAGCTTGCGAGTCATTGTCGCCTAGCGCTTTGACGTACTCGGTCAGCGCTTCGCCTAATTGATGCTTATCTTCAAAGATTACGCCCGCCTGAAAAGCGTAGAGTGATTCATCGTTCGTCTGGCGGCGTAAAGCCTTGATCATGCGCAGTGCGTCGTCGTACTGAAAATAGTCCCAATAAATCGTGGCGGTATCGAGATAGGTTTCGGACCTGCCGCGACCGAGCGCGATTAATTGCTCCCACTCCGCCCGTGCGCGTTTGTAGTCGCCGAGTTCTGCCTGGATCTCGCCGGCTCGTGTGCGATAGCCGGCCACGGAAGGAGCGGCGTCAGCCAGAGCACGTGCGGCCGTTCCAGACTCTTCGAGCGAGGAACGGCTTCCTCATGATTGGAAAGCCATGCGGCGGCGTCCGCGCGAAACAGTTTGTAGGGCAGGAGCGATGTCGCACTCGTGTTGCGTTGTGGTTTGTCCAAAGCCTCGCGCGCGCGATCGAAATACGCGCGCAAGTCGCTCTTGCTGGCGAGCTGCGACAGAAACTGATTCCTAATCTCATGCGATTCGAAATAATATTCAGCGACCAGCGCGCGCCATTGCTCCGATTGCTTGTGCGCACTGTAGAACTTCAAAAGACCGTTGACGAAACTCAAATTGTGAGGGAAGCGTTCGTGAGTCAGAAGATAAAGACTCTGATAGAGATTGACGTCAAAGGTGGCGGCGTCTGCGCTTGCTCCCGAATCAACAAACTTGCGCAGGTATTCTTCGGCTGCTTCGTCGTCAAGCTTCGCGAGCAAATCGCGAGAGAAAGCCTCGAACTCCTGATTTCTTTTCTGCCGCAAGAACCAGCGGGCCATACGGTCCTGCCACATGGTGGTGGGAAATTTCTTGAGAGTCTCCTGATAGACGCGCAACTGCTCTTCGACCATGTTGGTTTGGCCAAGCCATTGCAGCATCTGTTCGTAGAGACCTTGCTCATCGCCGTACTTCTTAATCTCGGCGGAGTACAGCGCCAAGATCTCCGGCGTCCGGTTTTCCTTGTCCAGTGAAGCCACGTAGCGCGCCAGCACTGTCGCGTAATCAACTGACTCCGGCTTGGCGGTCGAGTCTTTCGATCGTTTCTTTCGAGAGTTAAGTGAGCTATCTGATACGGCCAGATAATCCGGGTATTGTGAGTTTGAATAGCGAACGTCGGATGACTCGGCGTTTGAGGTGGCGTCCGTTTCATCGGGAATTCTAATGCCGACGTTCCAGGCGCTGGGCTCATAGTTAACCGTGGGCTTGACTTCGGTCGGCTCTGCATCGATTGCCAATGCCGGCGCGCTGGCTGCCGTCATTTGTGACTGCGCTGAACTCGGCAGCAGCGGCGCACCCTCTTTCCGATGCTGTCCCAGATAATCGAGGATGTGCTGATAGAGAGCGCGCTCTTCAGCGAACTTGCCGGCGGCGATGTAGCAATCGGCCAGTTTGAGAGCGACCTCGGGATAATCCGGCGCATCAACGTAGCGCTTTTCAAATTCAGCGAGCGTCTCTGCTGCCACCGCCGTTTCCTTCGTGGCTGTGTAGAGCCGCACGATATCTAGATACATCTGGGCCAGTTCAGGAGCAGTTGGATACTCTTGTTTGTAAGCAGTGAAGATTCGATAGGCTGCGGCCCGATTGAAATACTTGACGGCCCTTTCTTGTTCGATTTGGAATTCCTTTTTCGGATTGGTGTCAGAAAGAATTAGCGACAAGATCCCGCCCAGCATCCCCGGATGTGGATCAGCAGTAGCGACATCTTGATAGAACCGGAGATCGCCACGGGTCAAGGACAATCTTTCATCACTCGCATCCGATAACAGCTCAAACAGTTGATAGAGGATCTTTGCTCTCAGGGCGCTCCCCGGTTTCATTTCGCCGTTCAGGTACAGCGTGTAGAGAAAACGAGAAGCCGCATCCACGTAGCCGTCCGTAATCAAGAGCCGCGTGATCGTAATCAGCTCATCCTGTTTCCAACTGATTTTTCGCGCGGCCCTGGCCTTTTCTAACTGCACAAATACTTCTGCCGAATCTCTGTTGGCATGCTTCGAGTAGTGAAGTAGCTTGACGGCAGTCTGGAAATCCGCAGGATTGCGGCGAAAGGCTTCGCGCAACTCGCGGCCATAAGCGCGAAAGCGATCGTGGTCTCGCAGGAACTCATAAAAGTTCTCGGAGAGTTCTGTCGGCCAAAATGGATCGAACGCCTTTGTGTAAGCTGCTTCAGCCTCTTTCTCTCGACCCATTTCATCGAGAATTGTTGCCTCTTTTTCTATCAGAAATTCCAGATGATCGGGAAAGCCGTCACGGTACTGGCGTACAAGTCTGAGAGCCTTGGGATAGTTCCGCTCTGCCGTCAGCTTTTGAACGTACTGCTCGATGATTTCAAAAGCCGAAGGGTTTTGGGCGAGCGTTTGCTGATAGAAGGCCGGCGCTAGATATTTCTCCAGCGAATGTGTTCGGGCCAGGTCGATCAATCGTCCGAAAATTTCTACGCGCCGCTCAGGCGGAGCAACCTGTAGCAGACTCTCAAGCGCTTCCGCCTCATCACCGAATTGCGCTCTTCTCTCAGAGAAGGCGGCTGACGTTTCGAGGGCCTTCGTCTTATCCGAGTAATGTTCGACGAACGCACGCATCTCTGCGGCGGCGTCGGTTCCACGGCCCAGCTTTTCGTCGAGTTGCGAGAGCTTCAGATCGATCTGCGGGTCGTCTGAATATTTTGCTTGCACTGCGGCGAGCCGATCGCGCGCCTCCGCCGTCGGGTAAGGCACCAATGCCTGTGCGCCGAAGAACTCAGCGCGCGTGTAGAGCGCAGATTCAATGAGCGCGGTCTTCTCGTCAACCACCCGGTCATTCCTTGCTGTTTGATTGTCGGCATGGGCAGCGTAATCGGAATCGAAGATCGCAAAGAAGAGAAACGACGCCGTCAAGAGTGAGCCAAGGATTCGCCAAAGCCGCGCGCTCAGTCCCGTAGGGACGAAATATTTATAGACCGCAACGATAAAATGATTCCAACCGCTCCGTAGGAGCGAAATATTCTGCTTGAGGAATTGGCTAATCGGTTGAAACATGTCGCTCCTACGGAGCTGGTTTCTTAAGGGTTCTTGGTTCTATAAATATCGCGCCCCTAGCGGGGCGCCCGCACTACCTCGGTAATACTTCGATCTGTACTTCTGCACTCGATTGATTGTGCGCGAAATCTTCGGCTGAGATCGTGACCGTGTAGCGGCCGGCGTCGAGACCTGGCGGCACGCGTAACTTGCCCACGTTCGTTTGCTCTTTGTCGGACCAAAAAAGCTGCACCGGTTGCGCACCATACATTCTCGCCACCAGACGCGCGGTATCGCTGTCTGCATCGACACGCAGAAGCATTTCCTCGCCGGCCTTCACTGATCGCGATTCCACCTTTGCCGTTAGCTTTGGCGCGTGACTATCGATCACGAAGGTCTTCTCCTCTTGGTAACCGTTGCCGTTTTTGTCGGTGAGCAGGAGGCGGCAGCGATAAGTTCCGTCAGGCATCCACACCGGCGCGAAGAACCTAACCTCCCAGACACCTTCGGCCGGCAGGAACTTGAGCGGAAGCGTTTCGCCGAACGGCAGCACGGCAAACACCGAGGTAATCGACGCGTCTGTCTTTACACGCAAAATCGGATCGCCGGGTTGAATCAGTCGCGGACGCAGCAGCGCTCGGGGCGCGGCAATGAATGCCGTGTAAGGCGTCACGAACTTATATTTTTCCGAGAGGCGAATGATCTCTGCGATGTAATCTTCCCGCTCGCCGTTGGCGTCCATCTCGCGCAACAGCGCATCGACGCGCGCGCGAGCCCAAAGTCGTGGCAGATGCTCATGGGTATCTGCAAACTCCGGCAAGCTCACATCGCGCGAGAGATTGATCGTTTCCCAGACGCATAGATTTGATAAAGATTGTCTCGCTGCACCGGCGTCAAGTGCAGGTTCTCAATACTTGAACGGCCCACGTGCTCAAAGAAAATTTTAAGAGCAGTTGCAATGTCCTCGGTCTCGCGTGCTCGTGCAAAGTAGCCATGACCCGACCTGGCCGGAGCTTCGAGCAACGCGCCGTTTGCATCGCTTCCCAATCCGAAAGCAAAGACGCGAACCGCAGGTCCGCCTCCGGCGTCGAGAGCCGACACTATCTGCTTCAGATTTCTGGTTCCGAGAGTGGGATTGGCATCAGAGACGAGCACGATGCTGTGCTCTCCTTTCGGAAAGGCTCTGGCCAGTTCGATTGATTTAGTGAGCGCTTTGCGAAGATCCGTGCCGCCGCCCAATGTTGAACTCTTTATGAAATCGAGCGCGCGCTCGACGTTTTCGGCTGAGGCGCTAAGCGGCGTTGCGGAGAGTACGGTTGGCTCTTCGTTGAAAAGAACCAGATCAAATTGATCGACGGGGCGTAAAGAGTGCAGGAAGTAATCCAGAGCTTCAACCGCTTTTTGCAGTTTCTCGCCATACATAGAAAGCGAGGTATCCAGCAACAGAACCACGTTGCGCGATGGTTGGGAGTTAGGTGGCGCATCGCCTTGCTGGTTGAAGATTGCTCGCGCTTCAAAGTAGCCGTCCGGGTTGCGCGCCACGAGTGCCGGATCTCTGAGGTCGTAGGCCGAAATCTGTTCCGGCGCCCGATAAGTAATCCACGAAAGAGCGCTCTCCGGAACGTTGATGTGGTAATCGAATGCGAAATCGTCTTTCAACTCCAGCCCACGCGCCTGGAACTCGCCCTCGAATTCGTTCGCTTCGGACTTCGTCACGTTGAGTGGATAACCACCGGCGCTCGGCGCGAGCCGCAAGATCGGGTAATCGCTCAAGACATGAACGTGCAGAGTAAACTCTCCAACTCGCTGCGGATCTCCGAATGATGGTTTCAGCGGAAAGGTGAAGTGAGATGTCAAACCTTCGACCGTCAACACCTCGGTGTATTCCATCTCGATCCGTTTAGTGCCGTACGCCGGGATCGGAAAAACTTTGGCCGAGAAAGCCGAAGTCCCTTCGTGATCGTCATCCTGTTGCAGCAATCCCGGATCAACTTGCTGCTGCTTGATCTGGCTATAGACGGCGTTGGCCCGGCGCTTTTCCATCATTACGCCGGGGATGCGCATGTCGCCTTCCCAGATCGCAAAATCTGAAACCGAAGACTGCGGTGGCAAAGCGAACAAGTACTTCCCTTCAAGCGCTTGCGCGACATGGCTGTCGAAAATCTGCAAAACGCGCACGCGAGCGTGCTGGTTGTCAATCAACACGTCCACCTTCATCACCTGCAATGAGAGAGTCGCCGGGTCCGGTTTGTCGCTGGTTGAAGGGATCAAAACGCCGGATTGCGCTGAGCCCCTCTGCTCTAACAAACCAGCCAGCAATATCACGGAGATGAAGGTGAGCACTGCGAGATACAAAGCCCTCTGGCGCGCGCGCTTCTGTGTGACTCGTTGCATGATGTTAGTCTTAGTTAGGCTGGCTGGTTCCAATAAGCGCGAGCGATCCGCGCGATGCCGCCGGTAGTGCCGAAGTAAACAAAATGTTCATCGCCGGTGATGCTGAGGACGGTGCGTGACGGCAGTTCGTCAGTGACGCGCGTCCAATTCTGCGAATGAAGATCAAAGACCATCACTCCCTCGAGTGTGCCGGCGTATAGCCGCGCGCCATCCGTCCACATCGCATTCGGATTGACTACTGAACGGCCGGCTTCTGAAGCAAAGCTGTGTAACTCGCCGGCCGGAGTCAGCTCGAAAACTCCACCGCCGTAGGTGCCGATGAAAAGACGAGACCCCACCACGCATAAAGCGGTGACCCAATTAGTTGTCAGATTTGAATTGCTATCTTTGAAGACGCGAACGACCCGGCCGTCTTCGATCAAGGCGAGTCCGCTGAGGGTGCCCGCGTAAATGCTGCGACCTTGAAGCAGGAGCGTGTAGAGACTGTTGCTCGGCAGACCCTGCACTGTGGTGAGGCCGCGCAGTTTGCCGGGCACCCCAAGTGAGAGACCCTTGCTGGTGGCGCAGGCGATTGTGGGTTTGTCCCTCGCTGTTTTGTCTTCGGCGGCATTGGCCGCGGGTATACCCACTTGCAGCACTGAATTACTCAACAACCCATCCGCTGTTGACCAACGGTCGATCGCTCTAAATTCCGTATTGAAGCGCAGCAAGCCCTGAGAAGTCGCGGCCAGCATTGTTTTGGACACTCGATCTTCCGTCAGGAAATTGATCTCGCGGAGATCATCAGATTCAAGATGCGCAAACTTTTTTCCTCCTGAATTGAAGATGTCAATCCCGTTTCGGAAACTTCCGGCCCAGAGCCTGCCCAACGTGTCGAGGGTGAGCGCTGAAATTACATTGGTGGTGAGTAACTCATTGCCGTTGATTTTGCCAAAAGAAGAAAACGGCAGTGACCTAGACTTGTTGGAGACTTCCAGATCTTCGATGGGCGCACGTTGAATTCCCGCGCTGCTCAACAACCAGAGTTCCGGGCCGAGCACGCTCAAACTAGCTCCGGCAATTCCGGCAGGTTTGTTCCAGGGAAGACGATTGACCTGCAAGTGAGCCAAATCATCGTCGGCTGAGAGCATGAAGCTCTCACCGTTGTCCTCGCAGAGCAGAAGGTTTGAGCCTGACTCAATCATGCTGGACAAAGACGGCAGGATCGCGACTGTGCGAAAACTCTTCGCTGATGTTTGATCCGCGGCAAGATTGGAGAAGGGCGCTACGGTCAAACCATAATCAGATGCAACGAAGAGTTTCTCGCCATCGGCCACCACGCCAACAATGCGATTGGAAAGCAGACCACTCCCCACCGTGAATTGAGACCATCGCGCGCCTTGTTCAATCCAAAGTCCGCCGGCAAAGGTGCCGACGAAGAGTCTCGCTCCCTGTGTCGAAAGATGATTGATACCGATCAGGCGTTGGCGATCGGCGCCGGCTTTGATCTCTCTGAACTGCTGACCATCAAATTCGATTAACCCTCCTGCCATCGTACCGATCAGCAGCCGGTTCGCCTCCGGCAATAGAGCCATGATCGCCTGAGCACTACGATCGGCCCATCGATAGCTCTCAAAGCCCTGGCCGTCGAACGCGACCAAGCCGCTTGTTCGCGTGCCGATAAAAAGCTTCGCTCCCAGCGGTGCCAGGCTCAGCAGATCACTCTCGGGCAGTCCATCAAGAACGCTGTAATGGCGTAAGAGATTTCCCTCCGTGTCGAACTCAACGAGGCCGCCGTCAGTCGCCACAAAATAATTGTCTTTGAATCGAACTATCGCTCTGCTGTTTCTGAAACCTTGCCAGATGGTCAGGTCTTTGCTGGCTAACTCCGGACACAGTTTCTTTTCAAAAGGAACGATGTCCTGCGATGCCAACCTGGCGCGTTCTTCTTCGAGCTGCCGTTGGGCCTGATTCCTGATTCGCCAAAGCCCGAGGAATGAACCGATCAGGATTGCGATCGTTAGGACGATCACGGATCTACGGGTCAGGATGGATTTAGGGGCGAAACGTAGGTTCTTCAATTTCGAGAACAAGCCTTTTGTTTTCTCGCGTCCTGACATCAGCAGCTTCATCCAATTAAGTGCGTTTCCCTGGAATGGTTGGAGAAGAACTATCGACGTCGCATCGACTTTTTCTTACCGATTCCAGCGCTTGAATTATTCGTTAGCTGTGGTGAAGAAACGACGTGATGAATCACAGCATGCGGGCGCGCTACCACGCCCGGGCTCGCGTGGCTATACACATTCGCGCGTCGTTAGTCGCTTGAAGGCTTGCTTTGAATTCGTGCTTCCTGAGTAAGACTCAAAAACACTTGTTCGAGAGTCTGGCGCTGAGGCGAAAGCTCCATTACTCGAAAGCCGTGTTGGACCAGCAAGGCATTGACCTGCGGGATTTGTTCGTCGGCCATCTTCACATAGAGAGATTGGTCGCCGTTCCGAGTAACGGAGAGTTGCGGGTCCTTTAAGAGTAGCTCGTCGATACGCGCCACACCTTCGCAACGCGTCTAAGAGCCAATGGCGTTCACGAATGGGACATTCGAGATCTTCTCGGTCACACTTCAGTGCGGATGACGAGTGCTTACACTCATCAAACGGCACTGAATCTATGTCACGCGGTTAATACGCTTGGACGGAGGAAGCCGGCTAAGGTGGTGAGATTCAAACGGAGGAGCGTGTCAGGATCGTCAAACCCATCCGCTACCGCGGACGGCACTGACCTCATGACCCGCCGATCGCGCACTTCCCAAATCGCGCCATCTTCGCGCCATCGTGAGGTTGAGCATCTATTGGCCCAACAACACAATGATGTAAGTGTAAGAGAACTCGCCAGTTGATTGGTGCCCCCGCAGGGATTCGAACCCCGAACCAACAGATTATGAGTCTGCTGCTCTAACCGTTGAGCTACAGGGGCAGACCGGGTTAATGGCTGAGACATTGTACCGACGCCTGCAAGAAAACGTGAACCTGCGCGTGACCCTGACGAAGAGAGTCGCCACTCCACGAAAAGATTGGCGGCTCGCCCTCAGATTCTCCTTGACTCAGATCAATTTATGCGAATAGAGTGAGCCTTCCCCTTTAAGAAAATAGGGTTCGTAAGTGATGAGGGTCTTTCCTTTCAGTCCCTTAATCGACGTATCAATTCACCGTGAACATCGGAGGATTCGAAATGAAGGTTAGCTTAATTAAACGCCCTGCACTAATGGTGGGCTTGGTGGTGTCCATAACTTTTCTGATCGTTACCGTCTCGCCAAGCCGGTTCGTCGCACCCGCGGGCGCGCAACAATCGACTTCGATTGCCCCGGCTATTCCAATGCCCGCTCCCGGATCAGTTTATCGTCAGACGAATCTTGTCTCCGATATCCCAGGCTTTGCTCCGGTTCTCGATCCGCTGCTCGTCAACCCTTGGGGCATCTCGATGACCGCGAGCAGCCCTTTCTGGGTCGCCAACAACGGGACGAACACGTCGCAGCTCATCCGCGGCGACGTGAGCGGCGCACCTGTCGTTCTGAACGCGAGCATGCCGACGGTGACGATTCCGGGCAGCCCGGGGCTGCCGACGGGGACGGTCGCCAACCCTTCGGCGACTGACTTTGTCCTGCCTGGACCCTGCGCTTCTCCGCCCTGCGTGGCGCGCTTCCTCTTCGCCTCGATCACAGGGAACATCACGGGCTGGAACCCGAACGCCCCGGCCGCGGGGTCGACCACGGCCGTCATCGCCGCCAGCCACGCCGCCCACGTCTATACGGGCCTGGCGATCGGCTCTAACTCCGGCGGCAACCGGCTCTACGCAGCCGACTTTCGGAACAACCACATAGATGTCTTCAACGGCACTTTCGCTGACACTACCGTCTCCGGCGGCTTCGTCGACCCAACGATTCCGGCGGGCTTCAGCGTGTTTAATATACAGAACCTCGGCGGCTCGCTCTATGTCACTTACGCGAAGACCGCGGGGACCTTCGTGCAGAACAGCGATGGTTTCGGCCTCGTCAGGAAGTTCGATACCGATGGTGTCCGTGTCCTGTCCTTCGGCATCGACAACGGACCGCTCAGTGCGGTCGACGCACCATGGGGCTTGGTAATCGCACCGTCGTCTTTCGGTATCTTCGGCGGCGCCCTTCTGGTAGGAAATTTCTCTACCGCCACCAATTCAAAGATCAACGCATACAATCCCTCGACCGGCGTTGCACTCGTTGCCGGCGTAGACAACTCACTCAAGAACGAAGCCGGCCAGTCCATTTCGATCGAGGGACTGTGGTCGCTCACGTTCGGTAACGGAGGCGCCGGTGGCGATCCATCGACACTTTACTTTACCGCCGGGACGGCGGCAGAAGAGCACGGTTTGTTCGGCAAAATTAATCCGACAACTGCGACCGCGACTTCCCTGATTCAGTTCGCCAGCGATACGTTCGCGATCGGTGAGGGCAGCGGCCACATCGACATCAGTGTCACGCGCGGGGGCGATGCATCGGGAACGGCGACGGTCAACGTCAACACTTACGATGCCTCGCAGCCAGGACATGCTTCGCAGAAGAGCGATTACGAAATCGCGCTTGCCAAAGTGACATTCAATCCGGGCGAAACCAGCAAGACGGTTCGCATCCTGCTTGTCAACGATCTTTTCGTCGAAGGTAACGAGGTGCTTAACCTCGCCCTCTCGAATCCCGCCGGAGCCGGGGTCGGACTTGGAAGTCCAAATCAGGCGACCTTGACGATCACGGACAACGACTCAGTAGCGCCGACTACGAATCCGATCGACGACACCAGCTTTTTTGTCCGGCAACAATATCTGGACTTTCTCAACCGCGAACCGGACGCTAGTGGATTTGCTTTCTGGACCAACAACATCACCGGCTGTAGTCCAACTCCGTGCACGGAAGTGTCGCGTATCAACACCTCGGCAGCATTCTTCCTGTCGATTGAATTTCAAACAACGGGCGCCCTGGCTTACAACGCGAACAGAGCTGCTTTTGGAAGTTCTGCGTCGGGATCTCCGGCTGCCGTCTTGTACGGTCAGTTCGAGAAGGATGTGCAGCAGCTGCAGCAGAACCTCGTCTTCGGACAACCTGGATTCGACGCTCAGCTCGAGGCAAATAAGGTGGCTTACTTCAACGACTTCGTGAACCGCCCTGAATTTGTCACGAAGTACCCGTCGACTCTGACCAACGATCAGTTCGTGGACAACCTGCTTACCTCAGCCAACATGTCGACGACCGACTTCACGGTTAACCTGACGAACTCGCAAGAGGTTCCGCCGACTAACCCGACTTTGACGGGCGGCGCGCGCCGCGACAACTCGTACGGCACGGCGCGATTCACCTTCGGCGCCGGAGACACGACGTTGACAATGAATGCCACGGTTAACAACATCGATGTCACCGGTTCGCAAACCGCAGATGCCAATGACAACCTGGTTGCGGCTCACATTCACGCCGGCGCATCAGTTGCTCCCGGCGTAAACGGTCCCGTCGTCTGGGGCTTCTTCGGCACGCCATTCAATGACAACAACCCCGACGATCATGTGGTGACACCGTTCGGCAGTGGTGTCGGCGGCAACTTCAGTGATAAGTGGGATGCGCCTGAGGGTAACGGCACTACGCTCGCCGCGCAGGTCGCCAACATTCGTGCGGGACGCGCCTATGTTAACTTCCATACGACGCAGTTCGGTGGCGGTGAGATCCGGGGCAACTTCCCGGCGACGCAGGCCTTCCGCGATTCACTTGTCTCGGGGCTGAACGGTGCCACGCTGACACGCGCAGGCGTGCTGCGCATGGTAGCCGAGTCGCAGTTTTTGCAGGCGCGCGAATTCAACTCCGCGTTCGTTACGATGGAGTACTTCGGGTATCTCCGACGAGACCCCGATACCGCGGGCTTCAACTTCTGGCTCGGGAAGTTAAATAACTTCGGCGGTAGCTTCATCCAATCGGAAATGGTTAAGGCGTTTCTGAACTCTTCTGAGTATCGTCAGCGCTTCGGTCCGTGAGTTAAGGCCTCGCAAAAAGCGAAGAGCAAAGGGCTAAGAGTGAAAACTCTTGGCCCTTACTTTTCTCTTCGCCTTTGCCACACGTTCGCTTGGTTCCCAAGGGCGGACAGTGCTCGTTCACCAAACAACTATGGCTCCTTTCTCTTAGACCCTTCGCTCTTAGCCCTTCGCCCTTACCGCTTGGCTCTTATTTCTTCGCCCGGTTTCTGATACATTCAGCGGCATGAATTTGGCGCTGCGCGTTGACGATGTATCGAAGCAATACCGGACGTATGCGCGGCCCGGCGATCGCCTCAAAGAGTCTTTGACGCGCGGCCGTTTGCGGCGCCACAAAGAATTTTGGGCCTTGCAAAATATCGGTTTTGAAATCGAGAAAGGCTCGACCGTCGGCATCATCGGACCGAACGGATGCGGCAAATCAACTCTGCTGCAAATTATCGCGGGCACGCTCGAACCGACGCACGGTGAGGTTTGGCATGACGGACGGATCGCAGCGCTGCTCGAATTAGGCGCGGGTTTTGATCCGGAATTCACCGGCGTCGAAAACATCTACATGAACGCCTCTCTGCTGGGTTTTTCGCGCCGCGAAACCGACGCGCTGTTCCCCCAGGTCGAGCGATTCGCAGAGATCGGCGACTTTCTTTATCAGCCGGTCAAGACTTATTCGAGCGGCATGTACGTCCGACTCGCGTTTGCGATTGCCGCCAGCGTTGAGCCTGACATTCTGATCATCGATGAAGCGCTCGCAGTCGGCGACGCGGTCTTTCAGCATCGCTGCCTGCGCCGAATTAAGGAACTGCACACGCGCGGCGCAACTGTCTTGTTCGTTTCACACGATGCGGCCGCGGTGCGCGCGCTGTGTTCGCGCGCGATCTTGCTGAAGGCCGGACGAATCGTGATTGACGGCAAACCGGCCGATGTGCTCAATCGCTATCAGAAGATCATCATGGAGCGCGAAGAAGCTTACGAAGCTTCGATCAATCCGCCGCCAGACTCGTCCGTCGCGAATCGGCCGGTGGTTCCGATCCGCTATACCTATCGTCATGGCGACGGCAGCGCAGAAATCATCGGCGCTGAGTTGCTCGATGCGACCGGCCGGCCGGTCGAGATCGTTGAGACCGGCGAAGCATTAACGCTGCGCGTGCTTGCGCGCTTCAATTCCGATTTGGATGATCCCGTGGTCGGTTTTCTAATTAAGAACCGACACGGCATTCACACTTACGGAACGAACACGGGCGAGCAGCAGATCGATCTCGGATTCGTCCGTTGCGGCGAAACCGTCGAAGCAACGTTCGCATTCAGCTGCTGGCTGGGCATCGATCAATACTCGATGTCGCTTGCGGTTCACAGCCGCGCGGGCGAATCATACGATTGGATCGACGGCGCGCTTTTCTTGCGCGTCACCAGCGCCGGTCACTTTGAAGGCGTGGCGAATCTGAATGCCAGCGCGACCGTGCGACCTAAAGAATCAAATCAGAATCCGATCGGTGCTCGCGAGAACGAGTCCGCTCTAAATGCCATGAAAGCCTGACGATGGTTGATGAAGAAGTCGAAATAGTTTTGCGCGAGATCCGCGAACGCGTAATTTCTCAAGCGCGCACCGAACAGATCGCGTCGGCCTCGACGGATCTCGCAGGCAACGGCGAGGGCGCAATTACCAACCCGGACGAAACGTCGAGCGCGGCCGAATTGGCGCGAATCAGCGGCTATCTAACGACGACCGCGCGCGCATGGGATCGTTTGCCGCCGGTCATTAGCAATCGCATCGGCGCAATGTCGCGACTCGAGTTGTGGTTCAAGTCGCGCGCGAAATCGTTGGCCCGTTGGTTCACCTGGGAGCAGGTCAACTTTAACGCCGCCGTTCATCACGCAATTCGCGACACGCTCGACGCGCTCTCGCGTCAACAAGCGGCGATTGCTTCTCTGCGGCACGAAGCGGAAAATCGACAGAGCAAACTTGAGAATACGATTACGGAATTAAGCGCAAGAGTTGACGCTCTCGCAGTTGAACTGCGAACCGAATCTGAAGCAAGACGAATCGATTTTCAAAGTCAGCACAGCGATCTCTCCACGATGCGCGCAGAATTGCACGGCGAGTCCGAAGCGCGCCGGATTCAGCTCGAGGATTCTGAGAAGCGAGTGGCAACGCTCATCGAAACAAACGAGCGGAAACAAGCGGCGCATCTCTCGGAACTTTCGACTGAACTTCGTGCGCGCAGCGATCAGATTGAAAACGAACAGCGCGTAAGCTTCAAACAGTTGTCACTCGAAAATAGCGAAGCCGCGGCTTTTCAAACTACGTCGCGGCGCAAAGTCGAGTCCGCGCTCGCAGAGTTGGAACAACGCATCGAACAACTGGGAGAGTCGTTGAAACGCGGCAAGTAATCATGGAAGTGAACGGAAATTCACCGCAACCTCAAAGTGTTTCCGACGAAGTGCTCGATGCGCGCTATTTCAAGGCACTCGATCGGTTTGATATCCGTTTCGCGCGCACAATCTGGGTTTTCGACAATGTGCGCACAGGCTCTGCGGTGCTGCATCTGGGCTGTGGGCCAGGAACGCTGGCGCTCCTGAAACGAAAGAGCATTACGCTCACCGGAATCGATGCGTCGGCGGATTTTGTATTAGCTGCTCGCCGCAACGGATACGACGCTACGTTTCAAGCTGATCTGCTCTCGCTTCCCTTTGCCGACGGAACGTTCGACTACGTCGTCAGTCTCGATGCGCTGAATGTTCTCACGGCTGAAGAACAGCAACGCGCGCTGACGGAAATGAAACGCGTGTTGCGTCGCGGCGGCGTCACGCTGCACGCCATGGAATACGCCCACAGCGAGAGCGATACTCAACGAGTCTCGCGATTCCTCGACTTTTTTCAGCACGTCGCATACGAACCACGTTACGCACTTTGCTCGAGCGTCGAGGATTTTCTCGATCCTGATGAAAACGCCGGAAGTCATGAAGCAGATTTTCTCGACTACGTCCGTGGACTATCGCAGAAAGAGCGCCGCGCTTTCGACATCGCGATGGGCTATGTGTTCGGCAAAGTTTCGGATCTCGGCATCGTGGAACCGAGCAGCGGTCAATTTATTTTGCTGAAGGCGTCAGACGCGCCGATCGGATCCTTTTATAACGAGCATCGAGATCGCCGCGCGCTTTTCGCATCAGATTGGACCGGAGCAACGCGTAACGGTCTCTGTCTCGATCGGAGCGGCGAAGTGATATTTGACGACGGTTGGTACGAAGCCACGATGCTGCCGCCAGTGGCGCGGTCCATGGGCAGGCACGCGCGCATTCGATTTCATTCGCCCACGGTCGACTCGATCAGTTTCGACTTGATTCCACGGCTTTCTGATCTCGAAGCCAAGCCTGTCGGCGTCGAGGTAGGGCTGAATGGCAAACGACTCTCAGCGTTTTCAGTTTACAAATACGGCTGGCTTGAGTTGATCATTCAAGTGCCGAAGAAATTGCGAACCGGATCGAATGGCCAGTTCGAATTGGAAGTCAAAGCCGATCGAACCGAGAAAGCTGCGACCGCTGATGCGCGCGAGATTTCGATCGCCGTCTGCAACATTCAAGTGGCCAATGGTCAGTAGTCAGTGGTCAGTGGTCAGTCGTTGAAGAATTGCGCGCTCGCATTGAATGACAACTGACAACCGGCCACTGACCACCGACAATGATTCGCAACATTCTCATCTGCACAACTCAGGTTCCATTCACGACCGGCGGTGCCGAATCGCACGTCGAGGGTCTGCGGCGCGCTTTGATCGAAGCGGGATACAAAGCTGAAGTGGTCGCGCTTCCGTTCAAGTGGTATCCGCCGGCGGAAATCATGCGCGGCGCGATGGCCTGGCGGATGCTCGACCTTTCATCTGCGAATGGACAGCCGGTGGATCTCGTGATCGGAATGAAGTTTCCGGCCTACGTAGTTGCGCACGAGAGAAAAGTTCTCTGGATCCTTCATCAACACCGTTCGGCTTACAATCTTTGGGGAACACAGTTCGACGATCTTTCAACCTATCCCGAAGGCGCTCGCATTCGCGAATGGATCAAGCACTGCGACGAACGATTCATTCCCAAAGCCAGAAGAGTTTTCGCGAATTCGCGAACGGTCGCCGAGCGGCTGAAACACTACAACAACATCGACAGCGAGCCGCTTTATCATCCGCCGCCCTTGGCGAATTGTCTGCGACCCGGTGCAGCGGGTGATTACGTTTTCTATCCGAGCCGCCTCGAACCGCAAAAGCGCCAGGAACTGCTGATCGAAGCGATGCGTTTTGTCCGCACGCCGGTGAAGGCTATTTTGGCCGGCAGCTCGGCAGACATGAAGCGATACGAAGCATTGATCAAGCAATACAAAGTCGGCGATCGCGTGACGCTGCGCGGATTCGTTTCGGATGCAGAGATGATCGACCTCTACGCCCACGCGCTGGGGGTTTCATACCTGCCATTCGATGAAGATTACGGATACGTAACATTGGAAGCGATGCTCGCCGGGAAACCTGTAGTCGTCACGAGCGACAGCGGCGGCGCGATGGAGTTGATCGAGCACGGCGTGGACGGTCTGGTTACCGAGCCGAGTCCGCAAGCGATCGCCGAATCGCTCGATCACCTTTACAGTGATTCCGGCAAGGCGCAGAAGATGGGTCAGCGGGGTCGGGAGAAGTTACTGGCAATGAACCTATCCTGGCAGAACGTCGTAGAGAGGATTATTTCCGCAGCCGGATAATCGCTCTTCCACTAGGGCACAGGCTTCAGGTTGTTGTATTCAGTCGACTCGATGAAGGCGCGACTGATGATGCGATAGTCTCCCCACTCATCAAGCCGATCGCGCCAAAAATTCAATCCCTTCAAATTAAAATCAGGCGCGTCGTCCGGATTGCGCCGGAGATATCCGAAGTAGTGGACCAGCACATAAGCCGTGTTGAACTCGCGGGCGTAGAAATCTTTGTCCTCTATGATTCCGAGGAGTGCCGTCTGACGCGACTGTGTACCCGAGTCCAGGCCTTTAATAAGCAAGTATCGATCGCCGGCACTCCACCCCAGCCCAGCGTTACTCAATAACGAATCGACGAACTCAGGGTTCGACTTGCCATTGTAAAGTTGCTTGAACGCTGTGGTATTCATCCAATCGTTAAGCAAAGCGCTTCGATTGATCTCGCGTTGCTCCTGCCAGCCGGCTGCGCCTATGAACAAGTCGCGGCCGAGCAAAGACATCGCCGTCATGAACTCTTCACGTCGCGGCATCCGGCCGTAGGAAGCTTTGCAGAGTCGATAGACAAAAAAACTGGTGCGCGGAAAATCAACGATCAGCGCAAACGGATCTTTATCGACTCTTAAAGCAAGTTCGCGTGGGGCCGGCTTGTTGAATGCGCCGCGACGATCATCCGGGGATATAGGATTCAAAGAACTGTGGGCGTCGTAAATCGTAATCGTTGGACTGCGATAGACGGCTGCAAAGTTCTGATCGAAAAAAGCAGGATTCGATCTCAAGTCGGATGTTTCTGCATCGCCAAAATAGATGTAATCAACCTGGTAGTAACGCAATAGGTCGAGCGCGTCACCGGAGCCGGCATAGATTCGGCGTACGTCTGCGTCACGTTCACGGAATTCGTAGCCGTGACTCCAGAGCCAGGCGGTAGCGCTACTAAGTACAGAGCGGCCGGCGAATGAAAGCACTGGTTGTCTGAGTGACGGCGCGGTGAGAAAAAGCGAATGGGGCGCGGTGCGCTCGCGGGCAAACTCGGCCGCACTTAATTGTTCGTCAGTGAAGACGCGGGCCGAGGTGATCGTCTCGCTGCGAACGACAATCAATGCAGTTGCGACGCAGAGGATCGCTAACAATGAAGCGAGCACCCTTTGCTTATGAATCACCGCAAGATTTACCAACCACATCGCCACCAGAATGCTATTCAGCGCGTGCCAGTAGTAGATCAACTTTCCGTTATCGTAGAGGCTGGGCGATATCACAACTATGAAGGTCATCGCGAGCGGCACGAGAAAGGCAAGATAGAATTTTCGCCAAACGCGAGGCGCCGTCCACCACGCCGGAATCGCCAGCAGTAGTGGCAATCCCAGGTTGCGCAGCAAGTAGAGTGGAAAGAAACCCTGGTCGTGGCCCAACCAGCCAAAGAAAAGATGCACGATCGCGCTGCCTGATGCGCGCATCGAGAGAGCCAGAAGTTGCGGTGCTGCGAGCACCACCGCCGGTGTCCAGAAGGCAAACCATTCGCGACGCGGCCGCAAGGCAAACAGGCCGATGCTAACGAGGGCGACGGCGATATATGTATGAGTGTGAAAGAGTGGTAGCAGTCCCGCCAGCACGCCGGCGACGAGCATCAGGATGAGAATTCTCGGGCTGTTTTCTTTCTTGTCGTCGTCAACTTGGTGCCAGCGCTGCCAGACAAAAGCGAAAACCGCAAAGATCATTAAAGCCAATGGCAGCCCAAATAAACTCGTTCGCTGTGGCACCAACATGTCAGCGACCAGATTCGTCCAATGCAATCCTCGCTCTGAAATCTTGGCGTAGTTAGTGTGCAGCGAATTGAAGAACGCAAAGAAGCTCTGGTTACTTTGCCACCAATCGCGAAAGAAATAGATAAATCCCAAGCCGCCATTGAGCAGGAACAAAACCGTTGCCATCGTTGCCACGCGCTGCGAACGGGAGATGCGCAACGCGAGCGAGTAAAGAAGACCTGCGGTTGCCGCTCCCAGAATCAGCGCGCTTAGAATGAAAGCGGCCCGCAAGCTAAGTCCACCCGCCATGAGGAGAGCAGCGTGAAAGTCCGGCATGTATGGGTAAAGTAAAGGTTCGGGCGGCAGCAGTGGGTAGGCGGACGGAAAATTTTTGCCGTAAACAAAGGAAGACGCGAGTGCCGCGTGGAAGGCCAGGTCGTTGTCGGCGCTTCCGGCGTAGATGCCTCCGTCTCGGTGCGCAAAGACTTGAAGCGAAAGTAGCCGTAAGTAAACCGGTGTGAAAATAATGAGGACTAGCGCGAGGCCAACATACTTTTTTTGCCAGACAAAGAATGATGAAGCCCTGCTTGGTTTGCGAACTTCAAACACGATCATGATCGCGCTGACGATCCAGACAGAAAGCGTGGCCCCGATCATGAGCTTGCTCGTAAGCTCACCTCGCCAACGGGCAATCAGATAAACGCCGACACTCGTCAGTATCCAGCCAACGACGATGCCCCAAAGGATTTGCTCCGCGCCGTCGAGCAACTGGCGCATGACCCGCCGCACCAGGCAAATGCCCAGCACGGCACAACCGATGAGAAAAATTACTGCGAGCATGATTCCGGCGATACGGCTACGAGCGCGGTCTCCTTTTTCATTTCCGTTCTCGAATCCGTCGGTACTCGGGCGAGTTTGCGAAAGCAACCGGCAGTTTTTTCGTGTCGTGATTCACGGCGAGATCTTGTAACCAAAAGTTGAACCCGCGTAGATCACGGTCAGGCGGATCGCCGGGGTTGCGCCGCAGGTACCCAAAGTAATGAAGCAGCAGCAGCGAACGTTCATTTTCCTTTTCAATAAGACGCGGATCGTTGGCGATCTTCAGAAGCACACCCGCACGGGTGTCCTGACGACCGGAAAGCAGCTGAATGAGGTTCGTTCTTTCCGTCTGGTCCAGACTGATTCCCGCATTGCTTATCAGCCGGTCAACATATTTTTCATCATCGACATTGGCGAATACGTTTTCGCCTCGTCTTTCATTTAGAACTTGTTTGAGGTTCTGCTCGAACTGTTTTGTCTCGTCATCTGAGCCAAGTTTGATGCCCGTAGCCAAAGACTCCAGCCTTGGCAAAAACTCCGCGTACTGCGGAACCTTGCCCGATTCGGCGAGCAGCACACGATACAAGATTTGACTTTCAAGTGGCCGGGCCAGAATGCTGACCGGGTCTTCGCGAATTTTTTCTCCCCAATCGTAAATAGAGATTTCAAAAGGCGGCGCGGCTTCAGGTTTGGCGCCGGGTTCGTTCTTGACGACGGCGTAGAGGTCGTCATGTCCCTCGAAACGATTGATGAAGCGCAACCGGCCCGAAACGATCTGCCGCGCCAGAAAACTTTCATAATCCACGCGTTGTCCGGCCGGCAGGCGATCGTTATGAATGACGAGATAGGAAGTGGGAATCTGCTCGAGCAGATCGATGAATTTTGGATCGATTTTTCCGCTGATCGCCTGATTGATCTTCTCGGTCACAGCAGAAATGAAACTCGAGGTCGCGTTGACAAGCGGCCGTTCGTGATCCGCTGCCCGCAACATGTAGAAATCCCGATTCATGGAAGGATCAGAAGGAAGCTCGACCAACCCGCCCTTCATCTGAGTTTGCGTCAACCGCTGAGCAAGTGCCGAGGTATCTACTTCGCCCTTATCGATTTGGAGCGGCGCTGCGCGCAACTCGAAAAGACAGGCGGCCGCAATCAGGAGAAGTACGATCGTTTTTGCGTAGCGGCGCCGAAAGAGAACTTGAATTCGAGTTGCGATCTGCGCTCCGCCGATGCCGCCCAAGACTGCTAGTCCAACATAGCAAACCATCGCGGCGCGCGACGGAATGCGAATGCTTTGGAACAACAGAAAATAATCGTGCAGCCACCGAATCAGAAAAACATTTGCCCCGAGCGATGCGAGGAAACCCCAGACGATCCAAATGGAACCGATCACGATCGGCAGTCTATGCTTCAAACGTTTCGCTTCGTCGACGTTATTCAAACGTTGTCTTAGGCGCGTGACGATTGACGGCAGCGTAAGCACGAGCCTCACGAAAACGGCCACGATGATTACTATCAGCGCATGTCGCAGCGACTTTTCATCAAGGCGCAAAATCCGGTGACCGGAAACGGTTAAGTTCCAGGCACCGTAACCGAACGCGATTACCGCGCAGACGACGGAAAGGATGATCACGGTGTCGAGCCCAGAAATGACGCGACGCTTCAGCGACCTCGCACCTGGTTGTTTACAACTTCTCCACCGCAGCGCGGCAAACGCCAACAACGGCGTGAGCAGTCCGGGGAAAAGCATGTGACCGCCGGGAATCGACGCGCCCATCTGATGCCAGAGTTTGTTGCGCGGATCTGACTTAAGCCAGTGAATCGGCAACGCTGAATTGAAGGCGAACTCCCAGGGCTGCCAGCGTAAACCGTAGAGCACGGAAACACGATAGTAAGTAATCAGAAACGGAGAGAACAAAACGAGCGCGCAACTCATCGCGACTGCTCCGCGAATCCAGAATTGACGATCGCGCATCCGCTCCTTGTTCGCGAAAAGTAGGACTGAGAACGTCAGTCCCAGCGGAATCACAGTCATGAGGAACCAACTAACGCACGAAAGCGCGTTCATTAGAAACGCAGCGCCGAGCCAACTTGCGCGGCCCCATGTCGGCTTGCGGAAAAACAAAATCAGCGCTTCGCAGACGAGCGGTATCCAGCCCGCAAACAAGTAATGCAAATGGGACAGCAGATGAAACCGGTACGGAATGAACGCGAAGATAATTC
>QHXI01000099.1 GCA_003222895.1 Acidobacteriota bacterium | reverse complement strand
TCTGATGGGTTACGCTCGGATCAGGCCAAAGCGCTTGGCGGAGAAGCTGCTTGAAATCAGAACTGCTTTGGGCCTCTCCCAAACCGAAATGTATAGAAGACTTGGAGTCGAGGATTTGATGCCTTACACGAGGATTTCAAAATATGAGCGCGGCGAGCTTGAGCCGCCCTTAATAGTTCTGCTTCAGTATGCGCGCGTTGCCGGCGTTCACGTGGAAGACATCGTGGATGACGAACTAGATCTGCCTGAAAGACTTCCCGGGAATGTGAGATACAAGGGCATCAAACGCAAATCCGCGTCTCGGCGAACAAAGCGTTAGAGTTGGCCTCCCAAAACATCCGTCCAACCTAATCTGCACTCGACGCTAAGATGACAGCGGCGCGCGCGTGTCTCTCAATGTCGTTCTTCCCTCTTTTGGTTTGGTTCTTTTGAAAGGTGTTCCCCCTCCCAGCGACAAAATTAAGCGACTGGGCGCTCGACCGCGCACACGAAGTGCCGTAACGAAGTGAAGGACTTGGAGCGCAGCGTAGAGTTGTGCGGTCGGGCTGTCGCGGATAATCAGAACTAAGCGGGGAAACTAGCTCAGGCCTGGAGGGATCTCGGGTTGCTTCTGCTTGCGAGAATTACTTAATCGATGTTCAATGCTGACACTGCTGTTGATAGGGATTGTAGCCCTTTAGGAACAAATCAGGAGAGTTGAGAGAAACAGATGACAACACTAGCGCAGACCGAGAAAACGATGTGGGACAAGCCTGTGAAAGAAGCGGCAGAATCCCTCACCGATGCCGAGCTAAATGAGCGATATAAGGCGGGCGAGGACCGAATAGTGACGGAGTCTAATCGAGAAAAAATCCCAAATTTCGTGAAGGCGTTAGACAAAAAGGACTATATGCAGGTCCGTCCGTTCTATCAAAGACGTTCACGTTGGGACGCGAAGCGCCAGTCCAGACTTATTGAGTCGTTCATTATGAATATCCCAGTCCCTCCTCTCTTCCTGTACGAGAAAGACTACAACAAATACGAAGTCATGGATGGTCAGCAACGGATAACTTCACTGAAGTCCTTTTATGCCGGCGAATTCAAGCTTACCGGACTTGAAATCTGGAAGGAGTTGAACGGGAGAACATATTCGACGCTTCCCTCGCTCGTCAGAAGTGGTCTAGACCGCCGATCCATTTCGTACATCGTCGTTCTTAGGGAATCGACTCCAGATGAGGAAGATGCAGTATTTTTGCGTCAGACTGTTTTCGCGAGATTGAACACCGGCGGAGTCATCCTAGAGCACCAGGAGATCAGGAATTCTCTGTTTCAAGGACCGTTCAATGATTTGCTGATTGAATTATCAAAAGCCAATGACTTCCGCGACGCGTTCGGTCTACCGCGTTATACCCAAGAAGAAGAGGAACCAAACGCACCAATAAAAGGCGAGACCATGTATCAGAAGATGGAAGATACGGAGGCAGTTCTAAGATTCTTCGCTCTTCGTCATGTGGAACATTATACCCGAGGCATGCATGGGTTTCTCGATCTATACATGGCGCGCGCCCGCGCGTTTTCTGAAGCAGATCTTGATGCGTTGCGGCGCCTTTATCTCGACACTTTAAGCTTAGCTGCGCAGTTATACGGTCCACTAGTTTTCCGACCTTATAGGACGGAAACGAACGACTGGGCAGCTCGGGCGCATAAGGCTTTTTATGACGCCGTGATGATCGGGCTATCCTCCGTCTTGGATCATAAACAGGAGTTGTTGGCGAAGCGTGAATCGGTCATTGAATCCACTAAGCAGCTATTTCAAGAAAACGAACCAGGCACATTCACTGGCCGCGGTAATACGAAGGCGGATATCAAGGAAAGAATTCAGAAGTACGAAGCAATGATCAGAGGAATCGTCTAACTGGCGCTATGCTTAGTTCCTTACTACGCCAAGTTGCAGATAGAACGGCTGTGCTAGAGAATTTTCTTCGCCTGTGCACTGCATGCGATGAAGCCGCGGAACAACCTATTTCAGTCTTATCTCAGGAGCTTTTGGCTCGAAATGCCTTACCTGGGGACTTGGCACAAGAACGGACCTTTCGGCATTGCTCGATCATCATTCAGCTGTACGCAATTTACGAATTCTTTGCTGAAGCCTGTATAGCTTTTTGGCTAGCACGATTGCCAAGATACCAATCATTTTCTGAACTCTCGGCACAATTTAAGAATACCTATCGCTATGGCTTGGGAAGAATAATCCAAGACATCGATAAGCGACGTTATCGTAACTTGTCGTTGCCTGTTGTCTTGGAGAAGTATCTTCATTCACTACGAGATGACCCTCCTTGGGAACTCGTAAACGAAGCTTTGACCTTCCATGCGACCAATCTGCGCCGTGCTGATCTCGAAAAGTTATTTGGTTCCGCTGGCATTGATGGCGTGTGGCACTCGTTGGAGACCCACGACTTATTAAGGGCTCAACTAATCGAGGCGGATTGGAACAACTCGCTTGAACAAATGATTCTGGATTTGGTCACTTTCAGGAACGATGCTTCTCATGGAACGCCGGATGAGATTCTTGGACTCGAGATTCTTTATGAATGGATCACCTTTGTAAAAGGCTTCTGTGATGCCCTCGCGGACGTTGTCACACACCGAATTGTAAAAGCTGAAGCTAGCCACCTCCCCGAATCTGTCTTAGGAGTCGTGACTGAAACTCTGCATGGAAACATTGTGATAGCGACCTGCAATCACGGTTTGATCAGAGTTGGCGATGGATTCTACTTTCTTCGCGAGGCCAACTGCACCCTGGCAGAGATCGAATCAATACAGGTCAACGATGTCGATCAAGAGGCGATACAGGTCGATCAAGCAGGCGTCGAAATTGGATTGCGCACATCTAAGAAAGTCGGCCTAAACTCACGCTTAGTTCTGGTCGAGAACTGATGCAGGAACCATCGGGCCCTCTCCTCATCCTCTCTTCGCAGTCCGGCAAGGTCTTTAATGCGCGACTTGGGCTCGTTTTTGATTACAAATTAGAACTCGCGGACAGGCCTTCAAAAGTTAGAAATCGGGGTCAGGCCTCCGATTCTGCGATCAGTCCGCGCGGTGGACGAATATTACTAGCCACCGATTTATCGTTGGGATCGATTCGTGACACGGAATCGCGAGTCCGTGAAACGGAGGGCTGGTCCGTGGACTAACCCGCGAAGCGCGATCGCCTGTGTACGTGCCGCTTCGTGTCTACCCCTCATGGGTTCTTTCGTTTTATCAAGTTACAATATGTGAGAGTTCCCTGCACATGAATCAGACAATCGAAATACTCTTTATAGTTGGGGTCTTTGTGAACCTGATTAAGGGAGCCGATTTGATTCTGCTACCACACCAATCAGCGCGGATACAGGACAGATTCGACTCATTCGCCCTCTGGCTCGACTTCACTAGACCACTGGACTGGTATGCAAAACGACATGGGGCAAAAAAGATTTTCCTGATATTGTTGAGCCTGACCGTCGCGGCTTTCTTTTCAATATTCTACATTTCAGAACGCCAACTGATATATCTGATTTTTCCAATTGTTTTTCTTTTCCCCCTTGTTTGGGCGATAAGGTTGATTCGCAACAAAGAACGTTTTGAGGCGTGGGCTGAGTCCCAGTCAGACAGGCCACGAACCGATTCAATTCCCATCAAAAGCCTGAACCGACTCCACTATCGACTCAATGCCCCACTTCAGAATTGGTTGTTCAGAAGCAGCTCAGCCGGAGACTACCTGGTACGCCCGCTCGTCGTTTTCATCGTCGGGGCATTCTGGATCGCATTGTGGCCTGGTTACGCGCTAGGAATGTTTGAATTATTGAACCGAATGCGCCCTGCGATGCCGTTGCACGGATGGAAGATGTGGATGTGGTTCCTTCCGTCGGGTTCGCTTCTTGCTATCGGCATGATTCTTATCACCATTTTTATGGTGGAACCGGCGGTGACAGGAATCATTTGTTTGGTGCTTTTTGGGACCACAGTTTTGATGCTACTCGCCGAACTAATCCTTAAAGTAGTAAGAGGAATCGTTTGGCGAATCGCCGAATACAACAAGGGAGCGTTCGCCGCAATCACTCTTATCGTTACTGTGGCGTTGGGACTTGCTGAACTCTACCTCAAAACCCGACACTAATATCGTGGAAGAGTCTCTTGATGTTTCGTCTGCGCAGACTGTTCCGTCCGAGCGAACAAGTTTGTGGCCATTCTCAAACGACAAGCGCAGCAGATCAGTTACGGTGATTGCGGTGACCTCGAACTCTAATAGTTAGTCCACCTTTTCTTTTATTAGGAAATCGCGCGGGTTGAAAATGTTTATGCCTTCGTATTGCCTGAGCACGAGCAAGTCTTTGTCGCCGGTGATGATGCAATCGCACTTCCCGCTGATTGCAGCGGCCAGGATATTGTCGTCGTCTGGATCGCGGCAGACAGGATTCTCAAGCTTTGAAGCTGAAACGACTGTCATTCGTGATCGCAGAACGCTCACAGCTTCAGCCGCCAACTCTGGGGAATAACCGAACTTTTCGATTAACTTCTCTTCAGTCTCTTTGAGAATGAAATCTGAGGTAAACAGGGTGTGCCGAACGGCGCAGTGCTCAACAAGTTGGTGCGAGAAGCCGCGTGCAATGAGGGCGGCGATTAAGACATTCGTATCCAGAACAATCTTCACGAGACGAGATCAAAGACATCCTGATCGTTGAGGTCCTTGCCCTGTGACATTAGCCGCTCGCGGAGATTACGAAATCGCCGAATGAAGAGATAATCCGAAAGCGCCTTCTCGACAAGCGCGTTCTCGGACAAGCCTTCTTCATTTGCTGCGTCATCGAGAGCGGTCCTGGTCTCGTCGGGCAAACTGATGGTTATCATCTGGCTCATGGTCACTGTTCCTTACGTCGATTAAGAATATCATACAGATCCGAATTTGCGAGGCATGTTTTCGTCGAGGAGAATCCTCACGCTGCCGCCGCTTCCTTTTGATGCGCCAGCTCACGCAACGCGCCCTGCACGGCGTTCTCAGTCAAAGTCGGATAAGCATTGACGATCTCAGCGACGCTCGTTCCACTGGCGAGGCATTCAAGCAGAAAGGCCACCGAGATGCGCGTTCCTTGCACGCGTGGTTTTCCTCCGAGATGGTCTTTGTCTGAAACGATCCACTTCTCGTCGTTCATGATTTGTTCTCGATTGAAACTCAATGATCCGGTCGCTACCGGTCTCGGTTCTGACACTCGCGCACGCTCATCAAGCAGCGGAATTTTTGTGTGCCAGTTGTGTGCCAACCCAACCAAATCAAGCTATACTCACCGGC
>QHXI01000126.1 GCA_003222895.1 Acidobacteriota bacterium | reverse complement strand
CCGATCAGTCTTGCGGTCTTAAGAGCAAACCCATACGGACTCACAGATCGCAAAAAGATAGACTGAAATCCTTGTCGAACATATTCGTCGATGATTTCACTCGGATGCGACAAGCTGAGGCGCGTGGCAGTCATGAGCGCACCCACTCTGTCATACCCTAAGATTTCCCGCGCCGCACCAATGTTCTCTACCGTCAATTCATAACTGTTGTTGCCGGGGCGCGGTCGGTTGGCATTGTGGATGAAGGCGGGCCCGTCCAGCGATGTAGATATCAAAACAGAATGCTGCTTGAAATACCGAAGCATCGCGGTCGTTATAAGTGCAAGATTTGTCGTAACGACAAACTCAACCGTTTTGTCCGCATCGCGACTTCTCTGTTCTGCGTCTTCGACAATCTGAACTATTCGTTCAAAGTTCAGCAGCGGCTCGCCGCCCTGAAACTCGATTTTGATCTCCTGCGCCGGAGTCTTGAATACCAAATCAAGCGCGGCACGAGCGGTTGCCTCGCTCATGTCGTAGAGCGCTTTATCAGCACTTACACGAGATACCTGACAATAGTGGCATGAATGCTCGCAGCGCAGGGACACAACAAAGATATGCAGTTTCGTGAATCCGGCCAGGTGCGCCTTTTTCGTTCGATATTTTGTTGCCAGCAGTTCAATAGGGACGCGAGGCTCACCGTCGAACAGAAAGTGCTTTCCTTTCAAATCCAAGTATGCATCAGTTCCTGTGTCCAGCGAGCGCGAAACAAATGCATCAAACGTTGGATTGTCCAGATACATATATTCCCCGACTTCATTCACCAACAGCTTTTCTCGCTCGTTAAATTGTAGAAACCTGAACGGCAATAGGCGATAGCCGCTCGTGGATTGATAGTGCTGTCGTGGGAGAAACTGCGTTTGTCTCATGCGATTATCGCCTTCCGACTGAAGTGCCGTTCCAGGCAAACATCCAGAAGGTAGTTGAGGAACTCGTGGCTGACTACTTTTTCATCCACATCCCCAGAACACTGTTCGATTTCTATAACGTACTCATCGTTTGAAACATCAGTAAAAAAAACGGTGCACAGGTTCCGATACGCTAAGATAGTTTCTTGCAAGCACGCTTCTGGATAGACTGCCTTTGATACACGTATCCTTTGGCTCATTGAGCAATGCCCTTGGGATCGTCGCGGTAATCCGCCTCCGACAGTTCAGCATCGAGACCAGATTCGGCAAACGCCTGCGCTACGATCAATTCACGAATCGCGTGAGTTTCGGCGGCTACATCAATGCGAACTTTCTGATTGATCAGTTCGTTTGAAAACTCTGCCGCGATACCGCTCAAATCAGCGTCGGGCGTTTTGGAAGAGAATTTCACTTGGATAATTGAGGCGGGATCTGATGGCTGCAAAAACAGATAGCATCTGTCGGTAAAGGTGTAGCAGACCCGAAAGAGAGCTTCCAACGAATACAACTTCGTATCGATGGCTATGCAGAGACTCCCGTCGTCAACGTCCTGAATCCAAGATATTTTCTCGTGCATGTCGTGCCGCCTGTTCAGAGGCGGAGAAGGGAAGTCATGGCTCGCCGTGAACTACAAGACGAAAGCTATCAAACACCGCCATTCCGGGGTTCGTCTCGCTGAGATAGCTTCCAGCGCCTAAGTATATGTAACACTCAGTAAGCGGGATCGGCGTTGGAGTTTGCCGCACAATAACCCACACCTTCCCATCGCCACTCGTCTCCCAAAGTATTTGATCCAAAGCGGCCTCATGTCGCAATCTCCAATACCGATGCCGCACAGGGCTGTAGGGAATATTCGTTGAGTTTTTCTTCCCATTCAGCTTCACTTGCAAATACAACTTCCCGCTTTCTAGAACAAATCCACACCAGTTATCAGCATCAGTGCCGATCGCAAAAATCGTATCAGCTGCGCCTGCTGTTACTTGCGCTACACCTACCCGAGCATGTGCTGCTGTCATATCCCATGACGAGGCGGTAAGCCAACCGTTATACGAGCGGACGGTCACTCCCGTTCGCGGCCTGATTGTCAATTTCCCTTGACCTAGTGACACACTCACTTCTGAATCTGTATACCGAGGTCCGGCTGTGAGTGACCCCGGCTTCCACTTTTTCAGAGAGGCGGATTCATCGTTGAAATAGTCAAACAGAACCACTGAGGATTTGCTGCGCGTTGCGCTGGTTGTTGGTGGTGGAGCAATCGGTCGCGACTCAGGAACGGACATTGGCGGCGTTATTGTGCGCTCCGGGGTTGCCGATGGATAGCTTGATGGCGGATAGCTTGAAGAATAATGTGAACTGTGGGAACTGTGAGATTGATGTCCGGTGCTTCCCGAATAATGCGAACTGTGCGAACTATGCGAGCTGTGGGAACTGTGTGAGCGATGTTGTGCGAACAGGTGTCCCAACGAAGCGGCGGCTGATCTCAACAAGTGTTTCGCAGAATATTTTGATATTTGTCTTCTGTCTACTGCCACCTTTGGTTCGGCCAGCAGCAGCGGTTGCGCGACGGCAGGAGATTGTGCTGCGATACTAATTATCCCAGCACTCAGGACTATTTTCTTGCGTGTCTCAACCGCAAATTCAATTGAAGACAACAACCTCCGCAGAGTTTTCTTCAGCCTGGGAAATTGCATTGTGGGCGGTTCTCCTGATTAGGGAGAAGATGTCATCTTCTCTTGTAAGCACTGGGCGAAACGATATCCCCATCCTTTATGCCTGTCAAGAAGTTTGGGCCCTCGATGTCATGCGCTCCTGCGAAGAGTCGGAATCTAAGTTAGGGGTTAATCGTACCTTCCGGGGAGTCGGTTTGTTCCTGAGATATCGCACTGGAGAGTTGATTCGACAGTTTCTGGTTAAGCGAGCGTAAAATTTCGTATTCATTCATCGCTGAGTTTCGATCACCCACAGCCAGATACGATATGCCCAACTCATAGTGCGCGGTCGCAAACCTTGGCCGCAATTGGATAGCCTGCTTAAATGCATCTATTGCCGAGTCTTCATCGCCCATCCTTTTTAGCGCAATACCAAGACTATAGTACGTTTGGGGGTTATCTTCTTTTATCTTGGCAGCCTGGCGGAATGCTTCGACCGCATCCTTCCATTTCTTGAGCCCGCTGTACGCCAATCCCAAATTGTTTTGATTCTCTGCGTCTTGAGGCTGGAGAACTGCTGCGCGCTTGGAGGCCTCAATGGACTCTTGGTATTTGCCCGTTCGATAAAGCGCATACCCAAGTTCATGAAGTGCTTCAGCATAGTCAGGTCTCAGCGAGACCGCCTCTTGGAAAGTCTTAACCGCCTCAAGATAGTTTCCAGATCTTGTTAAGACTACGCCTTCGTTATAAAGAGCCTTGGCTTGCTCGTCGAGAGACGCTGCGACACTAATGCCCTGAGAGGACTGAGGCACGCTTCGCGTCACTTGAGTGTTGCTGTTGCCCTGATTCGATTGGCGTGACGAACCCGTAGTCTGATTTCTTAGATAGACGACGACAACGGCCCCGAGCGCAAGTGCTACGAGCAGAAAAAGCAATCGCGGTCGGTTGCGTAAAGAGCGAGAAGAGTCAATCGGATGTTGTGAGGCACTAAATCGTGATGGTGGCTGACTTGGTGGAGCGGCACTTGCTGACCGCTGAACAATCGCGTGGGAGATCATGCCTCGTTCTTTCGTTTGTTTGCGTCGATTCTTACGGCCAAAGATGGGAGCTTGTGTTCTAGGCCTCTGCGCAGCGTTGGAAAGAGAATCATTTGGCTTTACCTCAACACGCTGTTGGTCAGAGATCTTGATGTCCAGGAAGTCCAAGCTGTCGTAACCAGCGGTCCAGTTGCTATGGGTAGCTGACACATTAGGCCCGTTCCTAGTGTGTGTGGCGTTTTGATTTTGCGGCTCACTACTGCAATCGTGAACATTCTCGTAGCCCTCAAAAGCTACCCAATGGCCAGCGGGCATTTGTCGCATCTGTATCCTGCGACCACATGTCCGGCAATGTCTTGTGTACGAAGAACCCATCTCGCCATCACAATCCGGCTTCAGCGATGAAGCGGCTTGGATCTACTTGATTGTTACTACTTCTTTTCACATAACTAATCAGCAAGTTAGATTCGGCACGGGTCATAGCCACATAGAAGAGCCGACGCTCGTCTTCAATCGGCGCTCTCTTGTGCGGAATCAGCCCCTCGTTGCAGGTAGCAAGAATGACTGTATGCCATTGCAGCCCTTTCGATTTGAAATAGGTGAGCATCGCCACGCCATTGTCTTTGGCATGCCCCGCCCCCGTTGCGCGCGCCTGAGCGAGTGCGGCTTCCATCGTGTTTACAAATTCTTTAATGTCTCCGTGAAAATTCGCTGCGAGTTCAAAAATCTCTCCGAGCGGAACTCGCTCCTGCAAGACATCTTCCAAGCTTCCAACCATCCCACGAAGACCATTAAACCGTTTCGCCAAAACATCGATGGTGCTCATAAGAGTCGTTGCATCCAGTGCCTCTTTGACCGATGGTACGATTCTGCTGCTCGCGGCTTTTGGCATGATTTCCAAAAACTCGTGAGAGGCAAGCGTGGGAAGAAACTCTCTTGATCTTCGAAACAGAGCAAGAAGCCGCTGACGTGTTTCGGGATAAACAAAGCGAAAGTATGATTCGACCGTCAAGAGTGCATCGCTTGGGTCTGATGGAAGATTGTTCTTCTCGTTCAGTTTCAGCCGAAGAAATCCAAGCAAACGCTTCAGGACCGCATTTTCCAAGATGTTGTCTTGTTGACGGACAAAGTATGGAACATTGCTTAGAATGAATTCCACCTGAAACAGAAGACTCTGTGCGTTCGTTCGGTACAAGATGGCAACATCGCTGTACTGTACGGTCGAGGCCTCTCTACGGATCTTCTGAATAAACGAGAGGATGAACTTTGCCTCCAATCCGGCCGAAAACGTTGGGACAACCTTGATCTCACAAGCACCGGAACGCGCTGCAATGGGAGACTTAGGAACTCGGTGTTTGTTGTTGCGTATCAGCCTATCGGAGTGTTCGACAAGATTCGGTGGATTACGATAATTCATTCGTAACTCATAGGAGTTCGTTGATCGTTCCAGATGCTTTTCCACGTTAATAATGAAGTCTGGATTGCAACCGCGAAATCCATAAATAGCCTGGTCATCGTCTCCTGTCACAAGAAGCCGACATTTTTCAGCGAGGAGCTTAATGAGGACAAAATCTAAGCGATTTATGTCTTGGAACTCATCAACGATTATCTCCGTAAAGCTGCTCTGTAGCCTCTCCCTTAACGGCGACGAATCCTGAAGGACCATATACGTCCGCAGCTTTTGATCATCAAAATCAATCACTCCGTCTCGCTGCATGGCTCGTTCATAAGCCATAAATAGCCAGCCTACGCCCTGTATGACCTTCTGGACGGCATCTCGCTGCTTACCGCTTTGGAAGAATATATTTGCGTGTTGGCCCTTAATCATGAAGTCAGTTAGGTTCTGTGAGTGGGGCGCTCGCGGATCAAACAGTTCGTTCTTGAGTAGAGCAAAGAACTCGACATAGAAGCGATGGTCAATATTCTGCGGCATCACATCACGATGTGCCGTGCTTTTCTCATCTAGCGCTTCCCGGACTTCCCTAACCAGCCTGATTGGTCTCTTTTGATCAATGACCCCCTTGAATTCGTGTGGTGCATCCTTACGAAGGAAGTTGTAGCCGAACGCGTTCAGTGTCTGAATCCTGATACCTTCAACCGTAGCGCGATGTTTGGATAACTGTTGGGCAAGCTTCGTTCTTAGGGAGTTTGCTGCCGCGTTGTCGAATGTCAAGATTAGAAGTCGGTCAGCCTTAACCCCGTCTTGAATTAGTCGTAAGACGCGATTTAGCACCGTTTGAGTCTTACCCGAGCCCGCAGACGCAAGCATGCGAATCGTTTCAGACTCAGAACCAATCACTTTTTGCTGAAACGAGTCAGCCTCTGGAACGAACTCTGCCAATGGCGCCCTTGTGTCTACTGAAGACCGTTTGAGGCTTTCTTCAAGCTCGCTCAGATGTTCGTCGCGGAGTTCGAAATCCTCTGAGAACTCCAGGTCTGTATAGATGTGATCTGGCATGGCGAATCGCTTGTCAAATCTATCTTCAAATTCCTCTTGGTAAGTTGTTAATGAGCCATTGAACTCGCGGAAACCTTCCGTTTGATTGAATCAAATGATACCCCTGTTTAATCCCAGAACCACAACGAAAAGGGCATACCGCCAACATGTTGCCAGCGTGAAACCCGTCATTAGCTTTTGAGCGTTTCCGCGCTAAACGGCCTCGATACCGCGCCCTCAATCATCAGCTTCAAGTAGATGTGGTAATTGGGAAGAGACATTAGGTCGATTGCAGATAGCTCCGGCGCGAATTCCTTTGCGATGGTCTGGGCATCGGCTGCACCAACGCGAAACGTGATGATGGTGCCAGTGTTTCCGAGCACCGCATCTCTCACTTCGGGATCGAGTTGCGAAATATATTGGTGCGCCAGAATCATTCCGACACGATACTTGCGCAGTTCCGAAAGCATTGAGGCCGTGCTTAGGGTAGTAAAGGTGTGAAACTCATCCGCGTACACAAAAAAATCCCGCCGCTCCTCTTCAGCCACATTCGCGCGACTCAACCCCGCAAGCCCCGCTTTGGTTATCAGCAGCGCTCCCAGAAGTGCGGCGGCATCTTCTCCAATCTTTCCCTTCGCTAAATTGACCAGGAGTATCTTTCCGCTGTCCATCACCTCTCGCAAATCGAAGGCGCTTTTCTTCTGAGTCAGTATGCCGCTGAGAATCGGGTCCGCTAGGAAAGCTCCTACCTTGTTCTGAATCGGCGCGACGACGACGGCGCGAAACGCCGGAGAGTAGCCTTCGTACTCGCCCAACCAAAATGCTCGCACTTGGTCGTTAGTTGTTTGCGTTGCCACCTTCCTTCGAAAGTCCTTGTCATTCACGATACGCAGTACGTCCGCGAGTGTAGCTTCCGGCTGGTCCATCAATGCCAGAAACGCATTTCGAAGAACATGTTCAAGGCGCGGGCCCCAGAAGTCGGCCCAGAGCTTCTTGAAAATCTCAAGCAGATTGGAAACCGTAAGGGACTTATTGAACTGTACGGAGCGCTCCATTGGATTGAAACCCAAGCGCTGTGAAGGGTCGGGAACATTAAAGTAAATGACATCGCTCTTTCGCTCAGGCGGGATGACTCCTGCGATGCGGTCAATCATGTCGCCATGCGGATCTAAGAGCATGAGACCGTGACCGATTTTCACGTCTTGGCGCACGAGCGTTTCAATCAGCGTTGATTTGCCACTACCTGTTTTGCCCACAACATACATGTGCGCATGTCGGTCGGCCTGCCGAATACCAAAGGTTCTCTTTTTGTCGTGATAGTTGGTTCGCGCGAAGAACGTAACGCGATTCTGTTTGGATGACATGTCCTCATTATTGAGAACGCTTTCATTCTTCCAAGGCTTATGAACTAGCCGCATGCGGCAAGTTTTACCTCCTTGAGAAACGCTTCTGACTTGCTAGTCTGCAAGACAGTTCCTCGAAAAACCAAAACAACCAAAAAGGAGTGAAACAAGTATGTCGGATACCTATTCGACTGATATTCCCTCGTGGTCGCAGTTACTCGTCGATGCAGTCAACAAGCCGGGTGTGATTATGAAAGCGTATAGTGCGTTTCATAATTACTCTGTCGGCAATCAAATACTCGCCATAGTGCAATGCCAACTGCGCGGACTTCAGCCTGGGCCGGTGAATACATTTCCCGGATGGGACGCGTTAGGACGGCGCGTGAAGCGCGGCGAGCGAGCATTGACGCTGTGCATGCCGATTACACGGAAGAAACGGGAAGCGGAATCAGGTGACAACGGCGAACCTGCGGAAGAAGCTAGATACACCTCGTTCGTGTACAAGCGCCGTTGGTTCGTCTTGAGTCAGACGGAGGGCGAAGAATTCATTCCACCTGAAATGCCGGAATGGAATGGTGAGCGGGCGCTTACCACCCTCAATATCGAAGTGATTCCCTTCGACTCGACAGACGGCAATTGCCAAGGCTTTGCGCGCAAGCGGCAAATAGCAATCAGTCCCGTGGCTCAACTTCCTCACAAGAGCCTCTTTCACGAAGCCGCACATGTCGTCTTGGGCCATACCGCCGAAGGCGACTTCTCAGATGGTGAGCAAACTCCTAGGAACCTAAGGGAAGTTGAGGCCGAAGCGGTTGCACTGCTCTGTTGCGAAGCGCTGAGCCTCGAAGGAGCAGAATACTGTCGAGGGTACATTCAGAACTGGCTGTATCGAGATATCGGCTATAACGCAGAGGCAATTCCTGAGAGAAGCGCACAGAAGATATTTCGTGCAGCGGATCAGATATTGCGAGCGGGCCGATTGCAGCCGGGGGAGAACGAGAAGTAACTAAAGCCAGCACACGCTGGCTTTTTTCTTTGGCTGTCGGCATTCGTTGACAGATAACGATTGGTTGTTAACCTATGATTACGATGAGGATGATTCTTAACAAGGAAAACATTTTAGAGTATGCAGTTAGGTACGATCGCGAGGCTACCTCGGGTGACACAAACATTGAAACCAAACTAAAACGACTGTTAAAAGAGCAAAGGTTTCTCGGGCGAGCGGATCTCATCGAAATCGGCACTTGGAAATCACCGCGACAAAAAAGACGATACGAAGCCAATAACGACGCAACCGTTAAGGAGTTGACGAGGTTTAGTTTTTCGGCGGAAAGCGAAGAGGCGAGAGTTGGTGCTCTGTTGGCATTAAATGGGGTATCGTATCCGGTCGCATCAGCTATTCTTCATTTTGCGTTTCCAGAGCAATACCCGATATTGGATTTTCGTGCAATTTGGTCACTCGGGTGGGCACAACCGTCGAGTTATAACTTCGAATTTTGGAAGAAGTATTACACGCACATTCGAGAACTTTCCAGAGATATGGATTTACCGATACGCGCAATTGATAAAGCGCTCTGGCAGTATTCGAAAGAATTTCAGAAGAAGAAATAAGTGCACTTCGAGGAGCCCCTCTTGGCAGCCTCGCTAATCAATAATGCCTTCGCTTGATTCGGCATCAAAGCAACATCCGTTATTTGGTTGCGCGTGACAACAGATAGCTAAGGGCGCGTTAGCCGCATGATCCAATCAATCCAACTCAACACTGTCTGAGCCCGTCTAGGAATTGTGGTCGCGCCTAAACCGAGTTTGGCGGACCGCATAAGCTCAACGACTTGGGCTGTCGTAGGCCTGCCAGCCTGGGTAAGGTAGAGGCGGAGAGCGTTGTTGAAGACCTGATGTTCGAGTATGGTTTCAGCAAGTGCGAGGTTTCGAAGTGCTGGTCGCTTCGCCATGACATCGACACCTTTCGGCGTGAGCGTGTAAGTAACGCCCTCTACTCTGCTACTGCTACTGGTAACAAAGCCAAGGTATCGCGCTGCATTTGTGTAGTATTGTGTCTGCCGCAAATCGAAAGCGTGATTGGTCGTAATATCTTCTTGTGACATAACACCCGCACCACGAATCTGTGTGAGTAAGTCGACTATCCGATTGAAGCTATCAGCTTGCGGGAATGGAATTCCGCCCGGTTCTGGCAGAACCCGTACCCTGTCGAGCACAGTCATAACATCTTGCAATTCAATGTCCATCTGTCCGATTTGAAACTTTCTCCGCTCGATAAGTTCGATGGAGTTGTATTGCAAATGGTTACCGAAGCGAAATACATAAAAGGAAAATACGTCATTTGAGTAACTCAAGAAGACCGGAATAATTTCTTTCTGGGTTTTCTCGGTCCAAAGACGATAGGGATAATAGAGTTGGCGCACTAACAAGTCGTTCACTTCTTCGTTCTTGGCTTCAATAATCGAGAAGAAACGTTGGCCTTCAAAGCCACTATCAATTTCACATTGCGAGTTGTGCACTCTGATCTCAAAAGGCTTACGACTCCTATTGTCGTCGATGATGTAATTAAACTGCCCGGTGGACATTCTGCCGAAGACCGTAAGAGAGACAGACTCACCAAGCAAGCGCTCAATAATACCTGAGTTGTATGCACACAGTAACGCTGCGGACTCGGAATACAGATTCTGCGGATTGATTGTCTCTAGTTCAGAAGGAAACGATACTTGCTCGATTTCCATATCGTCATCTGCCGGTAAATCGAAATAGCTAGCGAAGTGACCAATGAGATAAGTACCGCGCGTGTTTGGCTGGATGGTTAGATCGTTCTGCTTAAAAATGGTTGGAAGCTGGATGCGGTGATCAAACTTTGTCATGAGCCGCGCTTCGCGCAGCGTGTTGATGCTCGTGGCGGATATTTCATAGACGCCTTTTGCATCTATGTGATCCAAAATCCTATGAGTCTCAAACAGTGATTCCCAGGCAACATCATTCTTTGACTTGTCCGGCATCGTAGTTATTAAAGATTAGTAGCTCGCTTATCTTACCGCGGCCTGTTGCCACTGAATTGATGTTGCGGCTGGCTTCTACCTCGACAATGGTATAGCGACGGGTATCACTGTAAAGCTCACGGATGAACTCTGTAGCAGAGTTGCTGAGGAGAAGCTTGCAGCCACGACGGGTTAAATCGTCGCAGACGGCTTTAAGCCGACGTTGTTCGTCTCTATCGAAGTTATTTAGATTGTAACCAGTAAAGGAAGATGTATCCGATAAAGGATCATAGGGAGGATCGAAGTAGACAAAATCTCCCCGGCCCGCGCCGCTCACTGCGGCTTCGAAATCGTCGTTCGATATTTCTACCTGAGCTTCAGTGAGATATCGACTTACTGCTCGTATAACTACTTCGTCCACAATCACGGGATTGGAATAGTTTCCGAATGGAACATTAAAATGTCCCTGGCTGTTGACGCGAAACAGCCCGTTATAACAGGTCTTGTTGAGAAAGATGATGCGCGCGGCGCGTTCAAGAGATGAGAGGGTCTTGAAGTCAGGGTTTCTATCCAATGAGCGCAGTCGATAAAAATATTGTTTGTTGTTGCGGTGCTCGCGGGCACTAGCAATCAAACCTTCCGGGTCCCTCTTTATCACGCGGTAGCAGTTCATAAGCTCTTTGTTGGCATCATTGATTAAGGCAACTCGCGGTTGGAGATCGAACAGAACAGCGCCAGCGCCTACAAAGGGTTCAAAATAGAGCTTGAACTTTTGAGGGACGTACTTACGTATCTCGGGAACAAGTTGGCGCTTGCCGCCCGCCCACTTCAAAAACGGCTGCAACAGATCATTACGCCGGAACAAAGGCCGTTGGCTACTGATCGTTCTTCTATCTATCGTTGCGACTTTACTCATGGAATATTTGATCCGATTTACCTAATTATTTTATCATGTACCTAGTATCCGGCAAGCCTATGGTTTGTGCTTTGAGAGTTCTTATCGTTGTGTTGAGTCTTGCCACCTCCGGCAAGTTTCCTAGTCTTCTCATGCCGCGAGCGCCAAGGTATCATGTTCAGACAGCCCAATGAGAAATGGTTCAGCTTCTTTAGCAAACTCATTCCACTTACTCAGATCAACTAAAAGGCGATTCCAACTTTTTCCCGTTAGGGCTACTAAGCTTGATTTGCTACCGTCATATTCCTGATTGAGCTTGTAAACAAGCGACAAATCAGCGTTTCCAAATTTCTTGCCGTCAAATGGAATATTTTGTTCGAAAATCATTTTTTGGAAACGCAAGCGGATATCATATTGACGTTCGAGCCGTAGCCATGTTGCAGCAGTATTTCGAACAAAGCGGAAACAGTGGTCCAATACCTCTTCCATATTGAATTCTTCCACGTGCTTCTCCTGAATCATGCAACGCTTAGCGGTGATCTTTTGATTCACGATTGCCTTCTGCTCAACAAACTCTTCATCTGAATAAGCACCCGAACGATGTAGGTCGAATATACGTTGTCGCTCGTGTTCTAGCCTTTGGATCTCTTTTCTGATTCTTTCGTTGTCAGCATCAAGGTTCTTGTAATTGTTCTTCCAGATGTCCAGGACGATTTCTCTGAAGAGCTTTTCGAAGCGTTCATCCGGCGTAATGCTGTCCAGGTACTCGACAAAATTCTGCTCAAAAGTCTCCTTTGGGATGAATTGAGCTTTCGGGCATTGTTGCTTGTGATGATGATAGTAGGGATACTTCATGCCTTTTCGGCCGGTAGCAAGACTGCCTGTAAGAGACCTATTGCAAAAGCCGCAGATGGTCATTCTGCGCAAAGGAAAAATTGGATTTCTGCGGGACCGATGAGCGAAGCGCGCCTTGCCCCTGTATCCCTCCTGACACGCAGCAAACAAACTCTCGCTTACGATCGGCTCGAAAGTTCCCTGATAGCGGTCGCCCCAAACGTCGATGATTCCGGAGTAAATAGGATTCTTGAGAGTCTTCTCGATAAGTTGAGCGCAGGGTGGCTTTCCTTGGCGCGTCCGCAATCCCTTCTTTGCGAGATACTCTGCAAGCGTTTGGTAGGTATACGTTCCCTTAGCGAATTCCTCAAACGCTAAATGTATGAGCGGGGATGTCTGCGGATCAGGCACAATGTTCGACCCCTTCGAAGGTCGGTAGAAGCCCAGCGGCGACTGCCAAACCCAGACGCCTTTTTTTATTCGCTCAACCATACCGCTTCTTGTTCTTTCGGTTCGAACATTGTTATCGAATTCGGCGAACACGGATATCATGCCTTCCATAGCTCGTCCGACTGGCGTGTCGTTGATGGGCTCTGTGACCGAACGTAATTCCGTTCCTGATTGTCTGAGCTTCGCCCTCACCATCACATGGTCGTCCTGATTGCGCGCGAAGCGATCAAGTTTGAACACTATGAAATAATCGACTTTGTTCTTCTTGCTCGTGCAAAAACCGATGGCTTTTATGAACTCGGTTCTATCGGCTGTTTTTGCCGATTCACCTTTATCGATGTAAATGCCCAAAACGTGCATGTCATGGCGCAGCGCATATTCGCGGCACGACCGCTCCTGTGATTCAAGACTGGTGTTTTCTATCTGCTCTTTTGAGGACACTCGGCAATAGAGAATCGCTGTTCTTTGGCCTGAGGACTCCATAGTTAAATGTTTGATCGTTTATGGTTGTCAGGCAATACCCGCGAATCCCCAACGGGATAGTTGGAACCGGACTTCTCGCTTATCCAGTCATCAAAGATTATGTGGCCCAATTTATATAGGGCCGCGCGAACCTTAATAAGCTCCTCGTCCGACAGCTTGTTAAGTTCTGGGTCGATTTTCCGACATTGTTCAAGTGTAAGCATTCCCTCAGACTAGGCGTCCGCAATCCTATTGAAAAGCCTCGTAGATTTGCCGCTTCCGGCAAGTTTTTCTGTCTTTCGACTTCGCTAGAAGTCGTTAGTCTCAGAGGCATGAATAACCAAAAAGATTTTCTCGATGTCGCGCTCGATTATCACAAAGCATTGCCAGCGAGAATTCGGGAATACCTCAACAATAGAGGTATACCGAATTCATTTGTCGATTCTCACGTTCTTGGCTGGAACGGTTGGCGAATAACCGTTCCGATTTATGATCGCAACGGGCAAGTGCTCTATTTCAAATATGCGAGAGATCCTCAGCAGAAACCCATAGCACCAAAAATGGTTCTTCCCGCCGGCTCGAAAGTTGAACTATATGGATGGGAGTCCGTCGTCAAACAACCATCGGGCATTGTCATCTGCGAAGGTGAATTCGACCGACTGGTGCTAGAAGCCAACGGTTTTCCTGCGGTAACGTCAACCGGAGGTGCGGGTACGTTTCGTCCAGAATGGGCGAGCGAGTTTGAACACATTAAAGATGTCTATATTTGCTTCGACAATGACGACGCAGGGCGACGCGGCGCCATCCGGGTGGGGTTGATGATTCCCCACGCCAAGTTAGTTCAATTGCCGCAAGAGGTGGGGCAGGGAGGCGACATCACAGATTTCTTAGTTGGTTTGAAGCGCAGTCGAGAACACTTCTTGGAATTGCTTGAGAATGCCAAGCCTGTGCCGCCTTTGCTTCCTGCGCCCCAACCTCGCAAACGCAAACTGCGCAGTATCGCTACGATAGAGCGTATTGAGCAGATCAAGGCTGACGTACCAATCGCCCAGGTGATTGCTCATTATGTTCCTCTGAAAATGTCTGGTCGCAATGTCATAGGTCGGTGTCCGTTCCATGATGACCACAATCCTTCAATGGTGGTGTATCCCCATAGCGCAACGTTTCATTGCTTCGGCTGCCAGAAGCAAGGCGACGTTATTAGTTTCCTACGGGATAAAGAGAACCTGAGCTTCTATGAGGCGCTGGATGCTTTGGATCAAATCAGAACCAACTATGGATTCCAATCTCAATAAAGCTATCGAATCTGCCAAGCAGCGCAGCGCCATTCCCATTGTTTCGCGCGTCCTTCGCGATGGAACAATCATAGAGACGGTCTATCAGCCAGCCGAAGCCGCCACTCGGTTTGTGGTGTGGAAGGGTGACAATTGGAGTTTTGAGAAACTGTTTGCTGTTAACGACCGTCGCCGTCTCATCCCGTATTCGCCGGATAATAATCTCATCAAGAATGACGTTGTTCTCTTCCCCTCTGAACCGGAAGAGTATGGCTCTCAAGCCGAACTCATTCGTGAAATTGAAAGCTTCATCAAACGCTTTGTTGATGTCGGCCCACTGTATCAAAAAATTGCCAGTTACTACGTCCTGCTGTCTTGGATTTATGATGCGTTCAATGAGCTTCCGTACTTGCGGTTGCGTGGAGATCCCGGCTGCGGCAAGACTCGCTTTCTTCTGACGGTCGGCTCGCTCTGCTACAAGCCCATATTTGCGAGTGGTGCCTCAACCGTCTCCCCGCTGTTTCGCATCATCGATACCTTTCGCGGCACGCTCATCATCGATGAAGGTGATTTCCGTATGAGCGACGAGCGAGCGGAGATAGTAAAGATACTCAACAACGGAAACGCGAAGGGCTTTCCGGTCCTTCGCAGCGAAGTGACTCCCAAGAAAGAATTCAATCCGACAGCCTACACGGTGTTTGGGCCGAAGCTTGTGGCAACGCGCGGCCCCTTCGAGGATCGCGCTTTGGAAAGCCGTTGCCTTACGGAAGAGATGGGCCAGTACCGCATGAGAGATGATATTCCGATAAACCTGCCCTCCGACTACAAGGATCAAGCCCTTCGCTTGCGAAACAAGTTGCTGTTGTTTCGCTTTCGCAATCTTCACTTGGTGAAGACTTCGGAAGCTCTCGTCGATCGCTCAATTGCGCCACGGCTCAATCAGATATTCGTGCCACTGTTGAGCATCATTGACGATGAAGACGCACGAGCGCAGATGCGTGTGCTGGCTCGACGCTATAACCAAGAGATGATTATTGACCGCGCGATGGACCATGAGGCTCGTGTGCTTGAAATAATTCGAGACTTGATGGGCTCAGAGGAAGCGAAGCTTTCAATGAAGGAAATAACATTGCGGTTTGCAGAGCGCCATCAAGAGGAGTATGAACGCAAGATTACACCCAAATGGATTGGCAATCTGATTCGCCGCAAGCTCAACCTTCGCACACACAAGAGCAATGGCGTGTTCGTGATACCGCCGGAAGAGCAGGCGAAGCTCGCGTACTTGTATGAAAAGTATGGAATCAGCAAAGTAGCCGCGCCGCAGACGGCGGCTTCAGCGATCAATCCGCAAGGCGGGGATATTGGGGACACTGGGGATGTTGAGCGGCTATTCGACTCATGACAAGTATTGAAGATTCAATGCAGTTATTAACTAGCGTGTCGTAGCCTTCGTACCCCGAACAAAGTCCCCGGAGTCCCCAATGTCCCCGGATAGGCATTCGTTGTTCATTATTATTTGAAAAAACCTTTATCTTTCTCTGAACCAGATTTTATCGAGGATATGGTAATATCGCGCGCCCTTTCATACTCCGGTTTTCGTTCTTCTCACTTGCCGCTTGCGGCAAGTTTTCGTGTCTTTTGGAAACCGGAGCTTCTGATAAGGTGCGGCAGTGACGTGGCGGCCTCTCCTCCACAGTCAACCTCACTCTCATGTCCTCCAAGCTGCAAAACTATGTGCGCACGCACCGCAGACGTGCGGGATTATCCCAAAAGGAAATGGCGTTTCTTTTGGGTTGTACCAGCGAAGCGAAGGTCTCCCGATATGAGCGCTTCGCACGTCAGCCCACGCTTGAAACCGTTCTCGCATACGAGGCCATTTTCGGAACAAGCGCGCGGGAACTGTTTGCCGGAGTGTACGAACGGGCGCGTGCGGAAATTCAAGACAGGGCACGGACACTCTCACGGAATCTCGAGAGTGAAAGCGATCCGATTGCAGTTCGCAAACGAGAGTTTCTTCAAACAGTCGCTTCTTCAAAACTAACCATTTCAAAATAATTCATGCTTGAACAATCTCAATTCACACAGCGCGTCCTAGCAGTGTATCCCGTCAGCGGAGCGTTCGGATTCGTCGTTTTCGAAGGCCCACACAACCTCATCGACTGGGGTATGAAAAGCACACGCCATACGACAGGCGCGCGCTGTATTGATCTTGTCAAACACCTCACCTCACGCTACGCCCCGGATGCAGTTGTCACTGAAAAGGTTCTTGATTCCAACTCGCGCCGCAGTCGCCGGATGAAGCACCTGGTCAAACGAATTGTGAAAGTCGGTGAGCGAGAGCAAATCAGGGTTGAAAGCATCTCCCGGTCGCAGGCGAGAAATCAGTTCGGCCAGGGTGAGACAACAACAAAACAGCACATGGCTATCGCTATCGCAAAGCAGTTTCCCGAACTCTATTATTCGCTTCCCAAACCTCGCAAGCCGTGGATGAGTGAAGATGCCCGGATGAGCATCTTTGAGGCCGCAGCTTTGGCACTGGTGTTCTACTCAGCCAATGCCGACGAATCTACTTGATTCTGATCTTGCCCGCGTTGCTCGTCTGTGCGTGAAACGTGATGGTTACGGACAGCGTACCCGAAGGCAGTCCATCGGGAAGTTTGATCATAATCTGACTCCAAGACGGGAAGTCGGGCACTGCACGAACATCTTCGGTGGGCAACGTTATGCCGCTTGCGACAACCTGAACAGCGTTGACTCCCTCGCCGCTTTGCAGTTGAACGTTCTGCGCAAATAACATGACGCGCGTGTGCCCGTCTCCGCCGAACCACGGCGTAGTCATGATGGAAAACGGATCGCGAATGTGCGTTTGCGCATCCACGGCAGCCGCCAAATCCGTTCCCTGTTCCAGCAAAAGCACCGGAGGACTGTTGGGCAGCGGCCCGGTAGCACGTCCGAGAAACATCGGCGCATCGGACCTTATTCCGTCGTCCAGCCGGAATGCAGTTGCGCTCACTATCCTGTCAGCATTGATGTCGATGTTGGCGTCCGTCAATTTGCTTCCG
>QHXI01000125.1 GCA_003222895.1 Acidobacteriota bacterium | reverse complement strand
TTCGCCGCATGCGCGCATTACCGAACGTCACGGCGCTGTTTCCCGGTCACGGTCCGGCCGTCGCGAATCCCTACGATAAAATCGACGAGTACATCGCGCACCGGCTCGAGCGTGAAGCGAATATCTTGCAAGCAGTGCGCGCAGGCGCGGCAACGCCGAATGAAATCGTCGCGCGCGTTTACACCGACGTTTCACCGAAAGCGCATGCGATGGCTGAACGTGCGGTGGCGGCGCATTTGGAGAAGTTGATGAGAGACGGATTTGTTACGTGTGACCCATCGGGAAATTACGCAGCGTGTCTGAACCGGGAGCGCTAGCGACCGGATCAAGAACCGACTCTAGCTTTAAATTTTCTGACGACGAACCTTCTTTGATGCTGGATGATCCGATGATCCGGTCGCTACCGCTCCCGGTTCTGACACGCTTCAGTTAGAATCGGTTCATGGAACGAGCAAGCACTTTAGGTGAACTCAAAGCGACTGGTTACAAGAGCGTCGCAGTCAAAGACGAGATGCGCTCAAACTTGATTTGTAAACTCAAGCGGCGCGAAAAACTTTTTCCGGGCATCGTGGGCTATGACGAGACCGTCGTGCCGCAACTCGTGAATGCCATTCTCTCGCGGCACAACTTGATTCTGCTCGGTCTGCGCGGTCAGGCCAAGAGCCGCATCATCCGTCAACTCACCAATCTGCTCGACAAACAAATTCCAATCATCGCCGGATCCGAGGTCAACGATAATCCTTTTCATCCGATCAGCGCGTACGGTCGCCAAACGATCGGGCTGCATCAGGACTCAACACCAATCGCGTGGGTCAGTCGCGACGCGCGGTTTGTCGAGAAGCTGGCGACGCCTGATGTGACCATCGCCGACATCATCGGCGACGTCGATCCGATCAAAGCTGCAAAGGGTGGCCATCTGTTGAGCGACGAGCTGACGATTCATTACGGCCTGTTGCCACGCGCGAACCGCGGCATCTTTGCGATTAACGAACTGCCCGATCTCGCGGGAAAAATCCAAGTCGGCCTCTTCAACATCATGCAGGAAGGCGACGTGCAGATTAAGGGTTATCCCGTGCGCCTCCCGCTGGATGTGATGCTCGTCTTCTCGGCGAATCCGGAAGATTACACCGCGCGCGGCAAGATCATTTCGCCTTTGAAGGATCGCATTGGCACGGAAATCTCGACGCATTATCCGAAAGAGATTTCGCTTGGCGTGGAAATCACGAAGCAGGAAGCATGGACGGCGCGCGATGGTTTGCAAGAGCGACTGCTGCTGCCTGATTTCATTCGCGAGACGATCGAGCAGATCGCTTTCGAAGCTCGTGACGACCAACGCATCGACAAGCATTCGGGCGTCTCGCAGCGTCTGCCGATTACGGTGATGGAGTCTGTCGTTTCGAACGCTGAACGCCGTTCGCTGATGACTGAAGAACAACGGGTCGTGCCGCGCATCGCGGATATCTACGCTGCGATTCCTTCAATGACCGGTAAGATGGAATTGGAATATGAGGGCGAACAAATCGGTGCTAACCGCATCGCCAAAGATTTGATCAAACGCGCGGCCGGCGAAATCTTTGCAGGCTATTTTGTGGGCATCGACTTTGCGAAAGCGGTCTCGTGGTTTGACGAAGGAAACAACGTGCGTTTGGCGGATACGGCTTCCGCGGAAGAATGCATGCTGCTGCTTGAATCGGTCCCCGAATTGATCGAGACGGCTTTGATTCCTTTCGACTTCAGACGCGCGGATGAACCGCAAACGATTGCGGCTTGCGAATTCGCGCTCGAAGGTCTCTACGCCGAAAACAAGATCAGCCGGAATGAAGAAGGTGGCTACACGGCGGTGACGAAAGCTAAGAAGGATCGGCGTGGGATGATCTATGACGATCTGAGCGAGACGGGAAGATATAGCTAAGAAGGAATTGGCCGCAGATGAAGCGGATATACGCGGATTAAAACACAAAGAACTGACAGAGACGATAATCGGCGTCTTCTACGAAGTCTATAACGAGCTAGGTCATGGCTTCCTCGAATCAGTTTATGAAAAGGCATTCGAATATGCGCTCGCCTCAAATAATCTTGAGGTCCTTCGTCAAATCGATGTTCCAGTTTGGTTTCGAGGTCAAAAGGTAGGCGCGTTTGTTGCTGACGTGCTAGTCAACAAAAGTGTGCTTTTGGAATTGAAGGGAGGGCCTGTACGCCGAAAACAAGATCAGCCGGAATGAAGAAGGTGGCTATACGGCGGTGACCAAAGCGAAGAAGGATCGGCGCGGGATGATTTATGACGATCTGAGCGAGACGGGAAGGTATAGCTAGGCTCTTATTGAGACATTGACTCATTGATTCATTGAATCAATGGAGAAATGGATCAATTACATGAAATTCACTCGCTACTCAAAATTCAACGGCCTTGACGTCTACGGGATTAATCTCGGCGACTTGATGGACGCGTTGTCTGATTCCCTGCTCTCTTCCGGGTATGACGACGATTATTACTGGACGCGCGAGCGCATGCCGCAAGACACGTCACTCGATGCGTTGCGGCGCGCGCTATTGCAAGCGCTGATCGATCAAGGGCTGTTGTCGCAGCATCAGATTCAACAGATGCTTGAGGAGAATGAAGGCAAGTATCAGGGCTCGCAGCTTCAGGAAATGTTGAATCAGTTGATTGAACGTTTGGTCGAAGAAGGTTACCTGACGCTCCATGAAGAGCCAACGACTTTAGAGCAACGCCGGAAAATGATGGGCGGCAACGGCGAAGGGCAGATCGAAGAACCCATGCCGCGGAACGTCAAATTTGAAGTTACTGAGAAAGGCTTGGATTTTCTCGGTTACAAGACGCTGCGCAACTTGCTCGGGAGTCTTGGCAAGAGTTCGATGGGGCGTCACGACACCTCTCATCTCGCAACCGGAGTACGCTGTTGTCGGCGATTCAACGTGAAGGACTAAACGTTCCGCTCAACCTCGAATACGAAGATCTGCACGTTCATCAATGCGATTACCAGTCGTCGTGCGCGACGGTAGTGATGCTCGATTGCTCGCACTCGATGATTCTTTACGGAGAAGATCGTTTCACGCCGGCAAAGAAAGTCGCGCTGGCGCTGGGCCATTTGATTCGCACGCAATATCCCGGCGATTCTCTCAAGATAGTTCTGTTCCATGACTCGGCGGAAGAATTACCGCTGGCGAAACTCGCGACGACGCAGGTTGGGCCATATCACACGAATACCGCCGAGGGCTTACGACTCGCGCGGCGCATTTTGCAGGCGCAGCGCAAAGACATGAAGCAGATTGTCATGGTGACGGACGGCAAGCCGACGGCGTGTTTCATCGATGATGCGTCTTCTGGAGCGCCCGCATCCATGCGAGCGGGTCGCCGGCATCCTGGCGGGCTAAACCGAAGCGCGGGCAAGGATGCCCGCGAACCGCAGTCCCGAGGCGTCGGGACCGCGCTTCCAAGCCGCCGTCTCTACAAGAATTCAATGGGCGGCGACCCGTGGGTGATGGAAGCGACCTTCCGCGAGGTGCAGGCCTGTCGCAAAGCCGGGATCATGATCAATACGTTCATGCTGGCGAGTGATTTTTATCTCGTTGAATTCGTCAAGCAGATGACGGCGATGACCAACGGCAAAGCTTACTTCGCGAATCCCAACAACCTGTCTCAATTTGTCCTGATCGATTTTCTGCGCCGAAGAAAGAGTCGAGTGAAGTAAAACTTCCCGCCGTCACTGCTCCTGCACTCTAAACAAATAAGCCGCGACGTTCTCAGTCACGCCGTCATTCATACGACTTAGACTAATTTCGTAAGCACCCACCGGTAAGACATCTAAAGGAATATCCAACGCCACTCTTCTGTTCGCCGGCACGAGTGCATCCGCGCTAAACAGCGACTGTCCAGTTGAATTCCAAAACTCTGCACGATAGGTTCCGGCGTCGACTTGATTCAGCAACAGTTCAACCCGCAAGAGCTTTCCGTTCTTTGGCAGAATCACCACCGCCAGGTTGTTCCTGGTGTTGCTCTGGTCGAAAACGACCGCAGGCACGGTTACTTCATGCGGCGGCAGCGTGGGCGTTGGCTCCGCATGAGCCGGAGCCGACGGCGCGATTGAGTGATGCGTTACGACAGGCGTTTGCGTGGGGGAAGGTCGCGGCGCAATTCGCCGTGTCGGCAGAATGCGTTCGACCAGTCGCGGCTCTTTCACGCCGAGCCAAAATGTCGCGAGCACGACCAGTAATAACAAGGCCGCGAATGCGTATCGCCAGGCTGGCCGCTCAAGATCGAACAAAGTCTTGAGATTCAAAGTCGCACGCGTCCGCCGCTCCGCTGCAAATTGATCGTTCAGGGCCCGGGAAACCGCGCGCATACGATTGCGATCCGCTGTCAGCAGAAAGTATTGGTTGAACCAATCATGCTCCTGGCTTGTCAAACGGCCACGAACATAGTCGTCAGTCAGGGCAAGTTCATTCAAACGCACGCGGGCTTCAAGTGCTTCGTCGGTGAACAGACGCTGCTCGAAGCTCGGCTGCTCGGCGACAGTCAATTGGCCGAGCAGGAAGCTGCGAATTGTTTCGTCGGACAGGCTAATCGAGTTGTTCGTTAAATCGGTCATTGCTCCTTATGAGACTCCTGACGCTTCCATGCATTGCTGAATGCACTCCTGCAATCTCGCTCGGATACGCAGCGCGCGCAGTCGCAGCGTGCTCGAGTTGATTTGAAGTCTTCGCGCAATCAATTTCCGCAGATCAATCTTCGCTCGTTTGTTCTCGGCGTAATACTGTTCAATTAGCTGGCGGGCGTGCGGCGCGAGCTTGCTGAGACAATTATCGAGGCAGAGGTGAATTCGCTCTTTCTTCTCCACATCGTCATCGGCTGCGACCAGCCGTGGCGCCTGAGGGCGTTTCAGATATTCGTGATGCACGTTGTTCATCACGCCGAGAAAATAGATTGCCCTGTCGCCGACGTACGTTGCTTCAATATCAGCGACGCGTCGCGAGACCCGATCGATCGTTTCGTCGGCGAGTGCTTCCGCCTCAGTGCAGCCGCGCGAAGTCAGAATCGCAATCAGCCGCCAACGGATTTTTTCGTAAAGCTGCCCGGCACGTTCGCGATCAGAATCGAGCCAGGTCAGCAGTCGTTCAAAGTCGTCCTGTCTTAAATCTTTGAGCTTTGGTGCTGGTGACATCGTTATTCAACGATTTTCTCGGGGGTGAGGGGGTTTGTCTAGGGCGCTAGGCCCTCACCCTAACCCTCTCCCAGGGGGAGAGGGAAGAAACGGTAGAACTGAGAATGCTTTGATGAGGGCAACAGTTTCAAGTTGCCCTCATCGCCCCGCCCGGTTACTGCTTTACGATATCCGAAATCGCGACGGTCTTGTCTTCTTTTTGTCCCTGAATTTTCACCGTCGCTTTGCCCGTCTTCAGATCGACGCTCACGATCGTCGCTTCCATCGAAGATCCGTTCATCGTAACTTTCACTTTGTCGCCGGCTTTCAATTCGACCTTCGCCGCCGGGCTCGCTTCCGGCGTTGGTACGGGCGTGCTGGCAGGCGTACTCACGGGCTTGGCCGCGTTTGAATTGTCCGTCGTGTTTGGCTCACAAGCCGTAATCACAAATGACAATAGCGCAATTGCAAGAATTTTTTTCATCGTGTCCTCCGTTTCGATTTCGCTCCCGATGGTCGAGAGCTTCTGTGTTCGCCGGTGAATGGCGACTGACAGCGAAACGTTTCATCGGTTCGATAAGAATTCTCAAAAGAGGCGTGTCAGTACCGGGAGCGGGACCGGGGTCCCCGCGCGGGCAGCCCGCGTGGGGTGGTGGTAGCGACCGGATCAGCGGATACCCTCAGTCAGAATCTTGAATTGTGATTGTCTTGAAGAAAAGTGAGCTCGATCCGGTCCCTACCGCTCCCGGTTCTGACATCAGCCGAGCTACTTCCGCTCAGCGGTGAAGTCATAGGTCAGATAAAGTTTGAGGGCGCCTTCCTGCACTTCCGAGCGAACGTCTTTGACGTTTGCTTTAACGGTTCCCCCGCTCGCCTGAACCGGAAGCGATAGCGTGAGTTGCGACACAGGCAACACTTCGAACGGGTTCAGCTGCTCGGCGATAGCGCGACGCACAAATGCAGTCACCAGCGTGCTGATGACCGGAGGCACATCGTCGAGCGCCACGTCTTGAACATCCAAAGCGCCAAAGACCGTTTGCTTGCTCACATCGTACGACAAATCGACGGTCGCTTTCCCTGTGCCCTTGAATTGCACGCAACGCGTTAAGACACTGTAGTTGCCTGAGAATGCGAGCGGCGCAACGATCTTTCCACCGGTGAATCGCACGCCGGTTTTCGTGTTGCCGCTTTCAGGATTCAGCACGACGGTATCGTTGCATGACGCTTGAAATGAGGCCGGCTGAATCGCGGAGTGTGGTTCGAGTTGTGAAAGCTTAAGTTGCGGTGGACCGAGTTTGTTGAAGATCGTTCCCAAGAGCGAATCGAAAAACTTCTCTTCGATCGTGACGGCAACTGTGCCTGATGTGTCCGCGTTGCGATCGGGCGGCTTGAGCGGAACGCCGGGCAACGCGCGACCTCGCGGCGCGCCAAGAAAATAGGCGGTGGCCAATGCACCGAGAATCAAACCGCCGAACAGCGTCAGAAGAATCTTTTTCATTGCGGAGTAACGGAGGCGCCGGGCGCCGGAGTCGCGCTGGCGTTGGCAATCATCGCTTTGAGGATCGCGGCGAGCGCGCTTGTCAACGCGTCGATTTGCTGACGAACTTTCTCCGGTGGAACGTTTTCATAACCAGCCGGCGTCTCGAACATGCTCGCGTCGATATCGGTTTTGATATCGCGCATCTCAGCAACTACGCGCGCCGCCTTCATACCTTTTACGTCGCCGGAACTCTCGGCATTCATTTCCGCGCGCAACGGCAGGCCCGTCTCTTTATCGACATAAACGAAAGCTTCAGCCTTAACCTCGCCGGCTTTCGTGTTCGTGTTTGTCGATGTCGAGTAGCGATACTTTTCGGCAGTGCGGCCGTTTATCGTCTCGTCGCCGACGCGCTCGACGCCACGCTTGCTCTTGATGTCTTCGACCAATTGTCCGGGGGTGATGAGCTTTTGCAACTGAATGCCGGTCGCCTCTTTCGTCAATTCCGCATACTGTTTGCGCGACGGCAGAATTACGTAATTGTGATTTGCATGATCTAAATAGACCAGCGGCGAGCCGTCCGGCAACTTGAATTCGACCCGTCGATCGTCGCCGTTGCGCGCGACTTGTAGGGAAAGAGACGGAATGCCTACGCTCCGGTCGCCACCTTGAGTTTCCATGGTCAGCACGAGCGTGGCGCTGTACTTTTCCGGCTCGCGCGTATTGATCGATGGACCTGTGTTATCCGAACTAGAGTTGACGTTGTTGCTCGTTATGTTCGAGTTGGCGTTCGAATTCGAATTAGAGTTTGTATTTGAGTTCGTCGTGCTCATGGGTTTGCACGCGCAAACCAGGAGCATCGCCACAACTGCCGTTCCCATCCAGAACACGATTCGTCTTTGATTGTGCATAGTGACCCTCTATTCCAGGCTTCAAACATTGTGCTGCCTCGCAAATTACAATTTGCGGCGCGTTCGACGAGTTGAAAGGGGAACGACAAGAGCATAACACGCAAACAGATCGTGTCAGAAGCCCAACCGGCAGTGACGGCCCGCAGGCCCTTGCTGACGGACCGGCTGCCGCTCACTGCTTAATTTCATTTGACACTTGTCACTCGTTATCGTAAAAGGCGCTTGCTTTCCGATTTCAAACTTTGTCGATGGAGTGTCAATGAAAAACCTTCCGGTTCTCGTCCTGCTCTTCCTGGTAGTCGCGGCTTGTAACCTAACGAGCAAACTGAAAAGTAACGGCAACAACAACTCGTCGTCATCATCTTCGTCCGGCAATCCGTCGAAGATCGGAGACGATCCGGTTGAAAAACCTAATCCCACGGCGGCGCAACAAGCGGCCATCGCTAACGGCCAGGAAGCGAAATGGGATCAGCAAGGCATCACCTGGACGGTACCCGCGAACTGGAAGAAAAGTGATGTGCGCAACGAAAGTTTCACCTACAACGGCAATGGCGCGTTTATGACTGCTGCGATCTCGCCACTGCCGCAGATGGAAAATCTCGTGGATACAAGTCTGAAAGCAATGTTTGAAAGCGCCAAGACGCAACAGAAAATCGGCAAGTATGACGAGGTGAGATGGCTTGAAATTGACGGCGTGCGCGGCGTTGGATTCCGGGAATCGAAGCAGGAGATGGCCGATGATATTCGACGCCTCGAGTGGCAGGCTTATCGGAAGTACGCCGGTTCAACTCAGATGATTACGCTGATTCTTTCGACCAGCAGTGCGAATTTTCCGAAGCATGAAGATGAACTCTACGGGATTCTGTATTCAACGAAGATAGTTCACTGAAGCGGCAAAGGGCGAAGAGCCAAGAGCAAAAGGCGAACAGCTAAGAGCCGCTGGATTGTCTTTGACAAACAATATTGCTGAGGGTTCCGGAAGTACTCACACCCAAGAGTTCAAGCAGTTTTTGAACATCGCACGACGATCATTGTTCGAAGACGCTTCAATGCTTTGGTGTTTGAGTCTCTTGGCTTGTTTGCTTCATCTGAAATTGACGGGTTGTTGACTGATTGTGATTTGCTAAGTCGGAAGATTACCAACTTCGCAAGAACGCTGAAGACCTGAACACAAAAAGCAAGGACTAGGCTCAAGGAAATCGACCGCATTTGCGTGGCCATCCCTTTGCGCTTAGCCCTTTGCTCTTCGCCCTTAGCCCTTTGCTCTTAGCCCACTTAGTTCTTCTTGATAATGTTCCGATGAACCACCACATCAGACTTGGTGCGGTCGCGAGTATCGAACGAGACATTGTCTTTTGAATCGCGCGTGACCATCTGCACCCGGCTGGAAACGTTCTTTTCCTGTTCGGCGCCTTTTGCTCCATCATCAAGGAAACCCTGCACCTCCGCCGGCTTTGGTGCGTCGAACTTTTCACTGCCGCGCAATTCAGCGACGGCTTCGATCGCGCTCGCCTTCAAGAGTTTCGGCCACAGCTTTTTGAACAGCGCGCTCGAAGCGTAGACATCCGCGCTGTTGATCTTGCCATTGATCGCGAACACGTAACCAATCACATCAGTTCGCGTGTCGAGAAGTCCGCCCAGGTTTTTCACATAGCTCTCTGCATTCGCCTGCACGTCCTTATTTTCTAACGCCAACTGAAAACTAGTTGGCGACGCATCGGCTCTTACGTTCCCGCCGGTGTTTGCACTCAACTTGTCTTGCGCGACGCTAACTTCTTTCCAAACTTCTCCTTGCGATTCTTTCATCTTCGCTGCAAGTTTGACTTCGCGGCTCGCAACACTGTTCGACGATGAATTGAAAACCGCAGCAGCTTCGTTTCCGCGCTGGCTCCAGCGGCCATTCTCGACACAAAACGCCGAGATCGGAATCTTCCCTGAACGCGGCGGCAGAATTAGATCGACGGCCATCATGCGATCCTGTTGACCGCCTTTTACGATGTCGCCTGACTGAACATAGACCTCTTCACCCGAGACATTTTCGATCGATAATTCGTTGACCTCGCGCGTCTCGCGCACAATCACTTTCCTTTGCACCAAAGCTTCCTGCAAGGTGATGAAAGTCGCCCCCTTGATCTTGTCCTGGCCATGAATCAGAAACACGGAAAGATTTCCGTGCGTGAACGGCCCTTCGAGTCGATATTCACCCTTGTCCTGTTTTTGTCCCGCGTGGCCGCCCCAGCCTCCGGCAAACATTGCTATCGGCATCGCGATCATCGACACCAGTGCGAGCACCCAACCGATTCCATTCCTGTTCATAACTTTTCTCCCTTCAAACTGAAATCACTGCGCGCGCTGGGAAGATCGCCGGCAGCACAAAATTGACTCCGCGTTCGAGCTTGCGAAGTTTGCTTGAAGTAAGAACGGCGGTTGGGAACCTTCTTGCGTGAGTGAATCGAAACAAGTTGGAAGAGCCGGCTCACAAACTCCTCAAATCCTGGCGATCGGGAAAAATCCTCTTGCAAAAACATGTGTAATCCAATATAAGACCGACGTTTCCCGATCAATGGTCAGAGTGAAATCCCAGCAAATCTGTTTTACAACCTCGGCCATCTCTGATTCTCTTGACTCGAAAAAAGAACCACTGAACCATAGCGCGGTTGGGGCTGTCCGAACACAATTGGAAGTTTTGCCGGCCAACTGTCTATGGACCACCTGATAGTTTTTCGACTTGGTTAGGGCGTTTACGGATCAAAGCAACCAGGTTCTGAGGTGACAATTTCATTGTGTCGCTCGCGTCATCGGGACCCGTTCGTCCTGGTGGTTCTCTCTGTTCGTTGTTAGCAAACCACCCTATCTGACGAAAGCAACGGCTTTCGCTAATTCGTAGGAGTCGAAGCATGCGTAAGCACTCGGGTAGAACGGCCTACTACATTTCCGAGAATCTTGTGATAACTGAGCCGCCGGATCTGTTTGGCGCGCCAGAGCCTGAGCAACCCCCTACAGTTGCGCCGTTCAAGTTCGGCTGGATGTTTGACAGAGCACCCGGGCTCGCGCCTGCACCGCGACAAGAAATGATCGACAAGCTAGTTAAACTGGGCAAGGCGATGAATGATGCGCCGCCGGGAGGTGATACCACAATTCCCTCAGGGTACACGTATCTAGGCCAGTTCATTGCGCACGAAATTAGTTTCGATAAGACCGTGAGCTTGGACGACGAAGAATTATCGCCTGAGAGTTATCGTTCGCCATCGTTAGATCTCGACAGTTTGTACGGAATCGATCCTCAACAAGGCGAAAGCAGAATGCTCTATGACGATAAAAACCCGGCACGATTGAAAGTTGGGCAGACTTTTGCCGTGCCCAGAGCAAACTTTGAATTTGAACAAGACCTGCCACGCAACGAAAATACGGGAACGGCTTTGATTGGCGATGAACGCAACGATGAAAATCTGCCGGTCGCACAAACCACTGTCGCCTTCGTCAAGTTTCACAACAAGATTGTCGAAACATTGGCGAATAAAGGTTGCGCTCAGGATCAATTATTCAACTGCGCGCGCGTACAGGTAATCAAGCACTTCCATTGCCTGATCATCAACGACTTTCTTCCGCGAGTATTGCATGAGGACGTACTGAACTCAGTGCGGGCAAATGGTCCGTCGATTTTTCGGGTGTCAAACGCAGCCGATTCGTACATGCCACTTGAGTTTTCGGCGGCCGCCTTCCGGCTGGGCCATAGCATGGTCCGTGACAAGTATGAATGGAATCACTATCACTCTCATGACATCATCGGCGCTTCAGAGCCAGTGTCAGAGCTCTTCAGCCAGACAAACTTCAGTGGGTCGATCGGTAAGAATGGCGAGCCGCCGCGTCTGACCAGCGATTGGATCATCGATTGGCGGCGGTTCTTTGATTTCACCGGATTCCCCAAATACGATCCGCCACTGACAAGAAATGTGGCGAGTAAGATCGACACCACTCTTGGTTTCAATCTTAGTCGCATCCCCGGATTTCCTCCCCAGTCGTTGACTGGCGATCGCAGACTACTTACGTCTCGGAATTTGTTGCGAGGGTTCGCGGTTGGACTATTGAGCGGCGAAGAGATTGCCGGGAGAATCGGTGAACCGGAGTTGACGGCGGACGAGTTGGGGCCCGGTGCCGCTTTCGAGGGCCACACACCCCTCTGGTACTACATTCTTAAAGAAGCCGAAACGCGGGAACAGGGCAAGCGCCTGGGAAAAGTAGGCAGCCGCATCGTTGCTGAAACTTTGGTGGGATTGATTAACGCGAGTCCCTTTTCATTATTAAAGGACCCCGCGTGGCAACCGATTACTGGTCGCGTGGACCCTGCAACAAACAAACCCATATTTGAAATGGTCGACTTGTTGGATTTCGCTGACGTAGTCGATCCGGTCGGTGCGCATCTGAAAGAGCTTTACGGTTGATGCATTGACGGGCACTTGGCCTTCGGGCTGAGTTTTCAAAACGATTTTTTGTACTTCCCTGAAGCAGTGAACAGTTCTCAACCAAACTGAGGAGATAAATCAATGAGCAAGCTCATCAAGAATCTGCAAAAGACAAATGCGGCAGTGACTTTGGACACTTACAAAGGCGGGGACCTCGCCATCCGTATTGGATCATTGGCCGTAAAGGCCATTACCGGAGGTATGCAGAGCGACGACTGGAAACGATATATGGCACTCTTTGCCGATAACGACGAACAATTCGATCTGCTCACTATGGTGTCGGAGACTGATCCGGCATGGATGGCTCAGTCAAGGGCCTATATCGTTTCGAATGCGGTTTGCGACGCGCAAACGAACACCAAGACCGCTAATGGTGTCGATACCCGCATCGACACGAACTTGAACGAGGTGCCGGGCGGTAACCTGGTTCCTCAATGGAGGCCGTTCGATATTCCGAACGTCTAGCAAGCCGGACTCCCTTTAGTTTCTCTTTTGCCTTGACGAAGATCACCGAGGTTGGCGCCGCGTACTCAATCTGCGCCAATCGCGGTACCGCTGTGGAGTTACACAGATTGTGAGACGACCTGCGAATCGATCGGTGAAATCCGCCGGATCAAACAACTGGGAAGAGTTGTGCGCGCGTTATCTGCCAATCGTTTCGCTGAATTCTATTTGGCGTTTTAGTCGTCAGCAGCTTGAGACTGATCCCGATCAAGGTTGGAAACTTCACGTCTCGGCAACCGTGCTTAGTGCCGCCAGGGTCATGCGAGCCGTTGCCCCCTTTCTACACCGCCGCGAGATTCTATTTAAGGGCCCAAATTCTCTACAAGAGTTGGACAGACTAAACAGCGGAATATTCTATGGATACAGCCAGATTGGAAAATTCCTTACGATTTACCCTCGAACAACGGATGAGGCAGTTGCTCTCGCTCAGGATCTTCATCGGTTAACTCGCGGAATACCGGCGCCCAGCGTTCCCTTCGATTTTAGATTTGCGAGCCACGGCTGTGTCTATTACCGCTATGGCGGCTTCAAAGAGATTCAAGATCCATCCGGCGAGCACGAGTTTGCGCTCCGCGATCCGAATGGCAATTTCATTGCTGATGTCCGCGATGTAAGAGCGGCGCCTGATTGGGCGCCGGATCCGTTTAAGCATCGCCCGCAGAGGTCGCGCCCGTCCGAGCCCCCTGAAAAGATTCCCTTCAAAGCGTTTCGGGCACTGGGCCAAAGAGGCCGCGGCGGCGTATACCAGGCCATCGATCTATCGGTGGAACCGGCGCGACTCTGCATATTGAAGCAAGGACGGAAGCTCGGCGAACTAAGTTGGGATGGTCGCGATGGCTTCTGGCGCGTTCGTCATGAAGGCAAAGTGTTGTCTTCGCTCCAAGATTCCGGAGTGAAAGTGCCGCGTGTTTGCTCATCATTTTCTACGCACAAAAGTTACTACATCGCAATTGAGTTTATTCAGGGAGAAACTCTGGAACAATGGCTTACTCGTCGCCGACGGAGATTGCCGTTAACGGGCGCGCTGGAACGTAGTATCGAGATTTCGAAGTTGATTAGCAGCATTCACGCGGCAGGCTGGGTGTGGCGAGATTGCAAACCACGAAATATTATTCTGTCCAGCTCTGGTGAACTTCGGCCTCTCGATTTTGAGGGCGCCTGTCCAATAAAAAAGCCTGACCCATTGCCATGGGGAACCTCATCGTATATTTCACCGGAAGCGTCGGCTAAGTTCGAAGGGAGATCGCGACTGCCCGAGGATCTTTATGCGTTAGGAGTCGTAATATATCTTCTGCTCTCGGGCAGGACTCCGGATCACGTGGATTCCCAGCCGCTCGGCAAATCGAGACGCAACATACCTTCAACGGTGACAAAGATCGTGATGGACCTTTTGGATTCTAATCCGGCCAAACGACCACAAGCAGCAACCGTAGCAACATCCCTTAAAGCAGCACTCCTTAAGTTTTCGCGTGAAAAATATCAAGGCAAGAGCCCGACTCGCCGAGCGAGGTCGTTGAACCGCGCGTCCTTGCGCAAATCATCGTAGATTGGATCAGTGGTGAGATAGGCCAGGTTCGGCACGCGATCGCGATACGCTTGCTCCAACCCTTCAAAAGCTTCGTCAAGCTCGCCCAGTCCGATATGGACAAGCGCTTTCTCCAGCGGGGGAATGGATCGCTCTCTGGCGAACTCATCCAGTTCCTGGATCATCTTCAAAGCGTCAGTACGTTTTCCGGCTTTGCCATACGCGAGTCCAAGCGCCGCTGACGAATGAAGAGGATCCTTGGCGTGTAGCTTTTCCAAAAGTATGATCGCATCCCCAAACCTGCGCTGTTGGATCCTGACCCAAGCCAGCATGTGCAGTCCCTGCGCGTACTCGGCGTCTTCTTGAAGCAATTCATTCAAAGACTCGGCGGCCTCGTCGAAGCGACGCGCGTAATAGAGAGTGCGCGCATAGTTCATCATTGAAACGTGAGCATAAGGATCTAAAGACTTGCCGATCGCGGCTTCTCTAATTGCATCATCAGGACGCCCAAGAACTATAAGTAGATTCGCATACCAGAAACGTGCGGGCGCATAGTTTGGATCCAAATTAGTCGCCAGTTGATAATCTCTTTCCGCTTCTTTCCAGTCCCAGTTGTATTTGAGATTGATCGTGCCCATCGATGTGTGTGCTTCGGGAAGCGTTGCATTTAGCTCGATTGCTTTTCGGGCATTGTAGCTCGCTTTTTCTATCGCCTCGGCCGGCTTCATCGGGCCGTAGAGGACGCTGCTACTAAGCACGTAACAGTCCGCTAGCCCGGCATACGCTTCTGCAAACGACGGATCGAGATCGATCGCCTGATCGAAATACTTGATGGCGATTTGGATATTGTCGCGATCCCTCCTGGTCCAATAATATCGGCCGCGCATGTACGCGCTCAAAGCTTCCTGATTGTCGGTCTGATGATGCGTCAACGATTTCTTTTCGTTTCCGATTAACCACATCCCAAGCGCCGACGTGACATCGCGGGTGATGTCGTCCTGCATGGCGAAGGTATCCGCAGACTTCAGCGCAAAGGTTTTTTCCCAGCTGATTTTGCCATCCGAGGTGTTGAGCATCCGCATATGCAACTGCAACCCGTCGTTCTGCTTGAAGACGTCGCCTACCAATACTGCCTCGACATTCAGTTCGCGCCCCTGCTGGACGATTTGATCGATTTGTCTCGATCGAACTTCGGTCGGCATCTTCACCTTCAACCGCGACAAGTACGAGAAGCGATCGAAGAGACTTCGGCTCAAGCCATCGCTCAAATACTTTTTCTCCAAGTCGCCGCTTTCATTGACAATGGGGAGGACGGCGAGCGAGTGAACGGTCGTCGCCTTTCGGTATGCATAGTCGCCGCCGCCTATGAACAGAAGTAACAACAGAACCGAGGCCACCGCATAATATTGTAAGTACCGCCGCCAACCGATCACCGCAGCCCGTTCGCGACCCTTTCGCAAACGGCGCAGGTCAATCAACAACTCTGCGGCCGTTTCGTAGCGACTCTCCGCGCCCTTCTCAAGACACTTCTGACCAATTCCGGCCAAGGCCGACGGCAATGGTTCTTTGAAATGAGTTGGCTCAGTTGTGATGATCGCGCTGAAAGTCTCCTCGCAAGTTTCACGGAGGAAAGGATTTTTTCCGCCAAACATCTCGTGAAGCACGATGCCGAAACTGAAGACGTCGGTGCGACAATCCAACTTCTCGCCACGCGCCTGCTCTGGAGACATGTAAGCGACCGTACCGATTATGGGACCATCGTGCGACGTTTGATCGCCCGCCCCGAATGCGGCGGATTGGTTACGTCTGGCGAATTTCGCCAATCCGAAGTCGAGGACTTTTGCCTGCCCTTCGAGAGTAACAACAATGTTCTGAGGCTTCACGTCACTGTGAATAATTCCGCGAGCATGAGCCGCGGCGAGCGCACCGGCAATCTGCTCGGCCAGATCGAGAGCGCGATCAAATCCGAGCGGTTCCTTGCGCAGCAGTGATGCGAGCGTCTCACCTTCGACATACTGCATGACGATGAAATTCTGCTCGCCAATTTGCTCGAGTCCGTACACGGCGCAGATGTTTGGATTTTCCAATCTGGCGACTGCCCTCGCTTCTTTCGTCAACTGCTCGCGCGCCCACTTGTCGTCTGCAAGTCCATCAGAAAGAAACTTCAGTGCAACGTTCCGTTCAAGAGTGCGATCCTCTGCAAGATAAACCTCACCCATTCCGCCCTCGCCGAGCAAACGAAATATCTTGTAGTGTCCGATTGACCGGCCGACCAACGATTGCTTTTGACCAACTGCCAGGATCTTCATCCCGAGGTTCAATGCCGGTTCTTCAATAAAACTGTTCTCGCCTTCCGAAGCTGCTACCAACGATTCGACTTCTCGGCGCAGTTCGTTGTCTTCGCCGCACTCTTTGTTTAAGAACACGGCGCGGTCGGCAGCCGCAAGCTGCGCCGTCGCATGGAACAACTCTTCGACTCGTTGCCAGTTAAAGTTCACGCTTGATCTCCCGAGCCAACCACGCCTTCGCCATGTTCCAATCCCGCATCACGGTAACCGCAGATATTTTCAGGACTTCGGCTGTCTCGTCCACGCTCAGTCCACCAAAGTATCTGTACTCGACTACCCTGGCCTTTCGTTCATCAATCAGAGCCAGCTTGTCGAGTGCTTCGTCGAGTGCGAGCAGCTCGCTCGCTTTCGTTCCCGGAACCCCATCTACTTCAGACAAAGAAACCTGAATCGCGTCGCCTCCTCGTTTCAAACGCGCGCGGTCACGCGCGTAATTCATTAGAATGCGCCGCATGATTTGCGCCGCGATACCAAAGAAGTGGGCTCGATTTTGCCAACGCGTGTTTTTTTGATCGATCAAGCGCAAGTATGCCTCGTTGACCAGCGCGGTCGTCTGCAAAGTGTGATCGGATTTTTCTTTACGCATGTAGCTGTGGGCCAGCCGGTGAAGTTCGCGCTCGACTAACGGAAACAACTTGTCCAAAGCAGTCTTGTCGCCGTCGCTCCAGTCGACAAGAAGGGCGGTGATTTCGGAGGAGGACGACACTGCAAATCGGGGGCTTGGTCTACGCCGCCTGGGCTATGCCATCGACGTGAATTCCAATTCAAAGTTGCAAGAAAAAGTGCGCATCGGATTGATAGTTTGATTGCATCTCCGGTGCGTTAACGTGTGCAAGAGATAAATGGCTCGGCCTGATATCTCGAGTCGGGGTGATATCAACCCAGCAGCCTTCGCGCGAAAGCGTGGCCTCTATATAACGGCTGCACCAGACTTTTGCAAGGGCAATTTTCTACTTTGCGATAAGCATTTAAGGGCAGACGATGCCAACCGGAACCACTCACCCTACGGCCCCCGCCCCTGACAGCCGACGCGTTAAAAGAGCTGGATAATGGTGGTCCTCACCCTTCTTTTAGTTTCGGTGTGAATTTTCCGATCGGTCAGATCAAAAACGATAGCTTTCCCTACTCCTCATGCACCGTCGGCGCGTCTGCGTGAGGCACGAAGCAAGTGCGGCACCGCGCTTCGTACATGCCGGCGCCGCCGACGGCGACGCGTTCTTCTGATTCAAAAGTTCGTTGCGTGTAGTTCGCGGGCTGGCCGCACTTCATGCAGATGGCGTGAGTCTTGGTGATGTATTCGGCGATGGCGAGGAGTTGCGGCATTGGTTCCCAGGGCTTGCCAGTATAGTCCTGATCCAATCCCGCGATAATTACGCGTATACCTCGTTGGGCCAATTCATTCGCAATCGGAATCAAATCGTTATTGAAAAACTGACCTTCGTCGATGCCGACGACTTCCGTGTCCGGCTGGACACTCTGCCGAATTTCTTCTGCGGTGCGCACGTTGACCGATTCGTGGCGAATTTCGGAATGCGAGACTATGTGATCGTTGGAAAAACGCGCATCAATTTCCGGCTTGAAGACCTGGATTTTCTGTCGCGCGATCTTGGCGCGGCGCAGACGTCGAATCAATTCTTCCGATTTGCCGGAAAACATCGAGCCGGCAATCACTTCAATCCATCCTGCCCGCGCGACTCCCGGATGTTCCTTGCGGGCCGGCACTTCATTTTCATCTGGTTCAAGACTGCGAATCATCGTTGCTGTCGTGCTCATTATTTTTCTATTGATGTGTGAGTTGTAAAAGCGACGTGGCAGTCTAAATCAAACCTAATCATTTCCCAAACAGAAACATCCACAAATTACGCAGATTACACAGAACAAATCAAAGCGATCTTGATAACGAAACACGCGCGCTGGTTCCATTCTTTCCCTGGTTTTTTCATCTGTGTAATCTGCGGATTCACTTCCCAAATCCGCCGCCGCTCGGCGTTTCGATGCGCACGCGATCACCCGCATCGAGCGACCAGCTTCCTTTTGAAGTCAATTCTTCACGACTACCATCGCGCCTAATGATGAAGGCGCGACCACGCTCGCCATCTTTGCCGCTGCGCAAACCATAAGGCCCGCGCTTGCGTCGATCAGAAAGCAAAGACATGCGCGCGGGCGCGAGCGTTTCGATTTCGCGAATCGCGCCGTCGCCGCCCTTGTGTCTTCCCTTCCCACCAGAATCTTTTCGAATTCGATATTCGCGCACCCGCAGTGGATAAGCGTATTCGAGCGCCTCGGCTGGGGTGTTGAGACTATTCGTCATATGCGTGTGCGTCGCACTCATGCCATCGAGCTTCGGTCGCGCGCCCATGCCGCCGGCAACCGTTTCGTAGTATGAAAATTCCGCACCGGTGCGCGGATCGATTCCGCCAATCGTCAAGTTGTTCATCGTTCCCTGGCTGGCGGCCGGAATTCGATTGGGGATTGCGTGCGATAGAGCTTTGAAAACCGTGTCGACGATGCGTTGCGAAGTCTCGACATTTCCGCCAGCGACTGACGCGGGATGATTCGCGTTAACGACAGTTCCCTGCGGCGCGATTACCTCGATTGGCTCCATCAATCCCGCGCTCGCGGGAACGTCACCGCCGATCAAACAACGAAAGCAGTACGAAACTGCCGAAACGGTGATGGCTTCTACAGCATTGATTGCTCCGGCAACCTGTGGTGAGCTGCCGGTGAAATCGACGCGCGCGCGATCGGCTTTGATCTTTATTTGCACGCGAATTGGAATCTCCTTATCGCTAATGCCGTCGTCATCCAGAGCGTCTTCCGCTCGATAAACTCCATCAGGAATCGCCGCAACGGCCTGGCGCATCATTCGCGCAGAATACGAAATCAAATGCGCGGCGTATTTACGAGCTTCGCGCTCGCCGCGCCGCTCGACAATTTCCAGCAGACGCATCTCGCCGGTTTTCAACGAACCGATCTGGGCTTCGAAGTCAGCGCGGCGCTCGTTGCTGCTGCGTACGTTCGTAAGTATTAGCTTCATCACGTCATCGCAGGCGTCGCCGGCGCGAACAATTCTGATTGGCGGGATGCGCACGCCTTCGCCGTAGACATCCGTCGCCAGTCCCATCGATCCCGGCGTCGCGCCACCGATGTCCGCGTGATGCGCGCGATTAGCTACGAAAAACAGGGGCCTGGAGTTAGGAGACGGGAGTCGGTTTCGTCTTTTCGCTGTCTCCTGTCTCCTGTCTCCCGTCTCCTGCTTTCCAAACACACCCATCACCAAAGTCACGTCCGGCAAATGCGTGCCGCCGGCGAAGGGATCGTTGAGAGCTACCACATCGCCTGGACCAATCCTGATCGCGCGCAAGGCCGCAGCCACGGCCATCGGCATCGAGCCGAGATGCACCGGCATATGATCGCCTTGCGCAATCACTCGGCCTGATGAATCGAATACCGCGCAGGAATAATCGCGGCGCTCTTTGATATTCGGCGAGAACGAAGTGCGCCGCAGCGTCACACCCATTTCTTCCGCGACCGAGGTGTAGAGCGCGCGATAAATTTCAAGTGTGGTCGGATCGAATTTCATTATCGGTCGATTTCCATCAGCAGGTTTCCGTATCGATCGACTTTGGCGCGCATCCCGTGCGGGACCAAAGTCGTCGCCGAATACTCAGTCACGATGCAGGGCGCTTGCAGACGAGCACCGGCGGGCAACCGCTCGCGATGATAAACCGCTGCGTTAACTTTGCGGCGATCGAAATATGTTTCGACGAACGCGTGCGGCCTAATAAGTTTCGATGGGGTTTGAACCGATCGCACCTTGATCTTTTCGACATCGCCGATTGATCGCACGCCTGCGCTGACGATCTCGACGGCGTTGTTTGGTTGCGCGTATCCATAACGGGCGCGATGCGCGCGATGAAAGGCGGCGGCGATGTTGCCGCGGGTCTGTTTGATCTGAAGCTCAAACGATTGGCCTTTGTAGCGAGCAGCGAGCGAGCGCTCGTGCCTTTGTTTCGGCAGCGAAAATCCTTCGCGCCGCAAAGTCA